>PLCB01000006.1:13248-46530 GCA_003134695.1 Candidatus Zemynaea palustris | reverse complement strand
CGGGGTGTCGATGATCCGCTCGGGCCCGAACTCGTCCAAGAAGCCTTTGGTGATCAAGAAAACGTTGCCGCGCGCGCCGACGTCCTCGCCCATGATCAGCGCCTTCGGGTCGGCCTTGAGCGCCTCGTACAGCGTGTGTCGAACGGCCTCGACGTTGTTCATCCTGGTCGTCCCGGTCGTCGCTACAGCCATGGCTCGTGCGTCCCTTCGTAAACGTTCACGTAGAGTTGCGAGGGTTCGGGATAGGGTAACGCCTCGGCGCGATCGGTGATCTCGTTGACCTCGCGCAATACGTCTTTCTTCAGCGCCTCGATTTCCTCGGGCGTGATGACGCCGTGCTCGAGCAAAAAACGCTCGTAATTCGGAATCGGATCGAGGGAGCGATGCTTCTCGATCTCTTCGCGCGTGCGATACGTGCGGTCGTCGTCGTCGGTCGTGTGCGAGAGGAAGCGATAACACTTCGCCTCGACCAGGGTGGGGCCGCCGCCGGTGCGCGCGCGATCGAGCGCCTCTTTTACCGTCTGGTAGACCGCGATCGGATCCGAGCCGTCGCAGAGCACGCCAGGCATCCCGTAACCGACGGCCTTTTGAATGACGTCCTTGATCGCCATCTGATGATGGCGCGGCGTCGAAATCGCCCACTCGTTGTTCTCGCAGAGCCAGACGATCGGCAAGTTCTGGATCGCAGAAAAATTCATCGCCTCGTGCCACTCGCCTTCGCTGGTCGAACCGTCCCCGAAACAGCAAAGTACGGCACGGTCACTTTCCTTGCGGTACTTCATGCTGTACGCGGCGCCGGCTGCGTGCGGACAATGCGCCGCAATAATCGATGAGAACGACATGATGCCGATCGCGTGATGCGTGAAGTGGCTCGGAAACTGACGCCCGCCCTGGCGCTCCGCGCCGCGCGCGAACATCCCGAGCAGAACGTCGAACGGATCCATTCCGACTCCTATGCAGAGTCCGACGTCGCGATAGTACGGAACCAAGATGTCTTTGCCGCGGTTGAATGCGAGCGCGGCGCCGGCGTGAATCCCTTCGTGGCCTTCGCTTCCGGTCGCAAACGGGATTTTGCCCTGACGATTGAGTTGGAAGCCGCGGTTGTCGATCGTGCGCTGCAGATGCATGTTGCGCAGCGCCCAGCGCAGCTGCTCGTCGCTGAGCCCGTGTCGCTCGAAAGCGAGCGACTCGACCGCTTTGGCCATCCAAACCTCCCCTGGGACGAACCTCGCGTTCTCTCCTCACGAGGACCCCCTTTCCTTTCGCGATGCGAAAATCGCTCCCTCGCCGGAACCCCCGAGACCCAGCCGCCCTCGCCGAGCTGGTCAAGAAGAGCCTCGAGCGCGCACGGTAAATCACAGGGCTCCCATGTCGGTCGCCCGTTTTGCCGTAAATCGTCGAGTCGCCGTCGCGATGCTTTCCCTGGCGATCGTCGTCCTTGGGTTGTTTGCGGCGCCGCGCCTCGCCGTAGCGTTGCTCCCGACGTTCGCGCCGCCCGTTGTCAGCGTTAGCGTCGCCTATAGTAACGTCTCTCCCGAAACGATCGAAACCAGCGTGACGCGTCCGATCGAAAATGCGGTGAGTCGCGTTTCGGGGATCGACATCCTCGAATCAAATTCGTTCGAAGGGCTTTCCACCGTTCGCGTGCAGTTCGAATTCGGCACCGACATCAACGTTGCTGCGGTGGACGTGCAGCAGCAAGTTGCCCGCATCCGAGCTTCCTTGCCCAACGACCCGGCTCTGCAGGAGCCCCAAATCGCCAAGGCAGACCCGAACGCGACGCCGGTACTGACCCTGGAGGTCACGGACACGTCGCGCACTCAGCGCGACCTCTCCGATCTGATGGTCAATCAGCTCTCCGACGAGTTCGCTTCGGTTCGCGGCGTCGGGAGCGTGGGCATCTCGGGGGTGACGCAGCGAGCGATTACGATCGAACCTGACGAGCACAAACTCGCGGCCGCCGGCATTCCAATCGACATGCTGCTGACCCGCATCAAGAACGAGAACGTGGACCTTCCGGCCGGCGTGATAAAGATCGGGCAAAACGAGTACGGTATCCGAACCAACGCGCTGTTCAAGGCGCCGAATCAGATCGCCGACACCGTCGTCGCCGTTTCGAACGGTATCCCGCTACGCCTGCGCGACGTAGCGACCGTTCGCGACGCGATTCAGGAACAGCGTGTCTTCTCGCGGCTCGATGGATCGCCGTCGGTGCTCTTGACGATTACCGCTCAGCCGGACGCCAACATCGTCGCCGTCGCGACCGGATTGGATGCAAAGATCGGCGAGATCGCACAACGTTACCCGACGATCAAATTCGCCACCATGCTCGATCAGCGCGAATTCATCCTGTCTGCCGTCGCGTCGCTGGAACACACGGCGATATACGGAATGGTTCTGGCCGTTCTCATCATCCTTGTTTTCCTCCATTCATGGCGAGCTACCGTTATTGTTGCCGTATCGCTGCCGGTCTCGATACTCGGTACGCTGTTCGTAGCGTATGTTTTTCACGAAACTCTCAACGTGATGACCCTTGGAGGGCTGGCGCTGGCGGTCGGGTTGATCGTCGACGATGCTGTGGTCGTGATCGAGAACATATCGCGCTTCTTGCGCAGCGGCATGCCGCCGGCGGAGGCGGCGGAGGCGGCGACGACGCAGATCTTCGGAGCGGTCTTTGCCTCCACCGTAACGGTCGTCACCGTATTCTTCCCGCTCATGCTGATTCCGGGACTGCAAGGACTGATTTTTGGACCCTTCGCGATCATCGTGATGACCGCAGTCGGTATTTCGCTGCTTGTTGCGGTCACGGCGGTACCGATGCTGTCTGCGGAACTGCTTCGTCGTGACGCCGGAAAAGCGCCGTCGCAGACGCGTGACGGGCCTGGTCGGTTTGCCGAGGGCTTCGATCGGCTTTACGGGCGGTTTGAAAACGCGTACCGAGCTGCCCTGGCATTCTGCTTAGATCGACCGCTGCCGGTGTTAAGCTCGGCGGCAGCCTTGTTCGTCATCACGTTGCTTGCCCTTCGCCTCGGCGTCATTCCGACCGAAATTTTCCCGCCCTCGGACTCGCGCTTCGTGCAATTCGGGCTTCAAACACCCAACGGTACGGCACTCGAGATCACCGATCGAGTTTCTCGGGCGATCGAGGAGGCATTTCGCCAAGATCCACGAGTCGTTGCGGTCGGAGCGACCGTGGGTGAGACCGGAGCCGGAAACAACACGCGCTCGATCACGAACCGCGCGACCCTGCAATTGACGCTCAAGCCGGGGACGAGCAGTTCCGCGGCTGCCGCCTTCGTCAGCGACTGGCGGGTGCGTCTGAGCGGCCGCGCGCGACGAGAAGATTTGTTGCTACCGGCTCAGGCCGCCGCATTGCGCGTCGCGATGGTCGGAACGATTGCGCGCGGCCAGACGATCGACATCGTTCAGCGGCAAGTCTCGCAGGGCCAAACTGCGCTGGAGTTGGAGGTCTTCGGCTCGGACCTCAATCAGTTGCAAACGGTTTCCGATGGCGTGATGGCGGCGATCGCGCAGATTCCGGGCGTCGGCGACCCGGACAAGAACGTCACCAATTCGCAACCCGAGGTCAAAGTGACGATCGACCGCCTGCGGCTGATGCAATCGGGTTTGGGAACCGGCGATCTCGCGCAGTTCATCAGCACGGCAACGAACGGCTCGATCGCGTCCTATTACCAAATCAATGGAATCCAGTATCCCATCATCATCGAACTTTCGCCCGTGCAACGCCGTACGCTGTCCTCGCTGCAAGGCCTCGAATTCACGACGGCCGGCCCCCCGGCAGTCCCACTGGTGCCCGGTAGCGTTGCTGCTCCCCCACGCGGATCGACGCTCGCTGGACTCGCGAGCATCACGACTGGGTTCGGCCCCTCCGCAATCAGCCGTGAGGCACGTCAGCGCCGGGTCGAAATCCAGGCACCCATCAGCGGACGCCCACTCGGCCCGATCCTCATCGATGCTGCCGAAGTCATGCGGAATTACACGCTGCCTCAGGGTTATCGCTGGGAATTTGGGCCGGAGATCATGCGCGGGCAGAACAGCTTCGGCGCCCTGTACCTGGCCGTCGCCTTGGCCATCGTTCTGATCTATATGCTTCTCGCCGCGCAATTCGAGTCGTACATCGATCCGCTCGTTATCATGATGGCCGTGCCGCTCTCGCTGGTCGGGATCGTCGGAGCGCTCGTCGTCACACATCGCGCTTTCGGGCTCACCGCTTTCATCGGTTCCCTCATGCTTGTCGGGATTGCCGTAAAAAACGCGATTCTGGTGATCGAATTCACGAAGCAGTTGCGCGAGGAAGGGGAAGCGCCGCGCGAGGCGCTGCTGCGCGCCGGTCCTATGCGCTTACGCCCAATCCTCATGACGACATTCGCAACCGTGGGAGGGATGTTGCCGCTTGCGATCGGTATCGAGGCCGGGAGTTCAACCCAGGCGCCGCTGGCCACCGTCGTCATCGGCGGATTGATTGCCTCGACATTATTGTCGTTGCTCGTCGTTCCCACGCTCTATCTCTTGGTCGCGCGACGGTCGGGCGGTCGATTCAGATCACGACGCACTATTCCGTCAACAACGACGAGCCTTCGTCCGACCGCCGATCCCGTTCGATAACACGCGAACCCGGTCACGGAGGGTGAGCCCCCGAGGCCGCCTAGAACTCAAGGGAATGATCGCTCCAGAACGCGTCCCGACCGACGAGCTCATCCGGGTCCGCCGCCACATCCACCGCCGCCCCGAGCTGTCGTTGGTCGAGTTCGAGACGGCGAGCTTCGTGCAGTCTGAGTTGCGCGCGCTGCCGCTCGACGATCTGCGCACGGGCGTCGGAAAAACCGGCGTGCTCGCCACGCTGAAGGGTGGTCGTCCGGGTCCCGTGACGCTGTTGCGCGCCGACATGGACGCGCTCCCGATCACCGAACTGGTCGACGCGCCGTATAAGTCGGAGAACGTAGGCGTCATGCACGCGTGCGGTCACGACGGCCACGTCGCGATGCTGCTGGCTGCGGCACGTACGCTCTGCCAGCGGCGCAAAGAGATTTCGGGTACGCTCGTCTTCTGTTTTCAGCCAGGGGAGGAAGGCAGCGGCGGTAACCGGTTGATGATCGAGGACGGCGCGCTCGAGAATCCGCACGTGGAACGCACCTTCGCGCTTCATCTGTACAGCGGGCTCGACGTCGGGAAGATCGGCATCCGCGACGGCGCGTTTTTCGCCTCCGCGGATCAATTCACGTTGACGATCTCCGGAAGAGGCGGTCACGGCGCGATGCCGCACACCGCGATCGATCCGGTGGTCGCGGGGGCGTATCTCGTGACGATGCTGCAGACGATCGTCAGCCGCGAAGTCGCACCGAAAGATCCACTGGTCGTCACGGTCGGGAAGTTCGAAGCCGGCACGACCTTCAACGTGATCCCGGACAAGGCGACCTTGATGGGGACGGTGCGCTGCTTTGACGCGGCGCTCCGGCGTTCCATTCCCGAACGAATGGAGCGCATCCTCAAGGGACTGGGCGAGGCGCTCCGAGTCGATTGCGCACTGTCATACAACTTTTCGTACCCGCCGACCGTCAACGATAGCAAGATGAACGACGTGGTCCGCGAGGTCGGCCGAAAGGTCGTCGGTGTCGAGAACATGGTCGACCCGCACGAGATCGTGATGTGGGCCGAAGACATGTCGTTCATGCAAGAGCAGCGGTCGGGGGCGTACTTCATCGTCGGCGCGCGCGGCGGCGATGAGTCTTCGTACCCGCACCATAACGCGCGCTTCGACATCGACGAACGCGCGCTCGAAGTCGGCTATCGCATGATGGTCGCATTGGGCCTTCGCGGAGCCTAGTAGAATTCCGTCATGCTGACGATGTTTCGCAGCGGCCGGCCGGCGGCGAAGCGTTCGAGGTTGTCGCAGAACAGATCGACGATGCGCGCGTTTTCGTGAACCGAGAGCGCCGCCGTGTGCGGCGAAAAAACCACATTCTCCATCGTCCAGAGAGGATTGTCAGGCGGTAGAGGTTCCGGCGTGAAGACGTCGAGCACGGCGCCGGCGATCGCCCCGGAGCGGAGCGCCTCGACGAGCGCGTCCTGATCGACGACGGTTCCGCGACCGACGCTGCCGAAGACGGCGTCGCGCTTCATCGCGCCGATCGCGGTGCGGCCGAAGAGTTCCTCGGTCAGCGGCGTTCCGGGCAACGTCACGACGACGGCGTCGCTCTGCGCGACGACCTCAACGAGGTGCGACGTCGGATAGGCAGCGTCGATCTCTTCGAACGCGCGGCCGTCGCGCGTCACGCCCAGAACGCGCATCCCGAACGCGCGCGCGATGCGCGCAATCGCGAGGCCGATGGCGCCCATCCCGACGATCGCGAGCGTCGAACCCTTGAGTTCACCCATCGCCCAATGCTCCCAAGAGCGCTGCGCGCGCACTCGCTCCAGCCGCCTGAGGTCTTTGCGCAGCACGAGCAGTCCCATGAAGAAAAACTCCGCGAGCGTCGTTCCGTGAACGCCGGCGGAGGTCGTGAAGACGATCCGTTTGAGATCCGCGGGTGAAAGATTTGCGGCGCGAACCTGCCCTCCGGCTCCGGCGGCCGTGCATTGTATCCAGCGCAGCCGAGGCGCTTTGCCGACGGTTGCGGCGAGCTGCGCCGGTGAGTCGCCCGGGATTCCGAACATGACGTCGGCCTCGGCGAGCAGCGCGTCCCAGCGCGCCTGCTGCGCGCCGTCGAGCGCGAGCGGCCGGCCCGCGTGGTCGGACGGGTAGCGCGGCTCCGGCAACAAGTCCGGCTCCCACAGAACTTCGTAGCCGAGCCCCACGTGGCGAATCCGCTCGACCAACTCCGGCTCGATCGGCGTCGCAAGCATGACGTTCACGACGGTGCCCTCTGCGGAGTGGCGCCGAGCCTGCCGCGCAACTTCGCGATCTCGCGACGCAGCGCCTCGGCCTCGAGATGATCGTACGCGGCGGCGGCGGCGGTCGCGAGATGCTGCAACATCCGCCGCTGGTCGGGATCGAGCGTCTCGCCGGCCTCGGTCGCGCCGTAGAGCGCAAACGCCATCAAGCGATGGCGCACCGAAATCGGCACCCCGACGATCGGACGATCGGTGCCGGAAGGTTGTGAAGGCGCCCAGCCCACGTCGTCGAGGTCGAGGGGCGCACGTTCGGCGGAGAGGTATGCCACCAGTGGATCGGACTGCGGCACCGAGGTGGGCGCATCCGGCGGCCAACCGATCGCCGCGACGCGTTCGAAATCGCCGCCCTCGGTTCGGCGAAAGAGTGCGGCCGACGTCAGCCGATACGCTCGGGCCGGCTCGTTCAGCATGAAGCGGTCGACGGCTTCCATCGAGGTCGCGTGAGGGATCGCGGTAGCGACGCGCGCGAGATGTTGCTCGGCATTATGCTGGTGGCGGAAGAAGATGCGATCGAAGAACCGTTCGACCCTGCGATGCAAGAGGTTGAACCAAAAACCGATTGCTAGTGCCACCGCGATCTCGATGTAGCCGGCGACGCGTTCGTCGGCCAATTTCTGACCGATCGTCCATTCGATCGCCGAGAATGCGAGGACGAAGAGCGACGTGATCGTCCCGTACACGAGCGCGCGATTGACCGCGAAGCGGACGTCGATGACGTGGTGGCGCAGCACCGCATACGCGACCGAAATCGGAATGACGACGACGACGAGACCCAGCACGACGTCGAGTGGAGAGTTCGGGAAGCCTGGTATCGCGGTCAAGTGCAAGGCGAAGTCGATCGTGAGGGCGCCTATCCCAACGGCGGAGCCGACGAGCACCCAGCGTCCGCGCGCGCGTGCGGCCACGTCGCCTTCGACACGCGAACGCACGACGATCAGGACGACGGCCGCGACCAGCAGTGCGAGCAGCGCCGCGTCATAGACACGCAGGAGCGTAACGCGCAACGTCCCTCCCGAGACGATCGTCGACGCGAACACCGCCGCGACGAACGGCATGACGACCAGAACCGCCCGCTCGTAGAGCGCACTCCAGCCGGTCGCGGATCCGTCGGGGAAACGCGCGATAAAGACGGCGCCGCCCCAAATCGTGAGCAAGAGCGCGACGCCCAACAACGCGGCATGCACCTCAAACCAGGGTGGTCGCAAGAGCAGCTGAAGCGAACCGAGCTGCACCACCGAATAGCCGCACGCGAAGAGGAAGAAGCCCCAGGTCACGCGGTTGGGCCGCAGGAGAACGAGCGCCGTCGCGATTCCGACGAAGACGAGCGCGACGGCGGCCCCGGCGATCAGCGTGACCCAATCGCTCGTCCGCGCGGCGACGACGCGCGATTCCAGCCTGACGTTGCGCGTTTGTCCGGCGCGTTCGACGACCACCGCAAGCGGCGTCCCGGGCACCTTGTAGAACTGGATCAGCTGGCGGTCTCCCGCGCTGAAACGCTCGACCGCGATGCGGTCGCCGACGCGGATGCCCGCCTCCGACGCCGGCGAGTTCGGCTCGACGATGACGACCTTCCCGTCCGGCTCCATGCTGAAGCCGAAATGGCTCGGCCATACGACCAGAACGAAGCCGCTGAGAACTTCGATTGCGGCCCATAGCACTAGGGCCACCACGGCAACCAGCGCGAGTGGTCCGAGCGGCCGCCGATCCGAAGCTGCGTGCGACACAGAACCCTGGCGATTCTCGGCACCGCTGCCGTTCCCCACCGCTGAAACGAATTTTCGTTCTCGAGTGACCGAGGCGTGAACGGTTGGCGGGCGCGTTTCGACATATGGCGAATGCAGCGGCTCCGCGTGAGGCCTATAGTAGAGCTTCCACCATGATGCACTTGGGCGGCGTTCACGAGGAGCACGACGCCTGCGGCGTCGGCTTCATCGCAGATCTCGGCGGGCCGGCGACGCATCGTACCATCGCGCTCGCGCTCGAGGCCGCCGGCGCGATGGTCCATCGCGGCGCGCGCGCGGCCGATGGCCGCACCGGCGACGGTGCCGGCATCCTCTGCGAGACGCCCCGCAAACTCTTGGCGCGCGAATTAGCGCGCGTCGATCTCCGCGCGTCGGCGAATCATCTGGCGGCGATCTGCCTCTTCATGCCGCGCGAGCCCGACGCGGCGGCGGCGATCCGGGCCGAAATCGAGGCGCGGCTTCACGCCTCGGACGTCACGCCGCTGCGCTGGCGGACCCCGCCTACCCACGACGATATCCTGGGGGCGCATGCGCGCGCGTCGCGCCCGGTCTTCGAGCAGCTGATCGTCGACATGGGGCCGGGCAACGTGCGCGAACGGATGCGCGGCGCGGCGCGCGCGATCGAGAAGATGTTGCGCGAGTTCGGCTCGACGGGAGCGCTGGTGTCGTCGTCGGCGACGTCGGTGGTCTACAAAGCCTTGCTCTCATCCGACGAGTTGGGCGCGTACTTCGACGATCTGCGCGACGAGGCGTTCGCCTCCCGCTTCGCGCTCTTCCATCAGCGCTATTCGACGAACACCTCACCCTCGTGGCGGCTGGTCCAGCCCTTCCGGCACATCGCGCACAACGGCGAGATCAACACGATCACCGGCAACCGCGCTTGGCTTGAGGCGCGCGGCATCAAGACGCAACCGGGCTCTTCCGATTCACACGATTTCAACGTTGCGATCGACGCGATGTGCGGCGCGGGCTACCGTGTCGACGAGGCCGTCGATCTGTTGCTTGCACCGGCGATCGAGCGCGACGATTCGCGCCTGCGCGCCTACTACGACGCGCACGTGCCGACCGTCGAGCCCTGGGACGGTCCGGCCGCGATCGTCTTCGCCGATGGCGACACCATCGGTGCGGCGCTCGACCGCACCGGTCTGAGACCGTTGCGCTGGTGCCGCACCGCCTCAAACAAAGTGCTGGTCGCTTCCGAGGCGGGCATCGTCGACTTCAAGGACGATCCGATCGTGCGCCGCGGTCGGCTCGGCCCGGGTGGACGGATCATCGTGCGTTTCGCCTCCGGCGAAGTCGTCGAAACCGAACAGTTTCGCAGCGAGCGGCGCGAACGCGCCGATTTTCGCGAGGTCGTCCGATCGTGGCAGCTGCCGTTGCACGACGCGGTCGAAGCGCCCGACAAACCGGACCTGCATCGACACCTTCGCCGCTTCGGTTGCACGCATGAGGAATTGAAAGACGTCATCGGCGTGCTCGCCGGCGGCGCCGAGCCGACGGCGTCGATGGGCGACGATGCTGCGCTCGCCTTCTTCGAGCGCCGCGTCCCGGTCGCCGAGTATCTGCGCGAACGCTTCGCGCAGGTCACCAATCCGCCGATCGATCCGTTGCGTGAAGCACTGGTTTTCGATCTGCGCGCCTGGGTCGGCTCGGGCGACATTCATGGGGACGTGCCGGCCCCGAACTCGATCGTCGCGCTCGAGAGCGCGGTCCTCTCGGAGCTGGATTTCGACGCGTTGCGTTTCGACGCGCGACTCGTCCAAGAGCCCCTTTCGCTTTCCTTTGAAGGGACGTCGTTGCCGGCGCGCCTGCTCGCGCTCTGCGACGAGGCCGAGAAGGCGGTCTGCGCCGGCGTCAGCTTGCTCGTCCTCGACGATCGGACCGACGTTCCGAGCGTCCCGGTGCTGCTGGCGGTCGGGGCGATCCACCATCGCCTGGTGCAAAAAGGCTTGCGGATGCAAGCCTCGATCGCCGCCGCGGACGGTTACGCGCGTGACGCGCACGCGGTCGCGGCGCTGATCGGCTCCGGCGCGAACGTCGTCACGCCGTGGCTCGGACTTCGCGCGGCGTGCGAGCAAGCCGACGGGACGAAATACATGGCCGCGCTGCGTGCCGGCTTGCTCAAGATCATGGCGAAGTTGGGCGTCTGCACGTTGCGCTCGTACGTCGGCGCCCAGACGTTCGAGGCCATCGGTCTTCACGGCGAGATCGTGGACCTTTGTTTCCCGGGGATGAAGGGGCACGCTCCGGCGTTGCGCTTCGCCGATCTCGAAGATGACGTGCGAGCGTGGTTCGCCGACTCGCGCGCGGAAGATGCCGGCGGCCCCACGCTGCCGGATCGTGGCTCATACCGCTATCGTCGCGAAGGCGTTCGCCGCGCGTTCGATCCGAATGCGATCAAGGTCTTGCGCGCGAGCGCTATGCGCGGCGATTACGAGGCTTTCGAACGACTCTCCGATGCGATGGAGACGCGCGACCCCGTCACCTTGCGCGATCTCTTACAGCCGCAGGCACTGCGCGAACCGTTGCCGCTCGATGAGGTCGAGCCGGTCGAAGAGATCGTCAGACACTTCGCGACCGCGGCGATGTCGCACGGAGCGCTCGCGGTCGAAGTTCATGCCGTTATCGCGCGTGCCGTCAACCGGATCGGTGCGAAGAGCAACTCGGGTGAAGGCGGCGAGGATCCGCTTCGCTACTCGCGCGAGATCGATCGCGGCCGCAGCAAGATCAAACAAGTCGCCTCTGCCCGTTTCGGCGTCAGCGTTTCGTATCTCGCGAGCGCCGACGAAATCGAGATCAAGATGGCGCAAGGCTCGAAACCGGGCGAAGGCGGGCAGATCCCGGGCCACAAGGTCAGTCAGGAGATCGCCGCGCTGCGCGGCGCGCCGCCCGGCGTCCCGCTCATCTCACCGCCGCCGCACCACGACATCTACTCGATCGAAGATCTCGCCGAGCTGATCTACGATTTGCGCCGGGCCGCACCGCACGCGCGCATCGCGGTGAAACTGGTCGCGCAATCAGGGATCGGATACGTTGCGAGCGGCGTCGCGAAAGCGGATGCCGACGTGATCCATATCAGCGGCCACGATGGCGGGACCGGCGCCTCTCCGCTTTCTTCCATCAAGCACGCCGGCTTGCCATGGGAGATCGGACTCGTCGAGACTCACCACGCGCTGCTCGCCAACGGCTTGCGTTCGCGCGTAAGGTTGCGGGTCGACGGCGGCTTCAAGAGCGGTCGCGACGTGATCCTTGCGACCTTGCTCGGCGCGGACGAATACGGTTTCGGCAGCGCGCTGCTCGTCGCACTCGGCTGCATCTACGCGCGACAATGCCACAAGAACACCTGTCCGGTCGGGATCGCGACCCAAGACCCCGCATTGCGCGCGAAATTCGCCGGCACCGAAGAAGAAGCGATTGCGTATCTGACCTTCGTCGCTCGTGACGTCCAACGGAGGCTTGCCGCGCTCGGCGTCCGTTCGCTCGACGAAATGCGCGGCCGGTCCGACCTGTTGCGAAGGCGCCACATCGACGATCCACGGCTTGTCGACATCGATCTTTCCGAGATCTTGCGTCTTCCCGAACAACAGCAGACCCCACGCAGGCCGGCTGTCGAGCCGACGCATCTCGACGATCTCGTCCAGCGTCCATGGTCGGGAACGCGCAAGCCGTGGCATACGACGCCCGAACTGCCGATTGCGCCGGCGGATCGTGCGGTCGGGGCGCGGATCGCGCACGAGTTCGTCATGCGCCGCAGCAAAAACGAGGAGACCGGTTCGCTCGTAATTCGTTATCACGGCAGCGCGGGCCAGAGTTTCGGCGCGTTCCTGACCGACGGAATCACGCTGGACCTCTCCGGCGACGCGAACGATTACGTCGGCAAGAGCATGGAAGGCGGCCGGGTGATCGTGCGCGGCTACGGCGACAAGGTCGAACCGGTCGCGGGCAACGCGTGCTTCTACGGCGCACGCGGCGGCGAAGGCTTCATTCGTGGGACCGCGGGCGAGCGCTTCGGGGTTCGCAATAGTGGTGCGAAATTAGTCGTCGAGGGGACGGGCGATCACGCCTGCGAGTACATGACCGCCGGGTTTGCCGTCGTTCTCGGTCAGGTCGGCAAGAACTTCGCCAGCGGAATGAGCGGCGGCGCCGTCTTTGTCGTGAGCGACCACGAGTTCGATCCGTCGGCGCACGGTTTCTCGTTGGGTCCGACGCCGTGCCGTTTCACGAGCGCGCGCGAAGACGATCCCGATGTGGCGCGGCTCCACGCGCTCCTGCAACGTTACGCCGAAGCGACGGGCTCGTGGCGCGCGATGCAGCTACTCGCGGATTGGCCCGAGGCGCTGACGCGATTCGGAAAACTCAGCCTGGCTCTCGACGAGCCAGCGCCGTCGCCCGAACCTACTTTGGTTTCGACGCCCCCATAGCCTGACTCACGGACTCGACGACTTTTTGCGCGTGGTCGGTCATCTGCTGCGCGGTCTTGCGCGTCTCTTCGGCCGACTGACGCATCGCTTTAGAGCCCATATTGATGAAGTCGCCCAGATGCTGCGACGCGTTTTGCGCGTGCTGCGACATCGTCGCGCTCGAGTCGGCGGCGTGTTTGTTGAAGACTGATTGTAGCTCGCGCGCGCGATCGAGCGCCTTTTGCATGTGAGGCTTCATGTCTTCGGTCGCTTGGTTGGCGGCGTCGAGCGTCTGCTGCTGCAGTTCGCGCGCCTGCGCCAGGGCCTTCGACATCGTCTCGTTCCAACTCATAGATTCCCTCCAACTCCCTTACTGTGGGCAACGGAGCGGAGTTTCGGCGGACTTAGCGCCCATCCTCGACCGTCATGACCCAGCGGACGGCACGGGCGTACTGGTCGAGCTCGCGCAGGGTTCGCTGTAACCAGGCGAAGGACGGGTCGTAGACGGCTCGCTTCTGGCGCCGGTCGTCGTGGCGGCTGAGAAACGCGCGCGCCTCGTCGAGTTGACCTTCGATTCGCGTCCATTGCTCCTGCAAGGTGGCTGCGGACGCGTCCGACAACCGGTCGATCAACGGCGGAGACGGGAGTTCTGAGTGCCGCAACGCAAACTCGAGCCGCGCTAACGCATAGGCGGTCGTCGTCGAGATGATCGATTCGAGAAGTTGTGCGAGTCGGGCTTCCATATTGACCAGGATTCTGTGACGAGGTTTTCCATGAGTGTACGTCTCATCCCCACCGCCGGAGACGGACTTATGACCCAGCCGAGGTAGGATGAACGACAGCGCCCGCAAGTACGTAATCGTCGGAAACGGCTTCGCCGGAACGACCTGCGCCGAGCAACTGCGCAAGGCCGATCCGGCGTGCTCGATCGTGCTCTTTACCGACGAGCCGTATTGCCTGTACAACCGGATCTCGTTGCCGCCGTTCTTGCGCAGACAGATTCCCGAGGCGAAGGTCATGATGCGCGACGTCGCTTGGCACGAGAAGATGAACATCGATCTTCATCTTTCCACGCGCGTCGATCGAATCGATGCCGTCGAAAAGGTCGCGTATGCCGACGGCACGGGCTACCCATACGACGCGCTCCTGGTCGCGACCGGCGGCCGGCCAAATCCGTGTCCGACGCCAGGGGCCCAAGGCGCGGCGAACGTCTACAATTTTCAGTACATGGACGACACCAAGGCGATCTCGCAGCAACTCGAGATGGCGAAGGCCGCGGTCGCGATCGGCGGTTCGTTCATCGGCTACGAGTTGGCGGAGGCGTTTGCGTCACGCGGCGTCGAGACGCATTGGGTGCAACGCGGCCCGCGCTTCTTGCGGCGGATGCTCGACGAGATCGCCGGCGAGATGATCGACGAGGCTGCTCGCGGCGACGGCGTTCACGTTCATTACGGCGAGGAACTGAAGGACGTCGTTCGCTCGAACGGTGTCGTGACCAAGGTGATCACGAGCGGCGGGCTCGAGATTCCCTGTGATTGTTTGGGCATCGGCTTGGGCTTGACGATCAATACCGAGTTGCTCGAAGGCACCGGCGTCGAGATTCGCACCGGCATCGTCTGCGACGACCGGCTTGAGACGGCGGTCAAAGGGATCTTTGCGGGCGGCGACGCCGCCGAGTTCTACGATCCGACCGCCGAGATGTATTACCGTATGGGAACCTGGAACAACGCCGGCGCTCACGGAAAAGTCGCCGCGGCCAATATGGCCGGCGGCGACGTTCGCTATCACGACGTCCCGGAGTACTCATCGAAATTGTTCACCGAGCAGACGATCACGCAGTTCGGGATCTCGCCGGAATACCGCACCGATCTCGAGATGGTGCGCAAGATCGATCGCGAAAAGAAACATTATCGTGCGCTGTTTTTCTGGCAGAACCGGCTGGCCGGCTGCGTCATGATCGGCAAAGGCAACCGTGCCGGCAAGCGCAAGTACGTCGAGGCCATCAAGTCGAAAAAGGCATTCGCGCCGGACGAATGGGAGGGCATGCTCGACTGGACCGCTGAGTAGCTTCCCTGCGCGGCAGGTAAGAGCAATCGCAGAACCAGGTGAGTCGCAACCATCCCAATGTCCTGGGCGGTTAAGCAGGTACACAACCCCTGCACCCTTAGGAACTCTAACCTGACATGGACCTTACCAAAGAATTTCCACGCAGCCCGCACGAGAAGATGCTCGGCATGGTCTCCCTGGCGCGCGTGATCGACAAAGCGCGGGCCTCTAATGAAGGCACGCTCGGCGAATACGACTACGACTGCCCCCACGACAAGCCGGTGCTCGAGCTTCTGAACGTCGATGGCGCGACGTTCGCGAAGAAGGTCGCCGAACTGAAGACCGACCAGGCGATTGGCGACTGGATCAAGCGCGATACCGCCTACGCACGCAAGTCACCCCAAGAGATCGCTGCGTTCAACGAGAACCGCGAGAGCTGGCGCCCGCAGCCGGGTTCGCCCGGAGCCGGGTTCTTCGAGAAACTGCGCGAGCAGGTTGCGCCCGGGCGCACCGACGTCAAGACGTGGTTCGACGTCCTCGACCTCGACGAGAAACGCCCAGTCGCGCACGCGCACGCCTAGCCGAACTAGAATCGCGCGGTCGGTGTCGCCGGTTGCGCGAGTGCCGGCGACGTGAGAAACGGGCGCGCCGCTTGTTCGTAGGTCTTCAAACAACGCTCGACGAGCTGAACCGGATCGTCGTCCTGAATGATCTGCGCGCCCGTTTCTTTGCCGGTCATCTTGGCGATCTTGGCGAGATCGTTCGACAACCCGCCGGAGTGCGTCAGGACGCCGATCAACTTCCCTTCATCGTAGGCGATCGCGAACTCGCCGAGCGTCCCCGAGCGGCCACCGACGAAAATCACGAAGTCGGAGGAATGGATGTTGTGCACCTCGCGGCCCATCAAGCCGGAACCGGAGAAGACCATCGCGTCATACGGTTCGAGCGGCGAGGCATAGACGTCGACGTGCTCCTCGCGCGAGTGCGCCGGCGAGATTCCCATGACGAGGCCGCCGGCATCGTGCGCGCCGTGTGCCGCCGCGTCCGGCAAGCCGGGGCAGGCTCCCGTCACCGTAAGGCAATCGCGTTCCGCGACCGCCTTCCCGAGCCGATAAGCCCGCGCGAGCTGTTCCTGCGAGAGATTGCCCCCGGCCGAACCCATGACGCCAACTTGAGTCTTCATGCGGCTGCGCTTTTCGGGACGGACGGGGGCGCCCTCCCGGCGAACGCTTCCGCGTAGCGCAAATGATTTTACGGACAGCTGAGACGGTCGACGCCCAGCGCGAGCTGGCGGCGATCGTCGGCTCGGAAAACTGCATCGTGGACCCGGCCGAGCTGCGGGTCTATGAGTGCGACGGGTTGACCGGGACGCGCGTCCGGCCGCTGGTCGTCGTGTTACCGGCCACGACGGAAGAAGTCGCGGGCGTTGTCAAGATCGCACGGCGTTACGGTTTGCCGATCGTTCCGCGTGGCGCAGGCACCGGGCTCTCGGGTGGTGCGTTGCCGGTCGAAAACGGCATCGTGATCGGGCTTTCGCGCATGCATCGCATCCTCGAGATCGACTTCGAAAATCTGCGGATGCGCCTCCAGCCGGGCGTGATCAACCTCGACGTCACCAAAGCGATCGCGGCACATGGGTATTACTACGCGCCCGACCCGTCGTCGCAAAGCGTCTGTTCCATCGGCGGCAACATCGCCGAGAATTCAGGCGGCGCGCACTGCTTGAAATATGGCTTCACGACCAATCACGTGTATTCCGCGACGGTCGTAACGTCGGACGGTGACGTGGTCGAGATCGGTTCGCCGTGCTCCGACGCCGTCGGCTACGACTTGATGGCGGCGCTCGTCGGCAGCGAAGGCCTCGTCGGCATCGTCACCGAGGCCGTCGTACGAATTCTGCGCACGCCCGAGAAGACGTGCACGCTGTTCGCGACCTTCCCGTCGACCGACGAAGCCGGGAATTGCGTCTCGGGTATCGTCGCCGCCGGCATCGTCCCTGCCGCGATCGAGATGATGGACAAACTGGCGATCGAGGCGATCGTGAAGTCGACCGGCGTCGATTGGCCGCTCGACGTCGGCGCTGCGCTGCTGGTCGACGTCGATGGGGTCGAGGCGGAAGCCGAACACACGGCGGCGCAAGCCGTCGAGATCGCGCGCGCGAGCGGAGCGCTCGAGGTTCGAACGCCGCGCGACGAACGCGAACGTCAACTGATGTGGAAGGGGCGCAAGAGCGCGTTTGCCGCGATGGGCCGCATCAGTCCGAACTACTACGTCCAAGACGGCGTGATTCCGCGCTCCGAGATTTCGCTCGTGTTGCGCGAGATCGCCGACCTGTGCGCGCGCGAAGGTTTTCGTGTCGCGAACGTCTTCCATGCCGGCGACGGCAACTTACACCCGCTCGTCCTCTATGACGGGCGCATCCCGGGACAGGCGCACCACGCCGAAGAAGTCGCCGCCGAGATCTTACGGATCTGTTTGCGGCACGGCGGCTCGATCACGGGCGAACACGGCGTCGGCGCCGACAAGGCGGCCTATATGGGCGAGGCCTTCAGCGAGGCCGACCTCGAGTCGATGAACTTCGTGCGTTGCGCGTTCGATCCGCACGCGATTTTCAATCCGGGCAAAGTGTTTCCGACGCCGCGCCTCTGCGGCGACCGAGCCGGCGCCTACGTTCCGCATGCCACCGAAATCTCAGAACAGGCCGGTCGCGGGTGATCGCCGACGTTCCGATCAGAGAGATCGTCGTGCCGGCGACGCTCGACGAGGCCGCGGAGATCATGCGCGCCCGCGCCGCGCGCGGCGCGAGCGTCTCGTTCATGGGCGGTGGGACGGACCTTGGCTACGGAAATTCGCCGGAGCGCGTCGACACCTTGCTCAAGACCGAAAAACTCACACGCGTCGTCGAGTATGCGCCGTCGGATCAAGTCGTTACGGTCGAAGCGGGGCTGACGCTCGGCGCCCTGCAGAAGACGCTCGCCGCGGAGAATCAGCGGCTCGCGCTCGATCCGCCGAGATCGGAACTCGCGACGCTGGGTGGATTGCTCGCGACCAACGGCTACGGGCCGCTGCGAACGCGTTTCGGAACGTTGCGCGATTTGATCGTCGGCATCTCGATCGTGCGCGCCGACGGAACGGTGGCGCGCGGCGGCGGAAAGGTAGTCAAGAACGTCGCCGGCTTCGACCTGCCGAAGTTGATGGTCGGCTCGCTCGGAACGCTCGGCCTGATCGCGACCGCGACGTTCCGCTTGCATCCGATGTCCGAGCGTCGCGAATGGCACGCGGTAGCGACGCGCTCGCTGCGCGACGTGCGAACGTTGTGCCGCGCGCTGCTCGACCGCCGGCTCGAACCGTCGGCGGTCATCGCGCTCGCGGACGCTAATGCCTGCGCAACGTACGTGTTGTTCGAAGGTTTTGGCGCCGGCGTCGAAAGTCAGGGGGCGAAGTTGCGCGAGGTAGCGCGTGACCTATTTGGCGGCAATGTGTCTCGAGTCGACGCGCGGGGTGGTGTCGACGCGGCGGCGCTCGCCGAAGGTGCGCGGACCTATGGCAACGTCCGGCTGCGCATCTCGACCCCGCCGGCGTTCATCCCATCGCTCGAGCATGACATCCTCGCGCCTTTGCGCTCGGCCTATCGAGAATGCCGCGTCGTTCTCTATCCGACGATCGGCGCAACGTTCGTTGGCGGCTTTCCGCGTGAAGGCGATCGCTTCGTCTCGGCGCTCGAAGGCGCACGCGCGGCCGCGGAAGCGGCCCGAGGGAATCTTGTCGTCGTCGAGTGCGCCGAGCCGTCGCTGCGCGAACGCATCGACGCCTTCGGCGCGCTGCCCGATTCGTTTCCGATCATGCGCCGCTTGAAGGAACGCTTCGATCCGAACCGGCGCCTCAATCCTGGCCGCTTCCTCGGAGGCCTATGAGCTCGGCGACGTACGCCGACCTCATCGCCGACTGCGTGCACTGCGGTTTCTGTTTGCCGGCGTGCCCGACATACGTGTCGTGGGGGAACGAAATGGACTCGCCGCGCGGCCGGATCGACTTGATGAAAGGCGTCCACGAGGGCGCGATCGCGCTCGACGACTCCGTCGTGACTCACTTCGATCGCTGTCTCGGGTGCATGGCCTGCGTCACCGCCTGCCCGTCGGGCGTGCGGTACGACCTTCTGATCGAAGAGACGCGCGTCAAAGTCGAAGACGAGCACAAACGCGAACCGTTCGACCAAGCCTTCCGCGAACTCGTCTTTGCACTCTTTCCTCGGCCCGATCGGCTGCGGCTGCTCGCGCCGCTGCTGTATCTCTTTCGAAAGAGCGGCTTGCAGAGACTCACGCGCGAGCGCGGCTTGACCAATCTGCTTCCGAAACGCCTGAGGCAACTCGACGAGCTGACGCCGCCGCTTGAATTCTCGCAACTGCGCGTGCAGCTCCCGGCCTTTACGCCGGCGCGGCGCGCGCGCCGTGGAACCGTCGCGCTCATCGCCGGCTGCGTCCAACGCGTGTTCTTCCCGAACGTGAACGCCTCGACGATCCGAGTCCTCGCGGCGGAAGGTTTCGACGTCGTCGTTCCACACAACCAGGGTTGTTGCGGCGCGCTCTCGCTTCACGCCGGAAGGGCGGATGAGTCGGCCGATTTCGCGCGTGCACTTCTGGACCGTTTCGTTCCGGTCGAAAACCCACACGAACTCGACCGCTACGACGCGATCATCATCAACGCCGCGGGCTGCGGCTCGACGCTCAAGCAATACGGAGCGCTCTTCGCCGGCGACCCGGTCCACGGCGAGCGTGCCGCCGCCTTCGACGCCAAAGTTCGCGACGTCAACGAGTTCCTTGCCGGCCTCGAGCCGGTGGCGCCGCGCAAACCGGCGCCGATCCGCGTCGCGTATCATGACGCGTGCCATCTTGCGCACGCGCAAGGCATTCGCGACGAGCCCCGCGCGCTGCTCCGCTCGATTCCGGGGCTCGAACTCGTCGAGATTCCGCAAGGCGATCAGTGCTGCGGCAGCGCCGGCGTCTACAACCTCCTCGAGCCTGAGAGCGGGGCAGAGATCGGCGAACGGAAAGTCGACAACATCCTATCCGTCGCGCCGCAACTCTTGGCGAGTGCGAATCCGGGCTGCACGTTGCAGATCCGCTCGCTACTCGCCCGGCGCGGCATCGATCTCCCAGCGGCGCATCCCATCGAAATCCTCGACGTCGCGGTCTCGTAACAGAGGGGGCGGCTCGGCCGCGCGCCAAGTCGCAGGTCAATGAGCCTGGAAATCCTCGCCGAGAGCGAGAGCCGGCTGCGACAAGTTTTCAACCAGCTCCCCGCGCTCGTTTGGACGGTGGACCGCGAGCTTCGCTTTCATGCGACGCTCGGTGCGGCGCTGGCCGACGTCGGGCTGACGCTGGAAGCGTCGACCGGCGCGTCGCTCGCCGAGTTTTTCGGCTCGGACAACGAGAGATACGCGCCGACAGCGGCGCATCTGCGTGCGCTCGCTGGCGAGCGGGTCTACCTCGAACTCGAGATCGGGTCGCGTTTCTTCCGAACCTACGTCGAACCGCTGCGCAGCGACGACGGCGAGATCGAAGGCGTTCTGGGCGTCGCCTTCGACGCTACCGCGGAACGCCGCGCCGTCGCCGCCGCGCGGCGCGCCGAGGAAAATCTGACATTAGCGCAGGCGGCTGCGCATCTCGGAAGCTGGAATCACGACCTCGATCGTGAGGCGGTCGTTTGGTCGGACGAGCTCTTCGCGCTGTGCGGGCTCAAGCCAAACGAGATAGGGCCGACGCCGGCACTTCTGTGGCGTTTCATCCATCGCGAGGATCGCGATCGCGTCCGCGCGGCTTTTGCGGCGGCGCGCACCGACGGGGAGCCGTTCGTCGTCGACACGCGGCTCGCGCGCGCCGACGGCGGCGAATGTTGGGTCGAACTCCGCGGCCGCTTTACGTTCGATCGCGAGGAGCGGCCGATCCGCATGCTCGGGACGATGCTTGACATCACCGCGCGCAAGCGCGCCGAGGCTGACCTCGCCCATCAAACGCACTACGACCCGCTGACGCAGCTCCCGAACCGAAAACTTCTCGGCGAACGACTTGGACGCGTGCTCGCGCGGGCGAAGCGTGTCGGTTCGCGCGTCGCCGTGCTGGTCCTCGACCTGGATCGTTTCAAGGCGATCAGCGAGACGCTCGGTCACGGTTTCGGCGACGCGCTGCTGCAACGCGCCGCCGAGCGTATCGGAAACGTCGTGCGGGAAAGCGACGTCGTCGCGCGCCACGGCAACGACGAGTTCGTCGTCACGCTGGTCGACGTCGAAACCGCCGCCGACGCGGCGCGGATGGCGCAGGCGCTGGTCGATGCCTTCGTCGCGCGCTTCGAGATCGACGGTCGCGAACTCTATTCGAGCGTCAGCATCGGCGTCAGCCTCTTCCCCGACGACGCGAAGTCGGTCGATGACCTGATTCGCGCGGCGCGCAGCGCCCACTCTCGCGCGAAGACGGCCGGCGGACATGGTCTCCACTTCTATACGGCGCGGACGCACGAGCGCGCAGTCGAGCATCTCACGATGGAAAACCAGCTGCGACACGGGCTCGAACGCGACGAGTTTCGGCTACACTATCAGCCCATCGTCGGAGCAAACGCCGCGTTCGTCGGCGTCGAAGCTCTCGTTCGCTGGCAGCACCCGACGCTCGGGCTCGTCTACCCAGACCGCTTCGTCAATCTGTGCGAGGAGATCGGCCTCATCATCCCGCTCGGGCGCTTGATCATGCGTTCCGCGCTCGCCCAGTTGCATCGCTGGCGCGAGACGGGGATCGGCTCGTTGCGCATGGCGCTCAACATCTCGGCGCGACAGTTGCTCGATCCCTCGTTTCCGCTGACGGTCCGCGAGGCGCTCGCGGAATCGGGCGTCCCGGCGGATCTGCTCGATCTCGAAATCACCGAAAGCGCCGTCATGAACGACGTGACGGGCGCGCGAACCGCGGTGTTGGAACTGAAATCGCTTGGCGTCCGGGTCGCGGTCGACGATTTCGGAACCGGTTATAGTTCGCTTGCGTATCTCAAGCATTTTCCGGTCGATGCGCTCAAGATCGACAAGGCGTTTGTACGCGACCTCGCCGTCGACAGCGGGGACGCGGCGATCGTGGCAGCGATCGTCGCGCTCGGTCACGCGCTTGGTTTGCGCGTCGTCGCCGAAGGCGTCGAGACGGCGGCGCAAGCGGCGCTGGTTCGGAAGATCGGCTGCGACGAGCAGCAGGGCTACTACCACGCCAAGCCGATGCCGGCCAAAGAGGTCGAGCCGTATCTCCGCGCACGGCAGCCGGGCACGATGCACGCGGCACACGGCTAAGAACTTCGCTGGACGCACCACCGTACGCCGAACTCGAGCGCGCCTGGAAGGCGCTGCGCGAGCACGGCGTCAGCGTGCGTGAAGTCGCCTGCGTCGGCGTCGTGCGAACGATGCTGGTCGCGGACATCGTCGCGCTCGGCGGGCCGGGCGCGCCCGCGGTCATCGTTACCGCCGGCGTGCATGGGGACGAACAAGCCGCACCGTGGGCGCTGTTGAGCCTCGCACGCGACGGCCTGCTCGATCGCGGATTCGCCTATCGACTGTGGCCCTGCACGAATCCGAGCGGTTACGTCCTCGGGACGCGCGAGAGCGCCGACGGCATCGACCTCAACCGGAGCTTCGGTCGCGGCGGATCCTCGCCCGAGGCGCGCGCGATGATCGCCGCCAATAGCGACCGAAGGTTCGTGCTCAATCTCGATTTGCACGAAGATTTCGAAGCCGACGGATTCTATTGTTACGAGCCGAAGGTCGACGACGTCCCCTTCGGCCGCGCGATCGTCCAGGCGATCGATGACGCCGGCCTACCGGTGCAAGACCTCCAGCACGGCTACGAGCTCGGCTACCCGCCCACGGCGAGACATTACACGCTCGAGCGCGGTCGCGTCATTCCCGATGCGGAGATCGAGGCCACCTTCGAACGCAAACTTCCGCACAGCATTTCGCTCTTGCGCAGCGGCGCGGCTCGGCGCTCGCTGACCTTCGAATCGCCGCGCTGCCGACCATGGAAGGACCGCATCGCGATCCACCGCATCGCCGTCGTCACCTCCCTCGAACGCTCGCGCGCCCAGGTTCAGACTGAGATCGGCTCTTTCACGTAAGGCACCACGTACGGACCAAACGGAAGGACGGCACAGGTGGCGCCCGGCCCCGCCGTGGCGAGCGCTTCGCGCACGGCGGCTGACGGGTCGCGCGTCGGCGTGAGCATCGCCGAGCGAATCACGTCCTCGGGCAGAGTCGAGTGCAGCAACACTTTCGCGTGCAGTAAGACCATCGCTTGACTCTGGGCTGCCCACTGGTCGTAGACCGAATAGTTCGGCGCGCCGATCATCGCCAAGAGGTCGCTCGGGGTGGCACGCGCGCGGACGATCTCCTTGAAGTTACCGTGATCGGGGAGCCCGTCCGAGAGCTCGGCGCACATCACGATCGTTCCGTTTTGCTTGGTGATCCCGACCGCTGCGGACATCCCCTTGATGCACTGATAGAGATTCTGATCGAGCGGATAGCCGCCGTTGGTTGTCACGACGACGTCGAAACGGTGCGGCACCGGCGTCGCCCCCGTCTGTTTGCAAAACGCGCAGCCGACCAGATGCGCCTTAAGGTAGTCGCCGCAGAAGAAGCTGGTGATCTGCTTGCGTCCGTTCAGCGTCACGTTGACCATGAAATGGGGCGGCGCCATCGCAGTAACTTCGCGCGCCATCTCCTGGATCGGATTGCCCTCGAGGGTGAGCCAGGTCGAACTCGGGTCGCCGACCATCTGGTAGTTGTGGAAGAACTTAACGGTCTCGATCCCCGCGATGCCGGGCATGATCCCCTTCGGACCGCCGGAGAAGCCGGCGTAAAGGTGCGGCTCGATGAAGCCGACCACGATGCGCTTGTCGGCGTTCACGTAGTCGACGTTCAGATACGCTTGCGCGCCGCGTGAGGTCGCGCCGAGGTACGTTACTTGAGACGGATCGTGCGCGTCGTGATCGATGACGCGGACGCGCTCGAGAACCTCGCGTCCGAACATTCGCTCCATCTCTTCCGGTTTGGTCGCGCGGTGCGAACCGGTGCCGATGATGACGGTGATGTTTTCCGGTGGCACGTGGCCGAGTTCGTCGAGAATCCACGGGATGAGCCGTTCGTTGGGCGTCGCACGCGTGATATCGGAGGTGACGATGACGACGCGCTCGTGCGCGCCGACGAGTTCGCGAAGCGCCGGCGCGCCGATCGGCTCGCGGACCGCCGCCCGAAATGCGGCGAGTTCGTCCGGCACGCCGCGTGCATCGGAAGGCTCGACCACATAGGTGTCGGCGGGAAGGTCGAGATCGAGGCCCTGGCGGCCGTACGTCACGCGAACGAGCATAGAATCTTCCTTCGCGTCCGCCGTGAGGAACCCCCGAGCAGCGACCAAGGCTCCGCTCTGCTGGCGCGGAAGTGCCGGTGGCTATGGCAGAACGCGATCAACTGGAAGTCGACGTCCTCATCGTCGGCGGCGGACCAGCCGGGCTCGCTGCGGCGATTCGCCTGCGCCAACTCGCGAAGGAGCGCGGCAAAGACGGCCTCTCGGTGATGCTGATTGAGAAGGGCGGCGACATCGGCAATCACGGGATCTCCGGCGCGATCGTCGATCCGAAAGGTTTTGACGAATTGCTGCCCGATTGGCGCGAGAAGGCGCCGCTCGAGTCGCCCGTGACGAGCGACGCGATGTGGTACATGACGAACACCGGGAAGTTTGCCGTCCCGGGTCCGCTCATGCCGCCGATGATGAAGAATCACGGCAAGTACGTCGCGAGTCTGCAAAAGCTGGCGAAATGGATGGGCGGCGTCGCAGAGGAACTGGGCGCCGACGTCTTTCCTTCGTTTCCGGGACAAGAGTTGTTGTGGGACGATGCGCGCGTCATCGGCGTGCGCGTCGGCGATAAGGGCGTCGACCACAACGGTCAGCCAAAGACGAATTATGAGCGCGGCCCCGACCTCATGGCGAAAGTCGTGATCCTGGCTGAGGGTCCACGGGGAACGCTCGCCAAGCAGGCGGTCGCGAAATTGGCGCTGGACAAGGATCGCGATCCGATGTCGTACGCGGTCGGCGTGAAAGAGGTTTGGCAGTGCAAACCGGGCTCGGTGCCGGCCGGGATGGTCATTCACACCTTCGGATTCCCGCTTCCGAACGAAACCTTCGGCGGCGGCTTCATCTACGGGATGGCAAACGACATTCTCGACATCGGCTTGGTCACCGGGCTCGACTACAAGGATCCGACGACCGACCCACACGATAATTTTCAGAGATACAAGACGCATCCCGCGATCGCGAAGATGCTCGACGGCGCGAAACTGCTGCGCTATGGCGCGAAAGCGATTCCGGAAGGCGGCTTCTATGCCATGCCGCGCAGCTATTCGGACGGGTTGCTTATCACCGGCGACTCGGCCGGTTTTTTGAACGGGATGCGATTGAAGGGGATTCACCTCGCGATCAAGTCGGGGATCATGGCGGCGGAGACCGCGTTCGATGCGGTCGCCGCCGAGACGAGCGACGCCGAGACGCTCTCGGCGTACGATCGGCGCTTTCGCGAATCGTGGGCCTGCGGCGAGTTGCGCGTCGCGCGCAATTTCCACCAAGGCTTCAAGGGCGGTCTGTTTGCCGGGATGTTCAACGCCGGGCTCTCGATGTACATGGGAGGCCGGGCGTTTGGCTTCATCGATCGGCTGCACGGCGAAGCCGGGTACGCGCAGATGAAGAAGCTCTCGGAACGAAAGCCACTGGCGGTCGAATCGCGGGCGAGGATCGATAACGTGCTGACATTCGACAAGGTGACCGACGTGTTCAACTCCGGAACGATGCATGACGAAGACCAGGTGCCGCATCTGCACGTCGCGGACACGTCGATTTGCGCGGACCAGTGCACCGTCGAGTACGGAAATCCGTGCCAGTACTTCTGCCCGGCGAAAGTCTACGAGCCGCTCTTCAAGCAAGTGGACGGCAATGGGCACGTCGACGGTCGCTTGCAGATCAACTTCAGCAACTGCGTCCACTGCAAGACTTGCGACATCATGGATCCCTATCAAATCATTACGTGGGTGCCACCTCAAGGCGGCGAAGGCCCCGTCTACACTGGACTATGATCGGTTGGCGCTAATGACCGCAACGATAAACGGTGAGAATCGCGAACTCGCCGAGGGGGCAACGGTAGCGGACTTGCTGAGCGACCTAAAGTTAGAGCGCGGTGGCATCGCGGTAGCCGTCAACGAGCAGGTCGTTCGCACGGCGAACTTCGACGGGCATCGCCTGCGGGAAGGCGACGTCGTCGAGGTCATTCGCGCCGTCGCCGGGGGATAAGGGGGCGAATCCCCAAAATGCTTGCATTTTGGGGGCCCCAAGAAGTTTAAGAGGCGCTACGCCTTCGGCTGCGCGCCCCCCACACGCAAAGCGCGTGGGGCCTCCCGGGCTAAGCCTCGAACCCTCCGGGATGGCCCCCTCAAACGGCGTCGCCGACACGCCGCTCAAGATCGGCAAGCACGAATTTCACTCACGCCTGGTTGTCGGGTCGGGCAAGTATTCGTCGTTCGACGTCATGCAGCGCGCGCACGAAGCGAGCGGAACCGAACTCGTTACGGTTGCGATTCGGCGCATCCACATCGACGATCCGTCGGGGAAAACGCTGCTCGACTTCATCGATCGCTCGCGGTACAAGATTCTTCCGAACACGGCGGGCTGCACGACCGCGAAAGACGCGGTCCTCACTGCGCAGCTCGCGCGCGAGGCGCTCGGCACCGACCTCATCAAACTCGAAGTCATCGGCGACACGGAGACGCTCTATCCCGACACGGCCGAGACCATCGTCGCCGCGCGAGAGTTGGTCAAGGACGGCTTCACCGTGCTGCCGTACATCATCGACGATCCCACGGCGTGCAAGCGCCTCGAAGAGGCCGGCTGCGCAGCGGTCATGCCGCTCGGCGCCCCGATCGGAAGCGGGCTCGGTATCTGCAACCCATACTCGCTCACGATCATCAAGCAGCGATCGAATATCCCCGTGATCGTCGACGCCGGCGTCGGTACCGCATCCGATGCCGCGATCGCGATGGAACTCGGCGCAGATGCGGTGTTGATGAATACCGGGATCGCGCTGGCCAAAGATGCGGTCATGATGGCGCACGCGATGCGGCTCGCCGTCGAAGCGGGGCGGCTCGCCTATCTCGCGGGCCGGATGCCGAAACGCCTCTACGCTTCGGCTTCGAGTCCGATGTCCGACCTCATGGGCGCTTCGCCGAAGTAGGCCAACTCGTAGCGCCCCTATCTTAGCGGCGCTTGAGACGAGCGAACCAGTGGATCATGGTCGCCGTCTCGGCGGGCGCGTGAGCCCACCGGCCGGCGGTTTCGGCGGCGCTTCGCTCGTCGAGCGAGAGAATGTTCCACTCGGACAACAGCGCGCGTGCCGCATTTTCGTCGAAGAACGCGTGCGGCACACCGCTCTCTGAACCACTTTCCGCGGCCCAGGTGGCGTCGTCGATCCTGGCGCCGCCCCCGCAACGTGGGTCCCTGATCGAACCGAGCGTGAGATGAAAGAGCCCGCCGGGGCGCATTCGATTGCCGATCGCCGCGACCGATGCCGCGATCGTCGGCGGCGATCCGTGCAGCAGCGCATGCGTCGACACCGCTCCATCGTAGTCGAGAGCGAACGGTATCGGGCCGGCATAGCCGGCGCGCGCGACGCGCACGCGTGGTTGGCCTGCGAAGCGCTCGGCGGCGGCGGTTGCGCGCCGCGCGTCCTCCTCGACCACATCGACTTGAAAACTCGCCTCGAGCAGCGGCGGGATGTGACGACCGCTACCTACCCCGACCACCAGGACGCGACTACCAGCCGGCAACCCCTCGGCAAGTGCCGCGACGAGCGGATGTGGCGGCTCGCGTAGCGTATCGGGCTCCTCGGCCAAATTTCGGCTCCCCCATGACAAGGCAGGCTCAGTGGGCTCCTTCTCTCAAAAAGACGACACTCCGGGCCGGCCGTGAGCGACGACAGCCGTTTGCGCGTCACGGTGCTGGGGTCGAGCAATGCGATCCCGCGGCCGAAACGCGCCTGCAGCGCCTACCTCATCGAGGGCGGGGGCCGGGCGATCCTCGCCGACTTGGGCAGCGGCTCGCTTGGAAACCTGAACGCGCACGGCACTGCCGAATCGCTGGATGCGGTCGTCATCAGCCACATGCACGCCGACCACTTCCTCGACATCATCCCGATGCGCTACATGCTCAAGTACGGACCGCGGAGCAACGACAAGAAAGTCGCGCTGTGGCTGCCGCCGGGCGGCGAGGAGATGCTACGGCGAATGGTTTCGGCCTTCGTCCCCGATTCGACGACTGATTTTTTGAGCGAGGTCTTTCGCGTCGGCACCTACGATCCGGAACACGGTCTCGAGGTCGGCGATCTGAAGATCCGCTTCGCGCCGACGGTGCATTACATCCCAACCTTCGCCATGCGATGCGACTGTAACGGCGCAAGCGTCACGTACTCCGCCGACACGGCGCCCGCTGAATCCATCGTCCGTTTGGCGCGAGAAACCGGAATGTTCCTATGCGAGGCGACGCTCCGAAAAGGCGGCGACGATTCCGAGCCACGCGGTCACTGCAGCGCTCGAGAAGCAGGCGTCATGGCGAAGGAGGCTGGGGTCGACAGGCTCATCATCACGCATTACCCGGCCGAATTTGCCGCGGGCGACCTGGTCGACGAAGCGCGCGCGACGTTCGAGGGCGAGATCGCCGTCGCCGACGATCATCTCGCTTACCGTATTGTTTAGTGAGGCCGTGCCCGCTCTTCGCTAGTTTTCGGTTTTGGCGTCGCCGCGCGGCAGCGAGAACTGAATGAGCGACTTGATCGGCGCGAGCCCGCGGTTGACGACCGCGTAGACGGTAACGCGCAGTTTCAGTTCTTCAAGGCGCGCCTTGGCGACCAGCACCTCGCGCCCATTGCTGACGACGTCCTCGAGCAGCAACACCTTTTGCCCCGGTTCGTACGGCCCTTCGACGAACTCGTCGGCGAACGCGCCATAGGC
Source organism: Candidatus Zemynaea palustris (assembly GCA_003134695.1). Taxonomy (GTDB): domain Bacteria; phylum Vulcanimicrobiota; class Vulcanimicrobiia; order Vulcanimicrobiales; family Vulcanimicrobiaceae; genus Zemelea; species Zemelea palustris. The sequence continues at coordinate 17,368 of PLCB01000006.1, read as the reverse complement.
TTTCGGCTTCTTCCGCACGACGATCATCGGAATGTTGGTCATCTGGGAAACGGCCGTCGCGATGATCACGCCACCCAACTCCGTCCCGGCGATGAGATCGGGACTCAACTCGGAGACGATCGGAGCGAACATTCGGGCGATACGTCGCAGCGCGGTCGGATCCGAGAACAAGCGGAATTTGTCGATGTAGTAGTCGCTGCGTTTTCCGCCGGCCATCAAGACCTCGCCGCGGGTCAGCGCGCGCTCCATGATCATCGTCTTGAGCCATTTCAGCTCGGGGATCATCCCGAGCGGCAGGCGCAGCTCGGGTCCTAAATCGTCCATTGATACGCGTTCCAGGATTCGGTTACGGGGTTCGGCGCGAACCCCTTGAAATCCGGATTGGTCGGCTGGATCTGGCGTGGCCACCATAAGGTGATCTGGGGCAGATCGCGCGAGAGGATCGCCTCGATCTTCGCGTAGGCCGCCTTGCGCGTCGGTTCGTCGAAGTGCTCGAGCGCAGAATTCTCCGCGGCGTCGACGTCATTGCTGCAGTAGTGCGTTTCGTTGTTGCCGTGGGGCGGCGTCGCGTTGCAAAAGAAGATCGACGCCTGGTCGGGGTCGATCCCCGCGACCCACGCGGTCCAGGCCAGATCGAACCTTCCGTTTTGCAAGATGCCGCCGGCGCCCATCGCCGCGAAGAGCAACGATGCGGGAAACTCTTTGATGGAGACGTCGATGCCGAGCTGGCGTAACATCGCCTGCACCTGCACGACACCGCTGCGCCGCGTGGCGTTGCTGTTATTCGTGATCAGCAACAGCGGGCGCAAGGGCGTGCCGTTTTTCATCAGGATGCCGTCGGGGCCCGGCGTCCAGCCGGCTTGACGCATCAAATCTTTCGCCTTCTGTAGGTCGTACGGGTAACGCGCCACGTTGTCGGCATGCGCCCACATGAACGGTGGCAGGTCCTGGTCGGCGATCGTCGCCGAGCCGAAGGTCAAGTCATGCACGAGTTTCGAGACGTCGATCGCCGACGCGATCGCGCGCCGCACCAGCACGTCGTCGAGTGGTGGATGGCTCGTATTGACTTGGATGCGTTCGTATTCGTTCTTGTCCTGAAGGATGATGTTGAGATCGGCGATGCGCTTTAAGGTGCTGTATTCTTGCGGCGACGCCTCGAGCTGCCAGTCGATCTCGTGCGAGCGCAGTTGGTTGAGTTCGGTATTCTCGTCGGGGATGAACTTGATCAGGATTCGGTTCAACTTGGGCGCGCCCAAGAAGTATTTATCGTTCGGAACGAGCTCGATGTGGTCGCCGCGCGCCCATCGCTTCACCTTAAAGGGCCCGGTGCCGACCGGCGCCGAGTTGAACGGAATTTGGTTGATGTTAGGCAGCGAAGCGAGCAAGTGCGCGGGGATGATCTCGTACGGATCGTCGCTCTCCCCAAAGAGCGTGTTCACGGCCGGCGAGAAACGCTGCTTCATGTGAAAGATGGCCGTATATTTGTCCGGCGTGTCGACCGACTTGACGAGGTTGTAGCCAGTCGTCGCGATGACGTTGTTCTTCGCGTTCACGATCGCGTTCCACGTGAACTTGACGTCTTCGCTCGTGAACGGCGCGCCGTCGTGCCACAGCACGTTCCGGCGCAGGCGATAGGTGATCGTCAAGCCGTCCTTGCTGATCCCGCCGTTTTCGAGCGTGGGAACCTCGGCCGCGAGGATCGGCACCTGCGTTGTCCCGCTTGCGTCGACCGAGACGAGCGGATCGAAAATGAGGCGGTTGATCATCCCTTCGGTCGTATTCGTTCCGAGGATTCCGTTGAGCGTGTTAGGTGTGCTCTGGACGCCGATCCGCAATGTGCCGGGAATCGTCCAAGCATGGCGTCCGCTCGCGGCCGCGCCCGATTCAGTGCCCACCTTCGTGCAACCGGCCAGCAGCGTGCACGCGACCGCAAACGCCGTCAGGATCAGGCTGCGGCTCGCCCCGCAGCCTGCTACGCGGAAACGGCCTCGCGAACCGATTGCGACACCTTCGGCGGCGCGGGATCGAAGCGTTCGTGCCGCCATGTGTAGTTGCCAAGACCTTGCGTCGCGGTCCGGAGCTCGGTGATGTAGTTGCCCAGTTCTGATTGGGGCGCGAACGCGATGACGCGTTGGAAGCCGCGCTGTCCGGCCGGTTCGAACGAAAGCACCTGGCCGCGCTTCGCGGTGAGGCCGCCGAGAATCGCCGACGCGCTATCCTCGGGTACGATCGCTTCGACGTAGACGATCGGCTCGAGCAATACCGGAATGCACTTCGGAAGGCCGTCGCGGATCGCCATCCCCGCCGCCGTCTTGAACGCCTGCTCGCTCGAGTCTACCGAATGGAAGGCGCCGTCCACCAACATGACGTGCAGATCGACGACCGGGTAACCGGCAATCGGGCCCTTGACGAGCGCCTCGCGGACGCCTTTTTCGACTGCGGGCCAGAACTGACGGGGCACGACGCCGCCGACGATTTTTTCCTCGAACGTGACGCCGTGACCGCGTTCGCGCGGCTCGATCTTGAGCTTCACGTCGGCGAATTGTCCGTGACCGCCGGTCTGGTGCTTGTAGCGCGAGTGGATCTCAGTCGGTTGGGTAATGGTTTCGCGATACGCGACCATCGGCGGCTTCATCTCGAGCGCGAGGTGGTACTTACGCGACAACTTCGTCATCGCCGTCGTGACGTGCACCTCGCCGATCCCGAGCAACTGCAATTCGTTGGTGAACTCGGCACGCACGATCTTGAGCGTCGGATCCTCCTCGCAGATGCGCGCCAGCATCTGCGAGAGTTTCGCTTCGTCGAGCTTTTCTTTCGGTTTGATCGCGACGGCGAACAGTGGCGCCGCGATCTGGGGGACGTCGCGCACCGTCTTCGCACCGCTCGTCAGCGTGTCGCCGGTCAGCACGCCCTCGAGGCGGGCGATCGCGACGATCTCGCCGGCGCTCGCCGACTGAAGCGGCTCCTGTTTCTTTCCCTGTAACCGGTACAGCCCGGCGGCGCGCACCTTCGCGCTTTCGCGGCTCGTGTCGACGAGCGTCGCATCGGCGTTCAGCGTCCCCTCCCAGATGCGAACGACCGAAAGTTTCCCGGATTGCGGATGGACGATCGTCTTGAGCACCTGCGCGACCAGCGGCGCCTTCGGGTCGCCGCCCGGCGGCGGAAATTGTTTTTCGATGACCTCGAGAAGGGCGTTCGCGGCGACGCCGATGTCGGTCATCCCGGCACCGACCAAAACCGGGACGAGCAGATCTTTCGACGTCTCGTCGCGCAGGTCGCTGCGCACCTCGTCGAGCGCCGGCTCGACGCCTTCCAACAATTCTTCGAGCAGATGATCGTCGAAGTCGCCGAGCGCTTCGAGCAGTTTTTGCCGCGCCTCTTTGACGGGTCCTTCCAACTCGGGACCGATCGGAATCTCTTTGGCGACGCCGTTCTCAGCGACGAAGGCGCGCTGCTCCGGTAGATCGATGTAGCCGCGGAAATTTTCGGCTTCGCCGATCGGAATGTGCTCGGCGACCACTCGGTTGCCGTAGTTCGCGGTCAGCTCCGCGAGCGTTCTGCGAAAATCGCTTCCCGGTTTGTCGAGTTTGTTGATGAAGAAGCAGTGCGGGAGTTTCCGGTCGTCGAGAAATTCGACCATCGCTCGCGTCTGCTTGACCCGTGCCGGATCGGGTTCGATGACGATGATCGCTGCGTCGACGCCGGCTAGCGCGTACTTCGCCTCCTCGGCAAACTCGAGGAAGCCCGGGCAGTCGACCAGCGTCAAGTCGACGTTCGCCGTCGAACAGTAGGCGAAACCGACCGTCGTCGATTGCGCGCGGTCGATCGACTCGGGCTCGTAGTCGGTGGTGGTGGTCCCGTCGGAGACCGAACCCCGCCGCGGGATCGCACCGCACTGCGCGAGGATGGCTTCGATGAGGCTGGTCTTGCCCGAATGGAACGGGCCCACGACGGCGACGTTGCGGCGGCGGGTCAGATCTGGCATCTAAAAAGTTGCTCCAGAGGAAGTGCGGAGTTCTAGCGGCGGGGCTTCGATTTCTTCTTCGAGGCGGATTTCGCGGCCGGCCGCTTCGCCGCGGACCTGGCCCTCGCGACGGGCCTCGGTCTTCTGCGAGCGGCG
>PLCB01000006.1:551-13182 GCA_003134695.1 Candidatus Zemynaea palustris | reverse complement strand
CGGCCACTTTCTTGGCAGCGGCTTTCTTGGCGGCGGCTACTTTCTTGGCAGCAGCGGCGGCCTTTTTCTTTTCGGTCGCGACCCTCTTGACGGCGGCTTTCTTTGCGGCGGCCAGTTTCTTGGCGGCAGCGGCGGTCTTTTTCTTTTCGGCTGCGAGTTTCTTGGCGGCGGCCTTCTTGGCGGCGGCGGTCTTTTTCTTTTCGGCCGCGAGTTTCTTGGCGGCGGCCTGCTTGGCGGCGACGGCCTTTTTCTTTTCGGCCTCGGCTTTTTTCTTGGCGGCCTCGGCGGCTTTTTTCGCCGCTGCCGCAGCCTTAAGTTCCGCTGCTTTTTCAGCAGCCGCTTTTTTCGCAGCGGCCTTGGCTTCGGCGGCGGCGAGTTTAGCGGCGGCGGCGAGTTTAGCGGCGGCAGCTTTGTCGGCCGCAGTCTTCATCCCGCCCCTCGTGCCCTTCCTGACGCCGAGTTCCGACTCGGGCAGCAGGATGCCGCCGTCGCGTGCGGCGAGTTCGGCTCGGCCGAAGCCGCTGACGCTGCTGCCGATCGGCGGCGGCGGCGGCGTCGCTTGCTGCTTGAGGAGTTCTTCGCTGGCGCGCAGCGCGACGCGCGCCATTCTTCCGTCGACCGGAAACACCAGCTCGTTGATCCCGGCTTTGTCGAGCATCTCGAGGATCAGGTCGAAATGGTTGCCTTGATCCTTCGGACTGTGAGCATCGGACCCGACCGCAATGCCGACGCCGCGCGCTTTCGCTTTCTTGAGAAGTCGCAGGCTGGCGTTGCGATAGCGGCGCTTGTTGTGCTCGTCGTCGGCGAAATGGCTATAGAGAAAGCGCGAATTCAGTTCGATCGCCATCCCGCGAGCGGCGCAGGCATCGATCAATTGGTTTTCATACTGATCGAGTTTGGCGTCTTCGGGCCAATTGCCGAATTTCGCCGGGACGTAAAAATGCCCGACGATGTGCCCGGGAAGTTTCTCGATCGCTTCGAGCAGCGCCGTCACGTAGAGTTGCCAGACTTTCTCGGTTCCGACGTGAGCATAGAGCTGCTCGAACTCGGGGTTGTCGAACGCCCATTGATAACCGGCGCCCAACTCGGGATGCTCGATCGTCAGGAAGTGCACCGAGCGAATCATCGCGTCCGGGCGCATCGCGTCGACGATGTTCTGCGCGTCGGGACGGCTGCGCGGGTCGTTGTCGACCTCAGCGCCGATCGAGTAGCGCATGCCACGACGCAGCCCTTCGGAGACGACGGCGGCGTGACCGACCTCGACGCCGGCCGTCTCGGCGGCGCCGTAGAGATCGCCGGCGTGCGCGAGTTTGAGGGCACGGCGCACGAGATTGACGGCGGCCGGATCTTCGAAGGTGAGGTAGTTCATGTGGTCGGCGACCATCATGAAGCGCGGGGAACTACGCACGCAAGCGTGATAAAACCAGAGGAAAAGCATCCGCGCGGTGTATGGGATCGGGCGCTCCTCGGCGTACGGCTTGTGCTCGCCTTTGGCGTGACCGTGGACGTCGGGAATCGCGTCGACGCGGGGATCGCGCTCGCCGTTGGTGTTCAAAGGGCCTCGATCAGCGTCTCGATGCCGCGGCGCTGAAGCTCGAGCGGCAGCGAGGGCGTCTTGGCCGGTCCCCGGGCGATCGCTAGTTCCGGCGTGCACGGTAGATGGACGAAGCCTATAGGAATCGAGCGTTCGTTCAGCGCGAGGACCTCGTAGAAGAGCTGGTTACAAATGTAGGTGCCGGCCGAGTCGGAGACGTACCCGGGGATGCCGGCTTGATGCCACGTGGCGAGGATGCGGGCGAGCGGCAGATTCGTGAAGTACGCCGCCGCGCCATTCTCGCGGACGGGCGCTCCGCTCAGGAGCGTCCCGGCGTTGTCGGGCTGCTCGAAATCGAGGAGGTTGACGGCCGTGCGCTCGAGCGCCAGCGCCGTTCGTCCGGCCGCAAGTCCGGTCCCGAGGATCGCGTCCGGCTCCTCTGCGTCGCCGAGTGCCGCCGCCAGGGCCTTAGGCAAGGCGTGCGCGTCGACCGGCAGCGTCCGCCCGACGACCCGGTAGCCGCCGACGCGGCGACCGTCGAGGTCGCGCGCGATCAGCTCGCTCGGATTGACCGCGTCACCGCCGAAAGGCTCGAATCCCGTGACGAGTATCCGCCGAGGCACGGGAGCGACGTTTAGCCGAAGCCGCAGAGCGTGCCTGGCGCGTCGGGCAAAAAAAAAGCCGGCACGCGGCCGGCGGACTAGGGTAGACTGTTGTATTGCGCGCAGCCCTTAGGTCTGCGCACCTCCAATCATCGTATAGTCTAAACGTTTACTGCCATCTGAACTGACGATGATCACCTCCCTTTGTCCGTCTGTTGACCTTCATTTGGTCTGTATATGAAGGGGCCGCGGACGTATTGCGCTGGAGGCCTTTCGCTCTGGTTTATGGGGCACCTTTGCACGCTTCAGCGACGCGACAGGTCGGTCTCGACCACGTGTGGCGCTCGGCGGTCCGACATCCTCCTCGCGACCGCTTCACGATTTGCCCTCCATGGCAAATCGTGGCTTCTCCGCTCGGCGCTCTCGCGCATCACGCGCTCCGCGCCTCGTCGTAGATCGCTCGTTCGGACGTCGAATCGCCTCGCTTTGAGACACGCGTCGGCAACGTCGCGCTGCCTCGCGTGCGTCAGGCTTTGGTGGATTCGCGAAAGCCTTCCATTTTGAGAATGCGGGCTTTGATTTCGAGGCCGGCGCCGTAGTTGTGTAGCCGGCCGCTCGTAGCGACGACGCGATGACAGGGGAAGAAGAGCGAGACGGGGTTGCGTGCCATCACCTGACCGACGGCACGCGCCGCGTGCGGGTGACCGATCTCGCGCGCGATCCAACCGTAGGAGCGAACTTCACCCGGCGGGATCTCGGCGGCCTTGCGCAGAGCCGCGCGCTCGAATTCAGTCAGCTCGGAGATGTCGATAGAGCTAAGGTCGACGCGCCAAGTCCGAAACCACTGCTTCACCGCATCCTTGACCCAAGCGGGCGCGTCGGCAGGCAAGGCGGAACGGCGCAAGCGGCGTTCGACGTGACGGCGCTCTTCCTCGAAGTCGCGGATTTCGATTCCGACGAAGGTGATGGCGCGTCCGCGCCAGGCGATCACTAAGGTTCCGAGTGGCGACGAGATGCGCGCAATCGAGTCGGGTTCGGCGCTCTTGAAGCGCTCGCGATAGGTCTTGATGTGCTCGAGAATGCGCGGGACGAGGTTCTGAGGTGGCTCGACGATCGGGAGACAGGAGAGGCAGTACGCGACGCCTTCGAACTGTTCGTAAAGATCTTGACAAGTTTTGCAGCCTCGCAAGTGGGCCAGGACGTGTTCGCTGCGGGGTTGGACGCCCTCGCGCATCTCGTCCCACAACGCTTCGACGTCACAACACCGCATGGGCAGTCTCTTCACTCGGCGCGACTCGGCCGACTTGCGGGCCGAGGATTCGCCGTAGGATGCGCACGGCGCGATGCACGTGCGACTTGACCGTTCCGATCGGTTGGTTGAGAATTTCCGCGATCTCGGGGTGGCTTCGGCCTTCGATGAATCGTAACGTAGCGGCTGCCCTCAGGTGCATCGGAAGTTGAAGAAGGGCTTGCTCGACCAGGGCCAAGTCGGTCCCGCGTTCGATGATCTGTTCGGGCTGCTCGGGTCCCTCTTGCGTCGTGTTGAGCAACGCATCGGGATCGGCGAGCGAATCGAGCGCGACGTTCGTCGGCCGTTTCGAGCGTAAGCGATTCCTCGTTACGTTCAACGTGATGGTATATAGCCAAGGTTGCAGTCGCAGCTCGCGGCGCTGCTCCACGGTCATCTTTCCGAGCGCGCGGAAGGCCCGCACGAACGCGTCCTGGACGATTTCTTCGGCGTCTTCGCGGTTGCCGGTCATGCGCAAGGCAAAGCCGTACAGCCGGCGCTGATAATCGTCCACGATCCGCTCGAAATTCTCGGGCGAAGGAATCGAGCCGGCGGACCGCAGCGGCACCGTCGCCGCCCGCGACGCTTTCCGCTCCGCGGTCCTCCCTTGAGGGGCCACGCGAAACTCCTGGACCAGGAGCGGGAGGGCGCTCATGAGCGCCTAGACCGCGTCCCTTGGGGTAAGGTTTCGGGACTACTACGCCGTCAGCGGCTGCTCGCCTCGGTGTTCGGCCGTTCGAGGTCGGCGCGCAACGTGCGGCGATAGACGATCGTGACGGGGTCTTTGCTCGAGCGATTCGAGACCGTGGCCGAGATCGTCACCGTCGCGTCGAGCGACAGCAAGCGAGCCGTTTCGAGGTCGTAATAGGCGCTGCCGCTCATGACGATCCCGCCGACCAGCTTGAGCTCCGGCCGGTCCGGCAAGCTGCCTTTCATGGGGCCGCCCGCTTCGAAGCGGACGCCGACGGCCTGGCGCGGGCCGATCCTCCCGACGCCGATGCGTTCGAGGCGGCCGTGAAAGGTTGTATTTGTAAACGGCGAGGGAAAGTCGAAAGGAGCGGCTGCCCGCAGCGTCCGCAATTCAGTGAGGGTCTTAGCGTCGAGTTGTGCCGCGAACGGCTGGTTGAGGACGGTCAGATAGTCGGGATCGTGGTCCGCCGACGCGATCTGATCGCCGCTCGCCGAAAAATCGACGACGTAGGCGGCCGTCGCGGGACTGGCCGCGCCCTGATCGTCGCGCACGTACGAAACCTTCGCGACGTAGCGCGTGGTCGTGCCGCGCCGCGTCACCGTCAGGACCTCGCTTCCCCGGTAGTTGACCTCACTCTGGATGTCCCCGTCGCCGATAACGAAACTGTCACGGCCCGACACCAAGTAGTGCTGGTCGGCCGCACGCACTGGCCCAGCCGGCCCGCCCGCGATCGCGAGCGTGCACAAGATGGCGGCGACGACCGGCGCGCGCTTCATATCAAACCAAACGCAGTGGGTCCCGGCGTGGTTTCATTCGATCCTCCCAATTTTCCAGGGTTTGCGTGCGCGGTCGCGGATAGAGTTATCCGATGCTGAAGTTGCGCGGGCTGGCGCTTGCTCTGGTGATCGCGGTCTTCGGCGAAATGGCGGGCAGCGTTCGCGCCGGCGAGCAAGGCTCGCTCGGGGCGAAGCTCGAGACGATCTATCTCACCGCCTACGACGAAGCGCTCAACCGGCACGCGACGCTCAAGCGCGACGGGACGACCTATGTCTCCTCGGGCGATATCGACGCCGAGTGGCTGCGCGACGCGGCAGCAGTGATGGCGCCGTACATCGGTTTGGCCGCCAGCGACGAGCGGGTGAAGGCGGTGCTGCGCGGCGTCGTGGCACGCATGGCGCGTTGCATTCTGGTCGACGCGTACGCCAACGCGTTTCTTGCGGACTACCGTGTCGCAGAGCACAAATTCGAGGTCGACTCGCTGATCTATCCGATCTGGTTCGCTGCCCGCTACTGGCGCGCGACCGGCGATCGTTCGATCTTCACGCCGGGGGTCCAGCGCGCGTTCAAGCGTATTCTGGTGGTGTTGCGCGACGAGCAGCGCCACGCGGCGCGCTCGCGCTACCGGCATCCCGAGTTGGCCGGCGGCACGGGTACACAGGTCAAGTACACGGGGATGATCTGGACCGGGTTCCGGCCCTCCGACGATCCGGCGCGCTACCAGTACAACATTCCGGTCAACATGTTCGCGGTCGTCGCGCTGCGTGAGTTGAGTGCGATCGAGAAGACCGTCTATCACGATAAGCGCGCCTCCGAAAACGCTTGGGGGCTGAGCGTCGAGATCCAGCGCGGTGTCGAGCAACACGGGACGGTGAACCTCAAGGGTTTCGGCAAGATGTATGCTTATGAAGTGGACGGGCGCGGCCACACGATCCTCATGGATGACGCCAACCCTCCGTCACTCTTGTCGATACCTTACTTCGGGTACGTTTCAAACGACGATTCGATCTATCGTGCGACGCGCGCATTCGTTCTTTCGAAGCGCAATCCGTACTTCTACGTCGGAAAATTCGCGAGCGGGATCGGCAGCTCGCACACGCCGCGCGGCTACGTCTGGCCGCTGGCCCTGGTGATGCAAGCCTTCACGACCTACGACGATCGCGAGTTCAACCGGCTGATGACCTACATCGTCGCCTCCGACGTTGGCGATCACCGACTCCACGAATCGTTCAATCCGAACCGGCCGGAGGCGTTCACCCGCCGCGACTTCGCTTGGCCCAACGCGCTCTACACACAATTGATCCGCGAGCGCCATCCGCAGGCGATCGGCGGCCCCTGAGGCGCTAGCTGCGCTAGAGGACTTTCGAGAGAAAGGCCTTCGTTCGTTCGGCCTGCGGGTTCTCGAAGATGGCGCGCGGCGCTCCCTCTTCGACGATCACGCCGCCGTCCATGAAGACGAGCTGCGTCCCGACTTCACGGGCGAAGCCCATTTCGTGTGTCACGACGATCATCGTGGTGTGCTCGGCGGCGAGGTCGCGCATGACGCCGAGCACCTCGCCCGTGATCTCGGGGTCGAGCGCCGAGGTCGCTTCGTCGAAGAGCATCACCTTCGGCTCCATCGCGAGCGCGCGCGCGATCGCGACGCGCTGCTGCTGGCCGCCGGAGAGCTGCGCCGGATACTGTTGCGCCTTCTCCTTGAGGCCGACTTTCGCGAGCAGCCGCATCGCGGTCTCCTCGGCTCGAGCGCCGGCCAGGCCGCGCACTTTGCGCGGGGCGAGCGTCACGTTCTGGAGTGCGGTCATGTGCGGAAAGAGATTGAATTGCTGGAAGACCATCCCGACGCGCCGGCGCAGATCGACGTCTTTGACCTTCGGATCCGTCACCGAAAGGCCGTCGACGATGACTTCGCCGCCGTCGATCGAGACGAGCCGGTTGATGCAACGCAAGACGGTCGACTTGCCGCTGCCCGACGGGCCGATGATGCAGCAGACCTCGCCAGGATCGACCGCAAGGCTGATGTCCTTGAGGACCTCGTTCGAACCGAACGCTTTGCGGACGTGCGACATCGCGACCATCGTCATTTAGTGCGTCCTCCTAGGTGAGCCGTTTCTCGAGGCGCTGCGAGGCGATCGAGATCGGATAGTTGATGAGGAAGTAGATGAACAGGATGCTGATCAGCAGCGGGAGCCAAAGCGTCGCGTCGTTTTCGACTTTGATGCGCACGATTTCGAGCAGGTCGCGGACGCCGATCAGGGCAGCCAGCGAACTCGATTCGACGATCGAGACGAACAGGCTCATGAACGGCGGGATCATCCGGCGCAGTGCTTGCGGAAGGACGATGGTCGTCATCACTTGGAGCCAACCGAGGCCGAGCGCCGCTCCGGCTTCGCTCTGGCCGCTCGCGATCGAGAAAATCGCGCCGCGCACGATCTCCGTTCCGTTTGCGGCGCCCCACAGCCCGAGTGCGATAATCGCCGACGGAATCTCGGGGAAATGCAATCCGAGTTGCGGCAGCCCGAAGAACACGAAGAACATCAGAACGAGCAGCGGGATGCCGCGCAGTACTTCGACGTAGGCGATCACGATCGCGTCGAGCGCCGGATTGCGCAACGCGCGAACGACGCCCAGAACGAGGCCACCGGCAACCGCGATCAGCATCGAAGCGAAGCTGACCTCGATCGTGACCGGGAGCCCGTGCACGAGGACGTCGCGAAGTGCCGGAAAGTATGCGGGGTTCACGTACCGTACCGTGCGAGCCGCGCTTCGGTGGAGCGCAGGATGCCCGACAAAATGAACACCAACACGAGATAGAAGCCGCCGATTGTGAGGTAGAGTTCGGCGCTGGTCAAGCGGATCGCGATGATGTCATTGGCGACCCCCGTGATTTCGATCGCGCCGATCGCCGAGATCAGCGACGTATTCTTGAGCAGCGAGATCAGATTGTTGCCCAGCGCCGGCAGGCTGATCCGAAATGCCTGCGGCATGACGATCGAACGGAACTGCTCGAAACCCGACAGCCCGAGCGCGCTCGCCGCCTCGAATTGCCCTTTCGGAACCGCCTCGATGCCGGCGCGCAAGATTTCGATCGCGATCGCGCCTTGATAAAAGACCAGCGCGAGCGTCCCCGCAACGAACGCCGGCAGCTTGATCCCGACGACCGGCAGCGCAAAGTACGCAAAGAAAATATGAACCAGCGGCGGCGTGTTGCGAAAGAACTCGGCGAAGGCCGTCGCAAATCCGCGTGCCGGCGCCGATTTCGAGGTGCGCATCGCCGCGCCGACGATGCCGACGAGCAACATCCCGACGATGCCGGTCGCGGTGACCTCGAGCGTCCACAGGGCGCCCCAGCCGAGTTCGGGCAGCGACTCCCGAACGATCGAGAAATCGAGGCGCGCGGCGGCGAGTAGCCCTATGTTCGTAACGGTGCCGTGGCTACGGCATGAAGCGTGCGGGGCCGACCGGAATCCACTTCTTGTACTCGGCCTTCAGCGTCCCGTTCTTCTGCCACTTTTCGAGTTCTTTGGTAAGGTAATCGCACGGACCGCTGTCGCCCTTGCGACACGCGGCGCCGGCCGGTGCATCTTCGTACGACTTGCCGACGACTTTGAAGAGCGCGCCTTGCGCGGAGTTCTCGAGGCCGACGAGCAGCGCGAGATCCTGAACGAACGCATCTGCGCGCCCGCCGCTGACCGCTTGCAGCGCTTCGGCGGTTTGCGGCAGCCGGAGCAAGGTCGCGGTCGGATTGGCTCTCTTCATCCAGTCTTCGCCCGTGGAACCCGGGACCACGACGACCGTTTTCCCGGCGAGGTCGGGTGCGTCATGAATGTCCTGGTTGCCGCGCTTGACCATGATGCCCGAACCGGACTTCATGTAGGGTGCGGAAAAGTCGACGACTTTCTTGCGCGTATCGGTAATAGTTACCGTCGCCATCAGGAAGTCGACCTTCGACGTGTTCAGATATTGGAAGCGGTTGGCCGAGACGACCGGGACGAACTCGATCGCGTCGGCGTTGCCGACTAAATCTTTCGCCATGAGGTGCAAGAGGTCGATCTCGAGGCCGACATTGTGTTCGCCGTCGAGGAAGCCGAACGGCGGATAGTCGGCTTTGACGCCGACGATCATCTTACCGCGGGCCTTGATGGCCGCGAGCGCGTCGTCGGCGCGGAGGGGTTGTTGCACACCGAATGTCGTGAGCGCGAACAAGGCGCATATGGTGAAGGCGACGCGTGAACGAATGCGCATGAACAAAAGCACTCCGGGCGTCAAAAAGGCTAGAGTTGTACGGCCCCTGTTAGGGGGCGGCTGTTTGTTCCCTGCCCGCGAAGCCGGCCGAATTCGGGCAAAAGAAGCGCAAGGTCACGACGCCGGCGGCGACCACGACCTCGTCGGGGCGGTCGAAGATGCGTCCGTTCACGGCGACGATGAAGCGGCCTTCGGCAAATCCGGCCAGCGTCGCGCGGACGCCGCGATCGCGCTTGTCTTGTGGTGCGCGCTCACCAAGCGCCAAGTGGACGGCGAACACCAACAGCTCGTCGACGCGCATCGGCGTCGCGAGCGCGAACGCGCTCGAGCCTGTTTTTGCAATCGTGCCGACGTCAATCGGAACCGTCACGTGAATCACGGTCGCGCCGGTTTCGTGCCCAAACCGCGCCGCTCATTCTGCGTAGGCCGCACGTCGCGCACGACGAAAATGTTCCTGCCATGGACGATATCCCACCGCCGCGGCACTTCCGCGGCCGCGGCTCGCACGGGCCGTCGGTTCCGTTGATTCCGGTTCTGCTTGGCGTCATCGTCTTGGGGCTGGCGTTCGGCGCGGGACTTTCGGTGCTGCTGCAGCGCAACACGAAATCGCCGGTCGCGATCGTGACGGCCGCGCCCGCCCCGACCTCGACTCCGACCGCTTCTGCGACGGGACCAGGTCTCACGTTGAACGTCCCCAAGAGCCCGCCGACTCCGGGCGCAATGCCGACGTCGCGACGCGTCGCGATCGCCGCGTCGCCGCTGGTCGTAGCGCCGGTGCCGGCGGCGGTCGTGACCGCGGTGCGCATCACGCCGAAGCCTGCGGCGACGCTTCCCCCCTATGCGGTGAGGGAAGCGCCGAGGCCCGTGACGGCTGCGCCGCTGCCCGTGCCGACGGCGGCGCCGACCACCGATGAAGCCGACTCGGAGTTCGCACGGCTGAGCGCCGGTGTCGTGCGCTCTTATTTGGGCGCGTTGGCGCGCGGCGATGATGCTTCGGCGAGAACGGTCCTCGATGGGCCGCGCGGCTCGCCGGCCGTTAGGCTCTCGGAAAGGGAATTCGCCGATCCTAGCCTGCGAATCGTCAAGCTCGACGCTCACGGAATCAGCGACAGCGCGACGGTGAACGTCGACCTGAGCACGTCGAAGGGTGCATACTTCGAGCAGTTCTCCCTGAGGCGCTCGCCGACGGGAGCCGCCCTCATCATCGAACATACTTTCATCCGGCCGTGAGGCCGAGGCGAGGATAGCGTGACCGAAGCGTTGATCGAGAACCTGCTGTCGACCGGCGAGCGGATTCCGCCGCCCCCTGAAGCTTTGCGTTGGGCATCGATCGCGGATCAAGACGCCTGGAACGCCGAGCTCGCCAGGGACCCACTCGCGTTCTGGCGTGCCTGCGGCGAACGGCTCTCGTGGGAGACGCCGCCGCAGACGACGCTCGAAGGCGGTCTCGCCAACGCGAGCTGGTACGTCGGCGGACGTCTCAACGCTACCGTCTCGTGTTTGGACCGGCACATGGTGACCAGCCCCGATGCGCTCGCGTACCTCTACCTTCGCGAAGACGGCGTCGAGCAGCGCATGACTTATCGCGCATTGCTCGCCGCCGTCAACCGGTACGCCAACGCACTCAAAGCGGACGGTGTCAAGACCGGCGATACCGTCTGCATCTACATGCCGCTCTCACTCGAGGGAATCATCGCGATGCTGGCGTGCGCGCGCATCGGCGCGGTCCACAGCGTCGTCTACGCCGGCCTCGGCGCGACCGCGTTGCGCGACCGCATCGACGATGCCGGCGCGCAAGTGGTCATCGGCGCCGACATTACCTATCGGCGCGGCCGCGAAATCGATCTGAAGAAAATTCTCGACGATGCGGTGAAGAACTCACCGTGCGTTCGGCGCGTCATCCTGTGGCGCCGGCGTAAACCCGCCGATCCGCTCACCGAACGCGAACGCGATTGGGACGATTACGCGCACCGTCAATCCGATGTATGCGAGCCCACGATCGTCGCCGCGAACGATCCGCTGTTCATCTTGTACACGAGTGGCACGACGGGAAAACCGAAGGGTGTCGTGATGACGCACGGCGGCTACACGGCCGGTGCGACGGCGATGCTGCAGATGACGACCGACCTGACGCCCGACGACATGTATTGGTGCACCAGCGATATCGGCTGGATCGTCGGGCATTCGCTGATCGTCTACGGAGCGCTCGCGAATCGTTTTCAATCGATCATTCGCGAAGGCTCGCCCGACTGGCCGTCGCCGGCCGCAGCCTACGAAGTGATCGCGAAGCATCGCGTCACCAAACTCTACACCGCGCCGACGCTGGCGCGCATGCTGATGCGCTTCGGGCCCGAGTTGGCCGAGCAGCACGACCTCTCGTCGTTGCAAGCCGTCTTCTGCGCGGGCGAGCCGCTCAATCCCGAAGCGTGGCGCTTCTTGTTCGAAGCCGTCGGTCACCGGCGCGCGGCCGTCTGCAATCAGTGGTGGCAAACCGAGACCGGAGCGATGATGCTCGGTTTTCTGCCGTCGATGCCGATCCGGCCGGACCGTAGTGGGAAGGCGCTCGGCCCGATCGAGTTCGACGTGCTCGACCGAGCGGGCAAGCCGGTGCCGCGCGGCGCCGGCGGTCTGCTCGTGATCCGCAATCCCTGGCCGCACATGTTCTCGGGCGTCTGGGGCGACCCCGATCGCTATGCTCAGTATTTCAACCAGATTCCGGGCTGTTACACGGCCGGCGACGTCGCAACCATCGACACGGAGGGGTTCATTACGGTCCTGGGCCGGGCGGACGACGTCCTCAACGTCGCCGGGCACCGGATTGCGACCGCGGACGTGGAGAGCGCCCTGGTTTCTCACCCGTCTTGCGGGGAAGCCGGCGTCATCGGCAAACCTGACAGTATCAAGGGCGAGGTCATCAAGGCTTTCGTCGTCTTGCGCCAGGGGCACGCCCCGGGTGAGGAACTGAAGATCGCACTGGTCGAGCACGTCCGTTTCCATCTCGGACCGATCGGGACGCCTGCCGAAATCGAGTTTGTCCCGAAGCTCCCCAAGACGCGAAGCGGCAAAATCATGCGACGGCTCCTCAAGGCGCAAGAAGCGGGACTCGAACTCGGCGACACGACGACCCTCGAAGAATAATCGCCCGACCATCCGAGCGGAGGAAAACTAGAGACCGATGACAACGATGCTCAGGTTCACCGCCATCGCCGTTTGCGCGCTGCTGTTCGCGACCGTCGGGTCGCTCCGGCCCGTTCTCACGCAGCCGATGGTCCCGACGTTTGCTGCCTACATCTACGATACGACCGGCAAGCAGCTCGGTCAGGCGCTCTTTCTCGATGTCGACAACGGCGTGCAGGTACGCGTCGACGTCACCGGCCTTCCGCCCGGCGCGCATGGGATGCACATCCACGAGGTCGGATCATGTAACCCGCTGCGCGACATGCAGGGGAACGCGACCCCGTTCGGCGCCGCCGGCGGCCATTTTGACCCGCAGGGCA
>PLCB01000006.1:0-499 GCA_003134695.1 Candidatus Zemynaea palustris | reverse complement strand
GGCCCGCGCATCGCCTGCGGCGAAATCGGCCCGCTCCGCGTTTCACTGCAATAGGGTTTCGATGAGCGAAGGGGCGGCCTCGGAGAAATCCGAGGCCGTTTCGTTAGGCCCGCGTAACACGGAGCGGTTCGTGTTGCGCCGCTTCGCGGAATCCGATGCGCCGCTGTTGGCTGCGATGAACATGGATGCCGAGGTCATGCGCTACATCCGTCCGCCGGATACCGATCCGGATGAAGCGCTGGAAAGGGCGCGCGGCATCATTGCGCGGCAGCGGGGCAACTACGGTTTGTGGGCGATCGAAGACAAGTCGACCAGCGAGTTTCTCGGCTGGGGCGCGCTGAAAGATCTCGACGGGAATCCCGAAATCGAAGTCGGCTACGGGCTACGGCGTGAGGCTTGGGGCCGTGGCGTCGCAACGGAGGTCGTGCGCGAGCTGGTTCGCTACGGCGTCGATGATCTCGGGCTCGAAAGGATCGTCGCCGTCACCCAACCGCCCAAC
>PLCB01000008.1:3289-4488 GCA_003134695.1 Candidatus Zemynaea palustris | reverse complement strand
TGCATGATGTTCGCCGGCGCGAAGAAGTGTAAACCGACCACTTGGCCCGGCCGGCTCGTCATGCTCGCCATCTCGTCGATGTCGAGCGTCGAGGTGTTGCTGGCCAGAATCGCACCGGGCTTCAGCGCTTTGTCGAGCGCGGCGAAGACCTCTTTCTTCACCTTCATGCTCTCGAAGACGGCCTCGATCACGACGTCGACGTCCGCAATCGCGGCGTAGTCGCCGACGAACTTCACGCCCTCCGTTCGCGCCTTCGCCACATCGGGTGCGATGCGGCCCTTCTTGACTTGACCCTCGTACGTCGACGCGATGTTGGCTCTGCCGCGTTCCACTTGCTCGGGGTTTACGTCAATCACCGATACCGGGATCCCCGCGTTCGCGAAGACCATCGCGATGCCGGTTCCCATCGTCCCCGCGCCGACGACCGCCGCACTCTTGATTTCCTTTGGCTTGACGTCGCCGGCGAGATTCGGAATCTTCCCCAGTTCGCGTTCGGCGAAGAAGAGGTGGATCGCGGCTTGGGCCGGGCCGCTGCGCACGAGCTCTTCAAAGAGCCGCCGTTCGTGCGCGAGACCGTACTTGAACTCCATCTCCGAGGCGGCTTCGACCGCATCGATCAATTTGTGCGCGGCAAGACCGCCGCGCTCTTCGGGCGGCACCATCCCGTGGGCCATCGCCGTCATCGACGGCAACACGATGAACGTGAAGCGGCTGACGCGTGCCTTGGTTCCGGCCTTCGTCTTCGCTAGTTCGACGGCTCGCTCGACGGCGCCGAGGGCGACGTCGTCGAGAATCCCCATCCCTTTCGCCTGTGTCGCGTTCTTCGACTCGCCTTTGAGCATCATGTCGAGTGCCATCTGCACGCCGGCGAGGCCGTTGTTCATCGGATTGCGCGCCGAGAGCAGCCGGGGAAGCCGTTGCGTTCCGCCTGCGCCGGGAAGCAGGCCCAGCAAGATTTCCGGCAGACCGACGCGCGCGTTGTTGCTCCCGACGCGATAGTCGCACGCGAGGGCGAGTTCGAGCGCGCCGCCGAGCGCGTTGCCGTCGATCGCGGCGACGAACGTTTTGTCGCTCTTCTCAACCGTGGCGATGACGTCGCGAATGTTCTTCGAACCCGGTGGAGGAGGCGCCTGAAACTCGTTGACGTCGGCGCCGCCGCTGAAAAGGCCGTTCGCGCCGGTGAAGACGATGGCAGTGAC
>PLCB01000008.1:0-3271 GCA_003134695.1 Candidatus Zemynaea palustris | reverse complement strand
CATGTATCTCTCCGGAGGGGGCAGAGGCTCTTCGACGCGGGCTTGGCGGCCCCGCCTCCGGGCTCGCTACAGCGGGATCACCGACGGTGTCCCGATGCCGAGTTGCAGGATGATCGTCGTCGCCTTATAGCCGCCGAAACGGATCGCCGTATTCGTGCGTGGATTCGGCGCCGTGTTGCAGGTCGTGACGTCGACGCAGGTCAGATCGATCACGCCGAGGCCGCCGTTGGGCGGATTGGTCGGCGTCCCGCTCGCGACGAACCCTTGGATGAAGAACGGCTTCGCGAACGTGTGGCTGAAGCCGGCGATGAACGTCGGAATGTGCTCCGGATAGGGATCCTTCGGCAAGTAGTCTTGCAGTAACGACGGTTGGAAGAAGATCGTCGTCTTGCTGCTTGCAAAATACCGCAGATCGGCGATTTGGAAGAGTTGGGGATGATTGTCGCGCATGAGCCCGCTCGTGTTGAGGACCCATTGTGGGCCGGCCGTATACGCTGCGAAGAAGCGCGGCGTATTCATCAGCGGAACGGTCAGCAATATGCTCTTGGTCTGAATCGTGCGCAAGTGAACGGCCTGATACGATAGCGTCGAGTTGTCCCAAGCGAGAAACGTATCGTTGCCGCCGCCGACGTTCGCCCAGCGAGCGCTGTAGGTCGGCGAGAGGACGACCGGCAGCGGTCCGAGGTAGATCATTCGCGAGAGCGAGAGGACGACCGCGTGGTCCTGCGTGGTCGCGTCGGATTGCTGCGCGTTGAGATTGGTCGGACAATTCGGCGGCGGTCCGCCGAAAAGTCCCGCGAGATTTTGACAGGGCTGGCGTCCGGGGCCGAGCAGCGGCCCGAGCACCGGGATCGCCGCATTGTTGACGTACGACGGAACGATCCCGTTGTCGAAGCCGATCGGGTATTCGTCGACCGAATAATAACCGGCCTGAAGGCGCGTGTATTTGTCGGGACCAGCGAATACCACCGCGTCGATGCCGCCCGGCAGACTGTTGCGGCGATAGCCGGTGTCGCCGTACGGAAACTGCGTCGAGAGATCGAGCGTGTAGCTGAGGCCGGGGACGCTTGGGTGTTGGATTCCGGGCCGCGGCGTCGCCTGCTCCGGCGCCGGCGATGCGAGCGCCGTGAGGTCGAGCGGCGCGGGTGTGCGGGCGCGCGCCGTCTTGCGGTCCTCGAGTTCCTTGCGCAGCATGCTGCCCGCGGAACCGGCGACCGCGTTTTGCACCTTCGCCGACTCGACGGCTTGAGCGTCACCGGGACGCGCGGCCAGCGCGAGAACGGCGACCGAGTAGACGGCGACGGCCGCTGCGACCTTCAAATTCATGAGGCTTCCTTTGTCTCGCGTTGGGTGACGACGCCGCCGTGCGGCGCTTTTTGCCCCAGTTAGCGAGGGGGCGCCCATCTTCTTTCTAATAGCAGGCCGGTGGACCCGGAGGAGCCCTTTTCTTGCAGACGCTCGCGCAACTGATCGGTGAAAAACTGCTCGCCCCGCGCGAGCTAGCGTTCGGCGAGCGGCGGGGCGCCCCGGAATGGCGCTACACCTCGTCGACGCGGATGCTCGAACGCGCGCGCGCGATCGCCTGTGCGCTCCGCGACGCCGGCATTGGAGCGGGCGAACGCGTCGCGCTCATCTCCAACAACCGCACCGATTGGATCGCTGCGGAGTTCGGCGTCCTCTTTGCCGGTTGCGTCGTCGTTCCGACGTTCGCGACGCTCGCTCTCGATCAACTCGATTATATTTTCAAAGACGCCGATACGAAGCTCGTCTTCGTCGAGACGCCCGAAGATGTCTCGCGCATCCGTGCGGCGTGTCCCAACGCACCGCGCTTCGTCCATTTCGATGGCGCTGGAGACGATTCGTTGGCGAGCTTCGAAGCCGCCGGCGCGCGAACGGCGTCCGCCGCTCCGGCGCGCGTCGCGTCGTTCACGGCCGGCGTCGATGTCGACGATCTTGCGGTCCTGATCTACACGTCGGGGACGACGGGGACGCCGAAAGGCGTGATGCTCACGCATCACAATCTCGTCGCGAACTCGTTCGATTCGTTCGGTTATGGTTTTCCCGACCTCAAGTCCGGCGACGCGGTGCTCTCGGTGCTGCCCTTCGCGCATATCTACGAGCACAATGACATGCTCGGCTTCATACGCTACGACTGCCAGCTCCACATTACGCAGCCCGACTTCTTGCTCGACGACATGAGGTCGGTGCGGCCCTACACGATGGCGTTCGTCCCACGCATCTACGAACGCGTTCTCGCAGCGATCGTCAGCCGCGCCAAAGCCGACGGCGGCCTGAAGGCTAAACTGGTGCCGTGGGGACTCGCCACGGGACGCGACTACATGACGTGCATCGTCGACGGGAAGATGCCGTCGCTTGGATTACGCCTGAAGTATCTGATCGCCAAGCGGCTCGTGCTCTCGAAGATTCGGCCGGCGCTCGGCATCGATCGCGCCTTGTTTTTCGTCAGCGGCAGCGCGCCGTTGCATCGGGACATCGCCTTGACCTTCGCCGGGCTCGGCTTGCCGATCTGCGAGGGTTACGGACTGACGGAGACGTCGCCCGTCGTCTCGGTGAACCGTCTCGGCGAAATTCGGTACGGTTCGGTCGGCCATCCGATCCCCGAGGTAGAAGTGAAGATCGCCGGCGACGGCGAGATCTTGGTTAAGGGCCCCAACGTGATGAAGGGTTATTATCATCTCGAAGGCGAGCAGCCGTTCACCGCCGACGGCTTTTTCCTGACCGGCGACATCGGGCGCTTCGACGCCGACGGATACTTGTGGATCACCGACCGCAAGAAGGAATTGATCAAGACCGCCGCCGGAAAATACGTCGCGCCGAGTCGTGTCGAGTCGGCGATCAAGCGCTCGATCTACGTCTCGCAGGTTTTCGTGATCGGCGACGGCCGGCCGTTTCCGAGCGCGCTCGTCGCGCCGAATTGGGACCTGCTGCGCCGGGACTTCGACATTCCGGCGAACGTCCCGACCAGCGAGATCGTGGCGCGTCGGGACGTGCACGAATTCGTTCGCAAGGAAGTCGCCGAGAACACCGCCGACCTCGCGCCGTTCGAGCAAGTCCGCCTAATCGCGCTGCTACCACGCGATCTGACGATCGAAGACGGCGAGCTCTCCCCGACATTCAAGGTCAAACGCCGAATCGTCGAAAGCCGCTACGCCGACTTGATCGACGCAGTCTACGAGCCGGCTACCGCAGGAGTCTGACGCGTCGTACGCGTTCCTCAATGGACGCGCTTCGCGAGCCCGCGCCACTCGCG
>PLCB01000051.1:23674-25002 GCA_003134695.1 Candidatus Zemynaea palustris | reverse complement strand
GACGGCCGCATCTATCGCGTCGCACAGCGGCAGGGATTCGAGCAATACGGCGCCGGCTTGTCGATCTGGGAGGTCGCCGAGATTTCGACGGAGCGCTACCGCGAGGTGCTCGTCGGCAACATCGAACCCGCTTATCGCGATCGGCTTCTCGGCACTCATCATCTCTCCACGAGCGGAATGGTAACCGTGGTCGACCACGTCTCCCGAGCCTTCGTTCACTAAACGGCGTTTGCTCTCTGCGCGAGGGTCTGATACACTGCGGTGTGCGAAGTGTGCCGGGCAGTCGCGCGTCGCAAGACGTGAGGAAAGTCCGGGCTTCAACGGGCAGCGTGCAGGATAACGTCCTGTCGGGGTGACTCGAAGGAGAGTGCCACAGAAACAAACCGCCGGGTAACCGGCAAGGGTGAAATCGTGAGGTAAGGGCTCACGGAGCGTACGGTGACGTAGGCTCGGGTAAACCCCACGTGAAGCAAGATCGCTCGCATGCCCCTCGGGGCTGGGCGGCCCGCCCATTACGAGCTACATCGCAACGAGGCGCCCGGTGACGAGCGCCCCAGACAGATGGCTGCCGGCGCCGCAAGGCGTCACAGAATCCGGCTTACAGGCACACTTCGCACGATCCCCAAGCGCGTGGGGCCCCGCAACCGACGAGGGCGCTCGTGCGGTCTCAGCCAATAATGGGGTGGTCGGCCCGCCAGCCGATCTTTTGCAAGAGGAATTTCGATTGAGCGCTCACTTCAACAAAGACATGACCGTCGAGCAAGCCTTCAAGACGCACGCCGGCGCGCGCCGGGTATTCTCGAAGTTCCACTTGGGTGGTTGCTCGCATTGCGCGATCAGCGAAACCGAGACGATCGAGCAAGTCAGCGAAGGTTACGGAATTCCGTTACCGATGCTGATGGACGAGCTCGATAAACTCTACGCGCAAGGCGAACTCAGCGTCGGTGACAAGGTGCGTCTCCCAGACGAGATACGCTCGAAGCTTCCGCAACTCGCGACGGTGCCCGACATCGGCGAAGTCAAAGGCCAAGAAGCGGGCGCGTACACGGTCGAGTTCGGCGACGTCAGGCTCCAGGGGCTCGCCGAAGACTTCATTCGGGTCGAAGCGACGGCCGTCGCCGGAGCCTAAACTAGAGCCGCTTGCGGTCGACGAACGTCTCGTCGGTTCCGTGCCAGTGCGCGATTGCGGGCTCACCCGCTTTCCAGCACAGATAGACCGACTGCCCGTTTCTCGTCGCCGGAAAGTCGAGCAAGCCGAGGTCGAGGTCTTTTACGACGCAGCCGTACGACTGAATGCGGTTGATCGTGCGGACGACCTCAGCCTTGAG
>PLCB01000051.1:289-23580 GCA_003134695.1 Candidatus Zemynaea palustris | reverse complement strand
GTTCGGAACGCTGCGCGTGAGCGACCTCGCGGTGCACGTGCTGGCCTTCGGATACTCCGCCGGCCTCCCGGCCGAGGCCGAGCTGGTCGTCGACGTCCGCTTCTTGTCCAATCCCAATTATGTCGACGCGCTGCGGCCCTTGACCGGGGCAGACCGGCCGGTCGTCGAGTTCATGCAGCAGCTGCCTGAAACCAAACCCTTTCTGGTCTCCTTGTACGCTTTCGTGGACTTTTTGTTGCCCCAGTACGCGCGCGCTGGGAAATCGCGGGTGACCGTCGCGATCGGCTGCACCGGCGGCCGGCATCGTTCCGTCTTCGTCGCGGAGCATCTGGCGGCGCATCTCCGCTCCAACGGCGGCATGGACGTCAGTCTCAGTTATCGCGAGCTGGCGGCCGCTTGAACAGAGGCACCTGGCACTTCCTGCGCTGGCTCTATCCTGGTCTGGGCGTCAAGCGCTGGCTGCTCATCGCGATCTTCGGCGCGATCCTGCTGGCCAACGGGGCATCGCGCTGGCTCACGGCCGAAGGGATGCATCTGCAGATCAACGAGCTCGTCGATAATTTTCTCGACGACTTCATGCCCCTTTCCGCGCTCCCATATCTCTTCATCGGGCTCGGCGCGCTCTGCATCTTCTTCGGAATCCGGCAGTGGATGCGCGCAATCGTTCAAGCCGTTACGCCGGACAACAAGGGCCGCATCGTCGACGCGCTGCACGACATGCGGCTGCGGCGTGGCTATAAGATCGTCGCAATCGGCGGAGGAACCGGACTCTCCACCCTGCTGCGCGGCCTCAAACGCTACACGACGAACCTCACCGCCATCGTGACGGTCGCCGACGACGGCGGGTCGTCCGGCCGCTTGCAGAAAGAGCTCGGCATCCTCCCGCCCGGCGACATTCGCAATTGTCTCGTCGCGTTGGCCGATGACGAAGCGCTCGTCACCGATCTTTTCCGCTACCGCTTCGCCGAGGGCGAAGGACTCCTCGGTCACTCCTTCGGCAATCTTTTCCTGGCGGCGATGACCGGCATCACCGGGAACTTCGATCGCGCCATCAAGGAATCGAGCCGCGTCCTCAACATCAAGGGTCGCGTCCTTCCCTCGACGCTCGAGACCATCTCGCTGCGCGCGACCCTCGCGGACGGTAGCGACATTCGCGGCGAGACCAACATCTCGAAATCGCCGTCACCAATCGTCCGGCTCGTGCTCGAACCGGCCGACGCCGCGCCGCTTCAAGAGACGCTCGACGCGATCGACGAGGCCGACGCGATCGTCCTCGGCCCCGGTAGCCTCTACACGTCCATTCTGCCGAATCTTCTCGTCGACGGCATCGCGCGCGCCATCGCTAATGCGCCGGCGCCAAAGATCTACGTCTGCAACGTGATGACGCAGCCCGGCGAGACCGACGGCTATACGGCCTCGAAACACGTCGCGGCGCTCCTCGAACACGCCCACGCCCGTGTCAGCGACTTTGCGATCGTCAACCTCGAGCCGCCGCGACGATTGCTGGAAACCTATAAGGTAGGCGGACAGGTGCCGGTCGAACCCGATCGCGAGGCGGTCGAAGCGCTCGGCGTTCGCGTCGTCGGTGCAAGGGTCATCAGCGAAACCGACACCGTTCGTCACGACCCGCAGAAGCTGGCTGACTCCGTCCTCAAGTTGATCGACGAATGCATCGCCGAACGTTCCTCGTTCGTGCGTCTGACGACCGGATCGGCGACGCCGGCGCCGCTCAAAGAAGCCCCGCCAGTCGCCTAGCGGCGCGTTCCAGGTTCGTCGCGGCGTTGCGCATCGCGTCGGCAACCGGCTCGTCAGGAGGTGCGATCGCGACGCAAGTGACGCCGAGCGTCTCGAACGCCTCGCCGGCCTGGGGGTCGACGCGTCCGCCAAACGCGACGATCGATCGAACGCCGGCCGCCTTCGCCAATCGCGCCACGCCCGCGACGGTTTTCCCGGCGAGCGTCTGGCGGTCGATGCTCCCTTCTCCCGTGAACGCCGCGTCGGCACCGATGAGCGCGGGCTCGAGTCCGCGCAGTTGCGCGACGATGTCGACGCCGGGCCGCAACGTTGCGCCGGTGAATGCGATCAGTGCGAAGCCGAGGCCGCCGGCTGCGCCCGCTCCGGGTTCGGCTCGCCGGTCGACGCCGAGCGCCTGAGCAGCGACGTCGGCGAAATGAGCGAGTGCGCCGTCGAGCAGCCGCACGTCCTGCGCGCTTGCACCTTTCTGCGGACCGAAGATCGCGCTCGCACCGTTTGGCCCGCACAGCGGATTATCGACGTCGGCGGCGACTTCAACGTTCGCGCTTCGGACCCGGCCGTCGAACTCGCGGAGATCGATCTGCGCGAGCCGCACGAGCGCGGCGCCGCCGGGCGGGAGCGCCTCGCCCGACGCGTCGAGCAGACGCGCCCCGAGGGCTTGAAGGAAGCCTGCGCCGCCGTCGTTGGTTCCGCTACCGCCGATTCCCACGACGATATGCGACGCGCCGGCGTCGAGAGCGGCGCGCACGAGTTCGCCGGTTCCGAAGGTCGTCGTGCGCAGCGGATCGCGTCGCTCGGCGGGGATGAGTGCGAGGCCCGACGCCGCCGACATCTCGACGATCGCCGTTGTCCCCTCGAGCGCGAACGCCGCCTCGACGCGATTGCCGAGCGGTCCGCGTACGAACCGTACGATGCGCTTCGCTCCGCCCGCGAGAAACGCGTCGACGGTACCTTCGCCGCCGTCGGCCATCGGAATCACGCGGATCTCTTCGATCGACGGGGCGCCCGCACGCAATCCGCGTTCGATGGCCGCCGCCGCTTCGAGCGCGGTCAGGCTTCCTTTGAACTTGTCCGGCGCAACCACGGCACGCCGAAGCGTCACGTATGCGAGAGTTGAATCGCGAGGTAGCGTTGCTCGCCGGCCATCAGCGGCGACTGTCCGGTGTCGGTCTTGACCTGATAATTAGCCGCTTGCGCGGTGTATTGCCACGGTCCCGACGGGATCGTCGTGATCCGGAAATTGCCGTTCGTATCGGTCGTCGCCGTCGAAACGACGTTGATCGTCACCGTCGCGCCCGCGATCGGGGCATTGTTCGACGCGTCGACGACCACGCCGTTCACGCTCGCGTAATTGCCGGCCGGCGGAACCTGCGGCCCACAAGACATCAACGCGAACCCAGCGACGAGCAGGGCAACGGCGGTGCGCACGACCTTCATGGCGGGCCCTTCAGTTAGGCCGCGACTGCGCCCTCTTCCGCGTCCTGTTTGTCGAGGCTCGCCTTCTTCTCGTCAGCCACCCAGCGGTTGGCCGCGTCGCGTCCGGCGTCACCGACGCGCGCCTTCAGCCACTCTAAAATCGCCTGATCGGTCGCGTGGGTCTTGACCGCCTCGGTGAATTGATCGGCCGTAATCCCCCAGCGTTCGAACACGCCTTTGTCCATTGGGCACGGATAGATATAATCGTGAATCGTCCCGTTCACGGCGGCCCGTCCCTTGTCGAAGACGCGCAGCAGCCATAGGAAGCCGCCGTATTCGTCGCGTCCGCGTCTCGGAAACGTCTTGCCGTCGCGAAAATCAGTCGCCATGCTGTGTGAACCCTCCGCAGCGTGAAACCCACTTTGGAAACGCGGAGATGCGGGTGGGCGGCGCGAAGCCCGGAAAATCATGCTCGCGGACCAGGCTCGTAAGCTTCAGTATTTCGAGAGCGCGCTCGAAGCCGTGGGGCGCACGCCGCTGGTCCGGCTCCGTCGCGTCATCGACGACGCGAAGTGTCTGGTACTGGCGAAGGTGGAGTACGTCAATCCGGGCGGCAGCGTCAAAGATCGGCCCGCCGTTCGCATGATCCTGGAAGCCGAAGAGGCCGGCCTCTTGCGGCCCGGCGCGACCATCGTCGAGGCGACCAGCGGAAACACCGGAACCGGCCTTGCGATGGCGGCGGCGATTCGCGGTTATCGCTGCATCCTCGTCATGCCCGACAAGATGTCGAAAGAGAAGATCGACCTCTTGCGCGCTTACGGCGCCGAAGTCGTCGTGACGCCGACGAACGTCGCACCCGACTCGCCGGAATCGTATTACGGCGTGGCGTCGCGCCTCGTCAGCGAGATCCGGGGCGCCTTCATGCCCAACCAATGGCACAACCACGCAAACCCCGACGCCCATTATTACACGACCGGTCCCGAGATCTGGGAAGCGACCGCTGGGACGATCACGCATTTCGTCTCGGGCGTCGGAACCGGCGGGACGATCTCCGGAACCGCGCGCTACTTGAAGGAATGCAATCCGAAGATCCACGTCGTCGGCGCCGATCCCGAAGGCTCGATCTATTCCGGCGACACGCCGAAATCGTACGCCGTCGAAGGCATCGGGATGTCCTATCTTCCCGAGACGATCGATCTGAAAGTCATCGACAAGATGGAACGCGTCTCCGATCGCGATTCGTTCATGATGGCGCGCCGAATCGCGCGCGAGGAAGGCCTCTTGGTCGGCGGATCGTCGGGAACCGCCGCCGTCGCGGCGGTCAAATTGGCGAAGACGTTGCCCGCCGACGCGGTTCTCGTCGTCGTCTTCCCCGATTCGGGCCGCGGGTATATGTCGAAGATCTTCAACGACGAGTGGATGATCGCCAACGGCTTCATCGCCGAAGGAAAGCGCAAGGCGACCGTCGGCGACGTTTTGCGCGGCAAGCAGCCGCTGCCGCCGATGGTTTCGGTGCGCGACGACGACGTGGTCAAAGACGTACTCGACCTCCTGCGCAAGTACGAGATCTCGCAGATGCCGGTGATGAACGGCGACCAGATCGTGGGTAGCGTCAACGACGTTGCGGTTATGCAAGCGGTCTTCGATCAGCAGGATCTTCTACACGAGCCGGTCCGTGACGTCATGGGCCGGCCCTTTCCGTCGCTCGAGACCTCCGCCGATATCGACAGCGCCTACAAACTGCTGACGCTCGCCAACGCGGCGATCATCGTCACCGAGAACGCGCGGCCCATCGGCGTGCTCACGCGCCAAGACATCATCATCTTTCTCTCGACGGTGACTTAGTGTCCGAGTTCTCCACGCGGGCGATTCACGCCGGACAAGAGGCCGATCCGGCCACCGGCGCGACGATCGTTCCGATCTATCAGACCTCGACCTATACGCAGAGCGAGGTGGGACGCCACAAAGGCTTCGACTACAGCCGGACGGTGAACCCGACGCGGCTTGCGCTCGAAAAACAACTCGCCGCGCTCGAAGAAGCCGGCTTTTGCAGCGCGTTCGCAAGCGGGATGGCGGCGACGTCGGCCGTGCTCAACCTCGTCTCCGCCGGCGATCACGTCGTCGTCGGCGACGACCTTTACGGCGGGACGTACCGGCTGTTCTCGAAAGTCCTCGAACGCTACAAGGTCGCGTTCACGTACGTCGATATGACCGACGCCGGCGCCGTTCGCGCTGCGATCCGGCCGGAGACAAAACTCCTCTGGGTCGAGACGCCGTCGAATCCATTGCTGAAACTGGTCGACATCGCCGCCATCGCCGGCTTGAAGAAACCCGGACAATTGCTCGCCGTCGACAACACCTTCGCGACGCCCTATTTTCAGTCGCCGCTGGCGCTCGGCGCGGACATCTCCGTCTACTCGACGACGAAGTATCTGGGTGGGCACAGCGACGTCGTCGGCGGCGCCGTCGTCACCGATAACCCCGCGATCGCCGAGTCGATCAAGTTCCACCAAAATGCCGTCGGCGGCGTCCCGGGCCCGCTCGACGCTTGGCTCGTCATGCGCGGCGTCAAGACGCTCGCGCTTCGAATGGGCGAGCACTCTCGCAACGCGCGAGCCGTCGCGGAGTTCCTCGCCGCGCGCGACGACGTCGCGACGGTCTACTACCCCGGGCTCGCGTCGCATCCCCAGCACGCGTTGGCGAAGCGTCAGATGCGCGGCTTCGGCGGGATGGTTTCGTTCGTGCCGCGCGGCCCCGAGTCGCGCGCATTCGAGTTCGCAAAGCGGACGAAGCTGTTCAGTTTGGCCGAGAGCCTCGGCGGCGTCGAGTCCCTGATCTGTCACCCAGCCCGCATGACGCACGGTTCGATTCCGAAGGAGGACCGGGAACGCCGCGGCGTCACCGACGCACTGCTACGGCTCTCCGTCGGCATCGAAGACGCGGGCGATCTCGTCGAAGACCTTCGGACCGCTCTCGACTCGACGCGTTAGCCCCGCTCATTAGCTCCGATTGCGTGGGTAGACGACGACATACAGCGACGCGAGCGCATCCTTAGCTTCCTTCTCGTCGAAATCGCCGGCGTGTCCGGCGTACGATACCACGATGCCGCGCGTAAGGTCGATGACGAGATATTCGTAGCGGCGGACATATTGCCCAAGGTTCGCGCCTTGATTGACCTTTAGCCAAATCGCGGGCATCCCGTTGGAGAGCTTCGTCTTCTCCTGCTTCTCGACGAACGTCGAATCGGATTGCTGGCGCAAGTCGCCGGTACGCGAATTCCCGAATCCGTCGAGCGATCCGGTGAAGGGCTGCACGGTGATCGTGATGAGGCGCTGGTCGTACTTGCTCTTCTTGAGGAAGTAGACTGCGACGGGCGGACGATTGCCGCCCTGGTCGGGGCCGCTCTCCGCAATCGGCAGCCGCTCCCAGCCATCCGGCGGCCGGAAATGCATCCCCGGATCGTCGTACGACAGCGGATCGCTCGCGCCGAGGGCCATGCCCGCACCGAACATGACCAAACCGAGGGCCATTCCGGTGACGACGAATCTTCGTACGCTCATGTGACGTCCAAAACTTCCGCAAGCGCCGGCAGCGAGACCGCGTAGCGATATCCGACGTTCTTGTGGTCGTCGTCGAATTCTTCGTGCCGAACGTCCAATCCCATCTCACGCATCCGCTGCACCAAGATACGAGCGCCGATGTCCAGCGCGTACTCGTCCTTCCGTCCGCAGTCGACGTAGCGCAGACGGAGTCGCGCCAGCTCCGCTTTCTTGCGCAAGCACATCTCGCACGGATCGTTTGCCAGCCAACGCGCAAAGACGTCGTCGCGGATTTCGCCCGTTTTCTCGTCCCACGGAAGGTCGATCGCGAACGGCTCGATGGAACGCGGCGAGTATGCCGCCGCATAGCCGATCATCTCGATGGTGGAGTACTCCGCGGCCGCGCGTTTGTTCTTTCCCTCGAAGGCCGTGACGAACTTTTCGATCGAGCCGTCGTGCTTCTCGAGTTCGCGCTGCGCGTTCGCGAACGACGGGATCATCGATCCGCGATAATTCGTGTCGCCGCTGTGCGAGGCCATCGCGCCAAAGACGCCGGGCTGCGTCATGACCAGATGCAACGAGCCGAAGCCCCCCGAGGACTTGCCGAGCACCCCACGCCCGCCCTCGCTTGGATTCGTGCGGTATCGGCGATCGACGTGCCCGACGACGTCGCGCACGGTGTAGGTGGCGTAGTCGCCGTTCTGGATCGAGTTCATGTACTGAGAGCCGCCGAGGCGCGTGAAGCCATCGACGATGGCGAGCAGCACCGGCGGCATCTGCCCGCCGGCGATCAGCCGATCGACCCATTGAACGACGTTCGTCTCCCAGGGCCGCCCTCCGACGAGCGCGGCGACGTCGCCCGTGTATCCGTGCAGCACGTACAGGACCGCGTAGCGCCGCGAGCCGTCGGGATCGTAGCCGGGCGGCGTGTACACCGCGAGCGGCCGTTCGGACGGATCACCGAGCGCGTTGCCGCGCAACGCCGGCGAATCGACGAAGTCGATGTGGAGATCGCCGCGCAGCCGCAGGAGTCGGCCCAAGTCAGAAGTTGCCATCGCCAATGAACTCGGGGAGGTGCCGCGTCTCTCCTGTTCGGAAGGTCGCCGAAAATGATTCGCGGGATCGGACTGCGCGGCGCGATCGCCGTCAACGTCATCACCATGATCGGGATCGGGCCGCTCATCACGATCCCGCTTGTCTTGAACCAACTGCACGGCAGCCTCGCGCTGGCGGCTTGGATCGCCGGCGCGCTGATCGCGCTCTGTGACGGCTTGATCTGGGCCGAACTCGGCTCGCGCTATCCGGGCTCCGGCGGGACGTACGTCTTTCTGCGCGAGGCCTTTGGCCGCGAACGTCTGGGACGTATGCTGGCGTTTCTGTTCACGTGGCAGACGGTGCTTTCGATTCCGCTCCTGCTCGCCAGCGGGTATATCGGGTTTGCGCACTATGCCGCCTACCTGTGGCCGCCCCTCAGCGCGCCGATGCTGCAAGGCGTCGTCGCGGCCGCGGTTGCGCTCGTCACCGTCGTCCTGCTCTATCGCCCGATCGGGAACATCGCGAAGACCAGCGTCGTCTTTGGCATCGTCGCGATCGCGACGCTGCTGGTCGTCATCTTGGCCTCAGCCTCGCACTTTGCGCCGGCCCAGGCCGTCGCGTTCGATCGCCATGCGCCCGTCGCGAGCGCCCTCTTGGCCGGCTTGGGCCCGGCGCTGGTGATCACGCTCTACGACTATTACGGCTACGGCCAAGTTTGCTTCGTCGGCGACGAGGTGCGCGAGCCACGACGGACTCTTCCCCTGGCGATCGTTGCGTCGCTTGCGATCGTCGGCGGCCTCTACATCTTGTTGCAGATCGGCGTGCTCGGCGCCGTTCCCTGGACGTCGCTCGTTGCCGCGACGCCGGACGGAACGCCCCCACCGGCGGCCGATTATGTCGCTTCGAACATCGTCGAATTGGGTTGGGGCGTGTGGGCGGCGCGCGCCGCCACGGTCGCGATTCTCGTGACGGCATTTGCCTCGACCTTCGGCAACCTACTCGGCTTCTCGCGCATTCCGTTTGCGGCGGCGCGCGACGGCGTCTTTCTCCGCGCGTTTGGGCGCTTGCACGAGCGCGGCCATTTTCCGCACGTTTCGCTATTGGTCATCGGCCTGCTCGCCGTCCCGTTCTGCTTCTTCACGCTGGGCCAGGTCATCGCGTGGCTGACCACCGCGATCATCCTGATCCAAAACTTGGGTCAGATTGCGGCCCTGGTCGCACTCCGCGTTCGGGGCGAGCGCGCCCCGTACCGCATGTGGCTCTTCCCGATCCCGCTGATCGCCGCGACCGCCGCTTGGATTTGGATCTTCTGTTCGTCGGGACTACCCGCCATCGGTTACGGGCTATTGACGTTGCTGATCGGAACGATCGTCTATCTGGTCTTCGCCAAAATCAAGGGACAGTGGCCGTTCGCGCTCGCTGCGTCGCTCCTCATTCTGCTCTTCCTCGGCGGCCCCGCAGGGTCAGCCTCGCAAGCGGCGGAGCTCTCGTCACCACAACCGTTGCCCGCAAAGACGTTCACGCACTCCGCGATCGTCGAGCGCGACGGCTTTCCGGTCTTCGAAGTCGACGGCAAACCGTTTTTTGTTTATGGCGCAGCGTTTTTCTATGAGAGACTGCCACGAAGTGAGTGGGCGCGCTCGATGCGCGCTCTTCGGTCGCTCGGAATCAATACACTCGATCTCTACGTAATCTGGAACTGGCACGAACTTGCGGATGGCAACTATGACTTCGTCGGCCGCACGAGCCCGCGTCGTGACCTCCATACGTTGCTGAAGCTTGCTCGCGAGAACGGCTTCAAGTTGATCGTGAGACCGGGCCCGGTGATTCGCAATGAGTGGCGTAACGGCGGCTACCCGGCGTGGCTGCTCTCGCGACCCGAGTACGGCATGCCGCTACACGATCTCTTGGAGGGCCGCTATCCGCCGACCGCGACGTTGCAGAACGCGCATTCAGACGACGCGGCAGCCGAATGGATGCGCAACACGACACACATGCGTTATTCGGCGCGCTGGATTCGGCGCGCACTCGACGAGTTTCGGCCGTACGCCGATCTCGTGCTCGCCGTCCAGCTCGACGACGATCAAGGCGCCTATCTCGACAATCTGACCTGGCCCGCGCCGCACCTCACGGCCTATTTGAACCATCTGAAGTCGGTCGTGCATTCGGTGACCGGACCGCTCGAACCGGTTTTCATCAACACGTATCAGATGAAGGTAACCGCATCGTCGCCGGTTTGGGCGATGGGCAACTGGTATCAGAGCGACGCGTATTCGATCGGCGAACACGACCGCGCGCAACTCGAATTTTCAACGGGCCTCCTGCAGACACGTCCCCATCAGCCGCTGATGTACAGCGAGTTCCAGGCCGGCTGGCTGCTCGGCCCCGACGACATCCGCCCGCGCCCCGCCGATCCCTCGAACACGCTCTTGGCGATGACGACGCTGCTCGGCATGGGCGTCCGCGGCATCGTCAACTTCCCCGCGCAAGACACCCTCTATCCCAGCGGCTGGGAAGCGCCTTTTGCCAATTGGTTCTACGCCTGGGACGCCGCTCTTGGTTTTGGTTATCCTCGACTGGAGGACAACAAAGTCCGGGATGAGCTCATTACAAACTCGCGGTGGAACCCATCCAAACGCATCGGCGACTTTGTTCTGAAGTACGGATCCGATCTAGCGCGGTCGCGACCCGTCGCCGATGCCGCTATCGCGTTCCTCGTGAGCACGGATCCAGCGCCAACGAACCACGCGGTCGAAGCGATGGCGACGCAGGTTAGCCAGGCGCAGCGCGCCTGCCGCGATGCGTCCCTTTCGTGTCGGCTGATCGACCTGCGATATGCGAGCGACGCTGACCTTCGATCGTCCTCGATTCTGTTTATCCCGTACGCCTCAGACCAAACCCAGCGCCAGTTTCACGCGGCGGTGACGCAGCGGCTCTCGCGCCGCGTGAAAAATGAAGTGACTGTCGTGGAATTCGCCGGAGGGCTCGGTCGTGATCTTATCGAGAAGGCTTTGGCACGGGCGCACCACCGCCGTCTCGTGGATTTCGTACCGGGTGCCACGCTCGCGTTGGACGCGGAAGCGGTGAATCGAGGGTTCTTGTTCTTACCGAACTACTCGACTCGGACTCTCACCCTGCGCCGGCTGATCGTGAGGCCGCCGCACGGCGCGCCCACGACCTTGAGCAACCTAAGTGTGGCAGCACGCGACGCGGCCCTTATCCCAATTGGGTTCGCGCCGATTCAAGAACCGATCTCTTGGTATCACGCAGACCCAATCACCCCACTTCGCGGTGACGTCACGCCTCTTCGTCGCGACACGTCCCTGGGAACAAATCTAAATTGGTGCCCCAATGGCTTATGGAACGAGCCCGGTGTTTCTCCGCACCCGTGCCCGACCGGTGTGTCTCGTGGCGCCCAGGCCCGAGCGAAGGATGTTTTCGCTGAAGGCTCAGATGCCGTCGTCCTCGAGAACACACTCGTGCGGATTGTCATCGCACCAAGTGGCGGCGCACGCGCGTTCGCATTCAGCGACAAGGCTACCGGGACAAGCAGCTTCACGACCGTCGGAGCGTTGCGGGATGACGTGAAGGTCGAGCCGCCGCTCTCGAAGACCGATCGAATCGCGAAGTACACCCACCAGTTTCCGGCGGGGATGTTCAATCGACCGTACCGTGCAGAAACACTCGAAAGTGGGCAACGGGCCGTTGTCCGCTTCACGTACGACGCACCGGATGTCGTGCCGGCCGGTGCACGTTTCGAGCGGACCGTGACGCTCGAGGCCGACTCGCGTTCTTTCAAGATGGACGAGCGCGTCACGTTTAAGGGCGACGCTGCGCGAATCGGCCAGCGCGCGGTCAGCGTGACGTCGCTCGCCGTCGGCGATTCGCGCAAAATGACCACGCAGATTGTCTTGGCGCCCACCCCTTCGCCGTTTGCCGCAGACAAAACACTCGCGGTTGCGGGCAACGTCCTCGGCTTCTACGACACGACGACGCACGAACTCGCCACCATCGCGTGGCGGCCCGGCGATGTGGAGGATGCGAAGATTCTGGAACGACACTATTCGATCGTCGCGCGCTTGACGCTTGCCTCCGGCCGGGTCACCCGCACGGCGTACGGCTACTACTTTGTGGAGACGCTCGAAGCGGCACGCGTGCAACTCGCAAAGGCAGGCGAAGCCTTACAAGGTCAACAACCCGTGCCCGCGAACACCACGAGTCGCTAGAGCGGGGAAGTGGCGGAACGGTCTACGCGATCGCCTCAAAAGCGATTGAGCCTCTGCGCTCTTGTGGGTTCGAATCCCACCTTCCCCACCACTACTTCGGGGTAGTAGATAGCGCCGGGCAAAATGACGCCCCCCTTCATCGGACGCAGGTTGATCGGACCCGTAGGTGACCGCGGCACCGCCGCGGTAGGCCCGTCCTCGTGATCACCCGGAAGGAGCTTCCATTGACTCGTTCGACCGTAGTGGGCCTATTCGCGCTCGGCGCAGTGTTCACGCTCGCAGCGGCGCCGGCGTACGCCGACGCCACCGGCGACGTCCGGGCTGCGATGCAGAGGTTCCTGAGCCTGTCGTCGTACGAGATGTCGTCCATCTCGGGCTCGCAGAGCGTGACGGTGGATATCGTCAAGCCGAGCAGCCGGCACGTGCGCAGCGCGACGGGAGAGATCATCTCCATCGGATCGGACTTCTACCTGAAGAGGGGCAACAGCGGCTGGATGAAGCTGCCGGCGTCGGCGAGCGCGAGCGCGGTCGGGACGTTCGAAAACATGGAATCGCTGGGACGAAAAGTGAACGGTGCGACCGCGACCGACCTCGGCATGAAGAGCGTCGCCGGCGAGACGCTGCACGCCTATCGCGTGACGGAGACCGGCGGTCGCCAGTGGACCGTCTACATCGGGCGCGACGGGTTCGTGCACCGCATCGCCAGTGTCAGCGGCCCGAACGGAGTCCGCTACGGCAAGTTCAACGCGGTCCCGCCGATTCACGCGCCGATGTGAGCCACGCGGCGCGGCGGACGACGAAGACCCTGACAGGAGAAACCGTCACGCCTTCGCGGCGAAAACTCTCCTCAATCGAGAGCGGCAAGGTTTTGCATTGTGGCTCCCTGTCCGAACTTGATGTAAATCCTAGTCGACGTGGACACCGGGCCACGTACGCCTTCGGCAAAGCCGGTCCTGGCGACTCTTGTGTCGCGTCAGCGCTTTGGACGTCGGCTGGCCACGACGAGGCGGGGTTCGACGCCACGCTACCGAGGCAGTGCGGTAAGCATCGCCCAAAACAGCCTTCTCAGTCTGAAATGAAGCCTTTCCGACCAAATATCAAATCCGAGAAGCGTGAGCCGAAATAGCGCTGAGCGCCGAAGAGACCTGGATCCTCGATCCACGCGAAGTCGGGCCCAATGTCAATGTCTGCGCATGGCGGGATAGGGACACGCAAGTAACGCGCTAACGCATACGAGAGCATTTCATTCGCGGGCGCCTTGCTCTTATTGCCTTCCGAGTTGGCCTCGTATGCCTTGATGACATAGATTTCGCAATCGTCGGCCCTGACCCGGCGCTTCTGGTGCACTCCGTCGATTGAAAAGCTGCCGAGATCACTTGTTGCGGTGAGTCTTTTCATCTGAGCTGTCTTAGAGGGCATTCTGAAACAGCCCCTCTACGCTGGCGACGATCGATAGGTAGAGATGGGCGCACTCAAAGCAAGGCCTCGCCTTCTTCTTGGCGCCTAGACCATGCGCTCTGCTCGCTGTATGATGGCATTATGAACGATGAGATCGGGGCTCTGCTGGGAGAGAGTTATCGGATTCCTGCGGCCGTTGTTAACTTCCGCACGAATATCACGGTTAAGCGGCCACTCTTTTTCTTAAATGTCCCGGAATTTCCGAAGCGTCGCGGAAGAGTAGGGACATGACCAGCTTGACTCCCGACCAAGAGGCAATGGCCTTGGGTTGGTACGGATATGGCCGATGGGACGCACCCTACTGGTTCGTGGGAATGGAACCTGGTGGCGATGACCTTGATGAATGTGTGCGGATGTGGAACGCCTTAGGTCGTCAGGAACTCATTGATATCCAGGGCTACCGCGAGGACGGGGATACAGATTACGTTTCCCCAAATGCTGAACCACAGCGAACTTGGCAGAAGTTGATTTGGTTATTGCTTGCCTACAAAGGGCAAGAACCTACTCCGGCCGCCGTTCTCGACTATCAGCATCGGTATCTTGGAAGTGGTAATGGTGAATCGGCGCTAGTAGAATTGTCGGGTTTACCAGCTAGAAATAATGGCGTCGATGTACCACGGATGATGTTTCGGGATAAGCGTACTTCATTGATTCGAGAGCAGATGTTTCAGCACAAGCCCAAGTTCGCTGTATTCTATTCGGTCGATAATAGCAAAGGCAATAAATATGTGGATGCGTGGGAAGCGATTACTGGCGTAAATCCTCTATGGCGAGAAGAGCCGGTTATGGTTGGTTCAACCGCTTGCGTTATGACCTATCATCCAAATGGTCAATGGTCGAAGGCATATTGGGTTGCAATTGGAGAGAAGCTTCGCAAGCGTTTCGGCTAGGACCAGAACGCACGCGGCGGCGTGGTCGCGGAGGAAGAAGCGGACTTGCCGCACGCGGCCTTCCCCCATTTGCCGATCAAGCCCAGCACTACGCTGTCAGCTGGTTCGTAGGCAAGAATTCTATCGGCGATCGCTTTTGCGTAAGGACCACGCTTCAGGCTATCTTCTTTGAGGCTGGCGATCGGGGTGTCAGGGCGAATTGCCATGTTGTTGAACGCGATTCGGCGTCTGGCTATTGCGTAGCCTGGTCGCTGTCAGTTGCAACCCCGTAGAGGCTCGCGAGAGTATCCCGATGCCGCCGATGCGGTACGGCCAGCCCGCGGCGAATCTGGGATGCGAAGCGCTTCGAAAGACCCGTTGCTTCCATGATCCGGTGTAGCGTCACGCCTTGTAGGTCTGGCAGAATATCTCGCTTGAAGTCGCGATCGTCATCGGGACCTGACCAGTCGCGGTTCGTGCGCTGACGCTGCATCATAATCGCGCGCTGTCGATCGGCGCCGATATCATCCGTGCTGATGGGCACAAACCCGTAGTGCTTGCAGCGCTTGCCCCCCAGAGGCGTGCGGCACTCCGGGCAGAGCCGCTGAGGCTTTGCGTTGCTCTCGTGCTTCCGGCGTCGATCAAAGATGGACTCCCCTCTTGCTTATTAAAGCTAGGAAATCTTGTGCCAGATGGATCAGAGATCAATCTGATAGAGTAGAATCGCGCTTACGGCCACGGCCGCGAGTGGCTGCGCGTGCCATGCCCGTCGCCGTCTCCGCCCCCGGGACGCATGAAGACCCCATCCAAAGGATCTCTAACTCCACCTCGCGCGCATTGATAACCATCGCAATCACTTCGAAAACATGCATGAAAGCGGATTCCGAGGTAATGAGGTAATAAGATAAGCTGCTAGAGATTCTCGGGCTTATCGTTGTGCCTGGCGCGAACACCGCGCGCGGGAGGTTCAGGATGGCGCTTTTGACTCCGCCGGTGGTGCCCGGCTACGTGCCGTTCACTCTCCTCCTCGCGCTCGAAGCGACTGCCGTCCTCGCTTCGGTCCTCGTCTTCGCCCGTCGACGGTCGGACGCTTCCGACGCACTGCTTCTTTGCTCGCGCTGCGCGCGGTTGCACAAGTGGACGGAAGCGTTTGGACGCGGAGCGGACGCCGTGGCTGTCGGCGCGCTGGCGTTCCTCGTCGCGCTGCCGTTCGTAGCGGCAGGCTATGAGAGCGGGTTCACGTTCCCGAGCGCGGTGCTGGCCACTTCGGCCGTCGCTGCTGTTGTTGCTGCGGCCGCCGAAGCCGACTTCCTCGCACGCGCTGCTGCCGCGCGCCTTTGGCCGGACTTAACATGGAGCGCCGAGCCGGCGAGGATCATCGGCGGCGGAGCGCGCTGGCTCGGCGTAATCCTCGTGCTGTACCTGTTTCAACCTGGCGCTGGGATCGTCGCGCTCTTCGGAAGTGTCGGCAACCGGCTTGTCCTGGACCTCGCCTCGACGTGGACAATCTGGGCCGCGGCGGCGATTCTCGTTATCGCGGCGATCGTCGCGCTGTCGGCCCGGTGGCTCGTACCGCTAGTGTTCAACAGCCGACCGACCGCGCTCGCCGCCTGCCGCGAGCCGCACGGAACGTCAGCGTGAATCGCGACACCGCGTTCGGCGCCGCGCACGCCGACATCGAACGTCTCATCGCGAACATCGAGCGTGTCGTGGTCGGCAAGCGCGACATCGTCCGCCTTGTCGTCGCGGCGCTTCTCTCGCGCGGCCATGTGCTACTCGAAGATCGTCCGGGCGTCGGAAAGACGATGCTCGCGCGGACGCTGGCGCGCTCGATCTCCTGCGAGTTTAAGCGCATCCAATGCACGCCGGATCTGCTCCCGCTCGACATCACGGGCTACGTCGACCCGCGTAAGGAAGCGTTCGTCCCTGGCCCCGTGTTCGCAAACATCGTGCTCGCGGACGAGCTCAATCGTGCGATGCCGCGCACGCAGAGCGCGCTGTTGGAAGCGATGGGTGAGGCACAGGTCACCGTCGACGGCCGCACCTATCCGCTCCCGGATCCTTTCATGGTGATCGCGACGCAGAATCCAATCGAGCACTCCGGCGTGAATGATCTGCCCGAAGCGCAACTCGACCGCTTCCAACTCCTGCTGTCGCCGGGCTATCCTAGCGAAGACGAAGAGGTTGAAATCCTTCGCGACCGGATGGTAGAGGATCCGCTGACCGGCGTGACGGCGGTGCTCGCGATCGAGCGCGTGCGCGAGCTGATGGCGCTCGTGGCCCGCGTCGTCATCGACGAGCGGCTGCTGCGTTACATCATCGCGGCGGTGCGGCAAAGTCGCCTTTCCGACGAACTCGCCCTCGGCGCGAGCCCACGCGCCGCGCTCCAGCTGATGCAGCTCGCCCGCGCGCACGCGCTCGTGCAGGGGCGCGCATACGTAATTCCCGACGACGTCAAGGCGCTCTTCGTCCACGCGCTGCCACACCGGCTGATCCCCAAAGTTATGCCTGAATCGCTTATGAGCATGACCGAATGGAAAACGCGGATTGTGAAGCGGCTCGTCGACGTCATTGAGTTTCCGGGCTGAACGCCGGACGCATGAGGCGGCGTTCCCGTATCAAGCTGACGATCGCGCCTCCGATCGGTATCGCCGTGCTCGGCGCGTCGCTCGTGGCCGCCGCGATCGCCGGTGCGCCGCATCCGGCGCTCCGTGCACTCGTCGTGTTCGTCGTCGCCTTTCCGCTGCTGTGGATCGCCCTCGCGACGACGCTCACGTATACGACGGCACGCGCGCTGCGAGCGGTCGGCGTTGAGGTGCCTTCGCGAACGCGCGCGATGGGTAGCTTTCGCTTGGCGCTCACACTCGTGCACCGCGGGCGCGCGTTTCCCGCGATCGGCGTCTTGACGAACGCGAGATTCTCGACCGCCGGCGTCGTGCTCGACTCCGGCCCTTGGGCTGAGATCCCCATTCTCGAGGCCGGTCGCGCCGCGACGTCGTGCTGGGACGTAATGGCGAAACGACGCGGGATGCTGCTCGTGGGACCCTTCCGCGCCGCCGTCGAGTTGCCCGGTAGCGCGATCCGCGCGACCGCGGCCTTCGACAAGACCTACACCGTTACGGTGCTCCCAGCGGTCTATCACCTGCAACCGTTCGTCGACGCGCTACTCGCCGGTCGGCACGTTGCCGTAGGACGATTCCTGAAGCTTCCCGCCGCGACCGAAGAGTACGTCGGCGCGCGCGAATACCGCCCCGGCGATTCACCGAAGCTCATCCATCGCATCCTGTCGCTCCGCACGCGCGATCCGAACCAGTTCTACGTGCGGGAGTTCCAAGACCCCAGCCGCGATGATCTCAGCCTAGTTCTGGATACAGCGCCGCCGCTCGACGGCGACGCCGCACTCCACCGCTATCGCTTGGAGAAGGCGATCTGCTTCGTCTGCGCGTTGTGCCGGACATTTGCGGCGCGACGGCTCACTGTCCGATTCGTCTGCCAGCGCGCAGCGCGCGACGTCGTGACGCTGCGTTTGCGTCCGCTCGACGTGGATCTCGATCGCCTTGAGATGGAGCTCGCGCAACTCGACCTGACAGGAGACCGCGCCACGCTGGGCCGAGTCCTTCTCGGCGAGGTGCGGCGTCACGGCGCGGCCGTCATCTTCGTCAGCCTGCGCCCGCGCGAACAGCTCGAGCAGCAGCGCCTTCACATGGTGACGCTAACGCCGGACCATGTCCCAGTGTTCACGCGCGAAGTCGTCTGGCAGTGATAGCCTGGCTCCGCCGCGTCGACCCGGCGTTCTACCACAAAGAACCGCACCTGCTGCGGACCCAGGCGCAGATCGCCAGGTACACGGATGAAGCCCAAGCGGAGGTACGGTTGAGCGTGCTAACAGCCGACCGGGTGCTGCACGCCGCGACGACGATCGTCGCGTTGTCGGCATACGCCGCAGCGACCGGTGCCGGCGCCCTCGACCCGCGCGGCGACTGGCTGACGGTGTGGGCGTTCGCCGTTCTCGCGGTCGCGGCGCCGCGCGCGCTGCCATGGTGGCCGCGCCCCGACGGCCGGGCGACGTGGCGTCAAGCGCTCATCGGGAGCGCGCTAATCATGATCCTCGCGGTTTGGACTCGCGTCGACCCCGCGGTCCTCAGCCTTGCGTTGCTCGTCGGGGCGACGCTCTACGTGGCCCGCGGGCGCGGCCGCATCGCTCTCCTCGTATTGGCCGTCGGCGTGCTTTTCGGCGTGCGCATGGCCGCGCATCCGCTCTTCGTCGCTCCGCTCGCCGGCGTCCTCGCCGCCGGCGCGGGCGTACTCGGCGTCAGAGCGATCGCACGCGTGTGGCGCCTTCGCCCGCAGGTGGTGACGTGGTCGGCATTCGCGACGCTGCTCGTCGCGTGCGCGTATATCTTCGCCTTCGACGCGCCGGCCGTCGCGCTGCGCGTGCCCGTCGAGATCGCCGCGATCGCCGTCGCATACCTCGGCGTCTGCATCATGGCCGGGCGGATCCGGCGTGCCGAGCTTATGGCGCGCCCAGTCGGGGTCTTGTCAATTCCGCAGAGCATCGTCCCGCTGCTCGATCGTTCGCATCACCATGCTATCATCTGCTGGCTTGCATAGTCCGCAGCTCCGGTCGCCGCTCTGGCTCGCCGCCGTCGCGCTCGCGGCGCTAGCAGTATCGCTCTTACTGGCATTCGCGTCCGCGACGGCGCCGCGCCCGGACGCGAACGGCGACGCTGCACGCCGCACGACTGCAGAAACACCGATTGCGGCCCCTGCGGCGCAGCCGCCCGCGGCGTCGACGGCCGCTGGCGCCGATGCCGAGCACGAGCAGCCGCCGCTGCTATGGACGCTGCTCGCGCCATGGGCGTTCGCCGTCGACGCGATCGCGGTGCTGGGGCTCGCGGCCGTTCTCATGGTACGCTACAATGCGCGGCGTCGTCGCGGAGCGCGAATGTGACCGCGATGGCCGAGGCGCTTTGGTTACGCGCGCTGCATGTCGCGGACGCGCGTGGACTGCTTCCCGCGAACAGGTCGCCGCTCACCCCGGGAGAGCTCGCCGCTGCGGTGGCACGGCGCGGCGAAGATCGGCTGGCCCGGCTCGTCGACGGCTGGTACTATCCGGCGTCGTACGGGCGCGTCCGTGGAGTGCTCTCCGACGAGGAAGCCGGTCGCCTCGTCGCGGCGCTTGAGGCGGAGATCGCGCCGGCGGAGATCGCGCCGGCGGAGATCGCGCTGCCGGCAGTCGAAAATCCGCCGGCTCACCGCGAAAGGGACTGCGAGCTCTGTGGTTTTCCGCTAACGCCGAGTCCGTGGGAACACGGCGCGTGAGACGAGGACTGGATCGTTACTCGCTTAGTCCGTTCGTTTCGCGTTCTTCGGCATTTCGATCGTAACGTTAGGATCGTCGTAGTTCAAGAATTCGATGGTTGACATGGCGTCGCTGCACGAAATCGGGCGGAACGTTTGCTTCTGGTACGTGCAGTTCATGGTGTCGGTCTCTTTGGCTCCGCGCGGGTCGACCATCACGAAGCTGCCCACCGTCTTTCCATCGACCGTCTGATCCGATCCGACGGCAACCACCTTCACGGCAAATACGGCGCCTTCGAAGCCCGTGACGAGACGATCCGTCCAGGTCTGGACGGTCCATCCCTTTCCTTCGTTTCCATAGACTTCATGTCCGATGATGATCGTATCGTCGGCACCGGACGGCCGAGAAGCCACGTATTGCCGATAACGATTGGGTGCAACGACCGTGAACGTCGCCGTTCCGCCGAGCGGCGCAGCCGGGCTGCCTTTCATCGTAACGGTTTGCACGAAGGTTTTCGCAGTTCGCAATGCGGCGCGAATCTTCGTCTGCAGTTCGGAGGCGTCGTCCGCCTTTGCCGGCAGCATCTGCACCAACATCAGGAGCGCTCCGGCGGCCCCCATTCCCACGCCGAACATTCTTGTTTTCATCACTTGAGAGGCGTTGGGTCTCGTCGAAATCGCTCCTCTAATACTCGACGTGGTGGCGCGCCGGCACGACCGTACACAAGAGCTTGACCAGTTTCGAAGTTTCTCCCGGAGGCGCGCTTCTCAACCAAGTGTTACGGGGCCCGACCAAGCTCGTGAACTTCACGGTCCACAGGAGCGAGTCGTGCCTTATGATCGATCACTTTAGCGTGTGACGTCCCGGTCGATGCTTGGCGATCGACGGGGCGCGTTGCGCGGCGACTACTAGACGCAGCGGCTCACCTTCGGAGCGAGCGGGAGGGGGGCTTTCCGCGACCGATTGCCAGCCCCTGTGCCTGCTTACCTGTTCGGGCTGTTCTCCTCGCGCATTGGTGGGAAAAACACAGGTAGATCCTCGTCGCCGGAAAATCGACTCTTGGGTGTTTGCGATGCTCAGTCGCAAGTTCTTGATTGTCGCGGTCATGCTTTCGATCGCGGTGACTTTGTATTTACGTGCAGCCGTTGCTCCCGCCCACGGAGCGCAGCCACCTAAGGTCGGAACCGTCACCGTAACCGACTCAGCGATCACGCCTTCAGCCGTGACGATCCCGGCCGGCGGCAGCGTGCTTTGGACAAATCGCGGCTCCCGGCTGCACAAGATCGTCTCGTCTCGCGGTGCGTTCAGCGCCTTCGTGGTGACGTCCGCGCATTCGCATCGCGTGCCGTTTCTGCATCCCGGTGTGTACCCTTACACCCTTGACGCTGTGACCAAAGGCGTCGTCGTTGTCATCGCCGGCTCCGCGTACGTGCCACCTGCAACCGCGTCGTCCACCGGACCAGAGAACTGTGGGCACCCAAAGATCTACCACTATGACATTGAGGTCACGGTCCACCTGGACGAGGCGCGCACTTTTACGCCGTGGCACACGCCGGGGACCGTGCGCAGGGTCTTTGACTGGCAGGCGAAATGGTCACACGCGCCGATGAGCGTGGAGCGGTGTAGTGGTCGAGTCCGCGTCTTGCTTCCGGCCGGCACCCACACGAGTTATGGGGAAAAAGAAGGTTTGGCAGCCGGCGAGTCTACCGTCAAGATCGCCTGGGACGATGCGTCGGAGCTCATCGTCGGGCTTCCGCAGGATCCTTCAGCTCACGTTCCGCCCTGCCACTTTACTGACGTCTCTG
Source organism: Candidatus Zemynaea palustris (assembly GCA_003134695.1). GTDB lineage: Bacteria > Vulcanimicrobiota > Vulcanimicrobiia > Vulcanimicrobiales > Vulcanimicrobiaceae > Zemelea > Zemelea palustris. The sequence continues at coordinate 2,175 of PLCB01000051.1, read as the reverse complement.
CGTCGCCGGCCACGCTAGCCCTTGACGGCGACCAGTCCCAGTTCACATTTCATGCGATACGGATTAATCCGCCAGAATACCCTATAGATAAAAACTGCGACCACCGCCGCTACACGAGTGGGGCACACCACGTCGGACTCCCGCCAGTGAGTAGCGATTTTCCGCACACGATCGACGGTTTGACCTTCTCATTCCCGAACGAAGAGCTCCTAAATCTCTACGTTTCCAGCCCTCACGCATCGATGCCGTTTCCGCTAAACGCTTTGGCTCGTGGAAAGGGATTTGATTTCCGCACAGGACCGCTACAACCTCAAATAACACGTCCAGGCGAATCATTTGCCGTCTCCGATTGGGCGACCGTTAGCTTCACGCCGGTGCGACCTTGATTTACCTGATGCCCGGGATCGGGGTGCTGCTAGGGATGCCTTGAGGGAAACGGAGCGGGCGGCGGCGTCAATACTGAATGGATCGTTGTCGGCCGAACGCCAAGAAGGAAGACGACCGGCGCCGTGGACAAGCCGATGCCGCGGACGAGCCGGCTGCCGCCGAGGGTCACGGTTCCAGGACCCTCTCCATAGGGCGCGAGGCCGATGACTTTGTATTGGGTGGTGTTCCAACCGCCGNNGCTCCCGGCCGGCGACGTCGGCGAGCCGGCGGACGGGGGACCGACCTGGACTGACGCGCTCGCGGAGAGCGCGGCGCAGCCGCCCGTCGGTGCACCGGACCCGTACGTCCACTCGACGATCACAGGGGCGCTCGCCGTTCCGTGGGTCGGGACGTTGATCGGCTTCTGCGCCAGCAGGGCCATCGCGGTGGTGCCGCCGCTCGTCATGCTGCCGAGCAGCTGAGAGAAACCTTGAGTCGAAACCTGCCCGAGGTTCAATTGGCCGAGCGCAGTGTTGACGCGACTCGTGAGGTCGATGCTCTGAGAATCGAGCGCGTTTTGCGCCATCGCTTGAAAGTTCGGTCCGCCGAAGAAGGCGACGACCGATGCGAGGTCTTGAATGAGGTCAGCCGGCAGATTGTGGCTGTCGAGGTGGGCACCCGAGATGCTCCCGATCACCGATTTCACCGTGAGCGGCGCGGTCTGCGTCGGAACCGGAATCGTGACGGTCAGCGTGCTGTTGAAGAGCACCGAGAAACGCGGGTCGCCGTACGATCCGAAGACGGTCGGCGTCGTCGTGGTCAATTCGAGGTAGTTCCCCGTGATCGTGTAGACGATGACAAACGCGCCTCCGCTGAAACTCACGTCGAGCGAAGACGGCGGCGTCCCGGGGTTGCAAACGAAATTGTTCGGATGGGCCGTGAAGCCCTTACCCATCCCGTTGGCTGAGGTCAGCTTCGCTTTGATCGCGCTGCACACAGCGGCCTTGTTACCGTTGAAAGCGCCGTTCATCGCCGACAAGGCGAGACCGGTATAGTTGGTCACGGTATTGACCGGATTGCTCGCGGGCTGGGTGTAGTCCCAAGCCGATTTCGTGACCTGGATGGTGCCACCGGACGGCGAGGCGATGACCGGCGAAAAGAGTCCCGTGGCTTCGGCCGCGAGCACAAACGCGACGGCGACGGCGACGAAACGGAGCGAATGGAGCATATCAGCCCTCCTGAAAGCGGAGTGCTCGCGTGGTCGACGGCTTACCTTCTCGTACCAACGCCGCTGCGTCGACAAATACGGCGCGCGGCGTTAGCCCAGAGCACGTCGCATGAAGAAGCAAAGCGACATCGCTGCGGATCGGCGCAAAGCCTTTCGACCGTCTTGCGCGACCAAAGGCAGGAGGCCGCCTCTATCCCAGGCAAGCCGAGCCCGTCTGGAGCCTGTCGGGGATTCTGCTCACGTATGAATAGGATGATATTCGGTACCATCCTCATCGCGCTTTTGAGCGCGG
>PLCB01000051.1:0-125 GCA_003134695.1 Candidatus Zemynaea palustris | reverse complement strand
GTCGTGCTCGTCCCGGTGCGTGTCCTCTCCGAGGCGCTCGGCGCTTACGTACAGTGGGTGCCTGGCCAGCGCGTCGTCGTCGTTCGCTACATTCCGCCGCCGGTAGCGACTCCACCGCCTCCACC
>PLCB01000058.1:168975-189937 GCA_003134695.1 Candidatus Zemynaea palustris | reverse complement strand
ACGGGCAAGGGCTCGTCGAATACGCGCTGATCATCGCGCTGGTCTCCATCGTTGCGATGGCTGCGCTGCGCACGCTTGGCAACAGTGCGAACAACACGCTGCAGAACACCTCTAACCAGCTCAGCTAACCCAAGAAAAGCGAATGGTCCCCGGCGCGGTCTAGGAGACGTCGCGCGGCTCGTCGAGCCGCGCTGCGGTTCCCGATGAGGTCGCGCGGCCGAAGGCGAATGCGGCGTCGCGAGCTGATCACGTTCCAACATTCCTTGCCGTAGCTAGTGCATTTGCCGGCGACGAACCAGACCACTGGCGCTGGTCGATACATTTGGACGCGTCACGGCTATGCCATAGGGACTGCTGCTCGCCCCAAACGGCGACCCCGCCAACGGCGTCAGCGCGCCGCTGGCCGTGTCGATGGTGTAGGCGGAAACATTGTTGTCGTTTTGGTTGGTCACAAAGGCGAACTTGCCCGTAGGATCGACTGCCACGCCATGGGGACCACTGCCCGCCCCAAACGGCGACCCCGCCGCCGGCGTCAGCGCGCCGTTGGTCGCGTCGATGGTATAGGCGGAAACATTGCCGGAGCCTGAGTTGGCCACATAGGCGAACTCAACGAACGAACCTATCGGAGTCGGAGTCGGAGTCGTAGTCGGAGTCGGAGCCGGCGACGGCGTCACGTCGGGGGGATTCTTTCCGTGCGTCGCAACGTAGCTGACGCAGTCGCCCTGGTTCTTGAAGACGCCGAAGGTTTGCCAGCTGCCGTCCTTGCATTGATCCTTGCTGGTCGGCATGTTTTGGAGCGCTGTCGCTTGAGTTTGTGATTGGCTTAGGCCTTGTGGCGTTGGATTAACGTTCGCTCCGCCCGAGCATCCTGCGAGCGACAAAGCGACGATGAGGAAACCAAGCCGTGCGGCGTGGGAAGCAGAGCGCATAGGCTCTCCAACGACCCTGCAAAAAAGGAGAAACGGCGCAGTTATGACTTCCCGAACTCCGAGTTGGATGAAACGACCTAACGGGTCAGTTTAAGACGCACCTTCCGGTTCGGTAGATTGCCGTGCGACGAAGCCCGCTTCCCCACCCCTCCTGTCAGGGTTACTTAACGCACAATGCACGAGGTCGCTCTTAGAGTGTGACTTGCGGCTAGAAACGCCACGGCACTTTACGGCAACTTCTTGCCCGTTCCCGTAATCCTATCTGAAACCGCAACGACCGTGACCACGCCGCCGATCAACGCCGTCGGCAAATAATAAGGAGAGACTATGCGTCTCGTCTCCGCGCTCGTATTTACGGCGCTGTCGGCCGCTCTGCCGCTGGTCGCGCTCGCGTCGACTATACGTTCAAGGTTCCCGTCACGCTCAAGAAGGTTCCGCTTCGAGTTAGCCTGCGAAAAGTGGGGCCGTCGGTTATGTGCGCCGTCTTTGCGTCCGCCAAACCTCCTCCCGGCGGCATCGGGAGCACGACGCCGCTCGGAGTTAAAATGACGTACTTTTCGTTGCGCGACGACGGCGGCTATTCGGGGACGGTTTCGGTGAAAGTCAGCTCGGGGCAAAAGGCCTTGAGCTACGTGTGCGATTTAGCGGCATGGGATCAATACGGCCAAGCGATCACCCCAAGCACTCTTTGGACGAGTTCGGGGCCGGTGTCGGGGGCACTTGATCCACAGGGCCCTCGTCTGCTGCTTCCGATGCGGAGGTGATCTTATCCAGAAGTGAAGCCGCTGAACCTTTCGTCAGAGTGCTAAACTAGCCGCGTGCGCGGCGTGCGCTCATGCGCCCAGCGTACCAGATTTGCCGCGCGCGCGAGACAGTCTCGGCATCAGCCTTCCCTTGGCTAAGCCTATGGTCCGACCACGATGACGCCGATCATGCCGTTGCCGAGATGATAGGTGCAGCCGTAGAAATAGTGTCCAACGGTCTTCGCGACGAAGACTTGTGACTTGCCGCCATGCGCTCGGACATTGCCCGTACTCCACTCTGTGGCATTGATAAGGCGGCCGTGCGACTTTGTTGGATCGCCGTGGAACAGATAATGTGCCGGGACGACCTGTCCGGTATAGGACATTCCGGTCGCAGTATGCGTCTGATCATCTACGTTGACGAACTGAATTCGATCATTCTGATGCACGTGCACTTCAACTGGATCGTAGCCTTGCAATTTGCCGAAACTCGAACGTTTATGCGGCTTAAAATCAAGGTCCATGTTGATTTTGACCAAACTATGCGTGACCGGCTGGTTATTGTGCTTGGCCGGGGATGGACTCTTGGTCGCGGGTGCCGCTCCGACGAGAAAAGTCAGAACGAAAGCCGTCGCCATCAGCGTCGAAGAAACTTTGTGCATAGGCGTCTCCTTACCTGAAGAGATTCTTAGGAGTTCGAAGAGCGATGTTTTCGGAGTCGATGTCGTTGACCTGTCTGTGATTGCGCGCCCCTGATGGGATGGCGCTACGGCCTATGCTAGTTCCTGGGCGCGATAGGAAATGAATTGCGCCGGATGTTTTCAAATAGAGCCTCGACTCTATCTTGGAGGCCCGCTTGGTAGAGAGCCGCAAGGAGCTTCACCGTTCCTTCTGCGGGCCCGTCAAGCTGAAAGGTACAAGTTGAGTCTATCGTTCCGCCCTCAAGAAAAAAGGGCGTCATTGCGCCGTATTTCAGTATGCAGCCATTCGTGAAGTGGCAATCCCTGAACGTGTTTCCGTCTATCGTGACGCCCTTCCCTGAAAGGGTTTGTTCTTGAAAATGACTCAAGTGCCGCTCCTTTGCGAGCCGCTGTGATCGATCGTCAGAGTTTCAACGACCGGACTTCAATGTCGGCGTTTCAAGGTGTTTTTTGATCGCGCTCGGCCGCCCTCACAACGTAGCCGCGACCCTGCTCCAGTCGGATGCGAACATGTTCGTGAAGGTCTGGATCGTGGTCTAGCGTGCGCCGCTCGATTATCGCGAACGACGACGGCCCGGTCGCGATTGCGACGTGCCGGTCGCTTTTTGCCAGCACTCGCCCACCGACGCGCTGGTGGTTCGATATGTCTTCTTCAATGGGTGCCGGCAAATACGGACGCGGTTGCAACTGAACCGTTGCTTCCCGCACAACGCTTGCCCGATCCTGGGCCATCACGATCGTCAGATCTTCCGTAGAGGTCGTTCTCTTCACGTCATGCTCGCTGCGGAACGACTGCCGATCGTCCTCTTCTAGAACGTCGAGCGACAAGCGCAGATCGGGACGTTCAGCGAGAAACGGATACGCAGCGATCGCTTCCGCGCGATTTCCGTTTCTTGGCTCGCGCGGGAGAACGTAGGCATGCCATGCTTCGACGCCGTTCGGCCGCGCGTGCTCGTGCACGTACGCCGCAACGTCGTCGTCGCTCGCCGCAGACCGCACGGCGGCGGTCACGTCCTCGAGTGCGATGCCGAGCATGTCGAACATCGTCGCCGTGAATCCGGAGATCGTGTAGGCACCGAGGTCGCCGCCTGGCAGCGTCGCGCGGATCTTGTCGATCGAACGCGGCATGAATACCACGTCCGCGAGTTCGGCACGCGGTCGGCGCGGGGGCGCTTTGCGGAGATCGAGTGCGTCCATTTAGCGAAGCCCCACGATACTAGAAAAAAGACTCGGCGTCGACCGTCCTAATGGCACGCCACGTGGCCGCAGTGACAGTGACCGTGGCCGGTCGCGGTCTTGCAGCCGTCGCTGCAGTATTCGCCCTCCGAAACTTGACAGTTACAATCAGGTCCCTTGCATTTCATCGAAATTACCTCCGATATCCGGATATGCTCGATATCATGGCTTCATGCATCCTTGGGGGACGTTCCCCGCTGCCTCGCAATTCGCGGTCGCACGGGACGAGCCCCGGCGACGGGAGCGTTAGCCAGGGCCCGGACCGAGCATACCGCGTTCGACGACCCGTTGTCCGCGGCAGTGCTCGAACACCACCATGACGCTCTCGCGGTCTAGGACAACGAAATAGTGGTCCTTCCGGCTGGCTTCAAAAAGGTGCTCGAGCATCTCCGGCGATTCGGCCGGGTCGCGCGTAACGGCTGTGCGCCCTTCGTACTCGTCCAGGTTCATGAGCGCGACGCGGCAGGGAACCGAACATAGAACCTTGAGGCTGTCACCAGCGAGCATGTGGAGGCGTTCGTCGGGCGGTTTGGTCGATGGCACGAGAGCCCAAACTTCGCTGGGCGTCGTCAATGAACCGCTTAGTTTTCAGCAGCGGACGATCCAGAAGCGCAGGGGCGCCCAAGGACTCAGCCGGAACGATACGGCTCGACCGCTACGAAACGACCTCGCGCAACGACCAGAGAGATCGGCGCGATCGGCCTCGTCCACGTCGTCACCGGCCACATCGACGTTTGAATCACGCGGGGTTACTAAGTTGGAGAACGGACGCCGGATCGTCGTTGTGGCTGCGAGGCGCAGCGCTCGTCTTCGACGGAGAGCGAGGCGGGCAGATTCTGTCGCCGTGGAACGATTTCGAAGGTGGCACGATCCGCAGAGCCGCCGGCGCAGGCCCGCATCGTGCTGCCGATGAGCGTATCCGTGTCGCCGCCTTCGCGCAGAACGGCGGCGACATCGGGCCGCGTAACTTTCGTGAAGTCGCGCCCGCGTCTCTCGACCGCGTGTTGAACCGCCGCCAAAGCGACGCGCGCGGCGGCTGCGCCGGACGCGGCGTCCTCGTCGCGCGGAGAGACTCCGTTTCCGGATTCTTCCGAAACGTATCGCGCCGTGCGTCGAATCCACGCGCACGACGGCGGCAGCGTCCTCGAATCGTAGCCGCGATGTGCCATCACTGCGAATGCTTGGGGGGTGAGCGAGCCGGCGGCGACAGGGCGACACAGGAGCGCCCCGCGTTCCGCCGGGCCAAAATAGAGCAGTGCGTCGGGCGAATTCGTTCCGGGACCGCGCTTGAGATCAACGTCGAACGCGACGCGATGACGAGCAAGTATTCGCCTGAGACATGCGCTCTGTCGTCCGTGCGCCAGGGTCCGATCCGTGAGAATTGCGACGCGATGCGGTTTTGAGGCGAGCAGCAGTTGCGCGACGGCCAGACTTTCGAGCGAGGCACCCCCGGCGACCGAGACGGCGTAGGTTGAGGCAGCGGCTTTCGACGCGCCCGAAGGCGCGGTCGAGGCCATGCAGTCGTCTTCAAGCGGCGCCAAGGTGACGAGCGGCAGTTTCACGGCGTTCGCGGCGAGCGCGTCTGCGGCGGCGATCTCGGCGCGCAGGCCGCTGATTGCAATAAGGAGCGATCGATCTGCGCCGAACGTGCGGACGATCGCGGCGGCTTGTGACGGCAACCTCGAGGTGTCCGTTCCTTCGTCTTGGTGCGGATTCGCGAGACCGCCGTGCGCGGTGTCGCGAACGTCGGCGGTCGCAAGCAGGGCGCCGAGCGACTCGGTAGCCTCCCAGCGAAGTTGCGCCTCGATACCGTCGCGCGCGCGCAACCCGTCAGCGCCGGCATCGCCGGCAAGCGGGAGTTCGACGGCGATCCTCACGCCGATCGTGCCGACCGGACGTTGCCCTGTACCGGCAGCGCAAGCCGCGAAACTCGCGATCGCAAACAGCGCGCAAGCGATCCGCGCGGCGCGGTCTACGCGATCCAAACCGTCTGGATGTTGACAAACTCCTTGATCCCGTAATCCGAGAGTTCGCGGCCGTAGCCACTGCGCTTGACGCCGCCGAAGGGGAGGCGTGGATCGCTTGCCGTCATGCCGTTGATGAAGACGCTGCCCGATTCGAGGCGCGCGGCAATCGTTTCTGCGCGGACGATGTCGCGCGTCCAGAGATTTCCGCCGAGGCCAAATTCGGAGTCGTTGGCGAGTTCGATCGCGTGCTCGACGTCGCGCGCGCGGATCACTGCGGCCGCCGGCCCAAACGTCTCTTCGCGGAACATCGGCATCGAGGGCGTCACCTCGCTCAGAATCGTCGGCTCATAGTAGAAGCCTGGACGCTCGACGCGCTTTCCGCCGAGATTGAGTTTCGCACCGCGCTTCACGGACTCGTCGACCTGGCGCTCGAGCGCCTCACGCAGATCCTCTCGCGCGAGCGGGCCAACTTGGGTCCTATAATCCTGGGGATCGCCGACGACGAGCGTTTTGGTCTTCGCGACGAAACGCGCCAAGAAATCGTCGTGGACAGGTTCTTCCACGATGAAACGCTTCGCCGCGATGCAGCTCTGCCCGGCGTTTTGGAAGCGTGCCTTGACCGCGGTTGCCGCGGCGGCGTCGAGATCGGCGTCGGCGAGGACGATGAATGCGTCGGAGCCGCCGAGTTCGAGGACGGTTTTCTTCAACGCCTTGCCCGCGCTCGCCGCGACCGAACTCCCCGCGCCGGTGCTGCCGGTCAGCGTGACCGCCGCGATGCGCGCGTCGTCGATGATCGGCCCCATCTCGCGGCTGTTGACGAGCAGCGATCCGAAGACACCTTCTGGCGCGCCGCACATCTCGAAAATTCGCTCGATCTCGAGTGCGCAGCCGGTGACGTTGGCCGCGTGCTTGAGGACGGCCACATTGCCCGCCATGAGCGCCGGCGCAGCAAATCTGAAGACTTGCCAGTATGGAAAATTCCACGGCATGATCGCGAGCACGACGCCGAGCGGCCGGAACGCGACGTAGCTTTTCGTGGCGCTGCTCGCCTCTGGTTCGGCGGCGAGATACGAGGCGGCACCTTCGGCGTAGAACTCGCAATTCCACGCGCATTTCTCAACCTCGGCCTCGGCTTCGACGATCGGTTTTCCCATCTCGATGCACGCGATCGTCGCGAACGAGGTCTTGAATTTTCGCAGATGCTCGGCGACGCGGCGCAGCAACGCCGCGCGCCCGTCGAAACCGAGGTCGCGCCACGGCCCGAAAGCACGAGCCGCGCGATCGAGCCGATGCTCGATCTGTTCGCGGGAGTGCGGCGCATGCTCGTGCAGCAGTTCGCCAGTCGCTGGGTTGATCGTTTGAATGGCGTCTCGGACGGCGATGGTCATGAGAATCCCCTTGCTCTCAATGTCGTTCTTCCCGCCCGGACTCGAATCCCAACTCATGCGCGACGACGGCGGCGAGCGCCGCGCGCGGGACGAGGCCGATCAGCTCGCATCGATCGACGGCGACGCCGGCCCGGGCCGCCTGCGCGCGGACGAGCGCGACGATGCGGTGCAACGGCGTGGCCGCGACATCGGTCACGTTGCACGAGATTTGAACGCGCTCGTCGTCGAGTTGCAGGCCGAGGACGCGCAAGGTCCGCAATCCGCCGCCGCGTTCGCGCAAGGTCCGCGCGATCGAGCGCGCCAGGCCGACATCGCCAGTCCGCAAATTCACGTTGAACGCGATCAAGAAATCGCGCGCTCCGACGGCGATCGCACCGGCGCTGGGATGGATCGCGATGTCGCCGACGTCGGGCTGCCCGCCGCGGCGGCCCCGCTCGACGAGCCCTTCAAACTCACCGGCGCGGACGTCAGCGAGGACCCGGCGCTTCTCGTCGGTTGCGGCGGCGCCGTAGAAGATCGACGGGACGCGCACGGCTTCCCAAATGCGTTGCGCCGCCTCGCGCGCCACCGCGACTGCGTCGGGCATCGTCGCGGAGTCGAGCGGGACGAAGGGCAGGACGTCGAGCGCACCGATGCGCGGGTGTGCGCCGCGGTGCGCGCGCAGATCGATCTGCGCCGTCGTCACCTCGGCGAGCGCGACCGCAGCGTTGACGACGGTTGCGCGATCGCCGAAGAAGGTGAAGACGCTGCGGTGGTGGACCGAATCACTCTCACGATCGGCGAGTTTCGCGCCGGCGCTTTCGATCGCCGCAACGCACGCGCCCAGGATCGCTTCGTCGCGTCCTTCCGAGACGTTCGGCACGCACTCGAAGAGTTTCATCAACTCAAGACCGAGCCGATCGCGGCGCTCACGTCGGGGGCGACGATGACGCCGTCTTCGTTTGCGTCGCGTGAGCCGCCGGGTGGTGCGACGATCGTGCGGAAGCCCAACTTGCGCGCCTCGGCGATGCGGCGCGAGCGCTGCGCGACGCCGCGCACCTCGCCGGATAATCCCAACTCGCCAAAGGCCGCCGTCGCGGCGGGCAAGGCACGGCCGCGGAACGCCGACGCGATCGCGAGCGCGATCCCGAGATCGGCGGCCGGCTCGTTGATGCGCAGCCCGCCGGCGACCGAGGCGTAGACGTCATGCGAGCCGATGCTCATCCCGGCACGGCGTTCGAGCACCGCCAAGATCATCGCCAGGCGCGCGCGGTCGACGTTGGCGGCCAATCGTTGCGGCGTACCGTACGACGCCTGGCCGACGAGCGCTTGGATCTCGACTAACACTGGCCGCGAGCCGACGATCCCGGCGACGACGCACGAACCGCTCGGCCGCGCAGCGCTGCTCGATCGCCCCAAAAATAGTTGCGACGGGTTGCGGATCTCGTGCAGGCCGCGTTGGTCCATCGTGAACACGCAGATCTCGTCGACGCTGCCGAAGCGATTCTTGTGCGCGCGCAGGATGCGATGATCGGCGCCGCTATCGCCTTCGAAATACAGAACCGTATCGACCAAGTGCTCGAGCAGTCGTGGCCCGGCGATCGAGCCGTCCTTGGTCACGTGCCCAACCACAAACGTCGCGCAGTTGGTTCGTTTTGCGAACGCCATCAGCGCCGTTGCGCAATCGCGTACCTGCGACACACTCCCCGCGAACGACTCGACCTCCGGCAGCGCCATCGTTTGAATCGAGTCGACGACGAGGACGCGCGGTTCGAGCGTTTCGAGCGCGTCGAGAATCGCGTGTAAGTCGGTCTCGGCCAGCAACAGCAGATCGTCGCCGGCTCCGAGCCGCTCGGCGCGCAGTTTCGTTTGCGCCGCCGATTCTTCGCCGCAGACGTAGACGACGGGGCCGGCTTGCGCGGCGAGGCGCGCGGCGATCTGCAGCAACAACGTGGACTTCCCCGCACCCGGCGGCCCGCCGACGAGCACGAGACTCCCCGGGACGATCCCGCCCCCGAGGAGGACGTCGAACTCTGCCATTCCGCTCGGGATGCGGGCGACGCGGCCGCTCGGCACGTCGCCGAGCCGAATGGGTGCGACCGGCATCGCGCCCCGCGCTCGCCCGCCGTTCCCGCCGCGCGACGGTTTCGCCGGCGCCGGGGCTTCCGCGAAGGTATTCCACGCGTCGCACGCCGGGCACCGCCCGAGCCAGCGTGTCGACTCGTGGCCGCATGCGGAACAAAAGAAGAGTGAACGCGCCTTCGCCATCGTGCCTTCTTTTAGAAGGGCGTCGCCGCTCGGCCTGGGAACGGTCGGGCCCGGATGGCAGCCTTCGCGCACGTCGCGATCGACGGACCGGCCGGTAGCGGGAAGACGACCGTTGCGCGCGCACTGTCGCGACGGCTCGGGATCCTTCATTTGGATACGGGCGCGATGTATCGCGCGCTCGCGCTCGCCGCGCTCGAAGGCGGGGTGCCCGTCGACGACGAGGCCGCGATCCTGCGGCTCGCGCGTGCCAAACCGATCGACGTCGCGCTCGATGAACGTGCGCCGGAGGGTTTTCGCGTCCGCATCGGCGAGCGCGAGGTCGGCGTCGACCTCTATCGCAACGAGGTGAGCACGATCGTCTCCGTCGTCTCGGCGTATTCCGGCGTTCGCGAAATCATGGTCGAACGCCAGCGCGCGATCGCTGAAGGCGGACCGGTGGTCATGGCCGGTCGCGACATCGGGACGGTGGTGATGCCCGACGCGCCGGTCAAGATCTTCCTCACCGCGTCGCTCGAGGCGCGCGTCGCCCGACGCTTGGCGGAACTCGCGCAACAAGGCGTCGTCGTCGAGCCCGGTGAGTTGCGCGCGCAGATGGCCGAGCGCGACCACCTCGACGTGAATCGGGCCGCTTCGCCGCTCCGGCCGGCGCCGGGCTCGATGACGATCGACTCGACCGATCTCTCCGTCGAGCAGGTCGTCGAGCGTATTGCGCAAGCCGTCGAGGCGGCTGCCGCGCGGTGACCTTCTACGACTTCGCGAAGTTCGTTTGCTGGGTCTTCCTTCGCGTCGTATGGCGCTACCGCGCGATCGGCGTCGAGCGCGTCCCGCGCGACGGTCCGTTGATCCTGGCGTGCAACCACGTCTCGTATCTCGATCCGCCGGCGCTCGGGGTCGGGCTGAAACGTCCCGTGCACTACATGGCCAAGGAAGAGCTCTTTCGGATTCCGATCCTCGCGACGCTGATTCGCTGGTGCAACGCGTACCCGGTCGACCGCTCGCGGGGCGACGTTGCCGCGATCAAACGATCGGTCCAGGTTCTCCGAACCGGTGCGGCCATCGGAATCTTCCCCGAGGGGACGCGGAACCCGCACGGGACCCTCCCGCCCCAATCAGGGGTCGCCCTCCTCCATTACCTCTCGGGCGCGCCGGTCGTTCCGGCTTTTGTCGCAGGGACCAGGAACGCCCGGCGCCTAGAGCGCGTCCAGGTCATCTACGGGGACCCCCTCTCGTTCGTGCGGCAGGGGGAAAAAGCGAGCCGCGAAGACTTGGCGAAGTGGACCACTGAGATCATGAAGCACATCGCCGCCTTGCGGGAGACGCTCGGTGCAGATTAAGAAGGCCAAGACCCAGGGGTTCTGCTTCGGCGTCGCCATCACGCTCAAGAAGGCGGAAGAGACCGTGGCCGCCGGCGGCGCGGTGACGACGCTCGGTCATATCGTGCACAACCCTCAGATGGTCTCTGAATTCGAGGAGAAGGGGCTGCGCAACGCCTCCTCGGTTGAGGAAGTCGATCTGGGGACGCTGTTCGTGCGCGCGCACGGCCTGCCGGTCGAAGTCTTTGAAAAAGCCGGCGAGAAGGGCCTGACGATCGTCGACGCCACCTGCCCGATGGTGACCAAGATTCACGTCCAGGCCGAGAAGCTGCGCGCCGACGGCTATAAGATCATCATCGTCGGCGATCCGAATCATCCCGAAGTGAAGGGGACGCTCTCGCACGTCCCCGGCGCGTGGTGCATCCAAACGCCGGACGATATCGAGAAATTGCCGCGCGCCAGCAAAGTCGGCGTCGTCGTGCAGTCGACGTGGTCGGGTGCGGGCTTCACCGAAATCGTCCAAAAACTCGCCGCGAAATATTACGAGGTGCGCGCGGTCAACACGATCTGCACCGACACGCACAACCGCCAGTCCGAAGCTGCGCAGCTTGCGAAGGAAGTGGAAGTGATGGTCGTCGTCGGCGGAAAGACGTCGGCCAACACCAAGCATCTGGCGGAACTCTCGATGTCGCAGGGCGCGCGCGCGTATCATATCGAGGGACCCGACGAACTCGAACCGCAGTGGTTCGAAGGGGTGCAGACCGCGGGCTTGATGTCCGGCGCGTCGACGCCCGGCTGGCTGGTCGATCAAGTCGAAGCGCGGATGGAGGCGCTCAGCCGTAGAGCTAGCTAATCTTATCGAGGCGCATCTAGCGCGTACGATCGAGCGCTACCGCGGATCATCGCCGATTTACGAGATGATCCGCTATCATTTTGGCTACGATCAGCACGGGCGCTCGAGGCCGGGCAAACGATTGCGCCCGCAACTCTTGTTGCGCACCGCGCTGGAAGAGGGCGGAAACGTCGAGGACGCGCTCGACGCGGCGATCTCGATCGAGATCCTGCACAACTACTCGCTCGTCCACGACGACATCGAGGACGGCGACCGGTTGCGCCACGGGCAGACCACGATTTGGGCGCAATTCGGGATTCCGCACGGGATCAACGTCGGCGACGGGCTCTGCTCGCTCTCCTATCTGACGATCCTGCACGGGACCGTTTCCTCCGACCGCCTGGTCGAGATGCTGCTCGTGCTCCACGAAGCGAACCTGCAGATGTGCGAGGGGCAGGGAATCGACATCACGTTCGAGTCGCTACCCAGCGTGACGATGGATCAATATCTCGAGATGATCTCCGGGAAGACGGGCGCGCTCTTCTCGGCGTCGTGTCAACTCGGTGCGATCGCGGCCGGCTGTGCGCCCGAGCGCGCGAAGGCCTACGCACGCCTGGGACGCACCTACGGTCGCGCCTTCCAAATTCGCGACGACGTGCTCGGTGCGTGGGGCGCGACCGACCTCACCGGGAAACCCAGCGGCGCCGACTTGGCGCGCCGCAAATGGAGTTTTCCAGTCGTGTGGGCGCTCGAGACGCCGCCGTCGGCCGATCGCGAGGTCGTCGCGGCGGCCTACGCGCGTGGTTCGCGGCTCGACGAACATGACGTTGAGAAGGTGAGCGCCGCGCTCGACCGACTCGGCGCGCGCGCAGCCGCCGATGAGGCTCACGATCGAGCGCTCGCGGAAGCCGACGCGCTCGCGCGTGAGGCAAGCATCGATCGGGGTGGAACGATTCGCGATTTTCTCGCCCTAGGAGCGCGTCGTGTTGCGTAGTTCGGAGGAGCGTTCGACGCGACTCACGCTGGCCGGCTTGCTCGCCCTCGCCCTGCTCGTGCGGTTGCTCTTCATCGGCGCCGACGGCTTCAAGAACGACGTTTCGACCTTTGAAGCCTGGGCCTTGACGCTCGCCGAGCATCCGCTGCGTGAATTTTTCGCGAAAGCCGGCTTCGCCGATTACCCGCCGGGCTATTTCTACGTCCTTTGGATCGTCGGGCATCTGTACAAGCTGATCGTCCACAGCGACCCGACGTACGGCATCTTGAAGATCTTCGTGAAGTTACCGGCCGTCGTGATGGATCTCGTCGACGCGGCGCTGATCTTCGCGATCGTACGGCGCTTCGCGTCGAAGGCGTGGGCGTTCGGCGCCTGCGCGCTGTTCGCGTTCAATCCGGCGGCGATCTTTATCTCGGCGTACTGGGGACAGGTCGATTCAGTCGCCGCCGGCCTCGTGCTAGGGGCGATCCTCTGCGTGTTCGACGCGGCCAAAAAAACCGGAAAGGCCTCGACGTATGCGATCGTCGGTGCGTGGGTCCTGACCTCGGCGTCGATCCTCATCAAGCCGCCGGCGATCGTCCTCGTCCCGCTGCTGATCGCGTTCGCGGTCGCCACCGACGACCGCGCCCGCCGTTTGACGGCGACGGCGCTCGGCGCCGTAGCGGCTCTGGTCTTCGCCTATCTGGCGAGCATCCCGTTCCATCCCACAGCGAATCCAATCGATCAATTCGCGTGGCTGTACGGTCGATACCAATACGCGAGCGGCGTCTACCCGTACAACTCGGTGAACGCTTTCAATCTCTACTCGATGGTGCACCACTTCTGGGAGCCGGACAACCAATTGCTGCCGAGCGTCTCGATCCTCGGGCACACAGTCGGTTTGCCGCAATACATATGGGGCATCGTGCTGTTCCTCGCGGCGATCGCGCTCGTCGTTTCGCGCTACATCCAGTCGGGCGAGCCGACCGCTTTCCTTGAAGGCGCGATGATCCTGTCGCTCGCGTATTTCGTGCTCCTGACCCGGATGCACGAGCGCTATATCTTCGACGCGTTCTTGCTCGCGATACCGTTGGTCGCGCTGCGCCGCCGCTACCTGTGGGCCGCGATCGTCCTCTCGCTGACCCTGCTGGCGAACCTCTTCTATTCGCTCGACTACCTGCACGTGATGAGCGATAAGGTCGCAGGCGTCGATCCTGCCGATCTCATTCCGTGGTTGAGCCATCCCATGTCGTTGCTCAACGTCGCCGCGTTTTTCTATCTCGGCTTCGTCTACTTGGGCGCGAGCGCCGCCGATCCGATCGAACGCATCGATCTCTCGCGCGCTTGGCAGAACCTGAACAATGCGGCTCGCAATTGGTTCTCGCCGCTGGCCGGCATGGTCGCGATGACTCGCCTCGATTGGCTCATCGCCGGCGGGATGACCATCTTTTCGTTCTTGCTCATGTACGCCGGCTACCAATATCCCAACGAGAAGGTCTTCGACGAGATATACTACGCCCGCGCCGGCGAAGAGTATCTACAGCACAAGGACATCTTCGAATACACGCATCCGCCGCTGACGAAATTGATCATCACGGCGTCGATGCTGCTCTTCGGCGGTCTGCACGGCGCCGGCGACACCGGCGCCGGCTGGCGATTCTTGAACCTGGTCGTCGGCGCGCTGATGGTGCTCGTGATCTATTGCTTCGCGAAACGCCTCTTGGGTTCGACGCCGTTCGCCGTGCTGGCCGCGGGGCTCTTGCTCTTTGACGGCTTCCACTACGTGCAGTCGCGTATCGCGACGCCCGAGATCACCGTCGTATTCTTCTCACTCTTGACGCTCTACGCGTTCTACCGGTTCTGGATCGCGAGCCAGGTGCGCGTAGCGCCCGAATCGCCGCTCCGGCTCACGCTGCTCGCGCTTGGGACCGTCGGCATCGCGCTTTTCGCAGTCGCCCTGCTCCTTGCCGGCGCGGTCGTGGGCGGACAGGGAAAAGCGGCCGTCGTCGTGCTGTCCCTCTACATCTTTAGCGGATTCTATATGGCTTTGCGACTCGTCGGGCCGCTGATCCGCAAAGCGCCGATGCTCGTCTCCTACGCCGAGGGTTCGAGCTGGCTCGGGGGGATTTTGCGAACCTTCGACGGCGGCGCCGTCTCGAAGGGCGGCGTGCAAGCCGGCGAGGCGACGAAGCCGGGGAAGCCGGGCCTCGCCTACAGTGACGAAGAGCTGCGCATCGAGTACGCGCGCGAGGGCTCCGCGCGCTACGTTACGCCCGAGGGCGAAGCGGCGTTCGCGCCCGGCGGCACGATGAGCGCGGGCGAAGCGACGATCGACGGCGCGTCGGCGGGACGGATTTGGTTTTGGGTTCTGGCGGCGTGCGCGGGCGCTCTCGGGGCTTCGAAATGGAACGGCCTCTTCGATTTCTTCGTCGTCTGGGTTCTGGCGGCGTTGGTCGTCTCGCAACGGTATTGGCATCCGCTCGCGCGCCTCGTCGGTCGCAAGGTCTCGCTGCCACGGCCCGCGAGTTGGGGGAATCCGTTCGGGTTCTCGCTCGACGTGCTCGTCGCGGGGATGCTTTTCGTCGGCGCGACGATCTATCTGTTGACCTATATCCCGTATTTCCAGCTCGGCTTCTGGGTCGAGCACGGCAAGCAGCTCGGCGGCCACACGTTCGGCGATCTGGTCGCGATGCAGAAGTCGATGTACGACTACCACTCCACCCTTACGGCCACGCACCCCTACGGCTCAAAATGGTGGCAGTGGCCGCTGCTCCTGCGGCCGATCTCGTACTACTACCACGACTTTCGCACCGGTTTGGCGGCGAGCAATGCGGCGGCGTGTTGCGTCGCGGAGATCTTGGCGCTGCCCAACCCAATCCTGTGGTGGACGGGGCTCATCGCGGTGCCCTTCATCGCGTACCTGGCCTGGCGCGAACGCAACAAGGGCTACGCGCTCTTGGTGACCGCGTACCTCTTCCAGTGGCTGCCGTGGATTAGCTCGCCGCGCGTCACCTTCGAG
The DNA here is from genome assembly GCA_003134695.1 of Candidatus Zemynaea palustris. Lineage (GTDB taxonomy): Bacteria > Vulcanimicrobiota > Vulcanimicrobiia > Vulcanimicrobiales > Vulcanimicrobiaceae > Zemelea > Zemelea palustris. Next base: position 174,589 of record PLCB01000058.1, on the reverse strand, counting down.
TATCACTTCCTGCCGAACTTGGCGGTAATCTGTCTGGCCGACGCGGTACTGATGCAGCGCATATGGAATCTCGCGAAGGGCGAACCGAGCCGGTTCGCCTGGCCGCGCCCGATCGTTTGGGCGTTTGTCATTCTGGTCGTCGGGGCGTTCGTCTTTTTCTTGCCGGTCCTTTCCGCGATGCACATCCCCTGGAACGCGTGGGACGCACGCATGTTGCACTGGCTCTTCAGAAACGAATGGGTTTGAGGTTCGTGTGGCGTGCCCGAAACTTGACGTGGGGGTTCTGTAGATGAGCGGTCATTCGAAGTGGCACAACATCAAACTGCGCAAGGGCAAAGTCGACGCGCAGCGCGGCGCGTTGTTCACCAAGCTCTCGAAAGAGATCATCCTTGCGGCGAAGAGCGGATATCCGGATCCCGAGGCCAACTTCCGGTTGAAGGTCGCGGTCGAGAAGGCGCGCGAAAACAACATGCCGCTCGACAACATCAAGCGCGCGATTGCGCGCGCGAGCGGCGGCGAAGGCGGAAAAGAGATCGAGGAAATGCGCTATGAAGGTTACGGTCCGGCCGGCGTCGCGGTGATCCTCGACGTCGCCACCGACAATCGCAATCGTACCGCCGGCGAACTCCGCTTCCTGTTCGGCCGCCACGGCGGCTCGCTGGGAGAAAACGGCAGCGTCGGGTGGATGTTCGAGCCGCGTGGCTTCATCGAGGTCGAACACGGAAAACTCGACGAGGACGCCCTGACCGAGGCGGCGCTTGTCGACGGCGTCGTCGACCTACGATACGGCGTCGGCGAGGGACGCTCGGAGATCGTGACCGAGCCGGCCGCGCTGGCCGCGGTGCGCGAACGCATGGCCGAGCGCGGCATCCGCGTGACCTCGACGACGCTCGGCTTCGATCCAAAGCAAAGCGTCGCGCCGAACGGCGAGCAACTGCGCGAAGTCGTGAATTTCCTCGACGCGCTCGACGAGCATGAAGACGTACAACGCGTCTTCTCGAATGCCGAGCTCGACGTCGCACAGCTCGAAGCCCTGGCCTAAGCCGTGTCTCGCTAAGCCGTGGCGCAACGCGCCGATCCGCGGGGCAAACGAAATCTACGCTGGCTGTGGACTCAGGACTGGTTCTTCGCGCTGGCACTGGCGTTTTTCGTCGGCGTCGTGGTTTGGTTCGGACGCGCGATCCTCGATTTCTTCGAGCCCTCGGCGCAGACCCTGACGACGCCGACGCTGGTCGGGCAAACGTTGAGCGACGCGCTGCGCACGGCGGATCTCGTCAAACTGCGTGGGGTCGTGATCGCGCGACAGCCGAGCGATCAGTATCCGAAGGATCTGGTCATTCGGCAGGATCCGCCGGCTGGGATGCAGGTCCGCGAAGGTCGGCAGATTTCGCTCGTCGTCTCGAGCGGCGTGCTGATTTTTCCGATGCCCGACTTGCGCTACGAGACGATGCGCGAAGTCAGCCTCGATCTTTCGCACTACAACCTCACGCTCGGCAAGCTGCGCCAAGTCGACAGCGACGACGTGCCGGCAAACCACGTCGTGAGCCAAGATCCGGCGCCGCTCTCTTCGGTGCGTATCGGGACGAGCGTGAACGTCGCCTTCTCGAAGGGCGGAGCGGCGAAGCTGCGGCTTCCGAATTTTGTCGGCTTGAGCGTGGACGAAGTGCGCGACATCGCGCGGCGTCAAAGGATTCATCTCGGGCAGATCGTGTGGACTCCGTTCGGCCGGTGGGGTCAGCCGCGCGGCTCGGTCGTGCGCCAGCGTCCGTATGCCGGCGCGCTCATCGACCCGATCGACACGGTCTCGTTGCAAGTGAGCGCCGGTCCGCGCGAAGCGGGCTATCTGATACGCCAGGTGCACGCGACCGCGACGGTCCCCGATACCCCAAACGCGGGCACGAAGGCACAGGCGGTGCGCATCGAGATACGCGACGAAACCGGGACGTGGATGGTCTATAACGCGTTCGCCCAACCGAAGCAGCGGCTCGATTTCAACCTGACGGTCGTCGGGACGGCGGAACTCGAGATGTACGTCAACAACGAGTTATTGAACTCGACGCGGCTCGGGGTGGAACCGACCTTACAAGAGAAGCAGATCCTCGGCCCGCCGCCGCCGTCGCATCCGGCGCCGCCGAAACCGCTCGCTCCCAAACCGCTGACGACATTCTGATGTTCTCATGAAGATCGCTCCCTCGCTGCTTTCCGCTGACTTTAGCAGGATCGCCGACCAGATCGGCGTGGTCGAGCGCGCCGGCGCGGACTATCTGCACCTCGACGTGATGGACGGCCGCTTTGTCCCCAACATTACCTGGGGGCCGAAGATCATCGGCGATCTGCGCCACCTCACGCGCTTGCCGTTCGACGCGCACTTGATGATCGTGGAACCGGAACGCTACGTCGAACAATTTCGCGCGGCGGGCGCCGACATCATCACCGTGCATCTGGAAGCGTGCGTCCATCTGCAGCGCGCCGTCGCGCACATTCGTTCGCTCGGCGCGCGGGCCGGCGTCTCGCTCAACCCATCCACGCCGGTCGTGCTGCTCGAAGACGTGATCGGCGACCTCGACTTGGTCCTGATCATGAGCGTGAACCCCGGTTTCGGCGGGCAATCGTTCCTGCCGGTCACGCTCAAGAAGCTGCGCGAGGCGCGCGAGATGATCGATGAATTCAATCCGGCTTGCGAATTGGAAGTCGACGGCGGCGTGGGGCGTGAGAACATTCGCGAGGTCGTCGCGGCGGGCGCGGACGTGCTGGTGATGGGCTCGAGCATTTTCGGCGCCCCCGATCCGGCAACGGCACTGCGCGCGCTGCGCACGCTCGCCGAAGCCCCTGCGGCGGGGAAGCGCTGACCGAAGACGCGCTGGTCGCGGCGTTGCGCGCGATCGTCGACGCGCCGCACGGACGCGTCCGCATCGGAATCGGCGACGACGCCGCCGCGTGGCAGCCGTCGCGTTCGCATCTTTCGGTGATCACGACCGACGCGCTCGTGGACGGCGTTCACTTCTTGAGCGAGAAGATGGCTGCGGCGGCCGTCGGGCACCGCGCGATGGCGTCGAATCTTTCCGATATCGCGGCGATGGGCGCGCGGCCCGTGCTGGCGACGATTGCGCTCGGAGTGACCGCGGCGACAACCGAAGAGTGGATCCTATCGTGCTATCGTACGATGAACGCGCTCGCGTCGGCGCACGGCGCTCAGATCGCCGGCGGCGACGTCACGCGCGCGCCGTCGCTGCTGCTGTCGATTACGGTCGTCGGTGAGGTTTCGCGAACGCGCTTGAAGCGCCGGGACGGGGGGCGGCCCGGCGACGTCCTGGGCGTGACCGGTCCGCTCGGCGCGAGCCGCGCCGGCCTCGAACTGCTTCGCCACGATCGCACTGTCGACGCGGCCGCGCGCGCCGCCGCACTGCGAGCGTTCGTTGCACCGCAGCCGCGCATTCGCGAAGGCCGCTGGCTCGCCGCATCGCATCACGTTCACGCGATGATGGATTGCTCCGACGGTCTCGCGCTCGACGTCTCGCGTCTCGCGCGCGCCGGCGGTTGCGGCGCGACGATTACCGATGTGCCGATCGCGGCGGAAGCGGCCGCGGTTGCGGCGGCGGCCGGAGCCGACGGCCGCGCGTACGCGCTCGAAGGCGGTGAAGATTTCGAGTTGATTGCCGCGATTGCGCCGCGCGCGTTCGCGCACTTGGCGCGACGCTTCGCAGCGCGCTTTGGGCGTCCGCTGCGTGCCGTCGGCCGGCTCGACGCGGAGCCCGGGCTGCGCCTTCAGGAAAGCGGCGAGGCCCCGCGCGACCTCGCGCCCGGCGGTTGGGACCACCTGCAAAAAGAGACGCCGCCCGCCGCGCGTTAGGTCAGCTAGGAGCGAAGGAGGCCGGCAAATTGCGTTTGTGCGACCACGTAGCACTCGCAAGAAGCCTGCTCGAGCCCGGGGCGATCGAGAATCGTAATGTGGCCGGGGCTATAGCGGATGAAACCGGCGGTCCTCAACGAAGCGGCTGCGATCGTAACTCCGGAGCGCCGAGACCCCAGCATCATTCCCAAGAATTCGTGCGTTAAGGGAAGGTCGTCGGATTTGACCCGGTCGTGCGTCAAAAGCAGCCAGCGAGCACAGCGTTCGTATACAGAATGCAGACGATTGCAAGCGGCAAGCTGTCCGAGAAGGTTGATGTAGGCTTGGAGATAGCGGTCGAGCAACCGCCGAAATCTCACGTTGTCATCGCTTAGCTGGGTGAAGAGTGCCGCCGGAAGCGAGATTGCGTCGCCGGGAACCTGACAGTAACTTCCATTTGCGGATGTCGTTGAGCCGAGCAGCAGCGGGATGGCAGACACGCCTTCGCAACCTACCGTTCCCACCTCAATCGCGCCGCCATCTTCCATCTCGGTGACGATGGATAAGACGGAATTGATCGGGAAAAGCGCCTCGTGAATGGTCGAGTTGGCGTCGTAGACTTTTTCTCGCGTTTTGAGCCGAACGAATTTCCCGGCTTCGAGGACCTCCGCGGCATGGGAGCCAGCCAAACCGCTCAGGATTGAATTTTGCTCGAGCAGTTCACGAGTAACCGGCGATCCAACGGAACTCAGCATTCCATCGCTTCATTCCACCCACGAGGCGCGCCCAGGTTCTTATCCGTGCCCCCGGTCTGGTTCCTGTACGATATCGTGCAGGGTCCTCGGGCTGTACGGTTTCGTACAGCTGTACGGTACCGTACAGCGCTCCGCCTCGATTTAGGACTAGACTGACCTACCTCTGCTGCTACGTGCAATCGGCCCTAAGAGGAGAGACGATGTATGCATTGAGACGGAAGCGAGTCGGCCTGATGCCGGCCGTCGCTTTGGCCGTCCTGGGGGCGACCGCGATGCTCCCGGCCCTCTCCTCGTCGCGCTTCTATGCCGCCGCCCCCGAGCGGTTCGCCACCGTCACGGTGCAGCGCGGCGACTCGTTGTGGGCTCTCGCCGGGCGCCGCACTCCCCCCGGCGGCAGCGTCCAGGACACGATCGACACGATCCTCGCGGCCAACCGGTTCGACAGCGCCGTGATCGGCCCGGGCCAACGCATCAAGATTCCGCGCTAGCGGCGGGGATTCACGACGATGGTCGTGCCGTCGTCGAACACGATCGGGCCGCAGCCTTCCGCGAACGTGCGACGTGGCACGTAACCCGTGCCCGCGGTGACGAGGACGTCGCCCGCCACCACGAGGAGAGCGCCGAGATTGTGGGCTTCGCGGCACGGATCGATTGCGGCCGCATCGATGGCGCGCGTCGTCGGGCTGACGGCCGAGATCGAACCAATACGCAATCCGTAGCCGACGATCGCCGGCGGTCTGGTCGCGGCGAGCCAGCGAAAGAAGGTCGATCGGCCTGGCCCCCCGCCGAGCCAATTTTCGTAATAATCGAGTGGATGCGAACCCGCGAGAACGACCGCGTAGGCGGTCAGCGCGCAGCCGGCGGCGGGGAGGGCCCAGGATCTGATGCGGTCCCACGGCAGCAACAGGACGAATGCGAGGCCCAATACGATGAACGGCGTTCCGTGCGTCGTCGCGTCGCTGGAGAAGACCCCGAGGAGGTGCGAGACCCCGAACGTCGCGATAGCGAGCGCAGCAATGCCGGTGGGGAT
>PLCB01000058.1:164830-168908 GCA_003134695.1 Candidatus Zemynaea palustris | reverse complement strand
ACAGCCCGGCGGCAAAAAGCGCCGCGGTCGCGATGCCGTCGCCGAGAAGGGCGCTCCAGAGCGTGGTAAGACCCTGCCATCCGTTCGCAAGGATCGTCGTGCCAAACCAATTGACGTAATAGGCGCCCGCCGGTGAAACGATCGCCTGTTGCCAGAGAATCGCGTCGCGAACCGCCCACAACGCGAGCGGCGCGAGGGCGAGAAGGACGATGCGCCAGGGCGGGCTTGCGAAGACGAGCGCGAGGCCGGCATAGAGCCAGCCGTCCGGCTTGATGAGCGACGTGATCGCTGCCGCGCGCGTAAATGCGCCGGCGACGTTCGCGCGCATCAACCACAGTGTTTCTAGGAAGAACGCCGCGAGCCAGACGTCGTTTTCGAGCGACCCGGCTTGTTCGGCGAATGTGAAGCTCGAAAGGACGAACGCCGAAATCGCGCCGGCGACCCAGTGGCGCGCGCCGAGTTCCACGCCCCATTCGTAGAGACGCAGCCCGAGCAACAAGAGAGCCCCAAGTCCGGCGAACCCGACGGCGAGTGGCCCCGCGGCCGCGAGCAAGCCGGCGGCGAACAGCTCCGAACCACCGGGATAAAACCAGTAATTCGTGGTCGTCGTCCAGAGCGAATGTGCCTGGACCCACGACGCCGCGTTCGGCAGATGGTAACCGAGCGAATCGCCTTGGAGCAGCGGGCGAACGAGCGCCGGCCAAGCGGCAGCGGCCGCAACGAGAATCGGCAGCGCAACCCCCGCACGTTGTTCGAATGGCCGTTTCGGCTGCGGAGGCTCCGGTTCGCCGCGCCACACCAGGCGAGCGATGAGCAGCAGCGTGACCACAAGCCATGCGGCGACCGGCCAGAGCAAACCGGCGAACCCAAGCCCGAACGCAACGGCGACGCCGAGGATCAGCGCGTCGCGCAATCGGTTCGCTCCCGAGCCGCCCTTCGTTAGAAGCGGTGCGACAAACCAAAGGGACCCGAGCCACAGGGCGGCGTGGATCCCCTCAAGGACGACGTCGTGCTGCGGAACGGTGCTAAGAAGCCTTAGCTGGCACGCTTCACGCGGCGCGAGCGCAAGCACTGCGTGCAGACGCGGACCGTGCGATGGGTCCCGTGCTCGTCGATGCGCACCGGCTGCAGGTTCGGCAACCAGCGGCGCTTCGTTTTATTCATTGCATGGCTGACGTTGTTGCCGGCCATCGGCCCTTTTCCACAGACGTCGCAGCGCTTCGCCATCGTTGAAACTACCTTCTTAGACTTTAAGGACGAGCAGATGAGCCCGGACCGGGTCGCGCCCGGGCAACCAGGGCATCATACTATGGCCCCGGCCGGGATGCAATGACCCGGGCCGGCGGCCTGGCAGAACTCTTCTACAGGAACCCAGTCCGAGCGCTTGTAACGGCGGTTCGTGGACGTTACGGCCCTCGACGGGCGGGCCTTCGGCAAGCCTTGAACGGTAAGCAAGAAACTCCGCGCATCGCAATCGACGCGATGGGCGGTGACCACGCCCCCGAAGAGATTGTCGCCGGTGCCGTGCTTGCCCATCGCGACGGCCTGGGTCGCATGATCTTGGTCGGCGACGAATCGCGCCTCGCACCCTTGCTCGCGCAACATCAGGCGGTCGAACTCGAGGTCGTGCACGCGCCGTCGGCGATTGCGATGGACGCCAATCCGTCGCAGGCCGTGCGCGGCAGCGACGATACGTCACTCGGCGTTGCGATCGCGATGCTGCGCGACGGCCTCGCCGATGCGGTCGTCTCGGCCGGAAACAGCGGCGCGTTCTTGGCGATCGCGCTGATCCGCTTGCGCACCATCCCCGGCATCGCGCGCCCCGCGATCGCGGTCGTTTTTCCGGGGAAAAAGGGCCCGGTCATTTTACTAGACGCCGGCGCGAACGTCGATTGTAAACCGGAGTGGCTGGCGCAGTTCGGCTTGATGGGCGCCGCTTACGCGAAGGCCGTTTTGGACATCCCGAATCCGAAGGTCGGAATCATCTCGGTCGGCGAGGAGCGAGTCAAGGGGAACGCGCTGACGATCGAAGCGGCGCGTTTCCTCGATGCGACGCCGCTGAACTTCATCGGCAACCTCGATGGGAAAGACGTTCTCGTCAACGTCGCCGACGTCTGCGTTACCGACGGCTTCGTCGGCAACGTGATGCTGAAGCTGGCCGAAGGAGCGGCTTCGTTGATCGGGGAGATCATCGTCGGCGAGATCAAGGGCGGCGGACCGGTGACGATGCTCGGCGCGCTCCTGATGCGACCGGCCCTCCGCAAAGTCCGGGCGAAACTGAATTATGACAACTACGGGGGCGCGCCGCTGCTGGGCTTGCGCGGGAATTGCATCGTCGCTCACGGCCGCGCGAACCGTCAGGCGATGCGGTCCGCCATCCGAGCCGCCGTCGCCGAGGTGCGCGAAGACGTCGTCGGCCGAATCGCCGAACTCGTCGGCGGCTCCGAGTTGCCCGCTACCCGCGAAGCGTAGGACTCCCGGGATGAGCGAGTCCGGCGGACTCTACGTCCATTTGCCGTTTTGTCCGTACATCTGTCCCTATTGCGACTTTGCGAAGTGGCCGGTGCGTGCGAGCGCGGCTGCAACGTACCTGCGCGCCCTCGATGCCGAGATCGGCGCGGCGCCCGAGTTCGCAGCGAAGACCGTCTTCCTCGGCGGCGGAACGCCGAACACCTATCCGTCCGAGACGATCGGCATTCTCGTCGAGCGCTTGCGCGCTCGTTTCGCGACACCCGAGGGGGCGGAGATCACGATCGAGCTCAATCCCGATCCCGCGCTGTGCGAAGGCTTCGCTGCCTACCGTCGCGCCCAGATCACGCGACTTTCGATCGGCGTGCAATCGTTCGTCGCTTCGGAGCTGAAGACGCTCGGCCGCGGGCATTCGCCCGACGACGTCGGCGTGGTCATACGGCGAGCGCGCGACGCCGGTTTCGAAAACATCTCGCTCGATCTGATCTTCGCCGCGCCGGGGCAGACGATCGAATCGTGGGGCCGCACGCTCGACGCGGCGCTCGCGCTCGACCTTCCGCATATCTCGACCTACGGGCTGACGATCGAGGCGGGGACGCCGTACGCCGCGTGGCAGGCGCGTGAACCGGCGGCGTTCAGCGCGCAAGAGCTCGAGGCCGACCTGTACGCGCGCGCGATCGACCGACTGACGTCTGCGGGTTACGAGCAGTACGAGATCTCCAACTTCGCGCGGCCGGGATTTCGTTCGGCGCACAACGCCAATTATTGGGCCAACGGCGCCTACGTCGGACTCGGCGTCGGGGCGGCGTCGTATCTGGGCGGAGTCCGCGCGACGCACACCCGCGATCTCTCTGCTTATTGTGCGGCCGCGCTTGACGGGGCGGCGATCCCCGGTGAATCCGAGCAGCTCGCGGGGCTTGCCCGTGCCGGCGAGGCAGCGATGCTGGCGCTCCGCACCGCCGAGGGGGTAGAACTCGCACCCTTTGCGGAACGATACGGCATCGATTTCGTGTCTTACTACGCCTCGCCCATCGGGGAAATGAGCGAAGCGGGGATGCTCGAGACAAGCCCCACCCACGTACGGCTCACGCGTCGCGGCCGGTTCCTAGCAAACTCGGTCTGCGCGGCGTTCTTGAGTCCCACCTAGATTTCTATGCCGACCACGATCCTTCGAATCATCTTTGCACTGGTGTTCGCGATCACGGGCTTCTTGCTCGGGCGCGAGCTGTTCACACATTTGATTTCGCTGCACGTCGCCAACCAGATTTGGCTGTACGTTTTGACCATCGGTATCCCGGTCTTGGGCGCCGTCGCCGGAATCTTCATCGCGCCGCCGGTCCAGGCGCTGTTCGAGACGGAGCTCAACGAAGTCGAAGGACTGATCGACCGGTTGTCGCCGGGTCAGCTCGTCGGCGGCGTCGTCGGGCTATTGGCTGGGCTGCTCATCGCCTACCTGATCAAAGCCGTGCTGCTCGAATTCTTCACGAGCGCGAGCCCGGCCGGCGGGTACGTCGCAAACGTCGTCTACATTTTGCTCAGCATTTTTCTGGCATATTTGGGTTGGCGCGTCGGCGCGAAACGCCCGATCGTCGCGCCGGCGGTGCGGGGA
>PLCB01000058.1:0-164777 GCA_003134695.1 Candidatus Zemynaea palustris | reverse complement strand
CGGCGCCGCTCGAGATCGACGAGCGCGACTACGACGACGTCGGCGGAGCCGTCGACGCGAAATTGGTGCGGCTGGCGCGCGAACGCAACGGCAGGCTCGTTACCAACGACTACAACCTCAACCGGGTCGCGCAAGTCGAAGGCGTGGCGGTGCTCAACATCAACGAATTGGCCGGCGCCGTCAAGCCCGTCGTACTGCCCGGCGAAGAGATGCACGTCACCATCGTGCGCGACGGCAAAGAACCGCATCAGGGTGTCGGATATCTCGACGACGGGACGATGATCGTGGTCGAAAACGGGCGCCGTCTGATCGGCGAGGACACCGACGTGCAGGTAACGAGCGTCTTACAGACCGTCGCCGGCCGAATGATCTTCGCGAAGGTGAAACGCCCGAGCCAAGTCGGAAACTGACCACCGTAGTCGGCGTGGACGGGACGCCGGGGCGCCCGCAACGGAAGGCAGTCCCTGTTTTGCGAAACACCGCCGGGTGAGATTTTGCGCGATCGTTGCGGCCGGTGGTCGCGGCGAGCGTTTCGGAGCGCCGAAGCAATTGATAGAACTCGCCGGCCGGCCCATGGTCGCGTGGTGTTTTGGGACGTTCGCCGAGCTAACCGAGCTCGAGGACTTGGTGATCGCGACCGAGCCGGAACACGTCGGGAGCATGGAGACGCTGGCGCGCAGGTTTGCGCCGCGCCTTGCGACGCGCGTCGTGACGTCGGGTCCGACGCGCCAAGGTTCGGTGCGAAACGCCCTTCGCGCGGTGCCCGTCGAATGCGACGGCGTGTTCGTTCACGACGGCGCACGCCCGCTCGTCACGCCGCGCGACATTCGCGCCGGGATGGCGGCGGTTGCGCCCGGCACCGGCGCCGTGCTCGCGGCACAGGTGGTCGATACGATCAAGGTCGTCCCGCGCGGGACGCGCGTGATCGGCCGGACGCTCGATCGTGCCGAATTGTGGGCGGCGCAGACGCCGCAGTTCGCGACAACGGCCGATCTCCGCGAGGCGCATGCTGCGGCGGAGCACGATGACGTGGACGCGACCGACGACGTCGCGCTGCTGGAACGGCTCGGATTGACGGTCGTCATCGTGCCGGTGACGAGCGAAAACTTCAAGGTGACGCTGCCCGCCGACCGCGAGCGCGCCGAAGCGATTTTGCGCGAACGATCGAACGCGCGCGAGAGGATGGCGTCGTCGTGAGCGTGCGCGTCGGTCATGGCTTCGACGCTCACCGGCTCGTCGCGGGACGGCCGTTCATCCTGGGCGGCGTGCGCATCCCCTTCGAGCGCGGGCCGCTCGGCCATTCCGACGGCGACGCGTTGGCGCACGCGCTGGCGGACGCAATTCTGGGTGCGTGCAATCTGGGCGACCTGGGCCGGCACTTCCCCGACAGCGACCCGCAATGGAAAGGCGCCGATTCGCTGCGGCTACTCGAAGCCTGCGCTCGGATGGCGCGCGAAGCCGGTTACGAACTGGTCAACGTCGACGCGACCGTCGTGGTCGAGGCGCCGAAGCTTGCGCCGCATCTGGACGCGATCCGGGCGCGACTCGCCGAGACCCTGCGCATCGATTCCTCGTCGGTGAGTGTCAAAGCGAAGACGAGCGAAGGGATGGGCTACACGGGCGACGGAAGCGGCATCGCCGCGTACGCCGTCGCCGCCCTCGAGCGCTCGCGCTGATTTATGACGATCCTCGACTATTCGCAACCGCCCTTTGCCATCCCGATCTCCGCGACGACGTCGCGCGAATCGGCGCGCGATCTGATCGGCGAGGCGATGCAACGTGCGGGCTTGCTGGAAACTCCGGCGTCGCCTGCGGCGTTGCGCTGGATCGAAACGTTCATCGACGCGTACGGCGATCGGCTCGGAACCGTCGGCGACGCCTTTCCTTATATTCTGGCGCTGCGCGCCGAGGCGGTGGTCGTCCCGGCGGTCGACCTCGAACGCCTGCGGAGCCGGCAGACCCTGTTTTTCCTCGACACGATCGGCCAGTACGTCGACGCGCAGTCAGAATTGCGCGACCTTCCGCTCGAACATGACGTCGCCGAAATCGCCGATGAGTTCGGGATTTGCCGCGAAGACGCGTTGTGGGCCGTGCGAATGGCACTCTTCGGCGAATCGGAGGGACCGCCGCTCGAGTTGTTGTTCCCACTCTTGGGACACGATCGCATCACGCGGCGCGTCGGGGCGATCGGAAACAAGCCCGCGTGAGTTTGCTCGCGACGATCAAGGCCGATCTTCAGGCGGCGCTCGAGCGCGATCCGGCCGCGCGCGGCCCGGTCGACGTGATCCTCTCGTATCCCGGCTTTCATGCGGTGACCGCCCATCGCCTCATCCATCCGTTGCAGCGCGCGGGCATCCCGCTGCTTCCGCGATTCCTCGCGCACCTCGCGCGCTTCGTGACGGGGATCGAAATCCACCCCGCGGCGCAACTCGGCAAAGGCTTTTTCATCGATCACGGGATGGGCGTCGTGATCGGCGAGACCGTGGAGAGTGGTGAGAACGTGACGCTCTATCAAGGCGTCACGCTCGGCGGCGTGAGCCTTCAAAAGGTCAAGCGCCATCCGACGCTCGGCAACAACGTGGTGATCGGCGCGGGCGCGTCGGTGCTCGGTCCGATCACCGTCGGCGACAACGCGAAGGTCGGCGCGAATTCGGTCGTGGTGCGAGACGTGCCGGCCAACGCAACGGTCGTCGGGATGCCGGCCAAGGTCGTCTTGCAAAACGGCGAACCCGTACGTACGAGCGATCCGCAGTCGCTGCTGATCAGGCAACTCGCCGATCGCGTCGCGGCGCTCGAACGGAAACTGGTACAGTTGAGCGGGCCAGGCGCATACGACGATGTCGCCATCTGAGCCGCAGCGCTACGGGGCGTTGCGGCTCTACAACACGCGGACGCGAAAGGTCGAACCGTTCGCGCCGCTGCGCGGCGACCACGTCCGCATCTACGTCTGCGGATTGACGCCATCGGCGGAAGCCCACCTCGGCCATGCGCGCTCGTTCATGTTCTTCGACGTCTTACGACGGTATTTGGTCCACCTTGGTTACCGAGTAACCTTCGTTGAGAACGTCACCGACATCGACGATCGGAGCATCGACGCCGCCAAGGCCACCGGACGCGATTGGCGCGAGATCGTGAAGGGGTACTTCGATTCGTTCAAGCGCTCGATGGCGAGGCTGCACGTCCTCGAGCCCGACCACGAGCCGCGCGCGACCGAATACATCGCGCAGATTCAGGTGATGATCGAAGAGTTGATCGCCGGCGGGCACGCCTACGCCGTCGGCGACGGCGTGTACTTCAAGGTAAGATCGTTTGCACGCTACGGCGCGCTGTCGGGTCGCAACCTCGACGAGTTGATGGTGGGTGCCCGGATCGCGGCCGACGAGAACAAGGAAGATCCGCTGGACTTCGCGCTCTGGAAGTTGGCGAAGCCGGATGAGCCGTCGTGGAACTCGCCCTGGGGCCCGGGGCGGCCGGGCTGGCACATCGAGTGTTCGGCGATGTCGCGCGCGCTCTTGGGCGAACCGTTCGATCTGCACGGCGGGGGCTACGACCTCGTGTTCCCGCATCACGAGAACGAGATCGCGCAGAGCGAATCGCTAATGCCCGCGCCGCCGATGGCGAATTTCTGGGTGCACGGCGGCTTGTTGCAATTCGACAACCGGAAGATGTCGAAGTCGCTTGGCAATTTTGAGCCGCTCTACGAGTTGCTCGACCGTCACGATCCGCAGGCGATCAGACTGTTGTTCTTGCAGACGGGTTATCGCAAGCCGATGAACTTCACCGAGGAATCGATCGACGGCGCGACGACCGGCTTGCACCGGCTGCTCGGCGCCTACGACGCGCTGCGCGAAGCACCGCCCGTGAAGCATCTCGAAGCGGCGAGCGCGGTGGCGATCAAGCCGTTCGCGGCGCGTTTCTATGCCGCGCTCGACGAGGACATGAACACGTCGGGCGCGGTTTCGGTGTTGTTCGACCTCGGCGCCGGGGCGCCGGCGCTCGTGCAAAGCGGCGCGGCCTCCCATGCGGCGGCGTTCATGCACGAGGCGATGACGTTGCTCGGGATTTCGCCGGTGGAGCGTTCGCACAGACCGGTAAAGGTCGAGTACGAGACGAGCGTGGTGAGGTTTGAATCTGGTGGGTCCGACGTCGTCTTCAAGATCGTGGCGCCGACCGATGCGGCGGGGCGCCTACCGGTCGGTACGGTCGACATCCTGCGCGCCGACGTCGGCGGATTCGTGACGTTGGACGGCGATGCGAAGGCGGCCGTCGACGCGGTCGTCGCGGCGCGACATCGCGCCAAGTTGGCGAAAGATTTCGGATTGGCCGACCGGCTGCGCGGCGCGCTCAAGAGCATCGGTGTCGTGGTGACCGACGAAAAAGAGGGCGTGACATGGACCGTCGTCGGCGGCTGAGACGGCCGGACCGGCCGCCGCGCCGCAAAGACGCTCTCGATCTCGACGACGTGATCTACGGCGTCCACGCGGTCGAAGAAGCGTTGGCTGCCGAGGAACCCCTGCGCCGCCTCTACGTCGGTGACGAGCGGAAGCGCGATCCCGCCTTGCGCAAAGTGCTCGAGCGCGCGAGTGCGCTGGGCGTGCCGATCAGGTACGAGAGCCGTTCGTTCTTTTCGCAGTTTCCGTATCGCGCGCACCAAAGCGTGGTCGCGTTCGGTCAGCCCTTCAACTACGTCACGCTCGACGAAGCGCTGGCGCTGGACGGGAAGGGCAGTGGAAAGTTGTACGTCGTGCTCGATCACATCACCGATCCGCACAACGCCGGCGCGATCATTCGCTCGGCCGAATGTGCCGGCGCGACGGCCGTCGTGATCCCCGAGCGACGCGCCGCCGGCGTCAACGCGACGGTTCGTAAGACCGCCGCCGGAGCGACCGCTCATCTTCCGATTGCGCGAGTCGCCAACGTCGCCGGCGCCCTCCGAGCGATGAAGCGGGCAAACGTATGGATCGCGGGGGCAGCCCTCGGCGACGACGCACAGCTCTACACGGCCGCCGATTTTCGGCGCGACCTGGCCCTCGTGATCGGGGCGGAGGGCCCGGGGATCTCCCAGGTCGTCCGCAAGGAGTGCGACTACCTGGTCCGGATCCCGGTCTACGGCGAGGTGGGGTCGCTGAACGCCTCCGTGGCCGCCGGGGTGTTGCTCTACGAGGTGCGGCGGCAGCGAGGCAAAGCCTGAACGCTTGCTTGGCTTGCTTGGCCGGGTCCGAGTTTGCCTTGACCGGCTAGCAGGACCCTCCTATACTGAATAAGATGTGGTCGGCTCGACGGGCTCAGGCCCGCGATTTCGGCCGCATTGCGTTAATGGAGATATGAAAACGATGGCGGTGCAGACCGCAACCGAGGTCCTGGAGTATCACGAGCGGGCCGACGAGGACCTGGTGTCCTCCGCCAAGGCGGGCGACAACCTGGCGATGGAGTTCCTCCTCAACAAGTACAAGAACTTCGTCCGAATCAAGGCCAAAAGCTACTTCCTGATCGGCGCCGATCGCGAGGACATCATCCAAGAAGGGATGATCGGGCTCTACAAAGCCGTACGCGACTTCAAGGCCGACAAACTTTCGAGCTTCCGTGCGTTCGCGGAGCTGTGCATCACGCGTCAGATCATCACCGCGATCAAAACGGCGACGCGTCAGAAGCACATCCCCCTGAACCAGTACATCTCGCTGAACAAGCCGATCTACGATGAGGACAGCGAGCGAACGCTGCTCGACGTCATGGCGTCGCAGAAGACGTCCGATCCCGAAGAGCTGGTCATCAACCAAGAAGTCTCCGAGGACATCAAGGAGCGCATCCAAGAGAATCTCTCGGATCTCGAATCCCAGGTTCTGCTCTCGTATCTCGAGGGGAAGAGCTACCAGGAGATGGCCCGCGACCTCAATCGGCACGTCAAGTCGATCGACAACGCACTGCAGCGCGTCAAGCGCAAGATCGAGAAAAACCTCGCCGAGATCGAACTGCCGTAAGGCGGCAATCGAAGGACACGAGTTCGAGGGGCGCCGGCGACGGCGCCCCTCTCGTTGTCCCTAAGCGGCGCGCTCGAGTTGTTGCAGTGTTATTGCCGATTTGTTGCACGGCGTTCGTTTGAAGCGGCTTCAGGGACGGAGCGAAGTCCGCGCGAAAAGGTCTTCACCGAACCGTTTGAGTGTGCCATACTGTTGGCACACCCGTTTGTGACAATAGAGGCGTGAGAAGAAAGAAGGAACGGCCGCTTTGCCAAGCAGGATGCGGCCGAAGAGTTAATGGGACATGGTACAAGTATTGCTCGGTAAAATGCCAGCAAGCCCTTAGGCGGCGTAAGCTGATCGAGGTATTCTTGCGAGGGGAATACCCTGCGTCTGCTAATACCGGTTCAAAAGGCTTCATACGTAGGTACCTGTTGGAGACTCACGGAGAACACTGTGCGCGATGTGGTTGGCAGCAGCGAAACCCAGTGACCAATCGCGTTCCGCTGGAACTTGAACATATCGATGGAGACTGGCGAAATAATAAGCCGGACAACGTCATCTTACTGTGCCCGAACTGCCATTCGTTGACGCCGACGTTTAAGGCCCTGAACCGGGGACGCGGAAGAGAAGAAATACGGTGGTTTTGGAGAAATCGTGTGTCACGAAAAACGCCGACGTAGCTCAGTTGGCTAGAGCGCCACTTTTGTAAAGTGGATGTCGTGGGTTCGAGTCCCACCGTCGGCTCAGATCTCCACTCGTTTGTATCTTGGAGGATTGATGGCGCTGCGCAAGTTCATCATTGAGAGAGAGATTCCGCAAGTAGGCTCGCTTGGACGCGAACAGCTTCGAGGGGCTGCCGCCAAGTCCAACGAGGCGCTACGGCAGCTTGGCCCTGATATTCAGTGGGTCGAGAGCTACGTCGCCGGCGACAAGACTTTTTGCGTCTACCTTGCTAAAGATGAAGCGGTCATCCATAAGCACGCCGAGATCAGTGGCTTTCCCGCCACGAAGATCACGGAAGTTCGTAAGATGATCGATCCGACCACGGAGCGGGCCGACTAGGCGGGGCGAGCAGCGGCTTCGCGACCAGGACCGGCACCGGCGGCCCCATAATTCTGGGCGGCTGGCAAGGTCCGGCATGGGTAGGTGGCCGAGTGGTTAAAGGCGGCAGACTGTAAATCTGCTCCGCAATGCGGTACGCTGGTTCGAATCCAGCCCTGCCCACCAAAAAGTGCGGGCGTTACATAGTGGTAATGTCTCTGCCTTCCAAGCAGATGTCGCGAGTTCGATTCTCGCCGCCCGCTCCAAATACGCAAAAGCCCTTGTAGCTCAGTGGTAGAGCGTCTCGTTGGTATCGAGAAGGTCGTGAGTTCAATCCTCACCGAGGGCTCCAGTCCTTTTCGCCGAGCCGATAGGTGGCCGGCGGTACAGCGCAGCTCTACCCCGCGCTAGCTAGCCCAGCTTGTGATGACGGTCACGTGCCTAGCGGGCTTCCAGGCCGCATAATAGTGAGGCGGCGCGAAACGTTTGTCGCATCCTTTACCGATAGGTAAGAAGAAGGGCCGGACGCTCATTGCCCAGCGCCGGCGTCGCTCTTGGCCCGAAACCCACACTTCCTTAAATGAGGCGAAATGATCCGTAGATTTTTGAGTGACGACGCTGGTCAAGGGCTGGTGGAATACGCCTTGATCATCGCGCTCGTGGCGATTGTCGCCATTAGCGTCCTGAACACCCTGGGCATGAAGACCGATAACACGTTCGACAACGCGTCAAACAACCTGTCCTAAAGCGCGGCCCAACCGGCGCTCGTGGTCACACGTTGCGGGCGGTACGGGGCAGCACTAGGCGCCCCGCGCTAGCTCGGAGACAAGGTTGTGACGGCAGTCACGCGCCTATTGGGCTTTCCGGCCGCATAATACTAAGGCGGCGGGCAAAGTTTGCCGCGTGCTTTACCGATACGTAAGAGGAGCCGGACGCTATTGCCCAGCGCCCGCACCGCTCTTGGGCCGTAAGCCACACTTTCTAATGAGGCGAAATGATTCATAGACTTTTGAGTGACGACGCCGGTCAAGGACTGGTGGAATACGCTTTGATCATCGGGCTCGTGGCGATGGCCGTCATCGCCGGGCTGACGGTTCTGGGCAATAAGAACAATAACTCGCTCATGAACGCGTCAAACATCCTGTCCTAAGCGCGTCCCTGCTCGAAGTAACGTACGCGAAGACGACCGCCCATGAAGCGGTCGTTTTCGTATTGGCTGACGCGGCCACGCTCAGAGTCAATGCGGCCGGCGGCGAGCGGCCCTAGAGGGGTCGCCCGCCTTTCTGCAACGCGCGAATGCCATCGTGGGGCCGGCCGACGACGGCTTCGGAAGCGGGTACGAATTTCGGGCGAAGGGCCTCGGCGCCGGATATCTGAGCGGCGGCGGAGACGCTCGGCCAACTCGACGTCGTTTGCCGGCTCGCCTGATAGGCAACGCACACTAACGCCGCGATTGCCGCAATTCCGAGAAAGCGCTCGCGCATTGACCCCACGTACTAGACCGGGTCGTGCGCTCCCTGGTCAATCATCGCCTCGCCGATCTCCCGCGCCGCGCGCAGCGTTTGCGCGTCGCCGATCTCGGTGCCGGCGGCGAGCAACTTTGCGAGCTCCTCGTCGAAGATGGCGCTCACTTCGGCGGCCGAGTGCATCCCGTGCCGCAAGCGCTGCGCGATCATGAGCCGATAGATGCGATCGGTCGCCAGATCTTCCATGTAACCGTCGAGTAGATTTGCGCCGCGGCCATTCAGGTAGCCGTTGCGATAACGAATCACCGTCCGCGCGGCGGCACGTGTCCCCTCAACGGTGCGCTTTCCGACGCCCTCGACGGACGGTCGCAAGTTCGGATGCGCATCGAATCCCGGTTTGTATCGCGCGATTTGGTTCGGTTCGGGAAACTGCGCGACCGCGATCGCATTCTGATCCGGGTGACCGGTCCAGGCGCCGTCCATCCCGCACGTCGCCTCGTTTTTCTTGTCTTCGGCGAGGACGCGCAACGCACGCTCGTTGAGTTCGGGCTCTTCGCGGCTCGGAAAGAGCGCGGTCATGCCGCCTACGGCGAGCATTCCATGCTTGTGCGCGATCGAAGGAATCAGCAGTCGCAGATTCTGGAAGAACGGCACGTCGTGCGGAATCGTGTTGCGGTCCGGTAAGATCCACTTCGGGTCGAGTAAGGTGAAGTCGATCAGGCTCGCCATGTAGTCCCAGCGCCCGAGATCGAGGCCGAGCAGATGCTCGCGTAGGTTGAACGCGAACTCTTCTAATTGAAACGCGAGCGGATGTGCCTCGCAGAGGGCCATCGCCTTGATCTCGTCTCTTGGGCGGCCCTTGAGCGTCGCGAGCGCTTGGAACAGATCGCGCCACCATAGCGCTTCTTCGGCCGACTCTGATTTCGGGATGTAGACGCAGAGCGGATGCTTCAACCGGTCGAAGTCGAGCCGGTACACGAGCAAGGCCAAATCGAACAGCGAAGCCGAGGTCACTTCGCCCGGATAGACGCCGGCTTGCGAGACGTGCAGGCCGCGGACCCGCGTCCAGATCACGGTCTGCGACGGTTTGATGCCGATCGTTGCGTCGCGCTTGGCGTCGTCGTAGGTCAGTTCGCCGTAGAGCGCGGCGATCACGTTGTCGAGCCCGAGCAAGATGTGGCTCCACTGATTGGCCATCGAATCTTCGAGATCGAGCATCACGCCCGGCGCACCGGAGTTGAGCATCTTGACGACCAGTTCGGCGTCGTCGGCTGGCCCGGTCATCTGATTGCGCTGGTCTTGGCACCAAGCCGGCAGCGCGATCTTCCAATCCGTCGACGTCGCCTCAGAGGACGGGAGATAGTCCGGAAATCGGCCCTCGTGCGAGCGCGCCAAGACGGCCTTTCGCTGCGCGATGCGCTCTTGTTGCCGAGCCGTGAAGCGGTCGTGCAGCGGCCGATAGAAGGCGGCGAATCCGGCCGTAAGGTCGCGCGCGATATCGAAACGCGGCGGCGCGACGTTCATCGGCGGCAGCAGGTTCGCCGATGGCAAGGGATTGAGGCTGAGGCTCAACGTGCGGTCCCTCTCAGGCATCCCGGTGCAGTTTGCGGGCGACCGTTAATCAGACGGAATTCGCCCCTATAAGCCGTTCCCATTTCCCGTTCCCCTCACCGGCGGGAGCTCAGACTTCGGTGGGTCTGTGGCTCGGATACCCGCGCTTGGTCGAAGCCGGTACCTGCAGACCGGGCGCTCCGATCGCGACCCGGGCTCCGACGATTGCCACCGCGATCAGGCCAAGCCACGTGGGCAGCCGCGCAAGATCGAACGCTGCCAAATTCCACGGGCCGACGAATCCGACGTACAGCGCCCAACTCGCTTGCGCGAGCGCGTGGGGATCGTAGGCGGCGGCGAGCGCTTTGGTCGCATCCGGGACGCGTTGCGTCACGAGCAGCGAGATCGCTTCGAAGATTCCGAGCGTGCCGAGCGCCGCAATGGCGATCGCAAGCGGTCGGCGGTCGACGAGCGTCGCAGCGAGCACCGCCGTAACGGCGGCGGCGGCGACGGGGAGTACGGTTCCGAGACTCGAGAACTGCACCCAGGGAATCGAAAGGGCGACGATCGCGAGCCCGAGCGCGACACGCGCTGACGGAACGTTGCGGTACAGCAAGAACGCGCACGGCAGTGCTGCGGCGACTTGAACGACGTGTCCGAACGGGCCGCCCACCAGCGTGAGCGCAACCGGCAACGTGACGACGAGGGCGGGGCACGACGTCCGCCGCGCGACGACCGGCGCGGCCCAGAGTGAGAACGCCAGCATCGCAGCATACGAGATTTCGCCGATGCGCAACGCGAGCGCGTCGCTCGCACCGATGCGATGTAACACCGCCGCGAGGCTGAGCTGGCGCGAGTTGGCGAGTTCGGAGAGCGCGTGCGCCGGCAGCACCTGGCGCAGGTATTCGAGATTGAGTTGCCAGCCACCGACGGCGATCGAGATCGCGCCCAAGGTAACGCCGGCAAGGACGAGTGCGATTCGCGCGCGTGGACACCACAGAAACAGCGCGAGCGCCGCCGGCAGCGCGACGTGCGGCTCGATCGTCGCAAGCGCGACCGCCGTGGCCGCGGCAGCCGGGCGATCGTGTGCGACAAAATATGCAGCCAGCGCGATCGCCGCGACGGCGATCGGCGCGACTTGTCCGAGCGTCCACGCGGCGTAACCGTCACCCAGGACGAACGCGGCGGCAATTGCCACGAACGGGAGGTTGGTGAGCCGCTGCATGACCGCAACCGTAACCAAGAACGCGAGCAAGATGATGCTGCTCCACGCGATCGCGGCAAACGCATATGGGAGCCGCGCGAGCGCCGTGAACGGTGCGAGGGCATACGGCGGCAGCGGAGCGGGCGCCGAAAGATTGGGGATCCCGTGGTTGAGCCAAGCCGGCCGCGGAGCGCGCTCGCAAGACCCGAGCGGCTCGGCGCGATAGGGATCGGCGCCTCGGTCGAGCGCAGTCCCCGCGCAGTAGAAGGCGTTGAAGTCCCGCATGAGCGCCGCGGGCCGCGTCTGGGGCCGGAAATAGAATAGCGCCGCGACCGCCACGGCGGCGGCCACGGCCGCCAGGCGCTGCGTCGTCGGGCCGGGGACCTTCACCATCTAGTCTTCGGCAGGTCGGCGGGGGTCGGCGACGGGCCCTCGTACAGGGCGAGGATGGATGGAGCTGGGCCCCTGGCCGGGGTGCGCGTCCTCGACTGCTCGACCATGATCGCCGCGCCGACGACCGCGGCGACGCTGGCCGACTACGGTGCCGAGGTCATCAAGCTCGAACGGCCCGGTGTCGGCGATCCGGTGCGGCGCTTCGGCGCGCAACGCGGCGGTCACGGCCTGTATTGGAAGGCGCTCGGCCGGAACAAGAAAAGCGTCGCGCTCGATCTCCACGCCGCCGAAGCGCAAGCGCTGCTCTTGCGCTGGCTGCCGACCTTTGACGTCTTCATCGAGAATTTCAGACCGGGGACGCTCGAGCGTTGGAATCTGGGGCCGGAACGTCTGCTCGAGGCGGCGCCGCATCTCGTGATCCTGCGGATGACCGCGTTCGGACAAGACGGTCCCTACCGCGAACGCGCCGGCTTCGGAACGCTTGCCGAAGCGATGACCGGCATCGCGGCGGTCTCGGGCTACGACGATCACCCACCGCTCTTACCGGCGTTTCCGCTCGCCGACGTCATTGCCGGCCAGTCAGCCGCCGCCGCCGTGTGCGCCGCATACGTGCGACGTTTGAAGTGCGGCGCCGGCGACGTCATCGACTTCGCGATCTACGAGGCGGCGATGAAGCTCGTCGAGTTGCAGCTCACCGAATACGCGGCGAACGGGACCCTGCATCGCCGGCTCGGCAACCGCCTCGAAGACACCGCGCCGCGCGGCGCGTACTTGTGCGGCGACCGCGCGTACGTCGCGCTATCGGGAAGTACGCAAGCGGTCGCGGAGCGCGTGCTGCAAACGGTCGGCGGCGACGAGTTGCTCGCAGATCCGCGCTTTCGCACGAATGCCGACCGCGTTCGCAACGGCGAAGCGCTCGACGCGTTGATCGACGGCTTCTGTTCGCAGCGCACGCGCGACGAAGTCATCGCGATCTTCAATCGCGCGGGCTGCGCCGTCGGACCGCTCGAAACGATCGATTCGGTCTTCGAGAATCCGCAAATCGTCGCGCGCGGCTCGCTGGTGCGACTCTCCGATCCCGACCTCGGGACGGTGACCGTCAATAACGCGTTTCCGCGCTTCGCCTACGCGGGGATGCCGAGCCTGACGCCCGGACCGTCGGCGGTCGGCGCCGACACCGCCGAGGTCCTGGACCGGGAACTCGGAATCGACTCTGAGAACATGCGACGCCTCGCGCAAGACGGCATTATCGGGCTTGCGACCGCTCCAGGCGAAGGCCCGCCGCCCGAACCGTAACTCCGCGTAAAAAAGAAGAGGATCTCGCTCAATGTCAGTCTCTCGACAAGGCTTCGTCATGGGGAGCGCGGCGACGTTCGCGACCATCGGCGTCATCAAGAGCGCGCAGGCGGCCGAATTCGATCTCAAGTGGGCCGTCGACGTCCCGCCGGATCACCCGATCAGCGTGCGCTCGGTCGAAGCGTTCAACCGGATCAAAGCCGCGACCAAAGGGCGCGTCAACGTCAAGACGTTCCCCGGCAGCTCGCTCGGCTCCGATCCCGGGATGCTGTCGCAGTTGCGCAGCGGTGCGCTCGAATTTTTGGCCTTGCCCGGAGCGTTCCTCAACGACGTCGTCCCGATCGCCTCGATCGAAAATCTCGCCTATGCGTTTCCGAATCGCGACGCCGTCTTCAAAGCGATGGACGGCGATCTCGGGACGGTGATTCGCGACGAGATCAAGGCGAAGCAGTTGTTCGTCTTCGACAAGATCTGGGAGAACGGGTTCCGCGAGATCACGACGTCGACCAAGCCGATCCGAAACGTCGGAGACCTTGCGGGTTTGAAAATCCGCGTCTCGCCTGGGAAGATTCGCGTCGACACGTTTCAATCGCTCGGTGCTTCACCGACGCCGATTTCGCTGAGCGAACTCTACACGTCGCTGCAGACGCACGTCGTCGACGCGCAAGAGAATCCGCTGATCTTGATCGAGCAGCAGAAGTTCTACGAGGTCCAAAAATACGTCTCGCTCTCGAATCACATCTGGTCCGGCTATTGGACGCTCGCCAACGCAGACGTCTGGAATCGTCTGCCCGCGGACATCAAAGCTCTGTTCGTCAAGGAGATGAACGCGGCGGTGCTGCAGGCCCGCAGCGACAACAAGATCCTCAACGCCTCCGTCGCCGACAAGTTGAAGCGCCGCGGGATGATTTTCAACGAAGTCGACGTCGCCTCGTTCCGCAGCAAGTTGATCTCCGCAAATTACTATCAGCGCTGGCGAAAAGAGTTCGGCGAGAAAGCCTGGACTGCGCTCGAGAAATACGCCAACAAGCTCGGATAAGGAAGAGGCTGAGCGATGACGGTCGATCCTGAACTGGCCGCGGCCGAAGCCGCCGCCGCCGTAGTCCACGTCGGCCAGAAGACGACCTTCCGCCGCCCTTGGGCCGCCGCTATCGATCGGGTCATCGGTTGGATCGTCGAGCCCGTGGCCGCGCTGTTGGTCGCCGTCGAGATCATCATCTTGGCGAGCAGCGTGCTGTTCCGGTACGTGTTGCGCAGCCCGCTGGTCTGGAGCGACGAGCTGGCGACGATACTGCTCTTGTGGTTGGCGATGCTCGGTGCGGTGATCGCGTACCGGCGCGGGGAGCACATTCGCATGACGGCACTCGTCCGGCGCGTCTCGCCGAAGGCCGCCGAGGTACTCGACGCGATTTCTTCGGTCGTCGTCTCGATCTTCGTGATTGAGTTGATTCCGGCCAGTTTCAAATTCTTCCAGCAAGAGCAGATCGACGTCACGCCGGCCCTCAGCATTCCGCGCTCGTACGTCGTGCTGGCGATCATGGTCGGGCTGCTGCTGATCCTGATTTTGGCGCTGCTCAGACTCAGCGAGACCGATCCCAAGGCGGTCGCCTTCGCGGTCATCCTCGGCGTCGTGGTGAGCGCCGTCGTTTGGTTCGAGCGTGGCGCGTTCGCGAGTTTTGGGAACGCGAACTTGCTCATCTTTTTCGTCGGCCTCGTGGGCATCTGTGTCGCCATCGGGATTCCGATCGCGTTCGCGTTCGGCGTCGGGACGCTCAGCTATCTCGCGATCACGACGCACGTCCCGCTCAATACCGTCGTCAGCCGAATGGACGAAGGTGTCTCCAACCTCGTTCTGCTGGCCGTGCCGCTGTTCATTTTCCTCGGCCTGATTATGGAGGGTTCGGGGATCGCGCGGCGCCTGGTCAACGCGCTGGCGGCACTGGTCGGGCATTTTCGCGGCGGACTGAACATCGTGCTGGTCGCGGCGATGTACGTCGTGTCCGGAATTTCGGGTTCCAAGATCGCCGACATGGCCGCGGTCGCGCCGGTACTCTTCCCCGACATGGAGCGGCGCGGCCACAAGCGCACCGAGATGATCTCGCTGCTCGCCGCTTCGGGCGCGATGGCCGAGACGATCCCCCCGAGCCTCGTGCTCATCATCATCGGGTCGGTGACCGGCGTCTCGATCGGCGCGCTCTTCAAGGCCGGCCTATTGCCGGCGTTGGTTTGCGCGGTCGCCATCGTCACCGTGGCGCTGCTCGGCTCGCGGCGCGAGAATGCGAAATTGACGAAGCGCCTGCCGTTGAAAGATATTCTGTGGGCGTTCGTCGTCGCTCTTCCGGGCCTCGTCTTGCCGCTTGTGATTCGCTATTTCGTCATCGACGGCATCGCGACCGCGACGGAAGTGAGCGTGGTCGGCATCGTCTACACGTTGCTGGTCGGCTTCTTGATCTACCGCGAACTCGATTGGCGGATCATCTATCCGACGCTCCTCGACACGGTCACGCTCGCCGGCGCGATTCTCTTAATCATCGCGACCGCGACGTCGATGGGGTGGGCGCTGACGCAATCGGGTTTCGCGCAGCAACTCGCCGAAATCTTGCGCAATGCGCCCGGAGGCGCGACGGGAATCTTGCTGCTCTCGATCGTGATGTTCGTCATTCTCGGTTCGGTGCTCGAGGGGATCCCGGCGATGGTGCTCTTCGGGCCGCTGCTCTTTCCGGTCGCGAAAGCGGCCGGCATCAACGAGGTGCACTACGCGATCGTCGCGGTGCTGGCGATGGGCATCGGACTTTTCGCGCCGCCGCTCGGCGTCGGTTATTACAGCGCGTGCGCGATCGGCAAAGCGAGCCCCGATGCCGCGGTGTTCCCGATTCTGCCCTACTTGGGCGCGCTGCTCGTGGCGCTGATCTTGATCGCGCTCGTCCCGCAGATCTCGCTGGTCTTTGTCCACGGCGCAGGACAGTAGCGGGCAAGCAAGCACCGCCGGCGACTCGGGGGTGAATTTTGTGCGCCCGAGACGATTCGAACGTCCAACCTGAGGCTTAGGAGTCCCCCGCTCTATCCAGTTTGAGCTACGGGCGCGCACGTCTGCCATGATTGTACCAGGTCGCGCCGGTCCCTCGCTGAGCGGGGGGCCGCGGCCGAGCCGGGGCGGCTCGGGGCGGGGAAATTTGCCGTGGGGCAGCGACCTATGCTATTATCGCCCTTGACGGACTGCGTGTCCGTCTTTTTGATGTCGAGCCGGGACCCGGGGAACGAGCATGGCGAAAAAAGAGAACCGCGTGGTGGTAGTGTTGGCGTGCAACGAGTGTAAGCGGCGGAACTACAATACGCAGAAGAACAAGCAACACACGACCGATCGGCTCGAGCTTTCCAAGTACTGCCGGTTCTGCCGCTGCCACCGGCCTCACCGTGAGACCAAGTAGTGGTAGAATAACCTAGAGGTGGCATGTAATTTGCCGAGGCGGCAAAGTACGGAGGGCGGTAGCTCAATTGGTAGAGTTGCGGTCTCCAAAACCGTCGGTTGCAGGTTCGAGTCCTGTCCGCCCTGCCAACCTTTCCGAGGAGTAAGACGCACGAAATGAATAGGCCCACCGGAGGCGGCTCTCGCCCAGGTTCCGGAGATCGTGCCGCCCGCACCGCGCGGACGGAACAGTTTCTGCGCGGCCTCGTTGCAGAGATGCGGCGCGTCACGTGGCCGACGCGGCAAGAGTGGATCTCCGCCACGGTGCTGACGGTCGCATTGGTGGCGGTCGTCGGGCTGTACACGTATTCGATCGACGAACTCTTCGGATTTCTGTTCGGACTCGTGCACAAATGATGGATCCTTTCTTAACTGCCGAGGAGCCGAGGGACGACGCGCAGGTCGCCGAGATCGACGCGAGCATCGAGGCTCCGGCGAGCGAGCCCGCGAGCGACGAGCCCGCAGAAACCGCCCCGAGTCCGGCACCAGCGCCGCCACCGGCTCATTCCAAGAAGGAAGAGCGCCGGAAGTGGTTCGTGATCCACACCTACTCGGGTTACGAGAACAAGGTCAAGGCAAATCTCGAGCGGCGCATCCATTCGATGAACATGGCGGACAAGATTTTCCGCGTGCTCGTCCCGATGGAAGACGAAGTCGAATTCAAAGACGGCAAGCGCAAGATCACGCCGAAGAAAGTTTTCCCGGGCTACGTTTTGGTCGAGATGGACATGGACGACTCGTCGTGGTACGTCGTGCGTAACACGTCCGGCGTCACCGGCTTTGTCGGCTCCCCCGGTTCCGGCGAGAAACCGGTCCCGCTTCAGGAAAAAGAAGTGAAGACGATCCTCAAACAGATGGGAATCGAGACACCGAAGCTCAAGATCGACTTCGCCAAGGGCGATCGCGTCAAGGTGACGAGCGGCCCGTTCTTTGATTTCACCGGCATCGTCGACGAGATCCAACCCGAGAAGGAGAAGGTCCGCGCGCTGATTTCCATCTTCGGCCGCGAAACTCCGGTCGAACTCGAGTTCTATCAGATCGAAAAGGTCTAACCCACAACAGAGGTATGGGACAGATCATTCAAAGCGCGTTCTCAGAAGCGCTGCCGCTCATCCGGTCGCGTATCGGCGTTTACGTCGTCATGGCGATTCTCTGCGCCATCGCGGGTCTGACCTTGCCGTTCATACCGGCTTCGGTCGTTGCGCCTGCAGATGCTCAAAACGCAGCGGGTTCACAGGTGCCGCTGCGTCTGTTCGTGGCCCTTTATGCCTCGGAGATTTTGGGGGCACTTTCGATTTTCTTTATCCTTCCGGCTGCGATTCGCACGGTCCGTCCCGGCTTCAAGATGACGCTCGGCCGGCTTGTTGGACTCGTCGGTTTGGGATACGGCGTCGCCATCGCCGTGATGTTCGCATTGGTCTTGCTGGTCGTCCCCGCTTTTTGGTTGGCGGTCAAATGGTCGCAGTACACGTGGACGTACCTCATCGGCGAGGGGAACGACCCGTTGGACGAGTCGTGGCATATGACGACGGGGCGATTCTGGCAGACCTTCGGGTTCTTTATTCTGGTCGCCATCGTCGCGTTGATTCCGATCGTCATCGTCATGGGCGGCGCGGTCGTCCTTGCCGGTTTCGTGGCGCCGATGCTGGGCGTCGTCTTGGTTCCGATCGCGTATCTCGGCTACGTGTTTGCGCTAAGCTTCGAAATGCTCGCTCAGATGCGTTGGATGCTGCATTTGCGCGAGCGCGCCAAGGCCGCCGTTTCGACCGCTTGAGGCGGAAGCGCTTGTAGCCGGACGGTCGAGGCGGTATAATGCCTGGGCTGCGCCGATCAGCCTCACCCCAGCCCGGCGTTGCTTTACGAGGGGGAGACTGCCGCCCAGGCGGCATTCGTCAGGAGAACCATGGCCAAGAAAGTCGTCGGGACGATCGGCTTACAACTCGAAGCCGGCAAAGCGACGCCGGCGCCGCCGGTCGGCCCCGCACTCGGACCCTACTCGCTGAACATCATGGCGTTCTGCAAGGAGTACAACGAGCGCACGCAATCGCAAACCGGGATGGTGATCCCGGTCAAGATCACGGTCTACGACGACCGCACGTTCACGTTCGTCACCAAGACGCCGCCGGCGAGTTTCTTGATCAAGAGGGCGCTCGGCTTGGAGTCCGGTTCGGCCATCCCCAACCGCAATAAGGTCGGCAAGATCACGCAAAAGCAGCTGCGCGACATCGCCGAGGTCAAGATGGCCGACTTGAACGCCAACGACGTCGAAATGGCGATGCGGATCATCGCCGGGACGGCGCGTTCGATGGGCGTCGAGGTGGCGTCATGAAGCAGCACGGCAAGAAGTATCGCGATACCGTCGCCTCATTCGATCACGAGAAACTCTACGATCCCACCGAAGCGTCATCGATCGTCAAGCGCAACGCGAAAGCGAAGTTCGACGAGACGATCGAGCTCCACGTGCGGCTCGGCGTGGACCCGAAGAAGAGCGACCAAAACGTTCGGGGGACGGTTCAGCTTCCGCATGGGACGGGTCGTACCGTTCGCGTGATCGCGTTTGCGAAGGGCGATAAGGCGAAGGAGGCCGAGGCGGCCGGCGCCGACATCGTCGGCGATCAGGATCTGATCGATCGCGTCAAGGGCGGCTTTTCGGATTTCGACGTCGCGGTGGCGACGCCGGACATGATGCCCGCGGTCGGCAAAGAACTCGGGCGCCTCCTCGCCCAGAAAATGCCGAATCCAAAATCAGGGACCGTTTCGCCGAACATCGCCGGAGCGGTTCGCGAGATCAAGGCCGGGAAGGTAGAGTATCGTTTGGACAAGGCGGCGATCATTCACACGATTGTCGGTAAGGCGAGTTTCGCCGAGCAACAGCTCGCCGAGAACGTTACGACGCTGCTCGACGCGCTCGTGCGCGCGAAGCCCGCCGCCTCCAAAGGAACCTACCTCAAGAGCATCACGCTGGCGAGCACCATGGGTCCCGGGGTGCGAGTCGATCCAAACCGCGTAAAGGCCGCCGCTGCAGCCTAAGTGTGTGCTTCCAAGGAGGGCTTGGAAGGGGGCTCGCGGGCTGGACGCGGTGAAGCGCTTGAATTGTCCAGATTCCGGCGGTCACGACTGGTGAACGATGCTCGTTAACTATCAGCCCATCGTCGATCTCGGCTCGCGTAAAGTGGTTCGAGCCGAGGCGCTTTGCCGCTTCGCCGACAACGCTGAGGGACTCGACACGCCCGACGACTTCGTGAAGTACGCCGAGGAACACGGACTCATCAAGGACCTAACCGACTCCCTCCTGCAGACGACGCTAGACTTTTGGAAGAAGCTAGGAAAGCTCGCGCCCGAGGGACTGGCGCTAAATCTCTCGGTGCAAAACCTGGAGGAAGTCGATCTCGCCGATCGCATCCTCGAGAGCCTCAGAAAGCATCAGATGCAGCCTGGGCGGCTCTCTCTCGAATTTGACGAGCGCGTGGTACGCGTCAACGATCTCGCCCGGAAGGCAAACCTCGAGAAACTCTCCAAAGCGGGAGTGAAAATCAGCGTCGACGGTTTTGGCCCGAGCCTTTCAAATTTCTCGCGACTCGAACTCGAAACGATGCTCGTCAACGAGCTGAAGGTCGACCGCACGCTCGTCCAAGATCTCGACAGTGATCCCAAGAGCCGCGTCACGGTGAAGGCGATCGCCGAACTCGCGCAAGACGCGCACCTCGAACTCTCGGCGAGTGGGATCGAGAGGGAGTCGACCGCCGAGTGGCTGGGCAGGTTCGGCTTCACCCGGATTCAGGGGTTTCTGATCGCGCCGGCGATGGACGAAGCGGCGTTCACCGCCTGGCTCTCGCGGCCGAGTCCGAGCGCCGCCTGAAGCCCCACGGCCTTGACGCGGCGCGGGTGCTTCGTTATGATAGCCCCTGGCTCCGATGACCGTAGGTCCGCCCCAGGGCGGGTAATGCGCAAGCGCCTACCGAGGATGTGCGATCACCTTCCGTGACGCTCGCTGAGGCGAGTGGATCGGCCGACGGCGCCCTCCGGTTCTAAGAGCCCTAGACTCTAACCGGAAAGAACGTGACCGATGCCGACCGCAAAGAAGGAACAGACGATCGAACAGCTGCGCAAGCGGCTCGCTTCGGCGAAGTATCTGTTCTTTACCAACTATTCCGGCTTGACGGTCGGCGAGATCACCCGGCTGCGCGCCGAGCTTCGTAAAGACGGCAACAGCTACGCGGTCGTCAAGAACACGCTGTTCGCACGCGCCGCTGAAGGCGAGCTCGCCAAGCAAGTTGCGGAGTTCCTCGCCGGGCCGACGGGTATCGTCTTCGCGCCGAGCGATCCGGTCTCGCCGGCCAAGGCTCTCAAACAATTTAGCGACGGCGTCAAGCCGATCGAGGTGAAGGCGGCCTACGTCGACGGCAAAGTTCTCGACGCGAAGGCGGTCGCGATCCTCGCGGCGCTGCCGTCGAAGACCCAACTCCAGTCCCAATTGCTGGGCATATTCGTCGGTCCGATGCGCGGATTCGTCGGCGTGCTCGCAGCCAACCCCGGCGGATTCGTCCGCGTCCTCAGCGCTCGCGAGAAGCAACTCGCCGAGTCAGCATCTTAAGGAGAAGCAGATCATGGCAGTTGCCGATATCATCGATCAAGTCGAGAAGTTGACCGTCCTCGAACTCAACGAGTTAGTAAAAACGCTCGAAGAGAAGTGGGGCGTCAGCGCCGCCGCGCCGGCCGCCGCCGCCGCCGCACCGGGTGCGGGCGGAGCTGCGCCGGCTCCAGCAGTCGAGAAGACCGAGTTCGACGCGGTCCTCACCGAGGTCGGTCCGGAGAAAATCAAGGTCATCAAGGCCGTGCGCGAACTCACGAGCCTCGGTCTGACCGAAGCGAAGGCGTTTGTCGAGAGCGCTCCCAAGCCGATCAAGACCGGCGTCCCGAAGGACGAGGCCGAAGCGATCAAAGCCAAGTTGGCCGAAGTCGGCGCGACCGTCGAAATCCGTTAACAGCAAATCACTCGCCGGGCTGCTCGCCGCGATCGTTCTGGTCGCGGCGAGTGGGTTTGGCGTGCGCGCGCAAGACGCCGTGGCCGCGCCGGAGATCAAGATGCTCTCGAACGGGATGCGCGTCGTCGTCGTCGAGAGCCGGCTCGCGCCGATCGTCGAGACGGGGATGTGGTATCGCTTCGGCTCGGCCGACGAGACGCCGGGGAAGAGCGGTCTGGCGCACGCGCTCGAGCACATGATGTTCCGCGGAACTCCGAGCTTGTCGTACGCGGGACTCGAGAACTTCGTCGCGCACGCCGGCGGAAAATTCAACGCGACGACCGCCGAAGATTACACCCGCTTCTACTTCGTCGTTCCGTCGGACTCGCTCGAGGCCGTGATGCGCCTCGAAGTGGACCGCATGCAGAACCTGAGCCTGAGCCCCGACGCCTGGAATCAAGAACGCAACGCGGTTCTCAACGAGATCGACAACGCGAGCACGAATCCGCTTGCGAAGTTTTTCGGCGACGTTCGAGGCGCAGTGGCGGGCGAGAACGCCTATGCCTGGACGCCGCTTGGGCGTCGCGCCGACGTCGTTCAAGCGACCGTCGACGACTTGCGCGCGTATTACGACCGCTGGTATGCGCCCAACAACGCGACCTTCGTCGTCGTAGGCGACGTGCACGCCGCCGACGTGTTTGCGATGGCAGAGCGAGTCTTTACACCGGTCCCGCGCCGCGACGTCCCGGCCCACGCCGAGATCCAGGTCGCGTCGCCGACCGTACCGCGTGAGGTTAATGAGACCGCCGAGTATCCATTCGAGGTCGTCGACATGGCGTTCGCCGTCCCCGGAATCGCGGACGGTAGGATCACTTACGACGTGCAGAATCTCGCGTATGTGATCGGCGACGAACTCTCACCGTTTTATCGCAACGAGGTGCAAGCGGGGTATGCGCTGTTCGCCTCGGTCGACCCCGATTTCAGGCAGCGGCTCGGCATGGTTCACGTGCTGTATGCCGTCGCGCCCGGCCACACCGCGGGAGAAGTTCGCGAAGTCTTTCAGCGGACGCTCGCGGCCGCAATCGAGAACGGCTTTCCTGAGACGCTGGTCGCGCGAGTGCGCAATCGCCTCGTCGCGCAAAACTCGTACGCCCGCGACTCGGTCGACGACTTCAGCGAAGAGATCGGCGACCTGTACGGAAGCCAAGATCTGACGCTCGGCGACGATACGGCGAACACCGCCGCCGTGACGCCGGCCTCGGTGCGTGCCGCGGCCGTCAAGTATTTCGCGAGGCCGACGGTGATCGGGGATCTCCGACCGCGCGTCGCCGGTGCCGGCGAGAACGCGCCGCCGTCAGTGGGCGGCGGAGTCTCCGACGATTTCGGTGCGCGCGTCGCGTCGGGCGACCGCGTCCAGCCCGACTACATTCGCGCCGAGTTGCGCAAACCCGTGTTCGCGCAGCCGAGCAGGATCGCGCCGACGACGTTCAAGATCGGCGGAATGACCGTGCTCGTTCAGCCCGTTCACGACAGTGCGACGGTCGTGATCCGTGGCGAGGAGCGTGCGTCGCCGGCCTTCGATCCTCCGGGGAAAGAAGGCCTGGGCAGCACGGCGTTTTCGCTCTTAGGCTACGGCGGGAAAAACGCCGACTTCAGCGAGACGGAGAAAACGCTCGGCGCGCTCGGCGCGGAGATGGTCGTCGGCGAGCGGATCAGAGCTCGCTGTTTCTCGAAGGATTTCGAGCGCGTCGCGGGACTCTTGGCGGATGAATTGACGACGCCGGCCTTCCCGCAGAATTACGTCTCGCTCGTATTACGCCAAGAGTCCGAATCGGCGGCGCGCATCACCACGCAGCCCGAGTACCGCTTCGAGAAGGCGTATCGCGAGCTGCTCTTGCCCAAAGGCGATCCCGAGTTGCGCGAACCGACGCCGCAGACGTTCGGGCGCATCACGCGCGACGATCTGGTCGCATACGCGAAGCGCTATATCCGACCCGAGTTCACGACCCTCGCGATCGTCGGCGACGTCAATCCGGCCCAAGTCCGTGTCGTCCTCGAGCGGGACTTCGGTGCTTGGAAGGGCGAGGGCCTCGCGCCCGACCCGGCATTGCCGCCGATCCCGTATCCGCCCGCGGCCTCGAAGGCGATTCCGAGCAGCGGCGACGCGGTCATCGTGCGCCTCGGCCAGCCCGGAATCACTCGTAGTAACCCCGACTATTACGCGCTCTCGGTTGCCAACGTGCTGCTCGGCCATTCCAGCAACTCGTGGCTGATGGAGGAGATGCGCATGAAACGCGGCCTCGTCTACGATGTCGAAAGCTCGCTCAACGCCGGTCCCGATCGCGGGACGATCACCTTCGAGTTCGGCGCGACGCCGGCCAACCTTCAGGCGGCGCTGAGCGTGTTACGCGCGCAGATTCGCCGGATGCAAACGGAGCTGATCGATTCCGGTGAAGTCGAGGGAGCCAAACGCGTTCTGATCACGCGCAGCGTCGTTCAAGAGAGCTCGTATGCGGACATCGCCGGCGACGTCTTGGCGCTCGGCGTCAACAGCCTCCCGACCGACTATTACGTGCATCTGGGGGACCGTTACCGCGACGTTACGCCCGACCGCGTCCGCGAGGTCGCGCGAAAGTACTTCCATCCCGAGCATCTGGTCGAGGTCTATCAGGGCCCGGTCCGCTAGGGGCGGCACGCACCGCGCGCCGCCATCACAGAACCGAAGCACCGTGAGCTAGTGCACTAAATACCCGACGAGCAAGAGTGCGACGATGTTGAGGACTTTGATCATCGGGTTGATCGCCGGGCCGGCGGTGTCCTTATACGGATCGCCTACGGTGTCGCCGGTGACCGCGGCAGCGTGCGCCGCCGAACCTTTGCCGCCATAATTTCCTTCCTCGATGAACTTCTTCGCATTGTCCCACGCGCCGCCGCCGCTGGTCATCGCGATCGCGAGGAACAATCCGGTCACGATCGAGCCGACCAGCACGCCGCCCATCATCTTCGCGCCGCCGTTGTTGGGAAGGAAGTACGAAAGCACGACCACCAGCACCGGGACGCCGATCGGGATCAGCGCGGGCACGATCATCTCGCGTAGCGCGGCGCGCGTCACGATGTCGACCGTCGTGCCGTAGTCCGGTTTCTGCGTCCCCGCCATGATGCCGGGCATCTCGCGAAACTGACGCCGAACCTCTTCGACCACCGCACCGCCCGCACGCCCGACCGATTCCATCGAGAGCGACGCGAAGAGATATGGGCAGAGTCCGCCGATGAACAGCCCCGCCAACACGTACGGGTCGCCGAGATTGAAGGTGATCGGGACCGTCGAGCACGCCGCGCCGGCGGTCGCCGCACACTTGTCGGAGAGCTCTTGCAAGAACGAGGCAAACAGCACGACCGCGGCAAGCCCGGCCGAGCCGATCGCATAACCCTTGGTGACCGCCTTGGTCGTATTTCCGACCGCGTCGAGCGGATCGGTCACGGCGCGCACCGATTCAGGCAGGTCCGCCATCTCGGCGATGCCGCCCGCATTGTCGGTGATCGGACCGAACGAGTCGATCGCGACGATGATCCCGGCCATGGAGAGCATCGCCATAACGGCGATCCCGACGCCATAGAGATTTCCGTAATAATAGGAAACGAGAATTCCGAGGACGATCGTCAGCGCCGGCAACGCGGTCGCCTGCATCGAAACCGCGAGGCCGGCGATGATGTTGGTCGCGTGGCCGGTGATCGAGGCTTTGGCGATCGTACGCACGGAGCGGAACTGCGTCCCGGTATAATACTCGGTGATGTACGTGATGGCGCCGGTGACCGCAAGGCCGACGAGTGCGCAGACGAAGATTCCGAACGCGGAGATCGTCGCGCCGCCCCTGAGGATCGCCCCGCCGGCAAACTCTTGCGCGGTCGCAAACCAGAAGAAGACCGCGGCCAGCACGCCCGCGACGATGAGTCCTTGGTACAGCGCCCCCATGATCGTTCCGTGGGTGCGCTTGCGGACGAAAAACGTTCCGATGATCGAGGCGACGATCGACACCGCGCCGAGAACCAGCGGGAACGTCGTCGCGCCGGGATAGTTCGGCAGCACGAGGTGGCCGAGCAACATCGCCGCGATCGTCGTTACGACGTAGGTCTCAAAAAGATCGGCAGCCATGCCGGCGCAGTCGCCGACGTTGTCGCCGACGTTGTCGGCGATGACCGCCGGGTTGCGCGGGTCGTCTTCGGGAATCCCGGCTTCGACTTTTCCGACGAGATCGGCACCGACGTCGGCTGCTTTCGTAAAGATCCCACCGCCCAGACGCGCGAACACCGAGATGAGCGAACAGCCGAACGCGAGCCCGACCATCGCGGCCAGCGACGTCGTTTCGTCGCCGGCGTTGAGGCGTTGAACGATGGCGTAATAACCGCTGCAGGCGATGATACCGAGTCCGACGACGAGCAATCCGGTGATCGCACCGCCGCGAAACGCGAGCGCGAGGGCTGGCGCGAGGCCGCCGCGCGCTGCCTCGGCGGTACGCACGTTCGCGCGCACCGAGACGATCATTCCGATGAAGCCGGCCGCTCCCGAGAGGGTCGCGCCGATCACGAAGCCGACCGCCGCCTCCCAGCCGATGCCGAAGCCGATCAGGAGCGCGAGAACGATCGCGACGATCCCAATCGTCGTGTACTGGCGGCGTAAGAACGCCATCGCACCCTCTTGAATCGCGGCGGCGATCTCGCGCATGCGATCGTTACCGTCGGGCTGGCGCAAGACCCAGCCGATGAGGAGGGCGCCGTAGAGGATCGCGATGACCCCCGCGGCGAGCCCGAGCTCGATCCCGACCTGTGCCCCAATATGTGCGTTCAACCCGTTTGCCTACCTTATAAGAGATAAGAGTGCGCGGCGATTTTCACCCGGGCTGATGTTGTCCGCCCGAGCGACCGTCCGCGTTTGGCACGGCCCGGGTGCAGTCCTGTCGTCTCAGCGCCCTGCTGCGCTGGGCCGGTCGGCCCTATTGAACCCCAAGCTGCGCTCCTATAGTGAGGAGAGTTATCCCGGCACGGAGGCGCCAATGCCGTACGCTCTTTCGGTCTCTTCGTTTCTCCAACCGCTGGCCGGCTCGTATCCCTTCGGCCTCGCAACGAGCGAGGGCCGACGGCTCGCGGTCGTCGAGCGCTTTGCGGCGCCGGACCTTACCTCCGGCAATGCCTTCGACCCGATCGCGCGGCTGGCCGCGCATCTCTGCGAGACGCCGATTGCGTTCTGCACGCTCGTCGAGCGCCAACGGATTCGCTTGATCGGGAGCTACGGTTTCGAGAGCTTGCGCGAACTTCCGAACGAACCCGGATTCTGTGCCAGTGTGATAGCACAGCACGTGCCGTACGCGGTCGAGCAAGCCGATCTCGATTTGCGCACGAAGTTGCATACGCTCGTCACCGGGCCCGAAAACATCCGTTTCTACGTCGGGGTCCAGCTCCTGAGCGGCGACCAGAACGTCGGAACGCTTTGCGTCCTCGACCGCGTCGCACGGCGCGCCGACGGGCAAGCGGTCGAACTGCTCGGCGTCCTCGCGCAACTCGCGGTCGACCGGCTCGAGAGGTTCGCCACCGCCGCGTAACCGCCCGGCCGGACGCGGGGAAGCCGCAGCGCCACTCGAAAGCGGGCCCGATGATCACGTTCGTCGCGCGGCGTTTCGTGCGGCTAATTCTGGTGCTGATCGGGATTACGATCGTGAGCTTTGCGTTCATGCAAGCGATCCCGGGCGATCCGGTCACCATTCGCCTCGGCGAGCATGCCTCGGCCGACCAGGTCGCCGCGCTGCGCGCGGCGCTCGGTCTCGACAAGCCGTGGTTCGTGCAACTGGGACTCTACTTCGCTCACTTGCTGCAAGGCGATTTGGGCCGCTCCGTATCCGACGCCCAGCCGGTGGCCACCAAACTCGCCGAGCACTTTCCGGCGACGGTCGAGCTGTCGATCGGCGCGCTCATCGTCGCCGTTACGATCGGCATCCCGGCGGGGATCTTCGCGGCGCTGCGCCGCAACGGCGTCCTCGACATCCTCACGATGAGCGCGGTCCTGCTCGGCGTCTCGACGCCGGTGTTCGTGCTCGGCTGGATGCTGGTCTATCTGCTGGCCGTCGTCCCGTCGAATTTCGGATTGAACCTCTTCCCGATCTCCGGTCGGATCTCGCTGACCTACTACGTGCCGACCCGGACGCATCTGATCGTTCTCGATGCGTTGCTCGCCGGCAACGTCCGCGCCGCGCTCGATGCGCTCTGGCATCTGGTGCTGCCGGCGGTAACGCTCGGCACGATTCCGCTTGCGATCGTGGCCAAGATTACGCGCAGCGGGATGTTCGAAGTCTTGCGCAGCGATTACGTCCGAACCGCGCGTGCCAAAGGTCTCGGGCCGGCCGCGGTGGTCGTCAAACACGCGCTGCGCAA
Source organism: Candidatus Zemynaea palustris (assembly GCA_003134695.1). Taxonomy (GTDB): domain Bacteria; phylum Vulcanimicrobiota; class Vulcanimicrobiia; order Vulcanimicrobiales; family Vulcanimicrobiaceae; genus Zemelea; species Zemelea palustris. The sequence goes on along the minus strand of PLCB01000058.1, from coordinate 137,013 downwards.
CGCGCTCATTCCGATCTTGACGGTCGTCGGCTTGCAGACCGGGCTCTTGCTCGGGGGCGCGGTCTTGACCGAGCACATCTTCGCGTGGCCCGGCGTCGGCCGCTTGGCGTTCGAAGCGATCTCCAATCGCGACATGCCGGTCATCAACGGCTGCATTTTACTCTTCGCCACCGTCTTCGTCGTCGTCAACGCCGCCGTCGACATCCTGTACGCCGCGGCGAATCCCCGCATCCGCTACGGGTGAGCGTGCCCGGCTTGGAGGGGTGAGGGTTCTCGGCTCGGCCGGGCGAAAGCCGTTCGCCGGAGGGGTACGGGTTTTTTTGAAGGTGGAGCACCGCTCGCAGTACGTCATTGCGGGCAACGCCTACGCGCGCGAAGAGGTCATCCATCGCTACATTCACTTGGTGAAGTACGTGGCGGGACGGATTTCCGTCAATCTGCCCCCGAACGTCGAGCTGAACGATCTGATCAGCGACGGCGTGATCGGTTTGATCGACGCGATCGAAAAATACGACGACGGACGCGGCGTGAAGTTCGAGACCTACGCGATCACGCGCATTCACGGCGCGATTCTCGACGCGCTTCGCTCGCTCGACTGGGTTCCGCGCGCGGTTCGGCAGAAAGCGCGCGAGCTCGACCGCACGAGCCACCAGCTCGAAGCGGAACTCGGACGTAATCCGACCGACGACGAACTGGCCGAGCGTCTGGGCGTCACGCGCAAGGAACTCGACGGCGTAGTGCAGCGCGTCCGAGGGACCTCGATCCTCTCGCTCGAGGAGCACCTTCCCAACGAACGCGGCAGCGATATCCCGCTGCTCGACACGCTGCGCGGCGATGAAGACGAACTCGGTGCGTCGCTCGAGCAGCGCGAAGTCCGCGCGATGCTCGTCGAAGCGGTCGACAGCCTCCCACCGCAAGAGCGTATCGTGATTAGGCTGTACTACTTCGAGGGTCAGACGCTCAAAGAGATCAAAGCGACGCTTGGCGTCTCCGAGTCGCGCGTCTCCCAGATCCACGCGCAAGCGGTGATTCGTTTGCGAAAAAACCTCCACCAGTTGCGCGACGACCTCGGGCACCGCGAAAACGATCCCACGGTGAAGCAGAAGTACGTCCGCCGCCCCACGGCGTGAGCCTCGGCACACCGTTTAAATCGCGGTTAGAACTCGCCGTTTCTTAGGTATTCCTCATGACCTCGTCGGGGAATTCGGCGTACGCTGGACGTGCCCACCACGGCGCTTGCCCGCGCGCATTCCAAGAGGGAGACAACATCCATGCGAACTCGTCTAGCGTTCGCGCTCCTCACCGCCTTGGCGCTGGCCGCATGCAGCGGCGGTTCGAGCAGCACGCCAAGTGCGCCCGGAGGCAGCGGGACGACGACCCAGACCCAAAGCCTGACGACGCAAGAAGCCGCTCAAGCAGGGACCGAAGCCGTTTTCGATCCTGTCGAGCAAGGCGACAACGAGAACGGACTCTACAACGGCACGATGGGCCCCGCCTACATGACCAGCTATGTCACGCTGCAGAGTGTCGCGGACGGCACCTGCCACAACGGCGTCGAGCGCACCGTCACCGTCATCAGCCCAACCGAGAAGAAATACGAGACCAAGTACTTTTACGATAAAGTCTGCACCGAACTCGCACGCGACGTCGTCGCCGACGTCGTGAACAACGGCCTGGGCGAATCGGTTACGCGCGTCGCGAAGAACTACGGCGCGAACGGGACGCTACTCTCGACGCGCACGACCGCGTACTCGATCACCGGCTCGTCCGGCAACTTCAGCAAGACCGAGACGAGTTCGCTCGTCATCGGAACTTCAACGTCGCCGGCGGCGCAATACGGCCTCACCGAGACCGTCGCGACGTCGTCCGGTTCGAATACCTCCTCGATCACCGGCAACTCGGGCCACCTCACCAACAACGGCAACCCGGCCGTCGATGAGTCCTTCGCTCACACCGCGCAGCTGAACAACCTCACCAAGACCGTCGATTCGTCGGGCAACGTGATCTTCGCCGGTTCGCGCGCCGCGCAGGAATACAAGGGACCCTTCGGCTCGCTGACGCTCTCGTCGTCACCGCCCTTCACGATCGGCGGCGCCTCCGCATACGGAACCGACTCGATTTCGGGTTCGGTGACGTTCGACAACGACGGCGACCTGACGAACGTCTCGATCAACGCCACGCTCTTCAACGGCGATACGGTCGCGGCGAGCGGATCGGGCGACCCGATCACGGTCAACGGAACGGTCATGAGCTCATCGGGCACGACGATCGCCACCTTCACGGTCGATCAGTTCGGCGACGGGATCATCACCTACGCCAACGGCTCGCAGGGCCTGATCTACGATTGGCACGTAGTGAAGTAGGGCGCTTCACTATGGGCCTTCGCAGGGGGTCGCCTTCACCGGCCGGCCCTCTGTTTGTTCCGGCAATCGAACAGGAGTTCGATTCCCGGTGCCGAAGGGCCAACCCAAGTGAGCTGGCTGGCAAAACTGCGGAACGTCCTCGGGCGCTCGCGCGATTCGCTCGCCGGCATCCAGTCTCTGGCAGAGGCGCGCCGTCCCCTCGACGACGCGTTTTGGGAAGAACTCGAGGAAATCTTGATCGCAGCCGATTTCGGCGTCCCGACGACCGAGAAGATCCTGGGCGGCCTGCGCATGGTCGCGCGCCAGGAGCTGTGGCAGCGTAGCGACGAGGTCGTCGCGCGCTTCAAGTCCGACGTCGCGCGCTTTCTGACGCTTCCGAACCAGGGGCTGAACCTGATTTCCAAGCCGGCGGTCGTCCTATTCGTCGGCGTCAACGGCAGCGGGAAGACGACGACGATCGGAAAGGTCGCGCACCTCTTGTCGGCGCAGGGCAAGCGCGTGATGCTGGTAGCGGCGGACACGTTCCGGGCCGCAGCCGCCGAGCAATTGGCGATCTGGGCCGAACGCAGTCGCGCCGAATTCGTGCGCGGGCGCGAAGGCGGCGATCCCGCCGCGGTCATCTTTGACGCACTCTCGGCGGCCAAGGCTCGCGGCGTCGACGTCGTCCTGATCGACACCGCGGGCCGGCTGCAAACCAAGACCAACCTGATGGAAGAACTCAAGAAGATGTGCCGCGTGATCGAACGCGAGACCGGCGCCTCGCCCGATGAGACGCTGCTCGTCGTCGACGGGACGACCGGCCAGAACGCGATCTCGCAGGCGAAACTTTTTCACGAAGCGACCGCGCTGACGGGCATCGTCGTGACCAAGCTCGACTCGACCGCGAAGGGCGGCGTGCTAGTCGCGATCGTCGACACCCTCACGGTGCCCATCAAGTTCATCGGGATCGGCGAGGGGCTCGACGAGCTGCGGCCCTTCGAGCCCGGCCAATTTGTGAACGCTCTCTTTGAACCGGCGGCTTGAGTGTGCCAGGGTGTTGGCACAGTGACCGGCTACGATCGGGCGAAATACACAAGAATCTAAGGAGAACCTCCGATGCCACAGCAAGACGAGAGAACGGTAGCCCTCAACAACGCCCTGGCGCAGATCGAGCGCCAGTTCGGCAAGGGCTCGATCATGAAGATGGGCGACTTTTCCGAGCGAATGTCGATCGACGTCATCTCGACGGGCTCGATCGCGATCGACCTCGCGCTGGGCGTCGGCGGTCTGCCGCGCGGCCGCGTCGTCGAGATCTACGGCCCCGAATCGAGCGGCAAGACGACGCTCGCGCTGCACGTCATCGCCGAAGCGCAAAAGATGGGCGGGACGGCCGCGTTCGTCGACGTCGAGCACGCCCTCGACCCGCAGTACGCCCAGGGCCTCGGCATCGATCTTGATTCGCTCCTCGTTTCGCAGCCCGACACCGGCGAACAGGCGCTCGACATCGCCGAGATGCTCGTCCGCTCGAACGCGGTCGACGTCGTCGTGGTCGACTCGGTCGCGGCGCTGGTGACCAAAGCCGAACTCGAGGGCGACATGGGCGACACGCACGTCGGTCTTCAAGCGCGCTTAATGTCGCAGGCTCTGCGGAAGCTGACGGCGGCGATCTCGCGCTCGAAGTGCGTGATGATCTTCATCAACCAGCTGCGCGAAAAGGTCGGCGTGATGTTCGGGAGCCCCGAGACGACCTCGGGCGGCCGCGCGCTGAAATTCTACGCGTCGGTGCGGCTCGACATTCGCAAACTCGAACAGATCAAGATCGGCCAAGACGTCGTCGGCTCGCGGACGCGCGTGAAGGTCGTCAAGAACAAAGTCGCACCGCCGTTCCGCCAAGCCGAGTTCGACATCACCTACGGCAAGGGGATCTCGAAGATGGGTTCGGTTCTCGACATCGCGCTCGAGCGCAACATCGTCGGCAAGAGCGGCTCGTGGTACACCTACGGCGACGTTCGCATCGGCCAGGGCCGCGAAAACGCGAAGGCCTATCTCGAAGAGCACCTCGATCTCGCCGATGAGCTCGACGCGAAGATCCGCGAAGCGCTCAAGGTGGTCATGAAGCCCAACGGCGTCGCGAGTCACGCGGTCGCCGCCGTTGCGTCGGATAGCAACGACGATTAATCGGTCCGTTCCGGCGAGCGTGAGCGCGCGCGTCGCCGCGTTGCGCGCGCTCGCTTTCCGCCGTTTGAGCGAAGCGCAACTGTGGCAACGCCTGATGCGCAAAGGCTATGCCGACGACGCGATTCGAGACGCGGTCGCGGCGTGCAAGTCTTTCGGATATCTCGACGACCGGCTGTTCGCGCAACTCTACGTCGACGGGAAGCGCAAGGCCGTCGGCGACGTGCGGTTGGTTGCCGAACTGGTCAGGCGCGGCATCGCGCGCGACGCGGCGGTAGATTCGGTCGCGAACGCGACCTGCGATCAAGACGAGCGGCTCAGCGCCGCAATCGACAAACTCTATCGCAAGCGCCCCACGCTCGGCTATCCGAACGCGGCGCGTGCGCTCGAGCGCTTGGGTTTTCCCGCGCCGGCGATTTATCGCCACTTGCGCGCGCGTGCGGCTTCGGATTTCGCCGAGTTCGGCGAACTCGACGCAGCGGCTTCCTAGGATTTGCCGTTAAGGCGAGCGTAAACAGCCGCATGCGGCGGCCTCTGATCGCGGCGGTACTCGCGGCGACCATCTTCAACTGTGCCCTCCCGGCCCGCGCGCTCGAACTCGAGACGATCGCCAAGGCTGCTTCAGAATATCATAATCCGAACGCTCACCTCGAAGCGATGTACCGTGCGGCGTTGCTCAATACCAGCCAGCAAGCGACGATCGCGCCCGACGGCACGGCCTACCTCAAAACCGGCGACATTCCGGCCGAATGGCTGCGCGACGCGAGCGCTCAGGTACGCCCGTATCTCTATTTCGCCAAGAGCGACATGCAAGTCTCGTCGCTCTTGCGCGGGATCATCGCGCGCGAAGGGAAGTACTTACAGGTCGACCCGTACGCGAATGCGTTCACGCTCGACTATCGCGTGTGGGAGCAGAAATTCGAACTCGACTCTCTAGGCTATCCGATCGTCCTGGCGTGGAGTTATTGGAAAACGACCGGCGACTCGTCGATCTTCACCGACGATCTCTCGCTCGGTTTCGACAAGGCGCTCGAGACGATGGAGCGCGAGCAAGACCACGCGCGCAATTCGAAGTACACGCACAAAGAACTTCACGACGATAGCGGCAACGCCCAACCGAATCCCGTGGCCTACACCGGGATGATCTGGAGTGGCTTCCGGCCTTCCGACGACGCGTGCAAGTACAACTACCTCATTCCATCGGAGATGATGGCCGTCGTCGCGCTCGGCGATCTCGAGGAAATCGAGCGGCAGGTATACCGCAATCTCATCAAGTCGAATCGCGCTAAGACCTTGCGCGCCGAAGTTCAGGACGGCATCCAAAAATATGGCGAGGTGTTCACGCCGAATTACGGGTACCTCTACGCCTACGAAGTCGACGGACTCGGACATCAGACGCTGATGGACGATGCGAACATCCCGAGTCTTCTCTCCGCGCCTTATCTCGGGTATACCAAACCCGACAGTTTCGTCTACAAGAACACGCGGAAGTTCTTGCTCTCGAAGGATGATCCGTACTATTACGTCGGATCGGTCGCGCGCGGGATCGGGAGCGCGCACACCAGTGACGGCTACGTGTGGCCGCTCGCGCTGATCGTCGAGGGACTGACTTCGACCTCCGACGCCGAGAAGCGCGACGTGCTGAACCAACTGCTCGCGAGCGATCCGGGAGATCATCTGCTGCACGAGTCGTTCGATCCAAACGACCCGCTGAAGTTTTCGCGCAAGGACTTCGGCTGGCCGAACGCGCTCTTCAGCGAGTTCGTGATGACGACGTTCAACGGCGTCCCGCAGTTGCCGATGGGTGACACCTCCGACCTCGAATTCCGCGGCGATTAGCGTCATGAAGGCCGATGTCGTCGTCGGGATCCAGTGGGGCGATGAGGGGAAAGGGCGCGTCGTCGACGCGCTCGCCGGGCGCTACGATATCGTGGCGCGGTTTGGCGGCGGGGACAACGCCGGCCATACGATCGTCGTCGGGGACCAAAAACTGGCGTTGCGCATCGTGCCAAGTGGTGTGCTGCAGACGCGACCGGAGCTGTTTATCGGCGGCGGGACAGTCGTCAGTCTCGAGGGTTTCATCAAGGAGATCGAGATGCTCGCGGGGATCGGCGTCGACGTGCGCCGCATCAAAGTCTCCGATCGCGCGCACGTCGTCTTTCCGTATCATGGCGCCCTTGATCTCATCAACGAGGCGGCGCGCGGCGGCGCGGCGCTCGGGACGACGGGTCGCGGGATCGGGCCGGCATACACCGACAAAACGGCTCGCAGCGGCATCACTTTCGCCGATCTGCACGACGGCAGTTTCGCCGAGAAACTGCGTGTGAACATTACCGCACACGGAGGGCGGCTGACAGACCAGGTTGAGGCTACCAGCAAGTTGTTGCCGCGTGTGCTGCCGCACGTCGTCGACGGCGTCGAGTATCTCCACGGCGCGCTCGAGGGCGGAAAGCGGTTGCTGATCGAGGGTGCGCAAGGCTCGCTCCTCGATATCGGTTACGGAACCTATCCCTACGTGACGAGTTCGCACACGATCGCCGGCGGCGCGTGCATCGGGCTCGGAATCGGCCCGACTCAGATCGGCACGGTCGCCGGCGTCGCCAAAGCCTACTGCACTCGTGTGGGGGCCGGTCCATTTCCTTCGGAGCTGCACGACGACGTCGGCACGCGCCTGCGCGAACGCGGCGCTGAATTCGGGACGGTCACCGGACGGCCGCGCCGCTGCGGCTGGTTCGACGCCGTCGCCGCGCGTTATGCCGCGCGCATCAACGGGTTGACGAGCGCGGTCATCACCAAGCTCGACGTTCTGAGCGGCTTCGAACGGATCGGCGTCGTGACCGGCTATCGCGTCGATGGGGCTCCGGCAGCGTTCGGCGCGGTCGGCGAGGCGCTACTCGACCTCGAGGTGCGCTGGTTTGAGGGTTGGGACGCCGATCTTTCGGGTTGCCGAAAGATGGCACAACTGCCGCGCGCGGCGGCGGCCTACGTTGCGTATCTCGAAGAGGCCCTAGGTGTCCCGATCGACGCCGTCTCGGTCGGCCCCGAGCGCGAGGCCCTGGTCGTCGTCTAGCTGTCGCCCGCGGGCCGGCTCAACTTTGCGCTAGACATGGGCGTTCCAACTATCGGACGTCGTGCCTCCACCCGGCTTGATTTTACCTGAGATAAAGTTGACCGGCGTCGTCCCGTTGCTGAGCTTCGCGAAGCACAGGTAGTTCGTCGCGACGCCGCTCGTATCGGTGACTACTACCTTGGCTTGCCCGAGAAATTCGTCGATCTTGCCTGCGCTGTTTGTGATGGTCGTGCGGCCTTCGCCGGTCGTGTTAGCGGCGTCGCCGGTCGCAGTCGAGTATCCGAGGCTCGTCCCGCCGACGGCGCAGGCCACGGAGACGGAGACCTTCGCCAAACTATTTTGGCCGGTCCCGCCTTTCACGTCGATCGGGACCGTAATATTGTATTCCGTGGTCGCGGCGAACGCGGCGGTCGCAGAGGTCAAGAACAACGTAGCGGCTGCGGCGGCAATGGCAATGGATCTCATTCGTAACTCCTCATCTCGCGGGGAAGGATCGTAAACTTCGGTTCATTTTGAAACCATGATCACGAGCTGCGGCGTCGTCAGGCTAACTTGCGCGTTGCTTCCGCTCGTGCCGGTTGCATTCTTCCCGACGTCGACGATCAACGTGGGGGTGCTCAGCAGTATCGCCTTGCCGCCGCTCGAGCCGTTCGCATTCGTACGCACGTCGACGATCAAGGTGGGGGTGCTCAGCAGTATCGCCTTGCCGCCGCTCGTGCCGACGGCATTCTTCCCGACGTCGACGATCAAGGTGGGGGTGCTCAGCAGCATCGCCTTGCCGCCGCTCGTGCCGGTCGCATTCTTCCCGACGTCGATCGTCAGGGTCGGCGTCGTGAGGCTTACCGTCGCCGCGCGGGCGACGCCGCAGCACAGCGCCGCGATCGACGCCGTAACGGCGACGGCGCGTAAGGAGGCCACGCGCGGCAGCAAAGATCTCATAGGCTCCCTCGTGGCGGGTGTTCTACGCTGCGAAACGCCGACCCCGCTATCCAACTCGCGTCCCCCTTGATGCCCGCTCACGGTCGCGTGACCCTAGTGTCGGGATGGCATCTTCACGTTTCGCCTATCCGCTTCAACCGCTCTTGACTTCGCTCGCCGCCCGGGAGAGCGCGGCTCGGCTTTGCCATGCGCGGGCGGTTTCGGTGCTCGACGGCGGCGTTCGCGAACTCGTCGCGCTCGAACGGGGTGCGGGCCGACTCGCGCAGGCGCTCGCCCTCGCCGCTCCGGCGTGGCAACTCGGCGAGGTCGACCGGCGCCTCGCGCGGCTTGAAGCGACGCGGCTCCTTCGGTTGGGCGAGATCGCGTCGGCGCGCACGCAGATTGAAAAGGCCCGGGCCGAACTCGAGGCGATCGTTCGGCGCCGGCAGGCAGTCGAGCGGCATCGCGCGCGCTGCCTCGAGCGGCACCGCCGCGCGCTCGACGCCGCCGAAGACGCCGAACTCGAGGAGGCCCAGATGCTGCGACGGGGTTCGGCCGCGCCTGAGTGCGAACTGGTTTCGGCGTGATCTCCTTGACGCGCCAAAACGGGCATCCGATCGTCGTCAACGCCGACCTCATCGAGACGATTGAATCGGCCGACGACGGAACGACCGTCGTGTTGCTCACGACGGGAAACACCCTAACCGTGAACGAGACACCCGACGCCGTGCGCGAGGCGGTGGTCGTCTTTCGGCGCCGGATCCAGGCGCCCGGTTAAGCGTGGACGCGGCGCTGCTCGGCCGCACGCTTGCGGCCCTCGCGATCATCGCGCTGGTGCTGGGCGGCTTACAGCTCGCGTTGCGTTTCGCGAGGCGGCCGTTTTCACGGCGCGCACGCTTCGTGCAGATCCTCGAGACGCAATTCTTGCCCGGCGGGACATCGCTGCACGTCGCCCGTGTCCTTGGGCGCTACTATCTGATCGGCCGCGGCTCGCAGATCGCGTCGCTCGGTGAATTGTCACCCGACGAGGTGTCGGCGAGGCTCGCACGCCATCGCTAGCGAGCCCGTTCGCTGCGCGTCCTGATCGCCGACGACGCGCCGGTCGCGCGTGCGCTGCTCTTACGGTTGGTCGCGGCCGCCGGACACGAGGTCGTCGCCGAGGCTGAAGATGAACCGAGCGCGCTCGAGCGATTCGAAGCGACGCATCCCGACGTCGTCGTGATCGACGGGCGGTTGCCGCCCGGCGGCGCACTCGTGGTGGTCGGCAGCCTGCGGGCGCGCGACGCGCGCGTCTGGATCGTCGTGACGGCCGCGCTCGACGAGCGGGAGCTTCTCCGAGCGGCGCTGGCCGCCGGGGCCTCCGCCGGGCTCGAGCGGCCCTTCTTGCCCTCGCGGGTCGAGGCGGTGTTTGCCGAGGCCGCCGCAAGAACGGCGTGAGCCGAACGCGAAGCCCTGGCCGATGGCAGACGAATCCGGCCTCGAAACGCATGCGCAGCACGGCAATTCATCGGCGACACAGCCCGGCGGCAACGGAACCCGGGCGCAACAAACGCGCCGCGACATGAACTTGAAGCGGACGCTGCTCTTCATCGGCATCGCCGCCGCGTCGGCCGGGATCGCGTATGCGATCGTTCGCGCTACGCTTGCACGACCGCCCGTCGACCCGACGACGGAGCGCATTCAATCGCTCATCGACGAGGCGAACCGGCTGCTCAAGCAGCTCGATGACAAGAAGTCGGCTTAGCGCCGCGACGTTTCCCGCTCCGGCCCTCCGCCCCGGCGACGTCGTCGAGATCGAGTGCACCGACTTGATCGCGAAGACCGGTCAGGCGGTGGGGCGCGCGGACGGGATGGTCGTCTACGTCCTGGGTCCGATTCCGGGCGAGCGCGCGCGCGTTCGCATCGAAGCGGTCAAGGCCAAATATGCGGTCGGCGAGTTGGTGGAATTGCTGAACGAATCGTCGGAGCGGGTCGAACCGTTCTGCCCGGTTTTCGGAATCTGCGGCGGCTGTCAAGTGCAGCATCTCGCCTATCCGGCGCAGTTGCGTTGGAAACGCGAGCTGGTCGCCAACGCGTTGCAGCGACTTGGTGGAATCAAGGACGCGCGCGTCGCCGTACCGATCGGGATGGACGAGCCGCGCGCCTACCGGAACAAGATGGCACTCGTCGTCGATCATAGCGACGGCATGCCGACGTTCGGTTTCTATGCGGCGCGTTCGCACGAGGTCGTACCAGTCGAAGCGTGTCCGGTCGTCATGCCGCAACTCGACCGGCACATCGCCGGACTTCACGAAGCGGCGCGCGATCCTGCGAGCGCGCCGGCCTTTGCTGACGTGCTGCACGTCGTCGCGCGGGCTGCGCGCGTGTCGGAAGAAGGCGTCGTCTCGTTGACGACGCGCCGCCCGTCGCCGCATGTGTCGCCCGCCGCCGCCGCACTAGCGGCGCATTTGCCCGGCGTCGTCGGAATCACCAACTCGTACGAGCCGTCGAGTGAAAACGCGGTGATGGGCCGCCGGCAGACGACGGTCTTCGGGCGCGCCGAGATGCGAGAGGCGATCGACGAGGTGCAGTTCCGCGTCTCGCCGGCGTCGTTCTTCCAAGTCAACAGCGAGATGGTTGGAAGGATCTTCGCTTTCTTGCGCGAGCGCTTGACCGGGATCGAGAACGTGATCGATCTTTATTGCGGCGCGGGGACGTTTGCGTTATTTTTCGCGAAACAGGGGATCCACGTCGTCGGGATCGAGGAGAATCCGAACGCGGTGCGTGAGGCGAAGGCCAACGCCGAACTGAATTTAGTTGCCGAACGCACGACGTTTTTGGCGGGGCGCGTCGACGCGACGCTGCGGACGAAGCGCGGCGCCGAGACGCTCGCTGCGGCCGACGTCGTCTTCCTCGATCCGCCGCGCAAGGGGAGCGATGAACCGACCCTCGCGGCGCTCGTGCGCGCGCGCGTTCCGCGGATTTGGTATCTGTCGTGCAACCCGGCGACCTTGGCGCGCGATCTCGCGTATCTGGTCGCGGACGGTTATCGGGTCGGCGACGTCCAACCGTTCGATATGTTTCCGCAGACCGGACACATCGAGGCGCTGGCGATCCTCCACCGGCCTGAAGAGGGAGCAGACTAGTGTCATCCGGCCAGATCGACGTCGCGTACGTCGCGAAGCTGGCGCGTCTCGCATTGAGCTCCGACGAGGTCGAGCGCTTCGGCGCACAACTCGGCGCGCTGCTCGAGCATGTCCAGACGCTTCAAAAGTTGCCGACGGCCGATGTCGCCGCGACCGCGCAGGTTATTCCGTCCGTGAACGTGATGCGCGACGACGTGGCGCGGCCGTCGCTGCCGCGCGACGTCGTTCTGGAGGCTGCGCCGCAACGCCAGGGCTCGTATTTCCGCGTGCCGCGGATCTTGGGTGAGCCCGGATGAGCGATATCTTGGATCTCGGCGCGCGCGAGATCGCGCGCGCGGTTGTGGCCAAGAAGACCTCGGCACTCGAAATCGCCGAAGACGCTCTGGCGCGTGCGCACGCTCGCGACGGCGCGGTCGGTGCGTATCTCACGATCGTCGACGACGTCGCGCGCGAGCAAGCGCGCCGCGTCGATGCGGCGCTGGCGAAAGGCGCGAACCTCCCGCTGGCCGGTGTGCCGGTGGCGATCAAAGACAACATGTGCCTTAGCGGGACGCGCACCACGGCTGCTTCGAAGATTCTTGGCAACTGGGTCGCGTCGTACACGGCGACCGCCGTGCAGCGTCTGCTCGACGCCGGCGCGATCCCCGTCGGAAAGGCAAACCTCGACGAGTTCGCGATGGGCTCGTCGTGCGAGAACAGCGCGCTCGGCGTGACGCGCAACCCGTGGGACCTCTCGCGCGTTCCCGGCGGATCGTCGGGTGGCAGCGCCGCGGCGGTCGCATCGGGGACGGCGGCGTTCGCGCTCGGCAGCGATACCGGCGGCTCGATTCGCGAACCGGCGGCGTTCTGCGGTGTCGTCGGATTCAAACCGACCTACGGGCGCGTCTCGCGTTACGGGCTGATCGCGTTCGCGTCGTCGCTCGATCAGATCGGACCGATCGCGAAATCGGTGGAAGATTGCGCGCTCGTCTACGAGATCATTGCGGGCGCCGATCCGGCCGATGCGACGACGGTCGAGCGACCGGTGGAGCGCACGCTCGACGCGATGCGCGACGATCTCAAGGGGCTGCGCGTCGGGATCGTGCGCGAATTCGACCTCGCGAAACTCGAGCCCGAGGTACGCGCGGTCTACGAGCAGGCGTATCGCGACCTGGAGCGGCTTGGGGCCGAACTCGTCGAGGTCGCGTTGCCGACCGCCGACTACGGTGTGGCGACCTACTATCTCATCGCGCCGGCCGAATGCTCGTCGAACCTCGCACGTTTCGACGGGATGCGCTACGGTCTGCGCGTCGAGGGTGTCGACGTTGGCGCGACCTACGAAGCGACGCGCGCGGCGGGTTTCGGCGACGAGGTCAAGCGCCGCATCCTGATCGGCACCTACGCGCTATCGAGCGGCTACTACGACGCGTACTACGTGCGCGCGCAGAAGGCGCGGACGCTGATCGCCGCCGACTTCAACACAGCCTTCGAGTGGTGTGACGTCATCGCGTGCCCCGCGGCTTCGTCACCCGCATTCGAATTCAACGCGAAATCTGATCCGGTCAGCATGTACTTGATGGACTACTACACGATCCCGATGTCGCTCGCCGGATTGCCGTCGCTTTCGGTGCCGTGTGGTTACGTGACGCCTTCGGGCAGTGCCAAGCCGCTGCCGCTCGGCCTCGAGTTGACGACGCCGCTCTTCGCGGAACGCGCGCTCCTCGGCGTCGCCTACGCGTACGAACGCGGCACGCGCCACGCCGAGAAACACTGCCCGCCGGCGCTCGAGGCGGTTCGATGAGCGTGACGGCAGCAGCCGGTGATTCCGCCTTGCAGGTTAACGGTGGTGCGTATGAGGCGGTCATCGGGATCGAGTGCCACGTCGAGCTCAAGACCGAGACCAAGATGTTCTGCGGATGCCGGAACGTCTTCGGCAGCGAGCCGAATACGAACGTCTGTCCGGTCTGTCTCGGCTATCCAGGCGCGCTGCCGGTTCCCAACCGTCTCGCGATTGAGGCGATCGTCAAGGCCGGGCTCGCCTTCGGCGCGGAGATTCCGCCGTTTTCGAAGTTCGATCGCAAGAACTACTTCTATCCGGACATGCCCAAGAATTATCAGATCTCGCAGTACGATACGCCGTTCACCCGCGGCGGCGTCGTCTCGTTCTGGCTGCCGGATGGGACGCAGCGCCAGATTCGTTTGACGCGCATCCACCTCGAAGAGGATACGGGGAAGTCGATCCACGCCGGTTCCACCGACGGGCGTCTCGGCGGCAGCACGCATTCGCTCGTCGACTTCAACCGCGCCGGCGTCCCGCTGATGGAGTGCGTCTCGGAGCCGGACATTCGCAGCGCCGTGGAAGCGGTCGCCTATCTCGAGGCGCTCAAACGCACCTTCGTCGCGCTCGGGGTCAGCGACGTCAAGATGGAAGAAGGCTCGCTGCGCTGCGATGCCAACGTGTCGATTCGCCCCACGGGCGCGAGCGAACTCGGGACGAAGACCGAGATCAAGAACATGAACTCGTTTCGGAGCGTGCAACGCGCGATCGGGAACGAAATCTCGCGACAGGCGGAGGCGCTGTCGCGCGGCGAGCGCATCGTGCAAGAGACGCGCGGCTGGGACGAGGTCGCCGAGACGACGATCGTCCAGCGCAGCAAGGAAGAGGCGCACGACTATCGGTACTTCCCCGACCCCGATCTCGTCCCGATCGAGTTCGCGGCGCGCGATATCGCTCGGCTGCGCGACGAGTTGGTTACGCTGCCGCAGCCACGGTTGGAGCGGCTGATCCTGCACGATAGGGTCTCCGTCGTACAAGCGCATCAATTGATCGACACGCCCGGCCTCGCCGACTACTACGAGGAAACGGTCGCGCTGAGCGAGGCGCCCCAAGCGACGCTCAATTTCGTCCTAGGCGAGCTGTCGCGGCTCGCCAACGAAACGGCGACCGCGGTCGCTTCCTCGGCTTTGACACCCAAGGCGCTGGCCGAGATCGTCGATCTTACGTCACGCGGAGCGATCAACTCGAAGACCGCGAAAGATATTATCGCGCGCGTCTGGAGCGAGGGCGGTTCGCCCGCCGAGATCGTCGAGCGCGAAGGGCTCGGTCAAGTCTCCGATCCGGCAGCCGTCGACGGTTTCGTTCGCGAGGTCATCGCCGCGCAAGCCGAGTCGGTCGAGAACTTCAGGAACGGAAAGGAGACGGTCCTCAAGTTTCTGATCGGTCAGGTGATGAAAACCAGCCGCGGGAAAGCCGATCCGAAATTAGCCGAGGAGCGCCTGCGCGCGCTGATCGCGGGATCAGACCCATAGAAGCACCGCGTCCGTTGGCGGATGAGCGGAGCCTCGAGATGCTCGATTTCGGGTCGATTCGAACGATGCTCGCCCATCAAACCGCGAGCGATCGTGCGGCGGTTCGTGCGCGGGCACTCGTGCCCCAAGCCGGGCTCGAGCACGTACGCGACGAGCAGGCGGCGACGCGCGAGATGCGCAGCGTGGTCGCGGCGGAGCCGCTCGATCTGCCACGCGTCCGCGAAGTTGACGAGGCGATCGGCCGGGCCGCGCGCGGCGCATCGCTCGGTGGGGAGGAGTTGCGCGACGTCGGCATCGCGCTCGGCGCCGCGGACGCAGCGGTGCGGCGGATTCGCGCCGCGACAGGCGATGCGCCGGCGCTACGTGCGCGGTGCGCTGCGGTGAACTATCTTGCCGCGGTCACCAAGCGCCTCGGTGACGCCCTCGACGAGCGCGGCGACGTGCTCGACCGCGCCTCGCCGGCACTCGGGCGCATTCGCCGCCAGGCCGCCTCCGCGCAAGACGAAGCGCGCGATCGCTGCCAAGCCATCTTGCGTTCGCCGAAGTACGCGAAGGCGATTCAAGATACGATCGTGACCCTGCGCGAAGGCCGCTTCGTCATCCCCGTCAAGGTCGAATTTGCGGGCCAAGTCCCCGGCGTCGTCCACGACACGTCGTCGAGCGGCCACACGCTGTTCATCGAGCCGCTCGCGGCGCTGGACGTCAACAACCGCTTGCGCGCGCTGCGGATCGAGGAGCAGCGCGAGGTCGCGCGCGTCTTGGCGGAGTTGTCGGCGCTGGTCGGTGAGAACGCGATCCAAGCCGAAATCAATCTCGATGTGCTGGCCGAGATCGATCTCGTACTCGCGCGCGTCCGCGTCGCCGAGCGGATGCACGCGATCGCGCCGGAGATCGTCGACGAAGCGCGGCTCGACGTCCGCAACGGGCGCCACCCGCTGCTGGCGGAGCGCGCCGTCCCTCAATCGCTCAAGCTCGACCAGGACGTCCGCTTGATCGTGATCAGCGGGCCGAACATGGGCGGCAAGACGGTCGCGCTGAAGATGGTCGGCCTCTTCGTCGCGATGGCGTACTGCGGACTGCAATTACCCGCCGCCGAGGGGACGGCGATCGGCGACTTCTCGGACCTCGGCTGCGACATCGGCGACGAGCAATCGATCGCGGAGAACACGTCGACCTTCTCGGCTCATCTGACCCGCCTGCGGGCGATCTTCGAACGCGCGGGGCCCCGTTCGCTCGTGCTCATCGACGAGATCGCGGGCGGGACCGAGCCGGCCTCCTCGGCGGCGCTCGGCATCGCATTGCTCGAGTCGCTGCTGGCCAAGTGTGCGCGGGGCATCGTCACCACGCACGCGACAGAACTCAAGCTGTTCGCGCACGCGACCGCCGGCGTCCAGAACGCGAGCGTCCGCTTCGACGCGACGACGTACGCGCCGTCTTTTCAACTCGACCTCGGCTCACCGGGGCAGTCGCTGGCGTTTCCGCTGGCGCGCGCGCTCGGCGTCGACCCGACGGTCGTCGATCGCGCGGAAGCGCTGCTGGGCGAGAGCGAGCGCGATTACGATCGGGCGCTCGGCGAAGTCGCCGAAATTCGAGCGCAGGCTGCGGCGGAGCGCGACGCGCTCGCCAAGGAGCGCGGCCACCTCACCAGCCTCCAAGAGAACGCCCGCCGCCGCGCCGAAGCGCTCGAACGCGAACGGCGCAAACTCGCCGATCAGGCCGAAGAACGTCTCTCGCGCACGTTGCGCGAGTTCGCAACCGAACTCGAACGGCGCAACAAGGATCGCGGTCCCGCTCACGTGCGCATCACGCCGGGCCAGAACGCTCTGCTTGGAAATGTTCTTGACGAGGTCCATCGCGATTTGGGGCTCAAGGCGCCTCGCCCGGACGCGTCCACCGCACCGGCGGTCTCGGTCGGCGATACGGTTACCGTGGCGTCCCTCGGAAGCGAAGGGACGGTCGTCGACGACTACGGCGACAACGTGCTGGTCTCGGTCGGCGTGCTCAAGACGGTCGTTCCCAAGCGAGAACTTCAGGTGACGCGACGCGCCGGTCTCGCGGCGGCGCGTCCCACCGCGAAAGCGCGCAGCGGCGGGGCCGCACTCGACGCCGCGAATTCGGCGCGAACGGAACTCGACGTTCGCGGAAAACGCTTCGTCGAAGCCGAGCCGCTGGTCGAGAAATGGCTCGACGAGTCACAGCTCCTCGGCCTCTCGCCGCTGCGGTTGATCCACGGGAAGGGGACGGGACTCTTGGGACGAGGACTGCAAGAGTATCTGCGTGGACACGCCGCGGTCAAATCGCTGCGGTACGGCAGCGCCGACGAAGGCGGCAGCGGCGTTACGATCGTCGAGCTGGCATGAGTCGCTCGTCGCCGGATGCGGGAGGCCAAGCGTCGTGGGGGCGTGAACAGCGCGGCGTCCAATGGGAACAGCGCTGAAACCCGCGGAGCAAGTTGCGATGCTCGTCGATGGTTGCGACCACGTCGAGACCGCCGCCGAACTCGAAGAGCGGATCGCAAAGAAGGGCCGCCTGACGGTCAAGTTCGGAATCGATCCGACCGGCACGTATCTGCATCTCGGACACGCCGTCGTGCTGCACAAGATGCAGCAGTTCGTCGAGCTGGGCCATCGCGTGATCCTCTTGATCGGCGATTTCACGGCGCGGATCGGCGATCCGACCGGGCGCAACGAGTCGCGGCCGCCGCTGACCGATGATGAGATCGCCGCCAACATGCGCGACTACCGGGCGCAGGCGGGGAAGGTGCTCGATCTCGAGCGCGTCGAGCTGATGTACAATTCGACGTGGCTGGCCCCCCTGACGTTTGCGGAACTGAACCGCTTGGCGGCGCACACGACCGTCGCGCAGATGCTGGCGCGCAGCGACTTTTCCGAACGTTACCGGGAAGGCGTCCCGATCGGATTACACGAGTTTCTCTATCCGGTCGCCGTCGCGTACGACAGCGTCGTGATGGAATCAGACGTCGAATTAGGCGGCTCGGAACAACTTTTCAATCTGCTGATAGGACGCGACTATCAGGAGTATTTCAACCAACCCAAACAGATTTGCATGACGACGCCGATCCTCGTGGGGACCGACGGTGTCGTGCGAATGGGCAAATCGCGCGCCAACTACGTCGGCTTGACCGAATCTGCCCACGAGCAGTTCGGGAAGTTGATGAGCATCCCCGACGAGGCGATCCCTGAGTTCGCGCGACTCGCGGCCTTCCGGAATCGAGAAGAGGTCGAGAAGCTCACGAGCGGCTTGCGCGACGGCTCCCTTCATCCGATGTCCGCCAAAAAGGACCTCGCCGAAGCGATCGTGGCACGCTACCACGGCGCGGAGGCGGCGCGTGCGGCACGCGAGCGATTCGAGCACACCGTGCAGCGCGGTGAGTTGCCCGAGGAGATGCCGACGCTCGAAGCTGCCGGCTGGCGAACGGTGGCCGAGGCGTTGCTGGCGGCGGGTTTTTCGGCGAGCCGGCGCGAGGCGGAGCGGCTCATCGTCGGAGGCGGCGTCAAGATCGACGGTGTGCCGGTCGGCGATCCGCGTCAGCCTTGGGCGGCGTCCGGCCCGGTCGTGCTTTCCGTCGGGACGCGTCGCTTCGTTCGAATTCTGCCCCGCAAAGGAACCTGACCGGACCTCTGGTCGCGGGCTTTTTAGGGACCGGCGGCCGGAGATCGCCCGGGAAGGCGAGCGATGAGGTCTTCGATCTCCGGTGCGGAGAGCACGTAGCGCTTCTTGCAGAATTCACAGACCGCTTCGGTTCCGTTCTGCTCGCGAACGATCTTGGCCAGTTCGTCGCGGCCCAGAGCGAGCAAGGCGACTTCGACGCGCTCGCGGGTGCAGCGACAGGCGAACGCCACGTCGTACTCGCCCAAGAAGCGAAGCCCCAGATCGCCCGCGAGGGAGTGCGCGATCTCCTCGGGCCCCGCCCCGGCGTCGATCTGCGCGGTGATCGACGGCATGGTGGCCGCGCGCTCCTCGAGGGTCCTGATGGTCCGTTCGTCGGCGCCGGGCATCACGTGCGCGACGGCGCCGCCCGCAGCCTTGATCCCCTCCGGATTCGCGAGCACGCCCAGGGCGACGATCGAGGGAATCTGCTCCGAGTCGGCGAGATAGCCGGCGATGTCTTCACCGATCTCGCCCGTTCGGAGGGCAACGATGCCGACGTAGGGCTGGCCGACTTCAAACGAGCGCGTCACCTGAAGGTGGCCGCCGCCGACGATCCCGGCGACGTCGAATTTTCCGGACGAATTCAGCGGGAGGTCGGCGCGCGGGGAGCGCGCATACCCGCGCGCGCCGATCGAGCTGGGCCCCAAGAGCGTCACGTCGGCGGCCATCCCGCGGAGCGGGCCGTCGCCCGCAACCTGGAGGGAGAGTCGTTCCTTCCCTTTCAGGCTCGCGCCGAGCAGCGTCGCACCGGTCACCAATCGGCCGAGCGCCGCACTGGCGGTCGGCGAGAGCTCATGCCGGGACTGGGTCTCTCGGACTAGGGCGGTCGTGATGCCCGCGACGATCGAGAAGCTGCCGTCTGCGGCGCTGGCGGTGACGATGCGGTCGGGCACGGCTCGCACTTTTCGAGGGCGAGTGGTTTTCCTCCACGAACGCCGCGCGCATGAACGTGCTGGTGATCCACGGGCCGAATCTCGACCTGTTGGGGACGCGCGAGCCCGACGTCTACGGAAGCGCGACGCTGGCCGAGATCGACACGCGAATCCAGCGCGTGGCGGAGTCGCTAAAGATTACGGTACGAACCGTCCAGTACAACTCCGAGGGGGAGATCATCGACGAGCTCCATCGCGCGGCCGGGTCAGTTGACGGAATCGTGATCAATCCCGCGGCGTTCACCCACTATGCCTATGCGTTGCGCGACGCGATCGCGGCGGTCGGAAAGCCGACGGTCGAGGTCCATCTCAGCAACATCCACGCCCGGGAGCCGTTCCGCGCGCAAAGCGTTACAGCAAGCGTTTGCCGCGGGACGATCGCCGGTTTTGGCGCGGAATCGTACTGTTTAGCGTTGCGCGCGCTGGCCGACCTGCTGCGGCGGTGAGCCGCAAAGGCGCATCGCTGCAGGATTTTTTGCGGACTGCTGGGCAGGAGGGGGCATGGCGTCTGCGTACTACAAGTCGGGTACGGGGCCGCTGAACTTCCATCGAAGAGCACCACCGTTCATTTGAGCGCCTTGCTACGATGCATCTGCTCGTAGTGATATGGAGAAGATAACTTGACAAAAGCCGAACTAATCGATTCGCTGGCGGAGGAAATGGAGCTCTCTAAGCGTCAAGTCGGCGAACTCGTCGATCTTTTGCTCGACGAGATCAAGGCTGCGCTCGTCAAGGGCGACAAAGTCCAACTGATTCCGTTCGGCAACTTCGTCGTGCGCGATCGCAAGAAGCGCGAGGGTCGCAATCCGAAGACCGGCGAGAGAATCATCATCCCGGCCCGGCGCGTTCCCGCCTTCAGCGCGGGCAAGGGTCTCAAAGACGCCGTTGCCGGCGGGAAGAAGAAGCGAGCCAAGCGATAGCAAGCGGCCTTCGCTGTTCTCATCTCATAGAAGCGCCGTTCGCGGCGCTTCTTCGTTTCGCGACCAGAATGGTCGAGCGGCACTCGCTGCGAAAGCCGAGAGGACGGGCAGTAGCGTAGCTTGGTTAACGCGCCAGTCTGGGGGACTGGAGAGCGCTGGTTCGAATCCAGTCTGCCCGACCAAAAATGCGAGAGCCCCGCAATCGTGGGGCTCTCGCATTTTCGGCTGCCGTCTCTGCGGCGGCTAGTGCCGCAAAGCGTCGCAGCTCAGCGGTGAGCCGTAATCGCCGGCGGTGATCGGCGTGAAGAAGACGGTCTGCGAACGGCGCCCGCTCGAGTCGTGACCGACGACCTGAACTCGGTGTCGTTGGCCGGCGATCGAACGCAACGGGTCATCCCAACGAAGATGGTTGTGCTGATAGTTATGATACGCACGATTCAGGAGTGCGAGCGGTGAGCCGGGTGCGTCCGTCGCGATGTCCTGCGGCGAGAACGTCGCGCAACGGTCGCCGTCGACGTAGACGACCAGGCTTGTCGCAGTCGCTTCGTCGCGTTTGAAAACGCCCGCGGCATCCCACGGCCAGAAGTCGGACGACCCGACCGGCGACTTAGTTTGCATCGGATTCGGTGGCTCTTGCGCTGCCAATGGTCTGGGCGGCGACGCAAGCGCGATCGCAAGGGACGCGCCGAGCAAGGCGAAGGTGCGAAGTATCATCGCTGAGACTTCGCACTCGCCGAATAGTCGCCGTGAACGCTGCATCGTTGAACCGGATGCGGCGGCGGAGCGGAACGTCGATCGGCCTACTTGACGTTGCCGTTGATGAAATTGACCGGCGTCGTGCCCTTGTCGAGCTTACCCCAGCAGAGATACTGCACGCCGACTGACGCCAAGCTGCCCAAGGTGGTCTGCTCCTCGGCCACGACCACGACGACATCGGTGACCGGAGGAAGTTTTCCGTCCGGACTTCCGAGCGACGAATGTGTCGACCCCGAGCCGGTCGCGCCCGTCGCGCCGCCCGACGCCGTCGAATATGCGAGGGTGTTCCCGCGGCCGACGGCGCACGAGATCGTGATACCGGCTGGCAGGGCCGCTTTTAAGTTCTTGAGCGTCACCGGGACGGTGATGTCATATTCCTGCGTCGCGGCGAAGGCCGCTACCGCACCGGCGAGCACGAACGCGCCTGCGAATATGGCGGCGATCGATCGACGAATCATTGGGATTCCTTCCTCTCTAGCGTTGTGAGAAATCATCTTGGTTAGGAAATTCATAGGGTGATAACCAGCGGCGCCGCCGTCAAATGGATGGGCGCTTTCGCCCCGCTGCCATCCGTCGCGTTCGCGGCAAGGTCGATGACCAGGGCGGTGGTTTTGACGGCGCGCGCGCCCTTCGAGCCGCTCACGTCGCCCGCGTTGCCAAGGTCGATGACCAGGGCAGTGGTTTTGACGGCGCGCGCGCCCTTCGAGCCGCTCACGTCGCCCGCGTTGCCAAGGTCGATGACCAGGGCGGTGGTTTTGACGGCGCGCGCGTCCTTCGAGCCGCTCACGTCGCCCGCGTTGCCAAGGTCGATGACGAGGGCGGTGGTTTTGACCTGGCGCGCGCCTTTCGAGCCGCTCACGTCGCCCGCGTTGCCAAGGTCGATGACCAGCGGCGCCGTCTTGACCGGCGTGGCTGCGCCGAGCGTGACCATGACGGTCAGCAGGACGGCGATGCGTGCGATGCGCTGGGATACGTCCAATTGCGGTAGCCTCCGTGGTGAAACGGATGAGTTGAAGATTCCCTTTGGCGAGAACCTCTTCGCTCCTCTTAACGAGCCGGCAGCGCGCGGAGTTCCCTAGCTCGCCGGCGAGAAATGCTTTGCGCGACGACGCCGGAGACGGTGCGGCGGGTCTTATGGCCCATCGGGTCCAACGCCGCCGGGATGCGTCATCTTGGACGGATCTGCTTGATCCTCGTCGCCTCTGCGCTTGCGCTCACGGGCGGTCCGCAACGCGCCGCCGCCCAGCGCGCCGGGTTCCAGCCCGCCGGCGAGCCCGTCGCATACGACGCGTTCGTCAAGGACGCGCAGCCGCAACGCGGGCTCTTTACGATCTGGCACAAAGGCGGCCGCGTCTATCTCGAACTCGCCGCCGACCAACTCGACCGCGAGTTCGTTCAGACCATCGTCCCCGCAACCGGTCTCGGCGGCTTCGGGGTCGTTTGGGGGAACACCGATCATCTGCCGACCGAGCTCGTGCGCTTCGAACGTGCCGGCAACAGCGTCGCGATCCTTTGGCCTAGTCCGTATTTCGTCGCGCCGCGCACGCCTGCGGCGCAGCGCGCGATCGACCGTTCCTTCGCGCGCTCGATCGTCGCGTTGGCGCCGATCGCCGCGGTCGACGACCACAGCGGTGCCGTCGTCATCGACGCGGCGCCGTTTCTCGACGATCAGCTGAACCTCAAGAACGTCCTGCGCCGTTCGGGCGGAGCAGGCGGTCGCGCGCAGCCCTACGTCTTGAATCTGCAACGAACGTACTTCGGCTCGACCAAAGCCTTCCCGAAGAACGTGGTTCTCGAAGCCCGGCAAGACTGGACCTCGGACGATCAGCGCCTGCGTGACGTCGCCGCCGATCCGCGCCACGTGCAGATTCGCGTCGTCTACAACATCGCCGACCCGCCCAAGGACGACGGCTACCGCCCGCGGCTCGCCGACGATCGCGTCGGTATCTACGACGACATCTACCTCCAATTCGACGACGAGCACGTCCTCTCGCGCAGCCTCCGCTACGTCGTGCGCTGGAATATTCAGCCCTCGGATCCGAGCAAGCCGGTTTCGCCGGCGACGCACCCGATGGTCTTTTATCTCAGCAACACGATTCCGGAAAAATACCGCGCGGCGATTCGCGAGGGCGTTCTGAAGTGGAACGACGCGTTCCTGAAGATCGGGATCAGCGGCGCACTCGAGGTCCGCGACCAGCCCGACGACGCGAACTGGGATCCCGACGACATCCGCTACAGCGTCTTGCGCTGGATTACCGAGTACCGCGGAAGTTTTGGGGCCGACTCGCAAACGCTGTTCGATCCGCGCACCGGCGAAGAATTCCGCGCCGGGATTTTGATTTCGGCCGATGTCCCGCTCAACGCGCAACGCACCTGGACCTACCTCGTCGACCCGGAACGCTACGGACGCTCGACCGACCCGATGCCGCAGCAGTTCTTGGACGACACGTGGTACGCCGTGATCCTCCACGAGAGCGGCCACAATCTCGGCTTCCAACATAACTTCATCGGCTCGCTGGCCTACACTGCGAAGCAACTCCAAGACAAGACGTTCACCGGAAAATTTGGGATCACGTCGACCACGATGGAGTACGCGCCGCTCAACCTCTGGCCGCGCGGCACGTCGCAGGGCGATTACCACCAGACCGTGCTCGGACCATACGACTATTACGCGGTCCACTGGGCATACGCGCCGATCCCCGGCGCGAAGACACCCGAAGACGAGCTGCCGACGTTGCGGCGTTGGGCCGCGGCCTGGAGCGATCCCCGCTACCGTTACGCTTCGGACGAAGACGTCTCGTGGACCAACGGCCACGCCGCCGATCCACGCGTCGAAACGGGCGACCTCACGAACGATCCGCTCGGCTGGTGCGCGATGCGTCTCGACATGTATCGCGATCTCTTGCGACACCTCAACGAGCGCTTTCCGCTCGCCGGCGACGCCTACGGCACCGAAACCGACGCGTTCTCGTATCTCTGGCGGCAGTACGGCCAATGCGCGCAGCTGCCCGCGCACTTCATCGGGGGGCAGTACCTCTCTCGCGCGCATCGCGGCGATCCGCACGCGGAGCCGCCGGTCGTCCCCGTCTCGCGCGCCGACCAAAAGCGCGCGTTCGACCAGCTCGACCGGAACGTCTTCTCGGCCGGCGCGCTGCGACTCCCAGCAGCCTTGCTCGCGCGGCTCGGCTACTCGGAGTGGGCGGGCTACGGCTACGATTTCCCGACGTACGGCCAACTTCCGCAGTGGGCGTACGATCCGCCGGAACGGCACGACACGTCGCTCGCCGATCTCATCGGAAATCTGCAAGCCGGCGTCCTGCGCCAAGTCTTCCAACCGCTCGTCCTCGCGCGCATCGTCGACGGCCCGTCGGAGACGAGTGACGCCAATCCGATGCGGCTCGCCGATCTCTTCGACTGGATGCACGGCAGCGTCTACCGCGAATTGGCAGCCGGGGCGAACGTGAAATCGATCGACCCAATGCGCCGCGCACTCCAGCAACGTTATCTCGAAACGCTGGCCGGCGTCGCGTCTTCGACGGATCCGAAGATGCCGGCCGACGCACGCGCGCTCGCGCGCGCCGAATTGCTGGCGATCTCCGCCCAAGCCTCGCGCGCGTTGCGCTCGCCGAAACTCGATCGCACGACGCGCGCGCACCTCGAATTATTGGTGGCGAGCGTCCAAGAACGGCCGCGCGCGGTGGCCTCTCCGGCACCGGCCCGAACCCGCTGAAAAGGCAAGCGGGGCCGGCATCCGTGCCGACCCCGCTTGCCGGCTCTCTGGTCAGGAGCGCCGTTTCTCGCAGAGTCAGCCTAGCATGCGCTTGTGTCGCTTGTCGTGTGACGTGGCTCACGAAACCGTAGGGCCCGCCTCGTACCGGCCATAATGAACGGGCCAACGTGCAGACCGAACCAACCGCCGACCAGTTCTCGAAAGCCTACGATCCCGCAACGGTCGAGCCGCGGCGTTACGCTGAATGGCTCGCGGCCGGCGTCTTCCACGAAGAGCCCGACCCGGCGCGTCCGCCGTTCATCATCTCGATGCCCCCGCCGAACATCACCGGCCGCGCGCACCTCGGTCAGGGCTCGACGTACACGCCGCAGGACATTCTTACGCGCTATCATCGAATGCTCGGCGAGAACGCCGATTGGATCCCCGGACAAGATCACGCCGCGATCGCGACCGAAGCCGTGTTGGTGCGCGAACTCGCCAAGGAAGGTCTCACGCGCGAAAAGCTCGGTCGCGGGAAATATCTGGAACGCGCCTGGGCTTGGCGCGAGCAATACGGCGGCGAGATCAACGAGACGTTTCGCAAACTCGGCTTCGGTCCCGATTGGGAACGCGAACGCTTCACGCTCGATCCCGGCCTCTCGGCCGCGGTCGCCAAAGTCTTCGTCGCGCTCTATCGCGAAGGTCTTATGTACCGCGGGACACGTCTCGTCAACTGGGATCCCGTATCGCAATCGACCCTCTCCGACGCCGAAGTCGACGACGAAGAACGCGACGGCTTCCTCTGGCAGATTCGCTACCCGAGCGAAGACGGAACCTTCTCGATCGACGTCGCCACCACGCGCCCCGAGACGATGCTCGGCGACACCGCCGTCGCCGTCCATCCCGACGACGAACGCTACCGTCACCTGATCGGCAAGCACGTCGTCCTTCCGCTCGTCGGAAGAAAACTCCCGATCGTCGCCGATGCGGCCGTCGAGCGCGAGTTCGGAACGGGCGCAGTCAAAGTTACGCCGGCGCACGATTCGCTCGACAACGAAATCGGCGAACGCCACAACCTTCCAATGCCGAGCGTGATCGGCTTCGACGGAAGGATGACCGACGAAGCGCCGGCACCGTATCGAGGGCTCGATCGCTTCGAAGCGCGCAAAGCGGTCGTGCGCGACCTCAAGACGCAAAAACTTCTGGTGAAGACCGAACCGCGCCGCCACATGGTGCCCGTGAGTTCGCGTTCCGGCGCGATCGTCGAACCACTCCTCTCCCTGCAATGGTTCTGCAAGATGCAAACGCTGGCCGAGCCTGCGCTCGAAGCGTATCGCGACGGCCGGATCCGTTTCGTCCCCGAGCGCTTCGGCCGCACGTACGAAGCGTGGCTCGAAAACATCCGCGACTGGAACGTCTCGCGTCAGATCTGGTGGGGCCATCAACTCCCGGTCTGGTACGGCCCGAACGGCGAAACGATCGTCGCGGAAACGGAAGCAGAAGCCTACGCGCTCGCCAAGCGGGAGCACGGCATCACCGAACTCACGCGCGACCCCGATACGCTCGACACCTGGTTTTCGAGCGGCCTCTGGCCGCTCTCGATCCTCGGTTGGCCCGAGAAGACACCCGAACTCGAGCACTGGTATCCGAACCAAGTCATGGTCACGAGCCGCGACATTATCTTTTTGTGGGTCGCGCGCATGGTGATGCTCGGTCTGAAGTTTGCCCAGGACATCCCGTTCCGCGAAGTCTTCATCACGCCGCTCGTCTTCGACCTTCAGGGCCGCAAGATGTCGAAGAGTCTCGGCAACGCGATCGATCCGATGGACCTGATCGGCAAATATGGCGCCGATGCGACCCGCTTCGGCATCGTTCGCCAGATGCGGCTCGAATCGCAAGAGCTTCGCTTCGACGAACGCTTCTGCGAAAAGGCGCGCGAGTTCAACAACAAGATGTGGAACGCGCTACGCTATGTGAAGTCGTTGCCCGAAGGTCTCCCGCCCGCGAGTACGCTGCCGCCGAAAGAGCAACTGACGCTCGCCGACCGTTGGATCCTCACCTCGCTCCGCCAAACCGCCGTCGACGTGACCAACGCTCTCGACGGCTACGCGTTCGGCGTCGCCGCCGACGCGCTGCTCGACTTCATCTGGTATCGCTACTGCGATTGGTACCTCGAAACCAGCAAGACGCCGACCGGTTCGCGCGCCGCCGTCCTCTCGTACTCGCTCAATGTGACGATGCGCCTCCTCCATCCGATCGCGCCGTTCGTCAGCGAAGAGATTTGGCAAGCGCTACCGCACGACGGCGCGACGATCGTCACCGCATCCTGGCCCGATCCGACCGAGATCCCGCACGACGACGCGGCGGCCGAATTCTTCTCCGAAATCATCCGCAAAGTCGGCGAAGCACGAGAATTCCGGACGAGTCAAGGCTTACCGCCGAAAGAGAAGATGATGCTTCGCGTGCCGCGCGCACTCGAGCGACTGCTCGGTGCCGAGGCGCTGGATCTGCTGAGTCGTTTGGCGAATGCGAAGCTCGAGGTCGAAGCCGAGTCGGACGAGACCTCAGCATCGGACGCGAGCGCCGCGATCAAGGCGGTCAGAATCGAGGCTGCGCCAGGAGTCTTGCGCGAGCGCAACCGCAAGGAGCTCGAGCGTCTCGACGTCGAGGTCGAGCGCCTGGAGAAGAAGCTCGCCAACGAACAATTCACGAGCAAGGCGTCGCCCGACGTGGTTGCGAAGGAGCGGGCCAAGTTGGCCGGTTACGAAAGCGAACGCGCGCGGGTACGCGCGCAACTCACCGCTCTGGATGCGGGGGAACGGGGATGAAGACCACGCTCGAGGTCGTGGGCGAGCGGACGTTGATGTCGGCGCGGCAGATCGACCGCATCATCGCGCGCCTCGCCCACCAGATTCTCGAACCCGACGACGCTCAGGACGGCGTCGTCGTCATCGGCGTCCGCCGCGGCGGCGAACAACTCGCGCGCCGCCTCGCGACCAAGATCGAAGAGATCTCCGGGCTGAAACCCGGCCTCGGGTTTCTGAACATCAATCTCTACCGCGACGACGACGTCGCGCGCGCCCTCCCCGAATCGGAGATTCACGAAGACGTCACCGGAAAAGTCGTCGTGCTTGTCGACGACGTCCTCTACACGGGCCGCACGGTCCGTTCCGCGCTCGACGCCGTCACCGATCTCGGGCGCCCGCGCACGATTCGCCTCGCGGTCCTCATCGATCGCGGCTTGCGCGAACTCCCCGTGCAGGGCGATTACATCGGCCGCAAGATCTCGACCAACCGCAGCGAGCACGTCGAAGTCAACATCAGCAAGGCCTTTTCGAAGGACGACCGAGTCGTGATTCGCTCCGAGAACGATGCGGGAGCGTAGCCTCCTCGACCTCGACGATCTCACGAGCGACGAAATTTCTTATTTGATGCAGCGGGCGACCGCGTTTCACGCGAACCCGCCGGGTCGCGACCTGCTGCGCGGCGTCACCGTCGTGAATCTTTTCTTCGAACCGAGCACGCGCACGTACACCTCGTTCTCGATCGCCGAGGCACGCGTCGGCGCCGACGTCGTCGCGCTGCCGCCGGGTTCCTCGAGCCTCGGGAAAGGCGAGACGATCGAAGACACCGCGCTCACGCTCGCCGCGATGGGCGTGAAAGTCATCGTCACGCGCCATCCGGAATCCGGCTTTCCTTATAGATTGGCCGATTCGTTCGCCGGACACGTGATCAACGCGGGCGACGGAAGTCACGCGCATCCGACGCAAGCGCTCCTCGACCTGCTGACGATCTGGACGGAGTTCGGTCGTCTCGCGGGCCTCAAGGTCGCGCTCGTCGGCGACGTCCTCCATTCGCGCGTCGCGCGCTCGAACGTCATCGGCTTGCGCCGCCTCGGCGCCGACGTTACCTTGATCGGCCCGCCGACACTCGTTCCCGACGCGATGGCTGGCGACGGCGTCCACGTCGCGCGCGATCTCGACGCGATCCTGCCGCAGATGGATGTCGTGATGCTGCTGCGCATCCAGCGCGAACGGATCGCCGCCGCGGTCCTGGCGACGCTCGACGACTACGGGCGCAGCTATCAACTCGACGCGCGCCGGCTCGGCTCGCTCGCATCCCACGCGATCGTGATGCATCCCGGTCCATACAACCGTGGCGTCGAGTTGACCGACGACGTGCTCGGCTACGGCGGCTGGCGCTACGCGCAACAGGTCTCGCACGGCGTCTACGTGCGCATGGCCGTCCTCGATTTCTTGGTCAACGGAAGAGCGTGAGCGAGGTTCTCGTTCGCGGCGGACGCGTCGTCGATCCGTCGCAAGGTCTCGACGCGCTGCGCGATCTTCGCCTGCGCGACGGTGTCGTCGCCGAGATCGGCGAGCACCTCGAGCCCGGCGACGGCGAAATCGTCGATGCCGGCAACGCGTTCGTCGCGCCGGGTTTCATCGACATGCACGTGCACCTGCGCGAGCCGGGCCAGACGCACAAGGAAACGGTCGCGACCGGCTGCGCCGCCGCGGTCGCCGGCGGCTTCACCGCCGTGGCCTGCATGCCCAACACGCAGCCCACGCTCGACACGCCGGCGTTGATCGCGCAAGTGAAGCGCCTCGCCGCCGACGCCGGTTTGGCGCGCGTCTATCCCATCGCCGCGATCACGCGCGACCGTGCGGGCGTCGAACTCGCGCCCTTCCGCAGTTTGCACGAAGCCGGCGCGGTCGCATTCAGCGACGACGGCGCCACCGTCGCGAGTGCCCGCGTCCTGCGCCAAGCCGCGCTCTACGCGCGCGATGTCCCCGGCGTTTTTATCTCGCATTGCGAGGACGCGGATCTCAAAGGCGAGGCCGTGATGAACGAGGGCGAACGCTCGATGCTGCTCGGGCTGGCCGGCGAACCCGGCCTCGCCGAAGAGATCGTGATCGCGCGCGACCTCTTGATCGCCGGCGACACCAAGAAGCCGTTTCATATCGCGCACCTGACGACCGCACTCGGCGTCGAACTCGTCAGATTCGCGCGCGCGCGCGGCTTCGCCGTGACCTGCGAGGTCACGCCGCACCACCTGCTGCTTCACGACGACGCGTTCGTGCGCTTCCGCGCCGACGCAAAGGTCAATCCGCCGCTTCGCACGCCGCACGATTCGGAGGCGCTGCGCGCGGCGGTGCGTGACGGCGTGATCGATGCGCTTGCGAGCGATCACGCGCCGCACGCCCGCGAAGAGAAAGTGCAACTGCTCGCCGACGCACCGGTCGGATTCTCGGGCCTCGAAATCGCGGTCGGCGCGTACGCACAAGCGCTCCCCGGTCTGCCGCTTGCGCGCTTCGTCGAGTTGCTCTCGCTCAACCCCGCGCGCATCCTCGGCGTGAGCGGCGGCACACTAAGAATCGGCGCAGCTGCCGACGTCACCGTTTTCGCCGACCGGCCTTGGCGCGTCCAAGCCGCACGCTTTCATTCCAAAGGCAAGAACACGCCGTTCGACGGCCTTACCTTCCCGCGCCAGGCGCTTGCGACGATCGTCGGCGGTGCCGTCGTGATGGAAGGCGGAAGCATTCGTTCGCGTGCCAAAACGAATCGCGAATGAGGAAACCGGCGGCGCTGTTGCTCGCGGACGGAACGCGATTTGAGGGAGAAGGGCTCGAGTACGAAGCGCTGGCGCTTGGTGAAGCCGTCTTCTACACCGGCATGACGGGTTACGAAGAGGCGCTGACCGATCCATCGTATGCGGGCCAACTCTTGACGTTTACCTATCCGATGATCGGCAACTACGGCATTTCGGGGAGCGCGATGCAACACGGACGCGCTTGCGTCGCCGGCGCGATCGCCAAACGCATCTCCGCACACCCCTCGCATCACGCGTCGCGCAGCGATCTCGGCACGTGGCTCAACGAGCAGCGCATCCCGACGCTCGTTGGCATCGATACACGCGCGCTGACGATCGCGCTACGCGAGCACGGCACGATTCGTGCCGCGCTCGCGGTCGGCGACGGCGCGCTCGAAAAGATGGAGGCCGCGCTCGTTCCGTACGCGCGCGAAACGAGCACGGTCGGGCTCGTCGCCGACGTCGCGACGCGCCAGATCACGAGCATCCACGCCGACGCGAGCGGGCCGCACGTCGTCGTCATCGACTGCGGCGTCAAGCGCGCGATCGTCCGCGAACTCGATGCGCTCGGCGTAAGGCTGACGATCGTGCCCTACTCCGTCTCACGCGAAGAGATCCTCGGACGCCGGCCCGACGCGGTCGTCATCTCGCCCGGACCGGGCGATCCCACCGACCTGCCCGAGACGATCGCAACCCTCAAGGGTTTACTCGGCGAAGTTCCGCTGTTCGGCGTCTGTCTCGGCCATCAACTCCTGGCGCTCGCCTGCGGCGCGAAAACCTACAAACTCCCCTACGGCCACCGCGGCGGAAATCAGCCGGTCAAAGCGCTGCGCAACGACACCGTCATCGTGACGGCACACAATCACGGCTACGCCGTCGACGGCGCCTCGCTTCCGGCAGATCTGGAAGCGACGATGGTCAACCTCAATGACGGCACCAACGAAGGCTTCCGCCATCGGCATCTGCCGATCGAAGCCGTCCAATTTCACCCTGAAGCGTCGCCCGGTCCGTTCGACGCGCGCTATCTGTTCGCCGAGTGGATTTCCTCGCTCCGATCGTAGCGCCGGCATCGGCGCAAAGTCTCGCGCGCCTCCACGTGCGAGCCTTCACGATGACCGCGGAACCGAAGTCGCTGCGCGTCGGCGAGACGCTGCGCCTGCGCATCGTCGCGCACGTCGACGAGAACGTCCTGCAACTCGACAACGTGACGCTGCCCGATCTGAGCGGCTTCGATTCGCTTGGTGACGAGCGCCGCTGCGCGACCTCAGGCCACGGCTCCGACTGCGTCGAGGTCATGACGCTTTCGCCGACCGAAGGCGGCGACCGCACGATCGCACCGACCACGCTCGACGCGATCGACGCGCGCAACGGCAAACCGAGCCATTTCGCGACCAACTCCGTGACGATCCACGTCGCCGGCGCGTTGCAGCCGAACGGCGTGACGCGCGCGCTGCTCGACGATCTGCTCAAACCGATCGCGATTCTGGTGATCGTCGGCGCCGCGGCCTACGCGCTCCTGTGGGGCTTCGTCCGCCGCAAACCGCTACCCGCTCCGTTGCCGGCGCCCGCGCGGCCCGTGACGCCGGCGACCCCAATCGATCCACTCCCGCAACTCATCGCAGCACTCGCTCGAGAACGAACGCGCGCGTGTGTCCTCGCCGTCCGCGACGAACTTCGCCGCCGCGTCGGTGCGCGCGAAGAAGAAACGCTCGACGATCTTTTCGCCCGCCGCGCCGCCGGCGATGACCCCGCAGTCGCGGGCGCGCTGCGCGCGGTCGAGCGTGCCGCGTTCGTCGACGATTCCCAGCTTGACGGCGCCATCGATGACGCGCTGCGCGCGCTGTCGAAGTGGCACGAGTCATGACCGTCTCGGCCCCGCGAAAGCCCCAAGTGCTGCTCGACGCCCTCGCAGCGACGATCGTCGGCCAGCGCCCCAGCCTCGAAGCGCTGCTTTCTTCATTGATCGCGGGCGGACACGTGCTGCTCGAAGGTCCGCCGGGTCTGGCTAAAACGCTCGCGTGTCGCGCGCTGGCCAGCGCCGTCGGCGGCTCGTTCAAGCGCATCCAATTCACGCCCGATCTGTTGCCGAGCGACATCGTCGGGACGCGCATCTTCGATCAACGCGCCGGCGAATTCACCACCGTGCTCGGCCCGATCTTCGCGAACATCGTCCTCGCCGACGAAGTCAACCGAGCGCCGGCGAAGGTGCAATCGGCGTTGCTCGAAGGGATGCAAGAGCGCCAGGTGACGATCGGACCGCAAACGTTCCCCTTGCCCGATCCGTTTGTGGTAACGGCCACGATGAATCCGCTCGACTCCGAAGGAACCTACGCCCTCCCCCTTGCTCAAATGGATCGATTCCTGGTGAAGATTCTGGTCGACTATCCCTCGAGCGACGAAGAGGGGCGCATCCTCGACCGTTTCGGTGGCGAAACGCCCGCGCTGCCGGCCGACGTCGTCAGCATCGACGACATCTTGCGTTGGCGCCATGAGGCGCGCACCGTTCACGTCGAACCGCGCCTGAAACGCTACGTTGTCGATCTCGTCGGCGCGACGCGTGTCAAACACGATTACGTCGATCGCGGCGCGAGCCCGCGCGCGACCCTCGCCATCGTCGCGCTCGCGCGCGCCCGCGCGCTCGTTGCGGGGCGCGATTTTGCGTTGCCCGACGACGTTCGCGCCGTCGCACCGGCGGTGTTGCGCCACCGGCTCGCCTTCAACTACCGAACGCTCACCGACAAGGTCGATCCCGAGACGATCGTCGCCGGCATCATCGCGGCGGTGCCGACACCGTGAAGCGCGCGCTCTTCGCCGCCGGATTCGGAACGACCGCGATGATCGCGTCGCTCGGCGCGCGACCGAAACCGGTCCCGACGCCGTCGCCGTCGCCCGATCCCGTCGCGGACAAATTGTTCGCGAGCGCCAAGGACTGGTGGCGCGACCGCGCAGACTTGCCCTATCTCGAATACGGCGCGCTCGTCCGTTACAAACGCAACAAGTATATCTTCGACAACTGGTGGCAAGCGACGTTTCGCACCAAAGATGGCGCGCTGCACCTCGAACGTCTCATGGTCCTCGAAGACGAGGCGAAGCGCCTGCGGGGATTCCCGATCACGATCTTCGGTTTCACGATCGGCGACACCAACCCGCAAGCCGAACCGATCCGGGCCGAAGTTCCGTTCATCGAACCGACCTCGAATTTCGGGCTCCTCAACCGCTACCAATCGCACGTCTACGTCTCGAGCGAACCGACCGAGAACCCGCTGTTGCTGCCCGAGCCGAGCGCAACGCCGCTGCGCCAAATCGGCCGGGTCGAAGCCTCGACCCGCGACTACGACGTGAGGCTGCTCGGCGAAGAAAGCCTGCGCTACGGGGACGCCTACCATCTCAAGCTCACGCCGCTGCGCGAGCCCAAACTCTTTCGGCTGCGCGATCTTTGGATCGACAAAGCGACCGGCGCGACGGTGCAGCTGACCGTCGACGGCATCTACAACGGAAAACCGTACGACGGCGTCCGCTGGACCGCGCACTACGTTCCGCTCGGCGGACGTTGGTACGTGCAGCAGTTGCGCGGCGACAATCTTCATTTCGGGCTCGACATCAACATCGATGCGATGGAGATTGATTTCGTCGATTACCATTTTCCGACCGACGTCCCGCACGAGCGCTTCGAGCGGCTCCTATGAAACGGCTGCTGCAGCTCGTCGGCGTGGCGCTCGTCCCGCTGCTCCTGATCGTCGTCGGCGTCGCGGCCTACATCGGAACCGGCGTGATCGCCGGCGGACGCGACGCGACCGGCGTCCTCAGCGGCACGGGCGTTCGCGCGCCGGTGCGCATCGTGCGCGACGCGCGCGGCATCCCGCACGTTCGCGCGCAGAGTGAGCGCGACGCATTTTTCGCCGAGGGCTACCTCCAAGGCAGCGACCGCCTCTTTCAAATCGATTTCTACCGCCGCGTCGTCGCCGGCCGATTGACCGAGGTCTTCGGCTCGAAAGCGCTCGCGACCGACGAAGATTCGCGCAGCTTCGATCCGGTTGGCCTCGTCACCGAAGAAGAACGTCTCCTGAAACCGGCGCTGCGCGCCGATCTCCAAGCGTTCGCCGACGGCGTGAACTTCGCGACGCACACCCGGCCTTTGCCGCCGGAGTTTCGCATCCTCGGTTACCAGCCGGAACCGTGGACGCCACGCGATTCGCTGCTCGCCGCGACGTCGACCGTCTTGACGTTGGCCGACCGCTGGTACGACGTCGGCACCCGCATCGCGATCGGCGACGCCTACGGCGATGAGGTTCGCAACGCGTTTTATCCGTTGACCGATCCGAAGTACGACGTTCCGATCGCCGGCACGAAGCCGGCGCCGCTCGCGCCCTTGCCGCGTTTGCGCTCCATCCCGTTTCCCGATGTGCCGCCGCTCGGGCTGAGACGCGAATCGGCGCGTGAAGGCTTGGGTAGCAACGACTTCGCGGCCGGTGCGGCGCTGACCGCGACGCACCGCGCGCTGCTCGCCAACGATCCGCACCTCGACCTGTACATCCCCGGCGTTTGGTATCTCGCCGAGCTCGAGTCGCCGACGATGCACGTCGCCGGCGCGACGCTCGCCGGCGTCCCCGGCATCATCCTCGGTCACAACGCGCACCTGGCCTGGGGCTCGACCAACGGAACCATCGCTTCCACCGCGCTCTACCGCGAGCACTTCCGCAACGCCACTTCCGACGAATACCTTGCCGGCGGACGCTGGGTTCGTGCAACGCACCGCGTCGAGATCTTCAAGGTGCGCTTCGGAAAGAACGCGACGCGCGATTATCTCTCGACGCGTCACGGCTTCGTCGTCGGCGGCGGCGCACTGCGCTACGCCGTCGCGTGGACCGGCGAGCGCGACAAGCGCGCCGGCTTCGAGACCTTTTACGACCTGGCGCAAGCGCGCGACGTTCGCGCCGCGTTCCGCGTCCTTGACGCCTATCCCGGCCCGGCGCAGAACTTCGTCTTCGCCGACGACGCGGGTAACGCCGGCTACGCCCTCGCGGGCGATGTCTGGCTCGATGACGCATGGGGCCTCAAAGCGCACGACGGAGCCAAAGAGCCGGCGAAACTCGGCGTCGTCCCCTACGCGCAGCTACCGAAGGTCGCGCCTTCGCGCGACGCGCTCGTTTTCACGGCGAACAATCAGATGTATGGCGCGGGCTATCGCTACCGGCTCTCGTCGAACTTCGCGCCGCCCTATCGCGCCGCGCGGATCGCACAGCGTCTCCACGCGATGAAGAACTACGACGTCGCCGACTTCTCGTCGATCCAAGCCGACGTGACCTCGCTGGCCGAACGCGAATTGGCTCGCGCCGCCGCCGCCGCTCTCGCCCGCAAAGGGCCGGCGCTCGATCCCCAACTCGCCGCGATGGCACAGGCGCTGCGCGCGTTCGATGGCCGCTTCGTATCCGATTCGAAAGCGGCGGTGTATGCGTCGTACTTGCGCCGCACCGCATGCGAACGGCTCGTTCGCATCCATCTCGGCCGCGATCTCGGCGCCGCCTATCTCGATGGAAACTACGGCACCGCGCTCGAACTCGTGCTGCGCGTCCTGCGCGAACGCCCGCGGGGTTGGGTGCCGCACGACGATTACGCGCAATTCCTCGTCGACAGCGCGCACGAAGTGCTTGCGACGATGAAGGTGCAGAAGCGCGTCGGTTCGACCTGGGGTGACGTCGGCGCGCGCACCGCGCGCCACCCATTCTCAAGCCTCGGTATCGGTTGGTGGGACGGCACGCGCTTCCCCGGCAACGGCGACGGATATTCGCCACACGTCCAAGGCTCGGGCGTAACGCAAAGTTTCCGCGCCGTGTGGGACGTCGGTAATTGGGACGGCGGTGGAATGATCATCCCGCAAGGCGAGTCCGGTCAACCCGGCTCACCGCACTATCGCGACGGTGCCGCGCCCTGGCTTGCTGGCACGCTCATCCCGCTTCCGTTCACCGACCGCGCCGTCACCGCTGCCGCCAAGGAGACGCTGGAACTGCGCCCTTAGCGTCGGCGTGCCCGGAGGACCGCGTCATGAATGGTGACGATTCGGCCGGCGGGGTCGGTGGTGCTGCGCTCGCGGGAGACCTCGACGATGATGTCCCAGTTATTCGGTTCGAGTAAAGCCGCGACGTCGGCGGCGGTGTAGAAAAGCTCGGGCTTCGGTGGGCGCGGAACCGTTGTCTGAAGGTCAGAGGGATGGTGGCCGACGATGAGCAGCGTGCCCTGTGGCTTGACGGAAGCGGCGAGTCGGCGGAACAGCAATTCGCGCGGCGCCCTCGGCAGGTGCATGAACTGCGCGGAAACCAGGTCGTAGGAAGCCGAGGGGGGCGCCCCTGCGACCAGGTCTGTATGTAGCCAGTCGATGCGCCGCGCGACGTCGACGCTGACCACGACCGCCCGGGCGCGCTCCAACGCAACGGAGGAGATGTCGGCTGCGGTGACCCGCCAGCCGCGCTCGGCCAGCCAAATCGCGTCCGCGCCTTCCCCGCAACCGACGTCGAGTGCGCTGCCAGGAGTGAGGTCCGACACCTCATTGACCAAATGAATATTGGGATTGCCGGACCATACTGCGCTGCGCGAGCGGTAGAGCTCGTCCCAAAACGTTCCGTCGAACACGCCCTTAGTCCGTCGTCGCGACGTGCCGAAGTCGTTCTTCGGTGATATCCAGCACGCGTTGGAGTCTGCGCAGTACGACGTTGTCGATCTCGCCGCGCTGGCGCATCTCGACGAGCGCCGCTCGTTCGGCATGCAGAACCTCTAGCTCAGCGTCGAACGCGGCGCGTTCGCCCTCTGGATGGCCGTCGGCATGACGGCGCCGATGCTCGTAGCCGTGCCGAAGCCGGCGCGCATTCTCCGCGTCGATGCGGCCGTCGCGTTGCAGCTGATCCAGCCGAGTGAGTGCCGCCTCCGACATCCCCACGATCCCGCGCTGCACATCCTCGTCTTGTTCCGCGCTTCCGTCGGCCACCTCCAGCCGCCGAATCACGAGCGGGAGCGTCAATCCGCCGCCGACCATCGTCACCACGATCACCGTGAACGTCAAGAAGATCACGAGGTCGCGATGCGGCAGGTGCGCGCCGCCGAGCATCGTGACCGGAATCGCGAGCGCCGCGGCCAGCGAAACCGCTCCACGCAATCCCGACCACGCCGCGATCAACGCATGCCTCCAATCGCCGCCGGGATGCTCCGAAGCGCCGCCGATGACCGGGACGAATTCCTGAGCCAGCACCCAAACAAAACGCGTCACGATCACCGTCGCGTTGACCAAGAATGCGTACCACAGCAGGGTCTGCCACGAGTACTCCGCGAGAACCGCGTGACCGACCGCGTGCAGCTGCATGCCGACGAGCAAGAAGAGCAGCGCGTTGGCCAAAAAGACTACGGTCTCCCAATAGCCGCTCAGTTGCAGTCGAGCCGCTGGGGTGATGACGAGCGGCGTAAACCGGCCCACGTAGATTCCCGCAAAGATGACGGCGAGGACGCCGGAGAGGCCGAGCCGCAGCGCCAGGAGATACGCCAAGAACGGCAAGTTGAACGAGATGACGCCCTGCAACTGCGTGTCCTTGATCCGTCGCCAGCCTTCCACTGCCAGCCGTCCCACGACCAGACCGACCGCCACGCCGCCGACGCCGGCCAGAAAGAATTGCAGCACATCCGGTCCGAGTCTGAAAACGCCGGTGACCGCTGCCGTGAGCGCGGCGGCATAGAGGATCAACGACGATGCGTCGTTCAGCAAACTTTCGCCGACGACGATTGCGACGAGATGGCGCGGCATGCGCATCTTTTGAAGCACCGGCAGTGCCGCGAGTTCGTCGGTCGGTGCGACGATCGCTCCCAGCACGAACGCCATCGGCCACGCGAGGTGCGAGATGCTCGCGTGCGCGATCAGCGCGACCGTCACCGTCGTCGCGATCACAAGGCCAATCGCGAGCAGCCAGATCTGTCCGGCGTTCGCGCGCATCACGTCGGTCGGCGCCGTGATCGCTCCCCAGTAGAGCAGCGGCGGAAGAAAGATGAGCAGGACCAGATTCGGATCGAATTCGATCTGCGGCAACCCTGGAACGAATCCCAAGATGAGTCCGCCGACGACCAACACGATCGGATATGCGATATTCGCCCGCTGGGCGAGCGCCACGAGCGGGATCGTAACGCTGAACAGCCCGACGAGGAGCCATACTTCGGCCTGAGCCATGCTCGGAGGCGCGTTCTTCCGGCCGCAGTGACCGTCCCGCTCGGGATGGGCTGCTTGCTCAGGCGTGCCCGGTAAGGGGATGGAACCGCGACCGTCATAAATGAGAGCCATCGATACCGCGCTCACGCGTCTTCGCGACGCTTCACCCGGGCTGCCCTACACGTTCGCGCTCGCCGTCGGCCTCGTGCTGGCGCTCGCCGTTGCGATCTACCTCTCCTATTGGGGCGGCGTGACGACGGAGGACGCCTTCAAATACCAATCGGCGGTCGTCGCTGCGCAACGCGACGCCGAGGTGCTCGAAGTCGAGCAATTCGAGCGTCGTGCAAAGCCCGTGCTATTACGCGCGCTTGAGAAACTTCTCGAAAGCGACTTGGCGCGCATCGATGCGATCGCTGAGAATCCGGCCGAGCGCGCCCCGGCGTTTCAGATTCCACCAAAATCAGTGGCGGCTTTTCAGACGCTCAACGAACAACTTCACGTTCTCGAAGCATTGGGGCAGAAGCGTTTCGAGGCTTCCGTCAACGCCAACGTTCGCAACCGTAATCTCTCGAACGTTCTGTTCGCGATCGTCGCGCTGCTCTTCACCTTCATTTCTGCGCGACAGCGCCGGCGGGCCGAAGAGGGCCGCACGCTGGTCGAAAATCTCCAGCGCGCCTTCATCTCGCGCCGCACTGAACTCCCGAACGTCAAGATCGGCAGCGTCTTGATCTCGGCGACCGAAGGCTCGCAGATCGGCGGCGACCTGTTCGACATCTACAGCATCGATGGCCGCTTCGGTTCGTTCTTGGTCGCCGACGTCAGCGGCAAGGGCGTCGCCGCAGCCGTCGATACCGCCTTCATCAAGTACGCCATCCGCACGCTGCTCAGCGAAGTGAAAGATCCGGGCAACGTGCTGGGGCGTTTTTCGTCGTTGTATTCGCGCAACGCCGAAAGCGACGAGACATTCGTCGTCCTCTTCCTCGGCATCATCGATACCGAGACCGGCGAAGTCTCGTACGCGTCGGCGGGGCACGAACCCGCCTGGCTGCGCACCGAGAAAGGCGTGCAGACGCTGACTCCGACCGGTCCGCTCGTCGGCGTCGTCGCCGACACCGAATACACCTCGCAAACGGTTCGACTGCAGCCCGGCGACGCGCTCGTCATAACGACCGACGGGCTTACGGAATCGCGCGACGCGCGCGGACGCATGCTCGAGGCCAACGGCGTGCGCCAGTGGCTCGAAGAGATCGAAGCCAGCGCGCAAGGCACCGCCGACGCGATCGTCCGCCGCTTGCGCCGTCGCAGCCGACGTATCGGCGACGACCTCGCGATCCTCGTCGTGCGCTATGAACCGCGCGCGCAAGCGCGCGGCTCTGTCCCCGAGCCGGTCCTCGCGGGCCGTAGCGGCAGCTGAATCCGCTCGCCGCGCGGCTGCGCACGGCGATGCTCACCGGCCGCAAGCGGCCGGGAGTGCGCGGCAGCGGCGCGCCGGTCAAACGTCGCTCCGACGGATACGAGTTCGCCGAATTGCGCGCCTATGTGAGCGGCGACGATCCGCGCCGCATCGACTGGGCCGCGACGGCGCGCGCCGGCGCGCTGCAGACGCGCGTCGTCTTCGAAGATCACGCCCTCACGCTTGCGACCGCGCTCGACGCCTCGGCCTCGATGTTCGTCGGAAGGAAGAAGAGCAACTACGCGCTCGCCGGCGAGGCGGCGGCGTTCTGGTACGACGCCGCGATCGACGACGATCGCTGTGCGCGCGTAACGCGCGACGGCCTCGTCTTCGCGCGCGATCTGCGCGGCCGCGTCGCGGCGCGCCTCTGTCTCGAACGCGACGAAACACCCGGCACGTCGTTCGCAACCACGCTCGACATCGCGCTCGCGGCGCTTCCTCGCGAGGCGCATCTCTTGATCGTCTCTGATTTCTTCGAATTCGATTCGCTCGAGAAGTCCGCGACGCTCGAACCGCTCGTGCGCGCCTGCGCCGCACGCTTCGATCTCGCGGCTCTCGTCGTCGCCGACCCGTGGCGTAACGGCCTGCCGCTCGGCGGCTTCGTTCGCCTGCGCGACGCCGAAACCGGAAAACAAGGCCGCTACTTCATCGGCCCGCCCGAACGTGCGCGCTACGCCGAAGCCGTCGCCGCGCGCGAACGCCGCACGCTCGGAGCGCTTCTGCGGATGGGCATCCGCGCCGCACTGCTCGCCGACGATCGCGGCATCGAGGATTCGCTCTTCGAAGCCTTCGGCATTGGCCGGTAACCGGCGGCTCCATATCGAAGCGGCGCAAAGATGTTATCCCGTCGTGATTTTGCACTCTGCGCCGGAGCGACACTTCTCTGCACGACGGTCGAGCGAGCGCGAGCCGCCGAGAGCGTCAACGTTTTATACGCCGGTTCGCTCGTGACGATAATGGAGCGTACCCTCGTACCGCTTGCAGCGAAGCGCGGCCTCGAGGTTCACGGCGAAGGCAAAGGCTCGGTCGAGCTCGCCAACTTGATTCGCGCAGGGTTTCGTTCGCCGGACGTATTCATCAGCGCCGACCCCGTCGTGATCGATTCCTTGATGGGCGCGCCGAACGGAAATCTCGTCTCGTGGTACAGTGTTTTCGGGACGACGCGCTTGGTTCTTGCCTACTCGCCGGCGTCGCCCTACAAGGAAAGTTTTCTCGACGTCGCGCGCTCGCGCCGCAGCCTGGTCGATGTGCTCTCCCAGCCGCATCTGCACTTAGGGCGCACCGATCCGGCGCTCGACCCCAAAGGATATCGCACGATCATCGCCATGCGATTGCTAGAGCGCTATGCGCACGTGGCAGGCCTTGCCGAACGCGTGCTCGGTGACGACCGCAATCCCGCGCAAGTACTTCCAGCGGGCGGGCCGTTGCTCGTGCGGCTCGAGAGCGGCGATATAGATGCGGCGTTCGTCTATTCCACCGAAAGCGTCGAGCGCAACCTGCCAGCACTCGAGCTGCCGAAGCAGGTGAACCTCGGCGACGCCCGCGAGGCTAAGACGTACGCGACGGTGAGCGTCACGATCGACGGCAAGAAACACGTCGGCGCGCCGGCCGCCTACGCGCTGACGATCCCATCTGCGGCGCCGAACCGCGCCGCCGCCGCCGAATTCATCGCGTTTCTCCTCTCCGGCGACGGTCGCGCGGTGCTGGCGCGCGGGGGCATGACGGTCCTCGCCCGCGTCCAGGTCGTCGGCAATCGCGACGCGATCCCCACAAGCTTGCAGAGCGTATTGCGTTGACCTTCGCCCATCCGCTCTGGCTCGCCGCCGCCGCACTCGCGGTCGCCGCCTTCGCGTGGCTTTACGTCACCCTCGAACGTCGCCGCGATGCGCAAGCGCTCGTCTATTCCAACCTCGACTTCGCACTCGGTGCGATGAAGCCGTCGCGCCTCCCCGCTGCGGCGATGCTCGTGGCCGCGCTGATCGGCGTCGCGACGCTCGCCATCTCGCTCGCCGGTCCGCGCTTCATCGCCCACGTTCCGACCCGCGACGGCATCGTGATGATTTGCATCGACACCTCGGGTTCGATGCGCGCGCGCGACATCGCCCCGACGCGCTGGGACGCCGCTCGCGCCGCAGCGCGCGCGTTCATCGACGCCGTCCCGCCCGGCACGCGCGTCGGCATCGTGTCGTTTTCATCCGGCGCGAACATCATCCAAGCACCGACCGACGATCTCGACGCCGCGCGCGACGCACTCGACCGCATCCCGCCGGCGAACGGTGGCACCGCGATCGGCGACGCGCTGGAAGCCGCCGCTACGCAACTCCCCGCCAAAGGCCGCCGCGCGATCGTGCTCTTGACCGACGGCGTGAACAATCGCGGCGTCGATCCGATCGAAGCGTCGCGCCAAATCGGTTCCCGCGGAATCGTGATCTCCACCGTCGGCATCGGAACCAACGGCAGCGGCGAAATCATCCCCGGCACGAACCAACTCGCCGACATCGACGAGAACGCGCTGCGCACGATCGCGAGCAACGGCGCCGGGACGTACGCGCAGGCGACGAATGCCGGCGAGCTGAACGCGACGTTCCGCCGCATCGCGCTCGACACCATTTGGGAGAAGAAGCGTGTCGACGCGAGCCTGCCCCTCGCGCTCGCCGGCGGCGTGCTGTTGCTCGCAACCTTCCTCGCCGGCCTC
The DNA here is from genome assembly GCA_003134695.1 of Candidatus Zemynaea palustris. Classification (GTDB taxonomy): domain Bacteria; phylum Vulcanimicrobiota; class Vulcanimicrobiia; order Vulcanimicrobiales; family Vulcanimicrobiaceae; genus Zemelea; species Zemelea palustris. The sequence goes on along the minus strand of PLCB01000058.1, from coordinate 94,183 downwards.
GCTACCGGAAAGGTCCCGTAACGCGTGAAAGACCGGCCGATCGAAACGTATCGACCCGCGTATCCCGAGATTCCGCTCGACGAAGCGAACGTCGACGCCGATCCGTTCGCGCAATTCGCACGCTGGCTCAACGACGCGATGACGCTCGACGACGTCCTCGAGCCCAACGCGATGGCGTTGGCGACCGTCGGCAAAGATGGCCACGCGTCGGCGCGTATGGTACTCCTACGCGGCTTCGACGAACGTGGCCTTACGTTCTTCACCAATTACGAGAGCCGCAAAGCGACCGATCTCGAAAGCCACCAAACCGCCGCGCTACTGTTCTACTGGGAACCGCTACACCGCCAAGTTCGCATCGAAGGCGACGTCGCGCGCATCGCACCAGCCGAATCCGACGCCTACTTTGCGCAACGTCCGCGCGGCCATCGCCTCGGTGCCTGGGCCTCGCCGCAGAGCCGGCCCGTCGCCGATCGCGCCGCGCTCGAAGCGAAACTACGCAAACACGAGCGAGACTTCGAGGGCCGGGACGTCGACCGTCCTCCCTTCTGGGGCGGCTATCGCCTCAGGCCAACCCGCTTCGAGTTTTGGCAAGGCCGCCTCAACCGTCTCCACGACCGCATCGCTTACGACCGTGCCCCGGAAGGATGGCGCATTTTGCGCCTCGCACCCTAGCGGCATGCTAAAACGAATCGTTCTTTTCGTCGCCGCGGGCGCGGCGCTCGGCGCGATCGTCGTCGCTCTCGCGATCCCAACGCCGTCGAGTTCGCCGGCTCTCGCCGCGGATGCCGGCGGCGCAGCCGTCTTCGCGAGCAACTGCGCAACTTGCCACGGCGACAAGGGTCAAGGCGCTCCCAACCTTGCGCCGCCGCTCGCCAAGAACTCCTACGTGACCGGCAATCCCAAAGCCGTGATCCACGCGGTCCTGGCCGGGATGAACGGGCCGATCAAAGTCAACGGAAAGCCTTGGGGTAGCGGCGCGATGCCGCCGTGGAAGGGCAGTCTGAACAACGCGCAGATCGCCGCCGTCATCACGTACATCCGCAGCTCGTGGGGGAACAAGGCGTCGGCCGTCACCGAGAAACAGGTCGCGTCGACCAAATAGCCCTAACGCTGCCGCTCGTCGGCGCGGGCGGCGAACCGATTTCGTTTCGCGCGACGCTGCGTTCGCACGGCTTGGGCCGTCTCGCGCCCAATGAGATCGACGACGCCGGCACATCGCTGACGACGACCATCGCGCTGAACGGCAGCGCGCGCACCGTACTCGTTGTCGAAAAGACGCCGGGTTCGCTCGCCGCTCACGTCGCCGGCCGCCCGCTCTCGCCGCGCGCGCAAAAAGCGCTCGCAACCGCGCTGCGCCGGATGTTCGCGCTCGACGACGATCTCGCGCCGTTCTACGCCGCCGTCGCCGGCGACGACGATCTCGCCTTCGCCACAAAAGGCATTGGACGGATGCTGCGCAGCCCGACCGTCTTCGAAGACGTCGTGCGCACCGTCTGCACGACCAACTGCGCCTGGTCGGCGACGATTCGCATGATCGAGGCACTCGTCACGCATCTCGGACAGCGCGCACCGAGCGCGCCGAGAAACGGCTGGCGCGGCCGGGCCTTTCCCACGCCCGAAGCACTCGCCGAGGCCGCCGAAAAATTCTACAAAGACGTTGCGCGCGCCGGCTATCGCGGCGCGTACTTCCGAAAACTCGGCGAACTGGCCGCGAGCGGCGTGATCGATCTCGAGTCGTGGTTTACCGCGCCGCGCGCAGAACTCTCGGATCTCGAACTCGAAAAGCGTCTGCTGGCGTTACCCGGCGTCGGCCCGTATGCCGCGGCCCACGTCATGCTGCTCCGCGGCCGTCGCTCGCGGCTCGTCCTCGATTCTTGGACCCGCCCCGCCTACGCGCGTCTGATCGGAAAGAAGAAGGTCTCCGACAAAGCGATCGCGCGCCGCTTCAAACGTTACGGCGACGAAGCCGGCCTCGCATTCTGGCTCTTCCTCGGGAAACGCCGCCACGAAGAAACCACCGAGGACTAATCCCGCGGCGGGCAGCATTTATCGTGCCGATGTCGAATGTTCTACTCAGTGACAGCAGAAGAGCGCCGGCTTCAAAGACTCGCTACTTGGCGATCGAAAAAAATCCATCTTCACGACGATCAAGATGCCTTCGACCGTGAGTACTGGGCGTCGGTGAGTCCGGCGGAAAGGATGGCATTCGTTTGGACGCTTTTCTGCGAGCAGGCTGCGCTACGAGGCTTGGATGAATCTCAGCTCAGACTTCGCCGATCTGTTGCGCGCGTTAAACGACGCAAACGCTCGTTACCTGATCGTGGGAGCCCACGCCGTGGCATATCACGCTCGCCCGAGAGCGACGGCTGATTCCGACGTCTGGGTAGAGCCCTCGTCCGAAAACGCGCCTCGCGTTTATCAAGCTCTTACCGCGTTCGGCGCGCCGCTCGAAAATCTAAGGGTTGAGGAGTTGCGTGGCGACGATCTGATCTTCCAGATCGGCGTTCCGCCCTCCCGGATCGACATCATCACCGGCATAAGCGGGGTTACCTTCGATGAAGCGTGGCCGCACCGTGCAGAAGACCATCTGAACGGGCTGAAATTCTTTGTCATCGGACGCGAGGATCTGATCAAGAACAAGAAGGCGGCGGGCCGCCTTAAAGACCTCGCCGACGTCGAACGACTCGAGCGGGACGCGTAGTAAAAACGACCAGCTCCGCCCAAGGCGCGCGTCAAGTCTCGTTGCGGCGTGCACGCTCCGCGTTCAAGAGAAGCAGGATCGCGTCATTGAAGTGCGCGCTCGCGAGTTCGCGCGGTGGTGGAACGTCGCGTGGGTCCGCAAGCGGAACGGGCCAAATGAATTCCGGGCCCCGTTTCCTTAGGGCTAAGTGCCACTCATGATCGACCCATCTCGACTTCCGCGCGGCATCCGACCAAAACAAGTAGAGCGCGTCACAGCGATCTATCTCGGTCGTGATGTTCTTTTCCCAATCTTCTCCGGCGCGAAGAGATAAAACGTCGAGAAACACGTTGACACCTGCAGCTCTGATGCCTTGAACGCGCGAGAGAACCTCGGCGCGATCTTCGCTCGCGTATGAAGCGAAGGCGTTTGTGATCCTCTTGAACTGCGCTTCGATGTACGTCGCTTCTTTCGACTGTGCCGTCTCGACGGCAATCTCAAATAAGAGCCGCCCCAGCGGCACGTCGCCCTGCAGAATGGTCACGGCTCCAGGATACGTGCGCGGCGATAAGTTGGGCGGCGCGGCAATTAAGAAGGACGTGTTGGCAATCTCCCCGTCCCAGAGCATTGTCCCGACCGGATGCTCGATGGTGAAGCCTCTCAGCTGTAAGACAAGCGAAAGTTCAATGTCCCGTTCGACACGAAGCGGGCCGAGCCAACCCCGAGGCGCGGCACCGGCGACGGTTGCGAGTTCGACCATCTGTGCGCGTCTCTCGCGAAGAAAGGCCCAAACCGAGAGGACGAACTCCGTACTCGGCGCGACGGCCGGCGGAGCGAACACGCAAAAGTCGGCCCGATCTATCTGCTTGCTGTCTTCCGCGGGCGCCTCGTCATCGCGCTCGGGGGCAACGTCGTAACGCATAGCGGAGGCACTCGCCGGGGGGTTGACCGTGCGGCCGCTCATGGCAGTGACGAGCGCATCAAGGTCGCCGGGCGCGAGTTTCTCGCGATCGCTGAGGTTCCAGATAAGTTCGCCTTTGTCGCGCGGCCAGATCTCCGCAAAAATTTCCTTCGCGGCGGTTCGCGGTGGACCAAGAGCAGCGGCGAGGAACTTAAGCGGCTTCTCGCGACCGAGGTCGTACCAATACCGAAGGCGCTGGAAGGTCGATTTCACCCAGAGTTCGCTGGCAACGCCCCAACAAACGGCGACGGCGTCGCATTCCCGCAACGTTTGCTCGTGCTGGGCACGAAGCTCGGCGGGATCGCCCTCGAACGCAGGAAGGATCGGCTCGATTTGCGATTCGGACAGCACCTTCGCGAACGATGCCGCAAACTCGGCGTCTTCCGGCTGATGCACGACATAAACGGTCGGCTCATCCGGGCTCGCCACCGCGTTATCCTGAAATGACATAAGCTCTGCGACCCTTACCGCCCTTGGCTGCTCCCGTGGGCTCAGGGTTGCATGCCGGCCTCCCGGCCTCTTGCCACCCGCCGCCAAGAGGCCGACAAGGCCCGGCCTCGGCCGCCCACAAAACTCAGGGCCGGTGAGTCGCCGGAGCGTGTTGGTGATCGGCTCGGGCCCGATCGTGATCGGGCAGGCCGCCGAGTTCGATTATGCCGGCGTCCAGGCGTGCCGCGCGCTGCGCGAAGAAGGTCACCGCGTCGTCCTCGTAAACTCGAACCCCGCGACGATCATGACCGACCCCGAGATCGCCGACGCGGTGTATCTCGAGCCGCTGACCTGCGCCTCACTCGAGGCGATCATCGAACGCGAACGGCCCGACGCGGTGCTCCCGACGCTCGGCGGCCAAACGGGCCTCAACCTCGCGGTCGAACTCCACCAAGCCGGCGTCCTCGAACGCTGCGGCGTCGAACTCCTCGGCACGCCGATCGAGACGATCGTCCTCGCCGAGGACCGGAAGCGCTTCAAAGACGCGATGCTCGCCATCGGCGAGCCCGTCCCCGACAGCACCGTCGTTACCGATGTGGAAGCGGGTGTAATCTTCGCAACCCAAGTCGGCTACCCGCTCGTGATCCGCCCGGCGTATACTCTCGGCGGCACCGGCGGCGGGATCGTTCGCAACGAGGCCGAGCTGCGCGAAACGCTGCAGACCGGCCTGAACGCATCCCTCATCAACCAAGCCCTGGTCGAAACCAGCCTCCTCGGCTGGAAAGAAATCGAATACGAAGTCCTGCGCGACGCCGCCGACAACTGCATCATCGTCTGCAACATGGAAAACATCGACGCCGTCGGCGTCCACACCGGCGACTCGATCGTCGTCGCCCCCTCGCAAACGCTCTCCGACGTCGAATACCAGATGCTCCGCACGGCCAGCATCAACGTGATCCGCGCCCTGAAAGTCCGCGGTGGCTGCAACATCCAGTTCGCGCTGCACCCCGAGCGCAGCGAGTACATGATCATCGAAGTCAACCCGCGCGTCAGTCGTAGCTCGGCACTCGCCAGCAAAGCCACGGGCTACCCGATTGCGAAAATCGCCACGAAAATCGCGCTCGGTAAAACGCTCGACGAAATTGAAAACCCGGTCACCGGCGTCACCAAGGCCGCCTACGAACCGACCCTCGACTACGTCGTCGTCAAAATCCCGCGCTGGCCGTTCGACAAATTCCCCCGCGCCGACACCAGGCTCGGCACGCAGATGAAAAGCACCGGCGAAGCGATGGGGATCGGCCGCACCTTCGGAGCCGCGCTCCTGAAGGCCGTCCGCGGCTTGGATCTCAACCGGCCAACCCTCACCGGCATCGGCCTCGAAAACTGGTCACACGATGAACTCGAACACGCCGTCACCGCGCCGACGCACGAACGGCTCTTCGCCATCGCGGAGCTGCTCAGACGGGGAGGCACCGACCCCGACCAGCTCGCCAAACTTTCAGCGATCGACAAGTTTTGGCTCTACGAAATCCTCGAACTCGTGGAAGCGGAACAAAACACAACGAAACCCCGCAACGGCGCCGTCGCGTTTCGTATGGTCGACACGGCAGCCGCCGAGTTCCCGGCCAAATCGCCCTACTATTACCTCTCGCCCGGCGAAGCGGACGAGATGCGCAAGCCGGCGCGCGAAGCGATCGTCGTCGTCGGCAGCGGCCCGATCCGCATCGGCCAAGGCATCGAGTTCGACTACTCGTGCGTCCACGCGGCCTGGGCGCTGCGCGACGCCGGCCGCGCCGCGGTCGTCGTCAACAACAACCCCGAAACCGTCTCGACCGACTTCGACATCTCCGACGTCCTGGTGTTTGAACCGCCAGGTGCCGACGAAGTCCAAGCCGCCTACGACGCGACCGGCGCGCGCGGCGTCATGCTCGCCTTCGGCGGCCAAACCGCGATTAATCTCGCCGCCGAACTCGCCAAACGCGGCGTGCGCATCATCGGCAGCGACCGCAAGAGCGTCGACATGGCCGAAGACCGCAAAAAATTCGACGCCGTCCTGGAAAAGATCGGCGTCGCGCGCCCGAGCGGCCGCGCCGCGGCCACATTCCGCCAAGCGCGCGCAATCGCGCGCGAACTCGGCTTCCCGGTGCTGGTGCGCCCGTCGTACGTCCTCGGCGGCCGCGGGATGGAGATCGTCTATAATGAAGGCCAGCTCGCGTCGTACGTTGAGACCGCGCCGCCGATCACGCCCGGCGCGCCGCTCTTAGTCGACAAATATCTCCCCGGCCTCGAAGTCGAAGTCGACGCGGTCTACGACGGCGAGGACATCCTCATCCCGGGCATCTTCGAACACGTCGAACGCGCCGGCATCCATTCCGGCGACTCGATCAGCGTCTACCCGCCGCAGACGATCGACCGCGCGATGCAAGAGCGGATCGTCGAGGTCACCCGCGCGATCGCACACGCGCTCGGGACGCGCGGCCTGATCAACATCCAGTTCGTCATCCACGACGGCGAGCCGTTTATCATCGAAGCCAATCCGCGCGCGAGCCGCACGGTGCCGATCATCTCGAAGGTCACCGGCGTCAACTTGGTGGCCGCCGCGACGCGCGTCGCGCTCGGCGAACGCCTCGCCGACATGCCCTACGGCACGGGCCTGATCCCCGAGATGCCGTACGTGACCGTGAAGATCCCGGTGTTTTCGTTCGCGAAGATGCGTGGCGTAGAAACGATCTTGGGTCCGGAGATGAAATCGACCGGCGAAGTGCTCGGCATCGACGACACCTTTGGCGGCGCGCTGCGCAAAGGGTTCATCGCCGCCGGGATGCGTGTCCCCGACCCGAGCGACAAAGGCCGCCGCGGCCGGATTCTGGTGTCGATCGCCGATCAAGAGAAAGAAGAAGGCGTCGCGATCCTACGGCGCTACGCCGCCTTGGGCTTCACCTTGGTTGCGACCGAGGGCACGCATCAGTCACTGACCGAGAACGGGATCGCAGCCGAGCGCATCAACAAGATCGGTGAAGGCTCGCCGCACGTGCTGGACGCGATTGCCTCACGCGCCGTCGATCTGGTCATCAACGACGCCGCCGGCCCTCGCGAGCTGTCGGACGGTTACCGCATCCGCCGCGCCGCCGTCGAAGCGAGCGTCGCCTGCCTTACGAGCCTCGACACTGCCCGCGCGCTCGTCCAAGCTCTCGAATCCACCGCCGGCCCCCCGCGCACGCTTCAAGAATACCGCGAGTCAGCCGTCCACGCATAGGGCGACCAATCGAGGAGGACTCTGCGGCTGAGACTCGACACGTGAAGCTCATGCAACCGTCGACACCAGGGCCGCCGTCGACACCAGGGCCGCCGATCGCGCCGATGAGCGATCGCGCGATCGCCGCGATCCTCGACATCATCGTCATGTCGACGGTCTTCCCCGTCGTCGGGATGTGGGCGGCCGTGCGCTGGGGCGGCGTCACGAGCAACGGGTTCAACCTCGAAGGAGCGCCTGGGCTCCTCGTCGTCACGATCGTCGGCGCGGTCGGCTTCCTCTATCTCTGGTTCGGCGAGGGCCTCTTCGGCGCAACCTTGGGCAAGGCGATCATGCGGCTGCGCGTCCGCAATCTCGCCGGAAGCACGCCCGGGCTGGGTAAATCGCTGATCCGCAATCTGTTCCGCGCCATCGACGGGATCGGCGTGTACCTCGTCGGGTTTATCGTCGCGATGACCTCGCGGACGAGACAGCGGCTCGGCGATCGCGTCGCGGGCACCGTCGTCGTGCAAGTCGAGGCGAGTCTCGCGAGCAGGCTGAGCGCCGCGATCGCACTTGTTGTGCTCATCGTCGCGTCAATTCTCGTCGCCGTCTCGCTGCACGCGGGTGCGCCGCTCTCGGCCGCGAGCGTCCCGCACCTGACGAGTACGGCGCTCGGCACCGATTACACCCCCACCTACGACATCGTCGGTCCCACCGACACTTTTCCGGGGAATCAACCCAAGATCATCTGCGTGTGGCGGGCCGAAGGCGTCGCTTCCGACGTGCCGATCCGCGCGGTGTGGATCGCCGAAGACGTCGGCAGTGCCGCTCCTCCGAACACGAAGCTCGTGGAAAGGTCGATCACCGGTGCCGACTCCGGAGAGTTTTCGTTGACGCCTTCCTCCAATGGATTGCCCGCCGGCAAGTATCACGTCGACATCTATATCGGGGACACCCTCGCAAAATCGCTCCCGTTCACGATCACCAAGAGCTGATGGCCGGAGCGTTGTTTCTTGCTGGCCGCGTCCTGCTTGCAGCCATCTTCGCGGTGGCGGGCCTCTCGAAGCTCGCCGCGATGGCGCGCACGCGCGAAGGCCTGATCGAGTTCGGCGTATCGCCTCGTCTTGCCGGCGCTTCGGCGGTCATTCTCGTCATCGCCGAACTCAGCGTCGCAACGGCGCTGCTTCCGGTCGCGACGGCTTGGTACGGGGCGGTCGGCGCAGTCGTTCTGCTCGCCGCGTTCAGCGCGGCGATCGCGGCCAATCTGCTTCGAAACCGCCGGCCGAACTGCAATTGCTTCGGTCAATTGCACTCTGCGCCGATCGGCTGGCCGACGTTCGTGCGCAACGTCGTGCTCGCGGCGATCGCCGGCCTCGTCGTGTCGGGCGGTCGTGATCCTAATGCACTCAGCTTGGTCGGCTGGACGCGGTCGTTGAGCGTCGCGGAGTCGGTTTCGCTCGTCGTCGCGTTCTGCGTCATCGCAATCCTCGCGGCGTTGGCGGCGCTCCTCGTTCAGATCTTGCGTCAGCAAGGCCGCATGCTGTTACGTTTCGATGAACTGGAGCAGCGTTTAGGCGGCGCGGCGCCTACATTCGAGCCGGCCGTTCCGCTCGTCGGGCTACCGCCTGGTACGCCGGCGCCCGCATTCGCCTTGCCCGGACTCGAGGGCGAATCGACGAGCCTCGAGGGCTTGTTACAAGAGAACAAACCGGCGCTGCTTTTGTTTTCCAATCCCGATTGCGGTCCGTGTCAGACGCTGCTCCCGGAGGTCGCCGGCTGGCAGCGCGACCTCGGCGATCACGTCAAGATCGCGCTGATCGCCGAGGGATCGGCCGACGCAAATCGTTCGAAGGTTGCGTCACGCGGCGTCAAACTCGTGCTGCTGCAACGCGAACGCGAGGTCGCCGAGCAGTACCAGGCTTACGGCACGCCGGCGGCCGTGGCAATTGCGCCGGATGGCCGCGTCGCGAGCCACGTCGCGCAAGGCGGGGAAGCCATTCGGAACCTCGTTCTCACGATCCAGGCCGGCGAACTTCCCCCGTTGCCCGCTCAGGTGGAAACGCTTCGCGTCGGCGAGCCGGCGCCGGAGTTGACGTTCAAGACGGTCGCCGGAGAAGAGTTCGCGCTTTCCGGTCTACGGGGTACGGCGACGTTGCTGTTGTTCTGGAATCAGGGCTGCGGCTTCTGTCAGCAGATGCTGCCCGATCTGAAGGCGTGGGAAGCCACGGGACCGCCGCCTGCAGCGCCCCGGTTGGTCGTCGTCTCGAGCGGTAGCGCGGCCGACAATTCCACGCTGAACCTTCAGTCCGCGGTCGTCCTGGATGAGGGTTCCCGCGCCGCCCAGGCGTTCGGGGCAACCGGAACGCCGATGGCGGTCCTATTGGATGGTGAAGGACGCGTCGCTTCCCAGGTGGCCGCCGGCGCCCAAGAGGTCTTCGCGCTCGCCAATCGAGAAGTGCCACCTGGCGGTAATGGCCGCGTTACGGCGACGGTGGGGTAATAGCGCATGGGCCACTGGTTCGACGACCTTACCAAACAAGTGGCGTCCGGCAGTTTGTCGCGGCGAGAAGTCGTCCGCCAGCTCACTGCGGCCGCGTTTGCGACCTTGGGCGCTCCGCTGCTCGGACGCCCCGCCTCGGCCGCGCTCCAAAACTCGTCGAATAGAAAAATCGTGCCGCTAAGCACCGCGACGTTGGGCAGCGGGAACACGTTCGGCGCCGGCAATAGCATCGTCGCCAAGACCGCGACGGACACGTTGAACAACCGGGTGACGACGTTGTATGCCACCTTTACGCATACCGTGCTCCACGGCCCGCACGCCGGTCCACACTTCAACCCGGTGACAAAGCGGATCGTTCCGGTCCCCGCCAAGCCCGCGATCAGCACCCACTGGGCCTTTACGGTCGGCAAGAAAAAGGCGCTGGACCTCAAGTCGCATCAAGCGGCTCCCGGGCATTTACGTGTCGACATCGAGTACGGCGCGGGATTCTCCGGTGGCAAGCACTTCGTGCTCGTGTGGAAAGACAACAAGGGTTCCGGATCGCTTGATGGGCGCGCGTTGCGTCCCTTCACGAAGAACGACTCGAGGTTCTATTTTAGCGACGGGCAACCAGTTCCGCCGCGCACCGTCGACCCGAAGACGCAGAAAGCGATCGAGCGTGTTCTGGCAAAGTTCAAAGCGCAAACAGCGGCGGCCGACGCGCCGACGCGCGTGGCCTTCGCGCAGACCATCGTTGCGGACGGCTCGAACAATCCTCCCCCGCCCAACATGTCGGACTGCAATGCCTGTCAGTGGAAGTGTGGGGGTCTCTACGGACTCTGCCTCGCCGGCGTCGTCAGCACTTGCGCCGCCACCTGTGGTCTTACTTGTCTCGGCGATTTTGTGGCCGAGGCAACGGGCAATGGCTGCGCCAATGCGGTCTCGAATTGCGTGAACGATTGCTCCAAACCCGGGAACGCGTGCTGCCCGGCCTCGTGCAACGTGGACGGCAACTGCTGTCAAGGTAACGGCGCGCACTGCTGCATCTTCGGCAATAACAACCAGACCTGCTGCCCCCCGAATCAAGCGTGTTGCAAAGGTGGTTGCTGTCCCGCCGGTCAGCTGTGCCTGAACAACGTCCTCGAGTGCTGCAATCCGGGACATGGACCGGGATGCGGCGCCGTCTGCTGCCAGGCGGGATCGTACTGCGCGAATGCCGGTTACGATTTCTGTTGCCCGCAGAACACGAAGTTCTGCGCCGCGTACCCGGCGACAGCCCCGCAACGAGGGCTCTGTTGCGCACCCGGCACGACCTGTTGCAGCAACTTCCACACGCCCGGCGCTTATGGGACTTCGGGCGGGATGGTTTGTTGCCCGGACAACGATTACGTCTGCGTCGGCAGCTACGGTTTCCGCGGTCCCTGCGTCAAGAAGAGCGACATGTGCGGAGCCGCGTATTGTCCCGGTCACTGCAAAAACGGTAAATGCTGCTTTGGTGGAAGTGGCGCCGAGGCCTCTCGTTGGTGCGGCGACACATGTTGCCAAGGCCAATGCTGCGCCCATGACAAGAGCAAGTGCTGCGGCTTGTGCTTGAGCGGGCAGCGGACGACCCTTGGGACGTGCTGCAACACGGGTACCGCCTGCGGCACGAAGTGCTGCCCGTCCGGCTGTGCCGACGCCAGGACGTCCACGTGCAAGTCGGTGAGGTGCACCTCATCGCAATATATGTGTACGTCATCGATGCCGCACTCGAACGCAACCGAGCACGTCTGCTGTCCCAAGGGAAGGCAGTGCTACAACGGACAGTGCTGCGCGGCGAACGAGGTCGCATGCATCAGCCCGCAAAACGGCAACGCATGGGGCTGTTGGCCGTCCTCGGAGTGCCAAGCGCCCCCGAAATAGACGGTCACCAAGAGCTGAAGAAGCACGGAGAGAAACGATGATATCGAAGAGCAACCTCGTCTTTCGAGTTGCCACGTTCGCGCTGCTTGCGGCTGCGATCGGCGGCTGTACGAAGAGCCAGCAGAGCGACGCGCAAAGTACGGCGGCGCCCGTCTCGCAACCGACCGCGGCGCAGCCTGCGATGGCCACGGCGCAGCCTGCGGTAGCCACGGCGCAGCCCCAGAGCGCAACGACCGCTGCGCCGGCAGGTTCGAACGCGGGCCTCGCGAGCAGTGACGGCGATAAAACCGGGACGAAGGTCGTGGTGAACTCGCTCGCGCGCAGCTCGGGGGACACGGTCACGCTCAAGTTCACGCTGGTCAACAACTCGGCCGGCCAGTTGTACACGGGTATTTTCCACGGCGACGGATACCACAGCTCCCGGGACATGTCGGGCGTTCATCTGATCGACGCCGTGTCGAAAAAGAAATACTTTGCAATAGCGGATACCGACGGTATTTGCCTCTGCAGTCAAGGTGTGGATGATATCTCGGCAAACACGCAAGCCGCTGTCTGGGCGAAGTTCCCCGCGCCTCCGCCGAGCGTCACCAAGATTACCGTCGAGGTTCCGCATTTCGTTCCGCTTGACGGCGTTCCGATCGCGCAATGATTCGCGGGCTGGGAGCGTTGACGGTGATGCTCGTGCTCGCGGCCGCTGCGCACCCGCAACGATCGGCGGCGGATCCTACCTACAAGACGAAAATTCTGGATTTGGTCTTTCACGTCGAGGACATGTCCGGCAAAACTCAGAGCATGTCCGGCCAGACCCAGAACATGTCCGGCAATACCCAGAACATGTCCGGCAATGTCCAGAACATGGATGCCAAGATCCAGAACATGGTCGGTCAGAGCAAGGATATGGCCGTCAAGCAGTCGCGCACCGAGGTTCGGATCGAACTGGCATCCGACGTACTGTTCGACTTCGACAGCGCGGAGATTCAGCCGAAGGCGCGGCAGACGCTCGCGCGGATCGCGCAGTTCATCGGCGGCAGCGCAAAGGGCCAAGTGCGCATCTTCGGCTACACGGACGGCAAGGGTTCAGCCACGTACAATCAAGGGCTCTCGGAGCGCCGCGCGCAGTCGGTCAAGCGCTGGTTCATCGACAAAGACGGCCTACGCAAAGTCGATTTCGCAACGCAGGGCTTTGGGGCGCGCAATCCGGTCGCTCCCAACACCAAACCCGACGGCTCCGACAATCCGGGGGGTCGCAAGAAGAACCGCCGTGTCGAGATCGTCATACACAAGTAATCGCGACGATCGGCGCTTCCGGACCACCTATCGTGTGACCGAGACCCTGTCGATCTGACGGTCAGCGAGGTACTCCCGCAAACCCGAGTTTCTTCCGTAATGAAGACACTTCTTAGCGTTTCTTTAGAAAAACCTCATGATGGAATTGTGGAAGAAGTTAGCACGATGTTTATGCCCGTGATAGCGGGACGGTGGTCTGAAAAGGCGGACTCGATCAGCTCGATAACACCAGCGAGCGACAAATCGTATTGCCACATTCGGCATCGAGCTGCAGATGAGTTGCACCATGTTGATGTGACGCACGACCCACGAATTGCCGAGTTAGTCAAATCACTAGTGTTGACGGAATCACTGCCACGTTGGATCGACGCTGAAGAGTCCTCTCGTGCACACGAAATGCAGATCATGAGATAAGTCGCGTTGGTAAGAAGCGGGCAGTTACGAGAGGCGGCCCTTGGGTGACAAAGCGCCCGACCATGAGAGTCTGACCGGACTCCGTGTTTCACTTGGTGTCGAATCGCCGCCTCAGGGCAAGGGCGTCATGTTTACACCGCGACAAGCGAACCAGCCAACAATTCCCGCGATGATAACGGCGAGTGTGCCGGCGCGTAAGGGTATATCGCTACACCAAGGCAGCGTCGCAAAGACCGGCGGGATTAGTCCGACAAGCCCGACGAACCCCAGCCACGCGCCTAGCACGCCGAGCCGCGTGCCGAGCCGGGCCACAATGTCTGGGTGGTGACATGCCGCGCGGAAACCGTACCACACTTCTTTCATTTTGAGCCACGGTTCTTTCGGCGGAGTAAGCCACAACTCAATCCTTTCTCGCGTCCCAATACCTCCGAGCGCATCGCGGTACCACTGGCTCATCACTATCGGGTTTGGGGACGCGAGGGGGGATGTCCGCTGACGCCGATGCAGCTGACGGTCCTTCGAGAACTGGCGAAGGGCAGTCGTACACGTGACGTCGCGCAAATGCTTGGAATGAGCGTCAATACCCACGCCAATCACGTTCGCGAAATTATCAGGCGCTTGAAATGCAGCGGGCGCGAAGAAGCCCTGCAAATCGCACGCTCTCGCGGCTACGTTTAACGACGATCTAGTCGGCACCGACTAACGACGCGACTCGGTCCGCGCACCTAGTCTGAGATGGACCCACACCATCTCAGATTAGGAGTTCGCCATGGATCCCATCGACTTTTTGCTTGAAGCTCTTGAACTCGTGCCGCCGATCGGCTGGTAACGCACCCGATTCCGATCGGCCCCCGGCTCAATCGCGGCGACGCTCCACCTCACCGATTCCCTCGCCGCCTCCGCCACCTGGCTCGACCCCACCCGCACGGCAATCGCCGTCCGGCGGCCAACTCTATCTTGAACTGAGACTACCGTGAACGAGCCGATCACGAAGCCAGTCTAGCGTGAACCTTGCTATCGCCCCCAGCCGGCGTGATGCAAAGGTCGATGAAAGTCGCGGGTTGGACCTCAAAGAGGATCGAGGCAGTTATTCGGGCTGCAGGCTGGAAATATAGTCATGCGGCTGGCGGCCACAGGCATTATTCGCACCCCGACCACGTTGGCCACTTGATCATTCCATGGCACACTCGTGGTGCGGTTAAGCCGAAGACAGCCGCGGCCATAAGCGAGCTGGGATCATATGAATAGTCAAAAACCCGCTTATCATGTCATTCTTGAAAACGCTGGCGGAGGAGTTTGGACGGCGGAGATCCCAGCTTTTCGGGCGGTAACAGAGGGACGAGGCGAAGCGGGCGCTCGTGCGATGGCGGCCGACTTGATAGCTGGATACATTCGCTTCGCGAAACGCGATGGGGTTCCGGTTCCAAAACCTGACGCGGTTGTCCCCAAGCTGATAAGGGCCGTGCGCCGCAATCCACGAGAGGCCGCGCGTCGCCGCAAGAAAGCGGCTTAGCTCGGCTTTGGACTTGCGCTCTATGGTTGAATTGAGCGCAGAGCTCGGTGAAGGCGATTTGGCTCGACGCCGCGATGCTACTGGTCGATCAAGCCCTGCGCGCCGCCGGCAGTACCCAAGCCTGCACGCGAGAAGAAGTCGAAGCCGCCTTCACCCACCTCACCGATCCCCTCATCGGCTTCGCCACCGGGCTGGACCCCTCTCGCTCGGCAATCGCCGTCCTCACGGCGCGGGATCTGGCGCAAACTAACTGAGCGCCGGCCTTGCCGGTGCGGGGGCTCGGAGTGATAGTACCCTGACAGCTATCGCAGCTTGATCAGCCGCGGGCGGCCAACCTTCTCCAAAAAAGGGCCTGTGAAATGAGCGGCTCCGTTCTCAACGAATCTATCGGCATGGACGCCTTGCGCTACCGCGTGATCTTGGAACCACAGGGCGACGACGGCTACAATGTCGTCGTCCCGGCCTTCCCCGAGATCCATACGTGTGGCCGCGACCGCGACGATGCGCTCAGAATGGCACGTGACGCCATCGAGCTTGCAATCCTGCACTACCGGGATAGCGGCCGCGAAATTCCACCATCCGACCTCGAGGATGTCGCGATCGAGATGGTAGACGTCCACCTACCGGCAGCCTAGCAACGGCGCGGAATCGTGGGTACCAAACTCCCCGTTGTATCGGGGACTCAACTCGTACGCGCCCTTGAACGCGCCGGCTTCGAGCGTCGCCGCCGAACCGGCTCTCACATCGTCTTGGTCCGCGGCACGGTGGACCTGGTCGTGCCGGCGCATCGCACGGTCGCAATCGGCACGCTGAAAGCGATCCTCAGAGCCGCCGATATGACGGCAGACGATCTCCGCAAATTACTGTAGATCACGGCTGCACTCGAGCGGTGCTTGCATAAACCGAACGTTGGGATTATACTGCAATGGGAACGATACGCGGCCAAGGCGTGCTTCTGAAAGGCAGCTATGAAATCCGGACGAGTCACAGCCGCGCGGGTGACGACGACAGACGCTGAAATCGACGCGGCAATCGCTAGGGCCGGCATCCATGACCGATCCAGGGCGAAGATTGTCGCAGCGCGCTATATTGCGGCTCGAGATGCCATCGCTTTGCGGCTTAGGACCGGTGCGCTCATCGAGGTGCCTCGCAAGGCAATTCCCCGATTGCGACCTGTGCGCGCAAAGGATCTAGCGCTAGTCGAGATCGGACCTGCGGGAGCAACGATTTGGTTTCAGCCGGCCGACATCGGGTTCGACTTGGAAGAGCTACTTCTCGCCACGACAGGTGCGCATGCGCTCCGAACGGCAGGCGCGCGCGCCATGGGCGCGATCTCAAGCAAGAAGAAGGCTGCTGCCGCGCGCCTGAACGGCAAGAGAGGAGGCCGACCTCGCAAGTAAGTTCCGGTGCCGAATGAATATGATTACATTCTTGTTATCGCTTCCCGCCTCGGTTCTGCTTGTGCTTTTCATGCTGGGCAGTGCGACGATCGGAATTGCAGTGCATCTGCTGTTCAGGCGTCTGACCATCTTGCAAGGCCTGCGCTCACATTTGGGCGTTCACAACGAACTCGTGGGGCACGCCTTCGGTGCAGCGGGCGTCATTTACGCAGTCGTGTTAGCCTTCGTCGTGGTGACGGGATGGGCTCAATCCGACCATACGGCCGAAACGTCACTGCAAGAACGGAGTTATCTCAGTGACCTATTCGAGGTCGTCGATGGCTACCCGCCGCGTCTCGCTGAAATAGTGAATAAGATAAAGCGACAGATCAGGCTATATTCCTATTCTATGAGCGGCGAGTGGAATGAGATGCGATCTCAGACAAAACTGGCGGCGGACAGCGAGCTCAATATTGGACCTGATCAGAACTGCGAAAACACGAGTTTGACGAATTCCGCCGCCGCGAATCTCGCGGCACGTTGCCTCAGATACTTTGTGAGCGGGGCGGTCCCTGAAAACCTGAAAGAACAAGTAGTTTACGGAGAGAGCATGAGACTGTTGGCGGGCTTCAATGAAAGTCGCCAACACAGGCGATATCGATACTCGGAGCATCTCAATCCGGTTATGTGGTTGTCCCTGGCCCTGGGAGGGGCGATCATGGTTGTTTTCATCTCAATGTTGGCAACCAAAGACTCGGCTGGCGAACTTGTCATCACCGCTGCCGTATGTGCCATGATCGGAATGATGCTGGCCCTAACGATGGTTTTCGATCATCCGTTTAGCGAGATGGCGGATCGAGAGCGTACTGAATGGGGCAACCTGTCTTGGGCATTCAGTAAGACGTGCGCGCATCCTAATGTTTCGAGCGATGCGCGTCTCCAACTTCGGGGCGGAGAGCTCACGGATCTTTGCCAGTGAGTGCGCCAAAACTAGCGTAGGCCAGCACTCTGCTGATCTAGCGACACAAAGCCGGTTTGGCCCTTGCTGAGCCGACGCCGTTGCGTGATACGTACGTGGGTCGTGTTTCGGGCTCAGGCTTGACATAACCCAACTGTTAGGTTTAGCATGGGAGGCACGAATTGGAAACGGTCCTGGTCGTCGGTGAACTTCGGATCATCATTCATACGGCAGAGTGCGGCCATGTTTGGGCTCATGTGCACGTGCGTACGCCGGACGGAGAGATTGTGATCTTCTTGGACGGAGACCATCCAGCCAGCGCGCGCGGGCCGATCAAGCGGAGACAGAAGCTGCGTCCGGTATGAAGTCAAAATCTCTTCAAGAGCCCGCGATAACGAAGGATCAAGAGCGAGCGCTCCTTCGCAGAGCTCGCGAACTCGGCAAGAAACTGCCCGCGGGTCGGAATGCTTGGTACGATGGGGACCGGAAGATTATTTTCGTCGCTCTCGACAACCAAAGCGGAGGCATCATCGGCCTGCCTCGCACTTTATTTCCTTTTCTGACAGGGGCGAAAGGCGCTGATATCGCGGAAATGCGGGTAGACCCGTTCTTGATCTGGTGGCCTCGGTTAGGTGAAGGCGCGGACGTAACTTGGATGATCGAAAACGCCCTTACGACCAAAGGGCTCCAAACGCTGGCGGCTTACATCCGCGGCATGAACCGTAGCCCGAAGAAAGTCGCGGCGGCGCGTCGCAACGGCCGTAAGGGCGGCCGTCCCCGCAAGAAAGCGGCCTGAGTCCTACTGAACCCTACTTCGCCGTTGATCCGTCGATGAATGGCCGCATCGTTCCGACGAATCCGTCGGTACTACGAATGCTGCGCACGATGATCACGATCGCTTCCTCAGGAAAACCTGACTCGAGCGTGACCGTGTAACCGGAGAAGACGTCGCCGACATCGTCCGCGCCCCAGAACAGAAAATTCTCGTCGCTGAACAAAAGTAACTGTTTCATCAGCCCGATGGAATTGCGCGCCTTGCCGATGTTGATATATCCGCCTTTATAATGCGGATAGATTCGAAAGCCGATCGTTTGTTTCGCCGTCACGCTGATCACGATCTCGAGTGAGTCCACGTTCGTCAGGCCGCTGGTCATGCTCCCGGCGAAGTTATACGGGTTCTTGGTACTCTGTCGAAATGTGACGTTCACGTCTGAGCGCGTCCCCACTGAATTGAGGACTTGCGCCAACCGCGCACGCGTAGCGTCGCGGTCCGGTTGCGCGTTCGCAATCGACGGAACGAGCAGCAGAAGTGACAGCACAACGAACGTTTTGAGGCTCATGGCCCAACGTTTCGGCCGCCGCCGCTTTCTTTCCCACCGGGTCGCAACAAAGCGCGCGCGCGGTGGGGATTGACCAGCTTGACGGCGGTGTGGGTCGGCGAAAACGAGACGACTTTCGTGTCGACGAGCCCGGCCGCCAGGAAAGCGTCGCGCACGGCACGCTCGGTCAGCGGCGCGCCCTTCCCCTTGGAATAGATGAGCCACAGCGCACCATCGGGCTCGAGGCGAGCGCGAAGTTTCGCGATTTGGTCGAGGTCCCGCTTCGCACCGAGCTCGCGGAAGACGAGATCGTAGCGTCCCCGCGCGGTGCGGGCCGGCGGCAGGTCGAGAGCCTCGCCCAGCTCGCCGAGAAACTTCTTGTCCGAGATCCCGATGGCCGCGACGCGTGCGTCGCGTTTCACGCCGAGTTTTTCGAGTCGTGACTTCGGATGCAGAATATCTTTCGCCCAGCGCTCCGCCTCTTTCGCACCGAGTTCGAGCGCGAGCGCACGCTCGGCCGAACGAAAGCGCAGCGCCCCATCGCGTACCGTGACGTCGCGCATCGCCGCGAACGGAATCGTGAGTTTCACGTCACCGGAAATTCGAACGGACGTCGCATCGAGGTGGACCTTCACGCAAACCCGGTCTCTCCCGATCCGAGCATTACACGTTACTTCACGTCCCACGTCAGCTCACCACGTTAGCCAAGCAATTGCTTGCAGCGCTCGCGCAGCATCAATTCGGCGCCGTCGCCTATCTCGGCGATCACCTCCGCGACGGCCCGCTCGCGCTCGAGCAAACCGACCGCTTGTCCCGCGTAGATGTACGTCTTGTCGAAATCTGCCGCCGCTCGCGCGGCTTGAAACGTGCTGACGACGCTCGCGTCCGCCAACGCTTCGTCCTCGCGCCCATGCCAGCGACGCGTGTACTCGTTCGCCAAGGCGCGACCCGGATATCGATCGGGCCACGGAGCGTTCGTCAGCCGGTCGAACAGATGCGTGTGGACCGTCTCGTTCTCGCGCGCCGCGATGACCCGCGCCCGCGCCGCCGGCGTATTATGGCCTTCCGGCGACGCCAAGAGCGCCGTCCCGATCCACGCGCCCTGCGCGCCGGCGGCCAGCACCGCCGCCAATCCCCGTGCCGACGCGACCCCGCCGGCCGCAACCACCGGAACGCGGATGCTTTCCAGCACGATCTGCAGCAGCGGAAGGGTCGCGATCTGATCCGTGTGCCCGCCGGCTTCGGTCCCTTGCACGACGATGAGATCTGCTCCGTCGCGCTCCGCCAGGCGTGCGTCCTCGCGCGTGTTGACTTGCGTCGCCAGAAAAACTCCGGCTTCGCGCAAGCGAGAAACGTACGGCGCGACGTCGCCGAACGACAGCGAAATCGCGAACGGTTTCGCCGCGAGCGCCGCGTCCAATAATTCCGGGCGCCGTTGCACCGCCCACACCATCAAGCCGATCCCGAAGCGCGCGCCGCCTTCGCCGGCAACCGACGCTTGCTCGGCGATCCACTCTACCGAGTCCGTCGAACCGACGCCGATCATCCCGAGTCCGCCTGCGCGCGTCACCGCGTGCGCCAATTCGCCGAACGCGACGCCGGCCATTGGCGCGCCGATCAACGGATAACGCAACCCCCACGTCTCGGTCAAGAACGTCTTCAGCATCCTCCATGCTCGCACAGGCGGGCCGTCGACTCCTACCAAAGTACCGTCGCGTGGACCGTCCCCAAAAGCCGATCGGCCCGAAAACCACGACCGCGCAGGGACGCGCCTATATCATCGGCGGTAACACCGGCACCTTGGCGTTCGTTTCGTCATTGCGTGCCGACAACAAGCAGATCACGGCCTGGCTCGTCCCGCTGGCGTGGACGCCGATCGGCGTGACGCTCGGAGAAAACTGGCAACGCGTCAACGTCGCCGCCGACAACCTCCCCGGTTGGGTCGACCAAACGTTTCCGGCCGAAGACGAGCGCGCGTTCGTCGGTTCGCTGCGTGACCTCGAAATGCTCGTGCGCTCGGGTTGGAACGCCGAACCGCCCGAACGTCTCAACGACGAGATGCTGCTCAATCCCGAAGACGTCCCCGAAGACGTCCTCGACGGCATCGCGCATCCGCCCGAGCCGCTGGTGCAATGCGCGATCTGTCGCCGCACCTGCGTCCGCGATCATTTCGCCTGGAACGAACGGCAACTCTGCGCGTGGGACTATCATTCGACCGTCTTCGGAAGGCGTGGGCCCTGGCGCAATGCGCCCTATGAAGACCGTCTCTTCGAAACGCTGCCGCGCGCCGCGTACGTCGCGGGCCCGCTTCTCGCCGAAGTGCAGGTCGACCCCATCCTGATCGTCGCGCAGCTCCCCGAACCGTTGATGCGCACGCTCGTGAACGAAACGATCGCCGCCGACGCGTCGTCGGCGCACCTCGCGGTGCGGACCGACGACGGGATGACGCTCTTGCGCGAACACAGGCTGCCATAAGATGCACGGCATCAACGACTCGATCGGTCGTCTCGGACTTCTGTTCGCGCTGCTCTTCGCGATCCTCGCGGCGCGCACGATCTACGTTCAAGTCATCGAAGGCCCGAGTCTCGCGAGCGATCCCTACAATCCGCGCGCCGCATATCTCGCACCGTATCGCGGCGCGATCGTCGCGCGCGACGGCACGATTCTCGCGCGCTCGTCCCCGCACGGCCGCGTCTATCCCTTCGGTCCGTCGCTCGCGCAGACGCTCGGCTACGTCTCACCCCGTTACGGCACGACCGGTCTCGAAGCCGTCTTCGACCGCGACTTAAAAGGAAGAGCGACCGCGAACGATCCGGCGACGCAACTTCAAACGCTCTTCGGCCCACCCGACGCCGGTTTTATCCGCGGCGCGACGATCGTCACCACGATCGATCCGCGGGTGCAAAGCGCCCTCTACAACGCGCTGAGCGAACACGCGCGCGCCGCCGGCGTCGTCCTCGACCCACGCACCGGCGAAGTCCTCGCGATCGCGAGCGTCCCGAGCTTCGATCCCGCGACCATCGACAAGCTCTTTACCAGCATCAGCAAGAACACACAAAGCCCGCTCGTCAATCGGGCTACGAGCGGCCTCTATCCGCCCGGCTCTTCCTTTAAGATCGTCACCGTCTCCGACGCCCTCGACGCCGGCGTCGTCACCCCCGACTCGACTTTCGTCGACACCGGAAAACTCGTCGTCGGCAACTTTACGTTTCACAACGACGAAGGGGAGGTGACCGGCCGCCAGAACCTCACCGGCGCTTTCGCGCTCTCGAGCAACGTCGACTTCGGAAAGGTCGCGCTCGAACTCGGCGTCGACCGCTGGTTCGATTACGCGGCGCGCTGGCGGCTCGGCGAGCCGATCGGCTTCACGCTTCCGACGGCGCGCGACCGCCTCCCGAACCGCGCCGAGATGAGCCCCGGCATTCTGGCGCAACTCGGCTTCGGCCAGGCCGATTTGCTCGTCACGCCGCTACGCATGGCGCTCGTCGGCTCGACCATCGCGTCGGGCGGCACCGAGCCGCGCCCGTATCTCGTGCGCTCGGTGCGCGGCCGCGACGGACGCGAACGCACCCTCGCGCCGCCCGCACCGCTCGCCAACCCGATCCCGGGCTCAGTCGCCGACGAAGTCCGCACGCTCATGGAAGCGGTCGTTACGCGCGGAACCGGGACCGCCGCGGCGCTGCCCGGCGTCAGGGTCGCCGGAAAAACCGGGACCGCGACGTTGGCGACGGGAAGATCGCACGCATGGTTCGTCGCGTTTGCGCCGGCCGAAGCGCCGCGTGTTGCGCTGGCCGTCGTGGTCGAGAATTCCGGCTACGGTGGAGTCGTCGCCGCCCCGATCGCGCGCCGTGTTTTGAGCGCGGCGCTGGCCCGGCAACCCTAGGATGACCGAGCGTCTGCTTTCGAATCGCTATCGCCTCGAGAACCGCATCGGCGCGGGCGGGATGGCGACGGTCTATTCCGGGCTCGACACGGTCCTACGCCGCCGCGTCGCCATCAAAGAGCTGCGCCCGCAATTCGCCGAGGACGAAGATTTCGTCAAGCGCTTTTACACTGAAGCGCATCACGCCGCCAAACTCTCGCATCCCAACGTCGTCAACATCTACGACGTCGGTCACGAAGACGACACCTACTTCATCGTCATGGAGCTCGTCGACGGAACGACGCTCGCCGAGATGATCGAGCACGACGGACGGCTCCCCGAACCCGTCGTGATCGATTACGCGACACAGATCTGCGCCGGCCTCGCCTACGCGCACCGCCAAGACCTCCTCCACCGCGACATCAAGCCGGCCAACATTCTGGTGACCAAAGACGACGTCGTCAAGCTCTCCGACTTCGGCATCGCGCGCGCCGTCACGACGCAGACCGTCACCGTCACGCAACCCGGGCTCGTGATGGGCAGCGTCTTCTATCTTTCGCCCGAGCAGGCGCAGGGCCACGAACTTCACGAGACGAGCGACCTCTACAGTTTGGGCGTCGTCCTCTTCCAGATGCTCACCGGCAAACTACCGTACACGGGCGAGTCGCCGATCACGGTCGCGCTCAAGCACGTCTCGAGTCCGGTCCCGCCGCTCGAAACCGACGACGGAAGCGAGATCAGCCCGGCGCTGCGCGCCATCGTCACCAAGCTCTTGCAGAAAGACCCGGCCGACCGCTTTCAATCCGCGACCGAAGTCGCGACCGCGTTGCGTGAAGCGCGCGAACATCCGTCGGCCGCGTCGCTGTTCGACGTCGCGGCAACCTCGGTCCCGCGCGAAATGGTCGGCTTGCGCACGATCCCCAATCCGAGGCCCCGACCGACCCTCCTTCCAGATCGGTCTCGGACGGCGGAGCTGCGGAGCACTCAGGGCCGCCGCTTCGCGAAAGAAGCGGATGCGGAGGTTGTTCCGGTTCGGCGCTTTCCGACGCCGCCGCTCCCGCTCATCATCGTCGTTCTTATCGTCGCGTTCATCGGCGGGTTCATGCTCTTCAGTCGCGGCGGATTCTTCGGTCCGTCGAACCCGGTCGCGCTCGACGATTATGTCGGCCGCAGCGCCGGCGAAGCGCGCCAGGCGCTGAGCGCCGTCGGCCTTGGGGCGAACGAGGTTCCGACGGCGAGCGAAACCGTCCCGAAGGGACGCGTGATTCGCCAGGATCCGCCGCCCGATGCGAAGGTCGCGCCGCGCAGCGCCGTGACGCTCTATGTCAGCACGGGCCTGCCGCTCGTTGAGACGATCGACTTGCGCCAATATTCGCGCGACGACGCCGAGCGCTATCTGCGCAACGCGAAACTCGTCCCCAAGATCACGCTGCGTTACGATGCGAAGGCGCCGAAGGACCACGTGATGTCGCAGTCGCCGGCGGCCGGCCTGCAAATCCCGATTCGTTCGGTCGTCTCGCTCGTCGTCTCTCAGGGCCCCAAGCCGATCGCCGTCCCCGAACTGGTGTCGCTGACCTTGAGCGACGCGCAGCAATCGGCGCAGCGCCGCGGGCTCAAGCTCGACGTGAGCGAGCGCGTGCAAAGCGACGCGATTCCGCCCGATGTCGTCGTCTCGCAAAATCCGCCGTCCGGCTCGCACGTCGACCCCGGTTCGACGATCAGCGTCGTCGTGAGCGACGGCGCAGCGATGCTCGACGTCCCCGACGTCGGCGGGCGCACCATCTCCGAGGCGCTCGCGGAGTTGCAAAGCGCCGGCCTGAGCTCGAAGATCAACTACGTCGTCGATCGCAGTGCGCCGGTGGGGACGGTGCTGCAGCAAGATCCCGCCCCGTCGGGACAGGCGCGAAAGAATTCACCCGTCACGCTGACGGTCGCCGTCCCCGGAAACGTCCCCAACGTCGTCGGGATGCAGCTCGATCAAGCGCGCACCGCCTTGCAAAACGCCGGCTATGCCGTCGGGATGCTGTATTACGGCGCGAACGGCGAACCCGGCAAAGTGGTGCGCAGCGAACCCGATCCCAATACGGCGCTGCGTCCCGGTGAAGCGGTCGCGTTACACATCGCGGGTCCACCGCAGTGAACTTGCGCATCTTGGGGATCGATCCGGGTCTGCGTATCACCGGCTACGGGGCGATCGTGTGCGATGCGCGCGGGCCGGCGTTGCTCGAAGCGGGCGTGATCACGCCCGACGCCTCCGCGCCGCTCGAGCGCCGCTTGGGACAGCTTCACGCCGAACTCTCCGCGGTGCTCGTCACGGCCAAACCGGACGTGATGGTCATCGAAGAGCTCTGGAGCGGCTATAAGAATCCGACGACCGCGGTGCTGATGGGCCACGCGCGCGGCGTCCTCTGTCTCGCGGCGCACGAATACGGCGTCCCCGTGCGCCATCTGGTCCACTCGCTCGTGAAGCGTTCCTTGGCCGGTTCCGGTTCGGCCAGCAAAGAACAACTCAAGCGCATGGTGATGCAGCAGCTCGGGTTGCGCACAACGCCGCAGCCCGACGACGTCTCCGACGCGCTCGCGCTGGCGCTCGCCCTCGCCAACATCGAACTTACCGAGCGGCGCCTCGGCCCGCTCGTCGCCCACGCGGTTCGCTAGCCAGGATGTTCTCGCGCATTACCGGTTCGATCGTGGAGCGCAGCGAGGCGACGGTCGTCCTCGACGTCGGTGGCTTGGCGTACGAGATCGTCTTGCCGCCCTGCGTCGCCGAGAAGATTCCACGCTTGCACGGCGAGCGCGTCACCCTCGAGATCCATCCGGCGTTCTCGCTCGACGGTAACAGCGGCCGTTTTACGTTCTTCGGCTTCACGAATCCGATCGAACGCGAATTCTTCGAAGCGCTCACGACCGTCGGCAGCATCGGCCCCAAAACCGCCGCGCGGGCGTTTTCGGAACCGATGGGGCGCATCGCGCAAGCGATCGACGCCGGCGACTACGGTTTCTTGGTGAAACTGCCCGGCATCGGCCAGCAGAAGGCGCGCGACATCGTCGCGAAGTTACAAGGCAAGGTGACCAAATTCTTGCTGATTCGTGACGCCGAACCGCGCTCGGCCGAAGCGATCCCTGACTTCGGCGAAGAGGCGCTCGCGGTGCTGCTGCAGTTGCAGTACAAGCGAAGCGAAGCCGAGGCGATGATCTCCGAAACGCTCAAGTCGAAACCCGACATCCACGATGCCGAGACGCTGCTCGCCGAAGTCTACCGCCGCCAGCACCGCCGCGCTGAGGCATCGTGAGCGACAGCGGCGAGCGTCGTAAACGCGTCCTCGGACCGGCCGACGTCAAAGCCGAGCGCGTCATCACTCCGGAAGCCGCCGCGATCGAAGAAGAGCTCGTCGGTGCGACGTTACGCCCGCGCTCCTTCGCCGAATACGTCGGTCAGACGACGCTCGTCGAAAACCTGAAGATCGCGATCGACGCCGCCAAAGGCCGCGGCGACACGCTCGAACACATCTTATTCTACGGTCCGCCCGGACTCGGTAAGACCACGCTCGCGGCCCTGATCGCCAAAGAACTCGGTGCCGCACTGCGCCCGACCTCCGGGCCGACGCTCGAGAAACCGAAAGACCTCGTCGGCGTGCTCACCTCGCTGCAGCAAGGTGACGTGCTCTTCATTGACGAGATCCACCGCCTCGGCGGCGTCGTCGAAGAATATTTGTACCCCGCGCTCGAGGATTTTCGCATCGACGTCATGCTCGATCGCGGCGCCTACGCGAAGACGTATAGATTGCCGCTCGAGCGCTTCACTTTGATCGGCGCGACGACGCGCGCCGGGATGCTCTCCGCGCCGCTGCGCGAGCGCTTCGGGCTGTCGTACCACCTCGACTACTACGACGTCGCCGAACTCGAACAGATCGTCACCCGTAGCGCCGGCGTCCTCGGGATCCCGATCGATCGCGCCGGTGCGCAAGCGATCGCGCGCCGCAGCCGCGGCACGCCGCGCATCGCCAACCGCTTGTTGCGGCGCGTGCGCGACTACGCCGAAGTCCGCGCCGGCGGCACGATCACTCGCGAGGTCGCGGAAGAAGCACTCGCGCGCGAGGGCGTCGACGAACTCGGCCTCGACCGGCTCGACCGTGCGTTCTTACGCACGATCGCCGAACAATACCGCGGCGGCCCGGTCGGCATCAACGCGATCTCCGCGACGCTCACCGAAGACACCGAGACGCTCGAAGACGTCGTCGAGCCGTTCCTGTTGAAACTCGGTCTCGTCGTGCGCACCGCCAACGGCCGCAAAGTCACGCCGCAAGCCTACGAACACCTCGGCCTCACCGCCGCCGCCATCGACTCCCCCCAGCCGCGATTACTCTAAGCTAAAGCCGCGTCGATTTGTTCGACGATCGTCGTCGGTTCGGGAACTGGTTCGCCGGCGAGACGCAAGCCTTCCAAATGGAATGGGACGCCTTCCCGCACCAACTCGCGGAGCTCGTCCAACGTGTCGGCTCCTGCGGCGTATCCCGGAAGATCCGGTACGTATGCGCTCCAATTGTTGGGAGCACGCTCGTAGATCACAACATACTTCATCGCCAACCTGCTTGCTTTTGGATGCTATGCCACAAGTCTTTGCCGGGCTCGATGCTGTCCTTCCCCCCGACCGTTACGTCCCTGGCTTCAGAGGATGTCGCCACTGCTCGTGCGAGCCGCTTTTCCTGGCGAGGTACCATCCTTCGGCGCGTAGCCTCCGTCGGATTTGACCAAATTTTGGAACCATTGCGCCGTCCCAATCCCACCGATGGCGACGCAGAGCAAGGGCTCGGCGTGAGCGAGGTCACAGGCGCAGAAAGCCGGCCGGGCAGCAGCCGAACACTTAAGCGTGAACAGAAGGGCGTTTGCGGCTTCTATGGGAGCCGCGCTCGTCGCGGTGCCAGGGGTCGCGCGCGCGACGGGCGGACTGAAGATCGGCGGGCCGGTCAAAGAACCGGTCGTGCGCATCTTGCTGGCGAGCGGAGATAACATCCCGGCGGCGCAGCAACTCGACGCCTGGTATTTTTCGTGGATCGGCCGCACCTATCGCGGCGCCTTCGCGCTCGTTTCGCTGTCGGGAAACAAACAAGGACTGATCGATTTCGTCCCGCTCGACAGCTATCTCTATGGCGTCGTCAGCGCCGAAGTCTCGCCGGCCTGGCCGAGCGAAGCGCAGAAAGCCCAAGCGATCCTCGCTCGTACGTACGTCACCACGAAGTTACGTCCCGACAAACCATACGACGTCGTCGCGACCGATAGCGACCAACGCTACGGTGGGATTCAAAGCGAGAGCGTCGAGGGTCGCGCCGCGGTCGACGCGACGGCAGGCAGGCTCGTTATCTACGCCAAGGCTCCAGCCCAGGTCGCCTACAGTTCGTGCTGCGGCGGACGCACCGCCGATCCGGCCGAGGTATGGCGCTCGAGCATTCCGTATCTGCGCAGCTTCGCCGATCCGTATTGCGCGGGGACGCCCGAATATCGCTGGGATGAACGCGTCTCGTACGACGCCGTTCGTCATAGCCTCGACCTCCCGCGCGCCGGCTCGCTCCGCGCCGTCGAGTTGCGACACCTCGGACCGAGCGGGCGGCCCAAGGAACTCGCCTTTACCGGAAGCGCCGCGACGGTCGAAGTTGAAACCAGTGCATTTCGTGCCGCCGCCGGGCTCAAGGTCGTGCGCAGCACGTTCTTGCGCGGCGTGACGCCGGCCGGCGACGACCTCATCGTCGCCGGCAACGGTCGCGGTCACGGCGTCGGGATGTGTCAGTGGGGCGCGCGCGCGATGGCCGCGGGGGGCGCGTCCGCCGCGGACATCATCGCGTTCTATTTCCCGAGGACGGCGATCGTTTAACTCACCTTACGGGCAACCGGTGATCGTGAACTGGCCGATCTGGCCGACGGATTTCGTCTGATTGAACAGCCAGACTTGCCACTTGGCCGGCGATTTCGCCAGGCAGAGTTGGATCGGGACGTTCGCCGACACGAGCGGGCCGCTGCCGACCAGCGGCGTCGTCACCAGTGCCGGAACGCCGCCGGTTACGGCGATCTGGAACTGCAGTAGCGTGTACGGTCCGTACTTCTGGTTGTAGATTCGCACGGCGAGCTTCGAGTTGGCCGGGCCGAAGCACGGACCGACCGACGCGAGCGCGCCCGTGTTGACGAAGCAGGGCTTGACGTTCGCGAGCCCCGGCGGCGGCGTCCCGGGCTGCGGCGTCGGTATTCCCTTGCTCGTGGTCACGTTCTGACAGCCGGTCACGGAGAATTGTCCGATCACGCCGAGCGTCGTCGGTCTCGCGGCCGAGCCGCCGAGTAGCCAGACGTCCCACTTCGTCGGTGCCGGCGCGAGGCAGAGTCTCGTCGAGACGGTCGCACCGAGGATGCTGCCGCTGCCGGTCAGCGGCGCGTCGACCAAGGCGGGGACGCCGGCGGTTACGACGGTCCTGAACTGCAACCCGACGAACGGCCCGCGCGCCGTGCTGAGGACACGCACCGCGAGCATCGAGCCGGGGATGCCGAAGCACGGTCCGACGTTTGCGAGCGCACCGCTGTTGGTGAAGCACGGCTTGATCGCGGCGAGGGGATTCAGAGTCGCCGGTGCCGGCGTCGGCTTCTTCGGCAGTGCCGGCGGCGTCTGCTTCGCGGAGGTCGGCGTCGGCTTGATGGGCGTCTTCGTGGGGATCGCTCTCACGATCATCTTGATCGGCGGCGGCGTCGCTTTCGGCGGCGTCGGCACCGTCTTGACGATCGGCACCGGCGGGCCACCGCCGCGCACCGGCGGTGTCGGGGGCGCCGTCGCGGCCGACGTCGTGCAGTCGCCGCGAATGATCGCAAAGCCGCGATAAGCAGACTGCGGGTCCATCGACCAGGTCGCATTGTTGGAATCGATGACGACGTAACTGTAGGTCGCGAGTCCGGTCAGGCCTTTGCCGCCCGGTAGGTCGAAGCTGACGTCGGCGATCCAGTTGACGTTGGGAGCATTGTTCTGTCCGGAAGAGCCGTGCGCCGCGAACGGGCCGTAGATCTTTCCGGTTTGATTGGACTGAATGGAAATCGTTCCGGGCGTCGCGCCGCGGCCGTTGTTCCAATGATACGTGACGAGCTGCGTGATGTGCGCGTTACACGTGAGTCCGAAGGCGGTCTTTCCGGTCGGGCCGTTGCTGACGCCCCCGCCGTTGGTGTTGTTGTAGAGGTCGCTTGCGCGCGCGGCCTCGGGGGCGAAGAACAGCAAAATACCCGCTGCTAATACGGAAATCAGCGTCAGTCTTTTCACGCGGCACCTCCGGACGGTTACACTCTACTGCCGTGCCGAGCGGGGCTTCGCCTGCCGGCCGGTGTTCGGTAAACGTAGCCGGGGACCGGCGGGTTCCGTCCCCAAACCTGACCCGACGGTGACCTCCGAGTATCGCTACGACCTCCCGCCCGAACTGATCGCGAAAGCGCCGGCCGAGCCGGCCGACGCATCGCGCCTGATGCTACTGGGCGCGAACGGCACGTTCCAGCACCGCACGTTCACCGATCTCCCGAGTTTGCTGCAGCCCGGCGACCTGCTGGTGATCAACGAAACGCGCGTGATCCGTGCAAGATTGCGCGGCCGCCGTGCGGGCGGTGGTGTCGCCGAGGTGCTACTGCTGCGTCCGCTCGACCGTTCGCGCTTCGACCTGCAGGCGCGCGAGTGGGAAGCGCTCGTGCGTCCCGGCCGCCGCCTGCGCCCCGGTTCGCGGGTGACCTTCGGCGACGCCGGCGCCTGCGAAGTCGCGGACGTGGCAGGCGACGGCATCCGGCACATTTGCTTCGACGAGACCGTCTCGTTGCCGGAACTCCTCGAACGATACGGCGAGATGCCGCTGCCGAAATATGTCGGTCCCGGCGACGAAGCGCGCGCCGCACGGTACCAGACGATGTTCGCGCGCGTCCCGGGAAGCGTCGCCGCGCCGACCGCCTCGCTGCACTTCACGCCGCGCGTCGTCGAAGCGCTCCAAAGGCGCGGCGTCGAGGTCGTTCCGCTTGCGCTCGACGTCGGCTACGGCACCTTCAGACCGATCGAAGCCGAACGCATCGCCGACCACGTAATGCACGCCGAACGCTACGCGATCCCTGAAGCGACGGCCGCCGCGATCGAATCGGCGAAACGCCAAGGGCGCCGCGTCGTCGCCGCCGGGACGACCGTGCTACGCGCGCTCGAATCGGCTGCGCGCGAAAGCGGGACGGTCAGGGCGGGCGAGGCGGAAACCGCGCTCTTCATCACGCCCGGCTTCCAGTTTCGCGTCGCCGACGTCTTGCTGACGAATTTCCATCTCCCCGCGTCGTCGCTGCTCGTGCTGGTCGCGGCCTTCGCCGGCTACGAGCGGATCATGCGCGCCTACGCCTGCGCCATCTCCGAACGCTACCGGTTCTATTCGTTCGGCGACGCGATGCTCATTGAAAGGATAAACGGGCACTAGAGAAGGCGTGCGCTCCCAACGCGGGTTCACGCTGCTCGAAACGCTGATCGCGCTCGCCGTCGCGCTACCGCTCGGCGTGGTTCTGCTCGGCATCGTCGGCGGAGGATTGCGCGCCGCGACCGTCGCCGCGAGCGCGGGCGCGAACGCCGACGCCGTCGCGACCCTCGTCGAGCGGCTCGACGCCGAAGCGCACAGCGCCGCAGCGATCTTCACCCCGCAGAACGACGTCCTCGGCATCCCGAATTGCGACGCCAGCGGCGCCTGCCATGAAGTCGACTTCTTCACGCGCGACGCGCACAACACGCCGCACTTCTGGGCGTACCGTTACGATCCGTCGACGAAAACCTTGACCCGCTACGTCTACGACGACTTCGGATCGACCGGTCCCGCAAACCTTCGGCCATACGGCGCGCGAATCGCGAACCTGAGCGCCTTCGGCGCGCAACGCATTCCGATCTCGCAAGTTGCGATCCCCGCGCTCGCCGGGTACGTCGCGCGCGACGTCATCGTGCCGCTGGGTTATCCGGGCGTCGCCGGCGGTAACGCACTGGTCGTCATCGACGTCGCCAACGACGCGCTGCACCTGCGTCACGAACTCGTGCCGCGTTTGGCGGCGACCGGTTTCAGCGTCGTCGTCGGCACGTATACACCAAGCGTCACCGCCCCGCCGTCGCCACCCGCCGCAAACGGTTTCGGGATCGCCCGGCCGTACTTCGGCATGATGCAGTGGCGCATCGGCCCGTGCATCGGCGTGCCGCCGTGGACGCCCGGCTGTGGAGCGGACGGCAACCAAGAGGGTCTGCTCCGCGATCAGGACGGCGCCGACGTCGTCCCCGGCGGGACGCTGCTCGCACCAGCCGGCACGCAGATCCCGATCGCCGACGTGTGCAGTCCAAGTGCGGGAACGAATTCGAACGCGGTAGCGCTGGCGGCTTCGCGCGACGCTCGTGGCAATGCCTACGCACAGGTCGTCGATGCGGTGCGCGGAGTGTTGGAATGGTGGGTGATCGGAAGCGCCGGCGACGATTACGCCGCACCGCAGTGGCCGCTGCAGACCATCAAAGGAAACGCGCCGAACCCGCTCGGCGCGACGCTCAAGGCCGGCCCCGGCTTCTGGTATTTCACGACGTATCGACTGTCGTGCTGAGATTCGCGCGCGGCCAGACATTGCTCGAGACGCTGATCGTCGTCGCGGCCGTTTTGATCGCCGTCGGCATGGTCACCGCGGCGCTGCGCGCGATGACCGCGAACGAGCGTCCCCAGATTCCGCGCCTGATCGCGCTCGACGCCGTCGAAAACACAGTGACCGAATTGCTCGCCGCGACCGCGTACGATGCGAGCGCGCTCGACGACGTCACCCCGGCGCAATGGCAAGCGGGCGCAACCGCGCTTTCGCTCGCGGCCCAGCGCAGCGGTCAGGCGCAGTCGATCGTCGTGCATTATAAAGGAAGAGCCGTCGAAGGCGATCTGCCGCTGACCTTACGCTCGGTCGCGCCTCCGCCCGACGCCGTCATCGAGCCGGCCGCTCAGGCGACGGCCCAGTAGCGTGTATCTCTACGGCGTCTTTTCGATTGGCCTAGCCGCGCTCTTGGCGACGACGTGGTTGCAGGTTGCTTCGATCGGAATCGTCGCCGGCGCGCGTCACGTCGCCGAACGTTACGCGAACGTGGCGCTCGAACGCGCCCAAGACGACTTGATGGAATCGCTCGCGGCACAAGTCGCTGGGAGCGGAGCGCGCGGACCCTTCGTCGCTCCGACTCCCGGGCCGCCGCAGCCCGCCTGCGCCGCGCCGCCGTGCGCCTTCCTGATCGCCGCGCAGGTGCAACTCTCGGGCCAGACGGCGGCGACGCTGCCAGGCGACGCCGTCGCCGCCAACGTGCAGCAGCATGCGGGGGTCGGCGAGCAGCGCGTCGCCGCGCTGTTAACCGTCACGATCGCCAACGCCGGCGGCGCCGTTTTCGCGCGGGCGGTGCGGCGCGTGACGCTGCGAACCTTTGCGGTCGCGCCATACGTTGCACTCAGCGGTGTCGACGAGCCCATCGCCGCGAATCCGAACGTCGCGGACTTCGCGGGCACGTGCGACGGAAACGCCGCGTGCGGCGGCGTCGACAATCGCATTCATGCGCTGCTGCGTTGTCACGATCCGGTGACGCCGGCGAACTGCGCCGGACAAGCGTACCGTCAAGCGGATACGTTTTCGTCGAACACCTGGCAAAACGGAAACGCGACGACCGAGGCCTGGTCCCGCTGAGCTTGTTCGCACCAGTCGCTGCACAGAATCACGAGCGCGGCTCGTCGCTCGTCGAGATGTTGATCGTTCTTGCGCTGATGCTCGCGCTGTTGGCCGGAAGCTACGCCCTCTCGAGCGCGCCGGCGAGCGTCGCAAGCGCCACCCTTGCGTTACCGCGCCTCTTCGACGAAGCGCGCCTGTTAGCCACGACCAGCGGCGACGGCGCGACGATCGTCTTGACGCCGAGCGCCGCACCGGCCGCACGCGGATTCGACGTCGCGCTCTATCGCTACCGGCCGCGTTCGAACGGCGCACCCGGCGCCGGCGGAATCGCACTTGAGAAGAGCGAGCATCTTGCAGGCGCGCTCAGCACATCTGCCACCGGCGGAGCGCCCGTGGCGATCTTTCTCTCGACCTCCGGCACCGTCTCGTACTCTGCTTGGACGCCTGCTTCCGGCCCCGTTCCCCAGGAGCCGGCCTGCACCGTTCCCCTGAGCCTAACCATCGCCGCCGGCAGCGCGCTGGCCCGCTTCCAACTCACCTGCGACGACGCCCGCCTGACGCGCACTTCGTAGAACACCGTCGCCCGCTACCGCGAGCTCAGGTAGGGGGTCAATTTCTGGAACCGAATCGATCCCTGGCCGCGTTCTTGGTTCGGCGGAATTCCTGCACCTCGAAGCGCTTTCACTGGCGCTTCTCATCTGGAGGCAAACCTATGCATCGAATGATCCATGCAGCCGCAATCACGTCAATGCTCTCGCTCGCGACGAGTTCCATCGCGCTCGCCTGCGTGTTCGTCGGCGCGACGACGGTCTCGGTCTCGGCCGCGGTCGACGCTTTTCTCACAATCGATGGGATAAAGGGCGAAAGCCAAGCCGTAGTTACAAAACACGACACGAACGGCAAGACCAACTATTTCTTGACGTTCAAGGGCAAGCCCGCACCGCCCGGCACCTATGCGTGCGCAAACGGCCAGCACATCAAGGTTGTCGGGCCCAACGGACAGGTCGAGACTTCATCGTTCTCATGGGGCGTGACGAAAGGCGGATGGAACGTAAAGAGCGGGCAAAAAGTGTAGCCTGCTGAGCTCGACGGAGGCGTGCGCTTGCTGAGGATCGGCGATCGCGCGCCGCCCGCCGGGCGTTTGCTCAAGGGCCGCCGGGGCAGTGTTACAGTTTGAAAAGAGCCACTGGGACGAGGGCGAGGGCAAGGGCTGCAGCTTGGAGTGCAAGCAGCCCAGCGACTCGGACAACCCGTTTCCATTCCGCCGTAGCGGCGAAAACCAGAATAAAGGGCACTTCCGCGACGATCAAAAGCTGAAAGGTATGTGCCACAGCGCCCTCGTCTGCGTAGCCCTTTTCCCATCCGGTGAGAACAGCGACGATCAAGAGGCCGAATGCCATCAGCGACAAGACGATCGGTACAATTCCGCTGATGCGGTTGATTTTCTGCCGGTCCA
This sequence comes from Candidatus Zemynaea palustris, assembly GCA_003134695.1. GTDB lineage: Bacteria > Vulcanimicrobiota > Vulcanimicrobiia > Vulcanimicrobiales > Vulcanimicrobiaceae > Zemelea > Zemelea palustris. The sequence goes on along the minus strand of PLCB01000058.1, from coordinate 59,617 downwards.
TGAGCCCTCCCACGCTTAACTTTGTAGCACAAAGTTAACGGAGGCGCAACCTCCGCCGGCGCGCTTAGCGCGTTGACATCGCTTGCGCGTCCTGATATTCTTGCCGGGTTGTGGTCCAGCCGCGAACGCATTATTTGGCGTGCGCGGCGGAAAACGATAGCTGTACGCCAGGGTCCGTGGAGTTGGAATGAAGAACATCATCGGCCGGAAGGCCGGGATGACGACCGTGTTCACCGCCGATGGGCGGGCGGTTCCGGCTACCGTCATCGTCGCCGGCCCCTGCACGGTCGTTCAACGGAAGACGGTCGACAGCGACGGCTATGAGGCCGTCGCCCTCGGATTCGGCGACGTCAAGGAAAGCCGGCTGACCAAAGCCATGAAGGGCCTCTTCAAGGGAGCCGGGGTCGAACCGAAGCGGCATATCCGCGAGTTCCGCGCGGATATCGAAGGCGCCGAGGTCGGCCAGACGATCACGGTCGAAGCCTTCGAGCCGGGCGATTTGGTCGACGTCGTCGGCACCTCGAAGGGTCACGGCTTTAGCGGCGGCATAAAACGCTGGAATTTTGTCGGCGGCGGCCGCAGCCACGGCTCGATGATCCACCGCCAGCCCGGCTCGGGCGGCGACACCAACGCCGGCCACACGGTGCGCGGCAGCCACCGCCCCGGTCACTTCGGCGTCGATCGCGTCACGCATCAAAATCTCGAGGTCATCCGCGCCGATACCGAGCGCAACGTGCTTCTGGTGCGCGGTCCGGTCCCCGGCGCGCGCAACGGACTCGTCCTGGTCTCGGCGGCGGTTCGCCCGCCGAAGCAGCCGCGCAACGCGGCGAAGGCTGAGAAATAATGCCGGCCGTGATCGACTCGACCGGCGCCACCGTGCGCGACGAATCCGTCCCCGCGGCCTTCGCCGCCGATCTCGGCACCAAGCGCAACGCGATGTTCCGCGCCGTCTTTCGCGAGCTCGCCAACCAGCGGGCCGGAACCGCGTCGACGTTGCGCCGCGACGAAGTGCGCGGCGGCGGTAGGAAGCCGTGGCGCCAAAAGGGCACCGGACGCGCGCGTCAAGGTTCGATTCGTTCGCCGCAATGGACGCACGGCGGCGTCGTCTTTGGTCCCAAACCGCGCAGCTACGAAACGTCGCTCAATAAGAAGGAACGCCACGTTGCGCTTCAAGCCGCGCTCGCCGACCGCTTCCAGAACGATTGCGTGACGGTGCTCGCGACCGAAAACTTCAACCTCAGCAAGACCCGCGACCTGGCCGCGCTCCTGTTCGGCTCGGCGCGCGCCGCGAAGCGTGGCGACAAAACGCTTGTCGTGTACGCGGCCGACCAGGCAACCGGCGTCGGTCAACAACTCGAACGCGCGGGCCGCAACCTCGCGCGCGTCGGCGTCACGCACGTCGGCGCGCTAGACGTCAAGGACGTCCTCGGCTACGCGCGTCTCTTGCTCACCGACGCGGCCTTCGCCGCGCTCGCCAAAGCTTTCGAGGAAACGAACCATGCGAGCGCGTGAAGTCATCATCGCGCCGCTCATCACCGAAAAGTCGATGAGCGGGACGACGCGTCAGCAATACGCCTTTGAAGTCCACCGCCGTGCGACCAAGACGCAGATTCGTCAAGCTGTCGCCGAGATCTTCAAAGTTGACGTGCTCAAAGTGAACACCGTAAACGTCGCCGGGAAGAAGAAGAACTTCGCGCGCCGCGGCACGCGGACGTCCGGGATGCAACCCGATTGGAAAAAAGCGATCGTCACCTTGAAGCCTGGTCAAAAGATCGAACTGGGCGGCCTGAATTACTTTGAGCATTAAGCATGGCAGTTAAGAGATTTCGCCCGACGTCCGCCGGGATGCGCTTCAAGACGGTCAACGATTTCAGCGAGCTGAGCGACAAGAAGCCCGAGAAGCAGCTGCTCGAGGTCAAGAAGAAGCATTCCGGCCGCAACAACAACGGCCACATCACGGTCCGTCACAAGGGCGGCGGGACGCGGCGTCAGTATCGCATCATCGACTTCAAGCGCACCAAGGACGCGATCCCCGCGAAGGTCGCGGCACTCGAGTACGATCCCAATCGCTCGGCGCGCCTCGCGCTGCTCTTCTATCGCGACGGTGAGAAGCGCTACATCCTCGCTCCGACGACGCTCAAGGTCGGCGACATCGTCGAATCCGGACCGAACGCCGACATCAAGACCGGCAACGCGTTGCCGATCGCGAACATTCCGCTCGGCACCGTCATCCACAACATCGAGTTGCGGCCCGGCGAGGGCGCCAAGCTCGTGCGCTCGGCCGGTGCGTCGGCTCAGCTGATGGCGAAAGAAGGCGAGTACGCTCAGGTACGCATGCCCTCAGGCGAAGTGCGTAAGATTTTGATGACGTGCCGCGCGACGATCGGTCAGCTCGGCAACCTCGAGCACGAGAACGTCGTAATCGGCAAGGCCGGCCGCATCCGCCACATGGGCAAGCGCCCCTCGGTGCGCGGCATCGCGATGAACCCGGTCGACCATCCGCACGGCGGCGGCGAGGCGCGTTCGACGTCCGGCCGTCCACCGACCACGCCTTGGGGACAGATGACGATGGGCAAGAAGACGCGCCGCAACAAACGCACCAAGAAGATGATCGTCCGCGCAAGGAGTGCGAAGTAATGGGTCGTTCGCTCAAAAAAGGCCCGTACGTCGCGGAGCACCTCCTCGCCAAGGTCGAAAAACTGAACTCTTCGCGCGAGAAGCGCGTCATCAAGACGTGGTCGCGCGCGAGCACGATCGTTCCGGCGATGGTCGGCCACACGATCTCCGTCCACAACGGCAAGACTCACGTTCCGGTTTTCGTCACCGAGAACATGGTCGGGCACAAACTCGGCGAGTTCGCGCCGACGCGCATCTTCCGCGCCCACTCCGGCGAGAAGTCGAAGATCGCCGAAGCCTCCGGACAGACACGGGCGATGCCGGGAACGTCGGCCCCGGCGGCCACGTCATGAGCGACATGCAGTCCACCGAGCGCACCGAAGCGCTCGCCCACCTGAAGTTCGCTCGCGTCGCGCCGCGCAAATTGCGCCGCGTCGCCGACGCTATCCGCGGCAAGTCGGTGCGCGAAGCGCTCGTGCTCTTGAAATTTTCGGGCGTCTTCGCCGCCGAACCGATCGAGAAGCTCCTGCGCAGCGCCATCGCCAACGCAGAGAACAATCACAGCATGGCGATCGACGAACTCTACGTCGCCAAGATCATCGTCGACGGTGGACCCGGCGGCGGTTTCACCAAGCGCCTCGACCCGCGTGCGCAAGGTCGCGCCGCGTTCAAGCGTAAGCGCATGTCGCACGTGACGATCGTCGTCTCGACGACGGCACCGAAGCGCCCGCCGAAGCGCCGTGCCGGCGCCTCGATCGCGCTCTCCACCAAGTCGACGCGCCGCGCCGCGGTCGAATCCGCCAAATCGGCGAAGCCCGCCAAACCCGCCAAACCCGCTAAACCCGCTAAACCGGCCAAGCGACCGCCGAAGAAAACCGCCGCCAAGGCCGGAGCAAAGAAGTAATGGGACAGAAGATCCATCCGGTCGGGCTGCGACTTGGAATCACGCGGACGTGGGACAGCCGCTGGTACGAGAAAAAGAATTATCGTGCCTGGCTCCACGAAGACGCCGCGATTCGCAAGTATTTTGGGCGGCTCACCCGTGCCGCGTCGATTTCGAAAGTCGAGATCGAACGCCGCGCCAATCAAGCCCGCATCATCGTCCACACGGCTAAGCCCGGCATCATCATCGGTAAGCGTGGCGTCGGGATCGAAGACATCCGGCGCGGCCTCGAGCACCTGACGCAAAAAGCCGTTCAAGTCAACGTCGTGGAGATCAAGCATCCCGAGCTCGATGCGCGTCTGGTCGGCCAGAACATCGTCGATCAGCTCGAGAAACGGATCGCCTTCCGGCGCGCGATGAAGCAGGCGATCATGCGCACGATGAAAGCCGGCGGACGCGGAGTGAAGGTGATGGTCTCCGGTCGCTTGGGTGGCGCCGAGATCGCGCGCTCCGAGCAAAATCACGATGGAAAGGTTCCGCTGCACACGCTGCGCGCCGACATCGACTACGCGCACGTCGAAGCGTTCACCACGTTCGGGCGCATCGGCGTCAAAGTCTGGATTTATAAAGGCGAAGTGTTGCCCGAAGGTGGCCCGCGCATCGAACCCCGCGGCGAACGCGGCGGCGATCGCTCGGGCTTCCGCGACCGGCGCGGCGAACGCCGCGGCCGGCGGCGCGATCGTCCCGCCGAGGGTCCCACCGATAGCCTCGCGCTTCCGACCCCGGGCGAAATCGAACACGATCACACCTCGCTCGCGTCGGAGCTCGACGGCGCGGCGGGCGTCGAGGGTACGCACGCCACCGGTCCGCACGGCGGCGCTGCGATCCACGACGTCGAGGCGCAACACGGCGCCGGCGTGACCGTCGAGACGTCGCAGGTCGACCCGGTGTCGCAGCACACGATCGACGAAGCGGAACGTCCCGGAGCAGAATCGACCGCGCCGACCGCGCAGCATCCCGAACCCGCGCCGCAAGGTGAAGCGGAGGAGCCTAGCTAGTCATGCTCACCCCGAAACGCGTCAAGTGGCGCAAAGTTCACCGCGGTCGCATGAAGGGCCGTGCGATGTCCGGCAACTCGCTGACCTACGGTGAGTACGGTTTGCAAGCGCTCGAGCCGTGCTGGATGAGCAATCGCCAGATCGAAGCGGCGCGTATCGCGCTAACGCGCCACATCAAGCGCGGCGGCAAAGTCTGGATCAAAGTCTTTCCGGACAAGTCGGTGACCAAGAAACCGGCCGAAGTTCGCATGGGCTCCGGCAAGGGTAATCCCGAGTTTTGGGTCGCGGTAGTGCGTCCCGGTCGCGTCCTCTTCGAGATCGCCGGCGTCCCCGACGACGTCGCGCGCGAAGCGCTTAAACTTGCGTCGGCCAAACTTCCGATCGCCACCAAGATCATCACGCGGTCCGAGACGGAGGTCGCATGAAACGCGACGAGCTCAAGAAGTTGCGCGACTACACGATCGCGGAGTTGCAGCAACGCGCGCACGAGACGCGGGAAGAACTTTTCAACCTGCGCTTTCAGCTGCGCACCGGCCACCTTTCGGATTTCAGCCGCGTGAAGGCCGTTCGGCGCGTCTACGCGCGCATTCAGACCGTGATCTGCGAGAAGCGCTTGGCGGAGGCGAAACATGGAGCGGCTTAACCGGCGCCGGGTCAAACAGGGCCGCGTCGCGAGCGACAAGATGGACAAGACCATCGTCGTCGTCAGCGAGACGCGCGTCCCGCATCCCGTTTATAAGAAGATCGTGCGCAGGTCGACCCGTTTCAAGGCGCACGACGAGCGCAACGAGGCGAAGGCTGGCGACCTCGTACGGATCGAAGAGTGCCGCCCCGTCTCGCGCGACAAGCGCTGGCGACTCGTCGAGGTCCTCGAGAAAGCTAAATGATTCAGCAAGAAACCCGCTTGAAGGTTGCGGACAACTCCGGCGCGCGCGAACTCCTCTGCATCCACGTGCAGGGAGGGTCGCGGCATAAGTATGCCTATGTCGGCGACATTATCGTCGGTACCGTGAAGAGCGCGATCCCCGGCGCGGCCGTGAAGAAGGGCCAAGTCGTCAAAGCGGTCATCGTACGTTGCGCGCAACCGATGAAGCGGCCCGACGGCTCGACGATTCGGTTCGACGAGAACGCCTGCGTCATCATCAAGGGCGAGAAAGACAACCTCGATCCGCGCGGGACGCGCGTCTTCGGGCCGGTTTGTCGCGAATTGCGCGACCGCGGGTTCCTCAAGATCGCCTCGCTCGCCCCAGAGGTGCTGTAGTGGGCCTGGTTCTGATACACCGGCCGGGTGCCTTGAAGATGAAGATCGCCAAAGGCGATACCGTCGTAGTTCGGCGCGGCAAAGAGAAGGGCAAGCGCGGTACGGTCAAAGCGGTCTTTCCGAGAATCGGTAAGGCGACGGTCGAGGGTCTCAACGTCGTCAAGCGCCATAGCAAACAGGGTTTCGGCGGCGCGAAGTCGGCCGGCATCTACGAAAAGGAAGCGCCCCTGCCGATTTCGGCCTTGCAATATGTGTGCACGAAGTGCGGCACACCGTCGCGCGTCAAGTACAAGCTCAGCCCCGAAGGCAAGAAGCAGCGCATCTGCGGACGCTGCGGCGAAGTCGCGGCCGAACCGGTGAAGGGACGCTAATGCCTGCCACCGTTTCACGTCTGCGCGAGCGCTACATGGGTGACATCCGGAAATCGCTGATCGAAAAGTTCGGCTACACCAACGTGCACCAGATTCCGAAGCTGCAGAAGGTCGTCATCAACATGTCGGTCGGCGAGGCGCTCCAGAATCCGAAGGTGCTCGACGCGGCGGCCAAGGAGCTCGAAGTGATCTCTGGTCAAAAAGCGGTGATCGCCAAGGCCAAGAAGTCGATCGCCGCCTTCAAGTTGCGCGAAGGGGTGAACATCGGCGCCAAGGTGACGCTGCGCGGCGACCGGATGTACGTCTTCCTCGACAAGTTTTTCAACATCGTGCTGCCGCGTATCCGCGACTTTCGCGGGCTCGCCCGAAAGTCGTTCGACGGCCGCGGCAACTACAATCTGGGATTGCGCGAGCAGACCGTGTTCCCGGAAATCAACTACGACAAAGTCGACAAATTGCGCGGGATGGACATCGTGATCGTTACGACGGCCAAGTCGGACGAAGAAGCCAGCGAGTTTCTGCAACAGATGGGCCTGCCGCTTCAAAAGGAACGTTCCTGATGGCCAAGACCTCCTCCATTGAGAAGTCGAAACGGACGCCGAAGTTTAAGGTGCGCCAGCACAACCGCTGTCTCGCTTGCGGCCGCCCGCGCGGCTACTATCGTAAGTTCGGGCTGTGCCGTATCTGCTTCCGTGAGAACGCGCACCGCGGTTTCATCCCGGGCATCGTGAAAGCGAGTTGGTGATGGGCGTTATTACCGATCCGATCGCCGACATGCTAACGCGCATCCGTAACGCCAACACGGCGGGACACGAAACCGTCGACATCCCGGCTTCGAAGATGAAGAGGTCGATCGCCGAGATCCTTAAGGATGAAGGCTTCATTCGGAGTTACGAGGTCGTCGCCGAAGGCCCGCAAGGGACGCTTCGCTTGATCCTCAAGTACGGTCCCGAAAGAGAGAAAGTGATCACGGGCCTGCGCCGCATCAGCCGTCCCGGCCTGCGCGTCTATTCGCCGCGGACCGAGATCCCTCGCTTGCTCGGCGGCCTCGGCCTCGTCATCATCTCGACCTCGAAGGGCATCATGTCGGGCAAACGCGCGAAGCGCGAAGGCTACGGCGGAGAGGTGCTGGCTTATGTTTGGTAACGGTGCGGCGCGGAGCGCTGCGGGCGCATAATGTCACGAATCGGTAAATTACCGGTCGCGATTCCGACGAACGTCACCGTCCAAGTGGCGGATTCGACCGTGCGCGTCAAAGGGCCCAAAGGCGAACTGCAACAGAAGATTCAGGCGGTCGTGCGCGTCGCGGTTCAAGACAACGTCGTGCGCGTCGAGCGCGCCGGCGAGACCAAAGATCATCGCGCCGCGCACGGTCTGACGCGCACGCTCGTCGCGAACATGATCGAAGGCGTCTCGAAAGGCTATCGCAAGAGCCTGGAGATCCAAGGCGTCGGCTATCGCGTCGCCAAGGCCGGCGAGCGGCTGAACTTTCAACTCGGCTTTTCGCATCCGCTCTCGTACGAGCCGCCCAAAGGGATCACGTTCGCCGTCGAGGGGACCAACCGCATCCACGTCGACGGCATCGACAAGCAGCAAGTCGGCCAAGTCGCTGCCGAGATTCGCGCGCTGCGCCCGCCCGAGCCGTATAAAGGAAAGGGCATTCGCTACGAGGGCGAGTTCGTGAAGAAGAAGCTCGGCAAAGCCGGCAAGGCGATCGGTAAAGCGTAATGGCCAGATCGAAGAACGACTCACGCATCAAGCGCCACAAGCGCTCGCGCAAGCGAGTGCAGGGGTCGGCCGCGCGGCCGAGGCTGCAGGTATTCCGTTCGCTGCACCACATCTACGCCGCCGTCATCGACGACAGCAAGGGCGCGACGCTGGTCACCGCGTCGACGCGCCAAAAAGACGTCGCCGCCGGGCTCTCGTCGCTGACCAACCTCGCGGCCGCCAAGCGCGTCGGCGAGATCGTCGGGCAGCGCGCCAAAGCGGCCGGCATCGGCGCGGTCGTCTTCGACACCAATGGTCTCAAGTATCATGGCCGGGTCGCCGCGCTGGCGCAAGCGGCGCGCGACGCCGGATTGGAGTTTTAATTGCAGTATCGAGGAGGTCGCGACCGCGACAACTCCGGTTTCGACGAAACCGTCGTCCGGGTGAACCGCGTCGCCAAAGTCGTCAAGGGCGGTAAGCGCTTCAGCTTTAGCGCGCTCGTCGTCGTCGGCGACCGTAAGGGCCGCGTCGGGTTCGCGATCGGCAAGGCCGGCGAAGTTCCCGAGGCGATCCGCAAGGGCGTCGAACAGGCGCGCAAGGCGCTCATTACCGTGCCGATGGTCCAGCGCACGATTCCGCACGAGGTGACGATGCAAGTCGGCGCCGGAAAAGTGTTCATGAAGCCGGCCGCGCCGGGTACCGGCGTCATCGCCGGTGGCGCGATGCGCGCCGTCCTCGAACTCGCCGGCATCCACGACATCCTGACCAAATCGCTCGGCAGCTCGAACCCGATCAACGTGGTCCTTGCGACTTGCGAGGCGCTGCGTTCGCTGCGGACGGCCGAGCAAGTCGCGAAGATGCGCGGCAAGACCGTGCAAGAGCTGTTTGCGTAAAGACGATCATGCCCGAAAAGAAAAAGAAGTCTCCCCCCAAAGCCGCGGCCAAGAAGGCCGCGCCGAAAACCGGCGCGGCCAAGAAACCTGCAGCCAAAGCCGGCGCGAAAAAAATAGCGCCGGCCAAACGCGCGCGCGCGGCGATCGCCGCCGGGCGTTTCAACGGGCTCGCGCCCGCCAAACCGGGAACGTCGCTCGCCTCGTTGCGTGAGAATCGCGGCGCGCGCCCGAAACGCGTGCGCATCGGTCGCGGACACGGCTCCGGTATGGTCAAGACCGGCGGCGAAGGCGGCAAGGGTCAGACCGTGCGCTCCGGCGGCGGCAAGGGTCCCGCGTTCGAAGGCGGTCAAACGCCCTGGGCGCGCCGCCTCCCGCATCGCCGCGGCTATTCGCAAAAGGCGCGCGACATCGGTCATTTCCGCACCACGTTCGCCGTCGTGAACTTGAGTGCGCTCGCCGGCTGGAACCCGCAAATCGAGGTTTCGCCGCAGTCGCTCGTCGAGCGACGCATCATCAGCAAAGCACCGGACGGCGTGAAGATTCTCGGCGGAACCAAACCGGGGAAGGCCCTTCCCTCGGGTCTGGTCTTCCGTGACGTCCTCTTCTCGCAGAGCGCGCGCGACGCACTCGTCGCCGCCGGCGCCAACCTCGGAGAAGAAGCGCTTAGCGCGGACAAGGAGTGACGGGCTCCTAAATGCTCCAGAATCTGCGCGCCGCGATCCTCGTTCCGGACATCCGCAAGCGGATTCTGTTCGTTTTCGGCGCGTTCGCGCTGTTCGTGTTCATGATCCACGTCCAATTGCCGGGCGTCGACGAAGCGAAATGGCAGAACCTCTTGCGCGAGGGGACGTTTTACAACTTCCTCGGCTTCCTCTCGGGCGGCGCGCTGCAAAAACTCTCCATCATCGCGATGGGGATCACGCCCTACATCAACGCCTCGATCATCATGCAATTGATGACCGTCGTGCTGCCGCAACTCGAGGAGCTGGCCAAGAAAGGCGGCGAGGAAGGCCGCAAGAAGATCAGCCAGTACACTCGCTGGTTGACGATCGTGCTCGGCATCGTTCAGGCCTCGACGATGTCGATCAACATGCAGCGGGCCGGCGTTTTCTACGACAACTCGACCGGCTTCCTGATCTACGCGATCGTCGCGTTCGTAGCCGGGACGCTCTTCTTGATGTGGCTCGGCGAGCAGATCAGTGACAAGGGCATCGGTAACGGGGTCTCGCTGATCATCTTCGTCGGAATCGTGCTGCGCTATCCAACCTATGTCGCGCAGACGGTCCAACTCGGCCAGCGCGAAGGCCTCAACGTCTTCGGCCTGGTGCTCTTCATCGCGATCGCGCTGATCACGATCGTCTCGATCGTCTTCATGTACCAGGGCCAACGCCGCATCCCGGTGCAGCAAGCGCGGCGCGTCGTCGGCCGCAAGATGTTCGCGGGGCGCTCCTCGTACATTCCCTTGCGCCTCAACAACGCCGGCGTCATCTCGATCATCTTCGCGATCTCGATCCTCTTGCTGCCTCAGCAGGCGCTCTCGTGGTTCCAGCACTCCGGCGTGGCGGCGACCTGGCTCCACCTGATCGGGCCCTTCGATCTTCCGACCAATGGAGCGGCGGTCTCGCTCGCGCTGCAGACGTACTTCAGCCCGAACTCGCTGCTCTACAACCTCGCGTACTTCGTGCTGGTCGTGGTCTTCACGTTCTTCTACAGTTCGGTCGTCGTCAACGTGCGCGACATCGCCGACAACCTGAAGAAGAGCGGCTCGTTCATCCCCGGCATCCGCCCGGGGCAGCCGACCGTCGAGTACATCCAGCGCATCCTCTTCCGTATCACGACCGTGGCGGCCGTCTATCTCGGCCTGTTGGCGGTGCTCCCCTCGACGATGCAGCGCGGTCTCGGCGTCACGACGTTCTATCTCGGCTCGACGTCGCTGCTGATCGTCGTCGGCGTCGCCCTCGATACGATGACGCAGATCGAGGCACGGCTCGCCATGCGCGATTACAAGGGGTTTATTAAAAGATGAGCGCGTCGCCGCAGGCGGTGCGGCTCATCCTTCTCGGGCCGCCGGGCGCGGGGAAGGGCACGCAGTCGAAACTTCTGGAGGGGCGCTTCGGCGTCCGCCAGATTTCGACCGGCGACATCTTGCGCAAGCACGTTAGCGACGGTACGGCGCTCGGCAAGGAAGCGAAAGCGTACATGGAGGTGGGTGCGTTCGTTCCGGACGCCATCATGATCGCAATGATGGAGCAGCAACTCGTCGGACTCGACGCGTTCGTTCTCGACGGTTTTCCACGCACGGTCACGCAGGCGGAGGCGCTGGATGCGACCTTAGCCCGCTTGCACAAACCGCTCAGCGCTGTGTTGCTGTTCGACACCGACCACGCGGCGCTGGTCCGGCGCCTCACGGGGCGCTGGAGCAATCCACGCACGGGCCGCACCTATCACGAGGAATTCAATCCGCCCAAGGTTGCGGGTATTTGCGACGAGGACGGCGGCCCACTCGAACAGCGGCCCGACGACAAGGTCGACGTGGTCGAGAAACGGTTGCAGGTCTACGACGAACAAACGGCGCCGCTGGTGGACTACTATGCCAAGACCGGCTTCCTCAAGCATATCGACGCGCTCGCACCGATCGAGGACGTTACCGCCCAAATCTTCCGAGCGATCGGCGCGCGCGACGGAGCGACGGCATGATTTCGATCAAGTCGCCGCGCGAAATCGACATCATGCGCCGCGGCGGGAAGATCACCGCTGGGACGCTCTCGACGCTGCTGCGCACTGCTGAGGCGGGGATGACGTTGCGCGAACTCGACCGGCTCGCCGAACGGATGATTCGGGAACGCGGCGGCGTCCCGACGTTCAAAGGATACAACGGCTTTCCCGCGTCGATCTGCGCCTGCGTCAACGACGTCGTCGTCCACGGAATTCCCGGCGACTACGCACTCAAGGACGGCGATCTCTTGTCGATCGACATCGGGGCGACGTTCGAGGGGTACGTCAGCGATTCGGCGGCCTCGATCGGGATCGGGAACGTCTCGGCCGCGGCGCAGCGTCTCATGCGCGTGACCCAAGAGAGCCTGATGCTCGGCATCGCGCAGATGCAGGAGGGCAACCGCCTCTCCGACATCGGCCACGCGGTGCAGCAGCACGCGGAGGCGAGCGGCTACGGCGTCGTCCGGGCGCTGGTCGGCCACGGCGTTGGCCGCAAGATGCACGAGGAGCCGCAAGTCCCCAACTTCGGCGATCCGGGAAAGGGGATCGTGTTGCGCTCGGGCCTCTGCCTCGCGATCGAGCCGATGATCACCGAAGGGACGCACGAAGTCCGCACCCTCCCCGACGGCTGGACAGTCGTGACGGCAGATGGTAAACTCGCAGCGCATTTCGAGCACACCATCGCCCTCACCGAGGAAGGCCCTCGCATCCTGACACTTCGCGACATGCTCGAGCACCCCGACGCCGCAAACTATCGCCCGAAGGAAGAGATCGCGGCATGAGTCAAGACAACCGACCTCACCCACGGCCGCATCACCTATAGGTACAAATAATGAAAGTCCGACCGTCCGTCAAGCGCATCTGCGAAAAGTGCATCATCATCCGTCGCGAGGGCAAAGTCCGCGTGATCTGCGAGAGCAATCCCAAGCATAAACAGGTCCAGGGCTGATGGCACGTATTTCCGGCATCGATCTACCGCGCGAGAAGCGTATCGAGGTCGCGCTGACCTACATCTTCGGGATCGGGCTTCCGACCGCTCAGAAGATCCTCAAGCAGACCGGCGTCGACCCGAACATTCGGGTCAAGAATCTCACCGAGGAACAAGAGAAACGTCTGCGCGACGCGATCGACGGCTCCGTGAAAGTCGAGGGCGATCTGCGGCGCGAGGTCGCCGGCCACATCAAGCGGCTCACCGACATCGGTTGTTATCGCGGCCTGCGTCATCGTCGCGGCCTCCCGGTGCGCGGTCAACGCACGAAGACCAATGCGCGCACGCGCAAGGGCCCGAAGAAAACCGTCGGCGCCCGCAAGAAAGCCGCTCCGCCGCCGGGTACTCCGCCGAAGCGTTAGCCGCCCGCGTGTGACCGTGGTCACACCTTTTGGGATATGCTAAGTTCTTAGCCGGAGACCGAGCAGGTGAGCGGCGTCACTTGTTTTGGATCACACCCGAAGGTACTCTGTGATCAGCCACATTCTTCACGGAGGATCGATGCGCTATCAGTTCGGCCCACCTTCCATATTGCCGGTTCTTACGAAGGTAGCCGGTGGCCGCATTTCCTCCCTGCCGAGCGCAGACAGCGCCGGGATCCGGTCGTAGCGTGCAGACGACCGTCGCGCGACTTCCCGCACGCGAGCTCTCACGCTCGCTCGGAACGCAGCACGTCACCTTGCTCGTCGCACCCGAAGGTTACGGGAAGAGCCGGCTCTTGGCCGATTACGCTTTGCGCCGTGCGAGCGCGTACGTCGCGATCACCGAGGACATGTCGTTCGCGCGTTTCGCCTCCGAGATCGTCAAGGCGCTCTCGGCGCACGTCCCGGAGATGCTGCAGACCTTAGCCGGTGCCTACGAGCGTGCGTTGCAAGCGCGACAGCCCGCCGCGGCCCTAGCGACCTGGTTCGTCCGGCACCTCAAGGACGTTCGCACCGCGATCCTCGTCGACGACCTCCATCAGGCGAGCGACCCGCGCATCGCGCACTTCATCCTCGCGGCAGCCGAGAATTCGCCGGCGGACTGTCGCTGGGTCATCGCTTCCGAGCACTCGCACGACGTGCCGCTCGCGGCCTGGCTGGCGCATGGCGTCGCCGCGCTACCCTTTGACAAGCAGGCGCTCATGTTGACGCCTGTCGAGGCGAGGGAAATCGCTGCCGCCCTTCGACCCGGTACCGACGCCGAAGAAGTCGAGCGTCTGCGTCGCTTCGCCGACGGCGTCGTCGGCGATTTTGTCATGCTGTTGCGACGGCCGCGGGTGGTCGCGCTCGAGGAGACCGGGCGCGCCGAACGCTTTGAGCCGATGTTCGACGAAATCTATCGCTCGCTCGGGTGGGCCGATCGCGCTGCCGCGCTCGAGGGCGCGCTCGTGGCCGGACTCGACGGGGCGCCGCTCGCCGAACTGCGCGAGCGCTTCCCACACGTCTTCGAAATCGACTCCACCGATTATATTCCGCGCTTCCGGCGCTTCTTGCTCGCGAAGCTGGCATCGTCCGGCGATCGCACCGCCTTCAGCTTGCGCGCCGCGCAAACCCTTGAGGACTCCGGTAACGTCGCCGATGCGCTCAAGTTGACCATCGCCGCCGGGAAAGAGCGCGCGATCCTCGGCATCATCGAACGCCACGGTTTTGCCTCGCTCGAGAGCGAGCACGCCCACCTGCTGCACGACGCGCTCGCCGCGCTTTCCGAAGAAGCCCGAGCGACCAACCCCGCGATCCTCGCGCTGCTCGGGATGTCGGCGGCGCTGGGCGGACATACCGACGTCAGCGAAGCCTATTTCCAAAATGCGCTCAAGGCGTGCAACTCGCCGTGGGAGCGGACGCAAATTCGCTACTGGTACGGGTGCGAATTGCTCCGTCGCGGCCGCCCCGATGCACTGAGCGTGCTCGAGCCCGACGCTGACTACGACGAGATTCCTGCGCCGCTGCGCACCAAGATCATGTCCGCCCGGGCCGCCGGAACCGCGCTCGAGAATCGCTTTGACGAGGCGCACGAGTGGCTCGACCGCGCGATGCTGAGTCTGGAAAGCGTCGAAGACGATGCGGTCCGGGCCCGCGTGTACCACCAGACGGCGTTCGTGGCCCTGCGCGAAGGCAAGTTCGAACGGGCCAAGGAGTTTGCGGAGGCCGCCTCGACCCTCGCGGCGCGCATCGGCGCCCACGAGGTCGCGTCGGGAGCGCTCAGCGTCCTGTACAACGTCGCGATCGACGTCGACGAAGACTGTGCGCGCGCGACCGAATACTTGCGGCAGATCGCGGTCTACGGCGCGAAATGTGGCAGCGTCGAAAAGCAGGTCTACGCGCTCGTCGCCGCCTACGAGATCGAAGTCGAGCGCGGCGACGTCGCGTCGGTGGCGCAGATCGAGCGCGACTTGAGCGAATTCGAAGTCCAGTACAGCGCTCGCTGCGCGACGCAGGCGTTGCTCCCGGCTCAGGTTCTGCAGATCGCCTGTCAAGGCGACTTTGCGCGCGCGCATCGCATCCTCGCCTCGAGCGCCGGCCAGCACCAGGAATCAGAGCGGCGCGCGCTGCGCTGGGCCGAGATCGCGGTGCACGCGACGGCTGCGGGCGCGACGGCCGAAGCCCTCCGGGCCCTGGCGGCGATGCGCAAGCTCGATCGTTTCCCGAAGGCGACCAACGTCTTCTTGTGGCGCGCGCGGATCCTCTCCGCGCTCGCCGAGGTCATGCTCGGACAGCTCGGCGCCGCCAAGGCGATCCTCGAGCGCGTCGAGCGTGACGTGCCGCAGCATCGCCGCCGCCTCCGCGCTCTCGCCGGCGCAGTCGATGCGTTGGCCGACTGGCGTGCGGGAGAGGCGGATCACGTGGAATTGTTCGGCGCGCTCGAGCGGCTGCGCCGCGACGATTTCGGCGGTTACGCTCGAATGCTCGAGATGTTGCCGCCGGCATGCGTTGAGCCGCTCGCGGTCGGCGCGGGGAACTCGGCATGAGCCTTGCGCTGATCGCTCGCTCCGAAGCTCGCACCGAAGCCCGCCTGGACTTGGCGAGCGCGGTGATGCGCGAGGTCCCAAGCGGCGAGCGAAACCTCATCGTTCAGTTGCTGGCGCGCACGTTCGTCGACACTTACGCGCACTCGGCCGCCGCCGGCTCCCCCGCCCAGTTGGTCGATTGGGTCGATCGGATGTGCGACGCGCACGCCGACACGCCGGCCGTGACCAAGCTGTTCCGCGGAGCGTGCCGCTCGCTCGACGATTTTTTCGCAGCGCAAGGCGTCGCCGAACGCGAGCGCAAGCCCCTGCGCTCCGTCGAAGATTCGCTTCGCGAGGTCTTGCAAAAACCTCGGACGACGCGGGCCGCGGCCCGCGAGCACGTCGACGAAGTCGATGCCGCAGTCAGCGGGATGCTGGCGCGTCTCGAAGGTGCCGATCCCTTGACGGCGGAGCACTCGCGCTCTGTCTCGAGCTGGTGCGGGCGACTCGCTCGGCGCCTCTCGCTCTCGGAGAAAGAGACGACGTACGTCGCGCGCGCCGGAATGATTCACGACGTCGGTAAGGTGACCACGCCGCCGTCGATCTTGCAAGCGCCGCGCAAGTTGACCGAGGCCGAGTGGGTGACGATGCGCGAGCACACGACTTACGGCGAACAGATTATTCTTGAGGACGAACGTCTCGGGGAGTTTTCACTGATCGTTCGCGCCCATCACGAACGGATCGACGGGCACGGTTATCCAGATGGGAGGGAGCGCGACGAGGTGCCGCTAGCGGCACGCATCGTTACCGTCGCCGATTGTTTCAACGCGATGATCGGCCGCCGTCCTTATCGGCCGGCGATGGCGCCCTCGGACGCGCTCGCACAACTCCAACTCCACACAGGTTCGCAGTTCGACCCGGAGATTGTCGCGGCGATGCACGAGGTGGTCCTGCAACGATGAGTAACGCAAGGAACGCTGCCGTCCTGGAAACGCTCCGCGGCGCCCGGACCGAATTGATCGATTCGGCTTTGGAGGTTGTGAGCGCGCCGCAACGGAGGCTTCTGCACCAAGCCTTGGCGCACTCGTTCGTCGACGCATATCTCGACGCGGTCGCCGATCAGCAGCCCGCGCGATTGGCGGTTTGGGTCGAATCGCAAGCTGCGAACGACTCGCGTGACGACGACGTTAGCGCGTTCTTCAGTGACGCGGGCCAAGCGTTCGCGAAATTCGTGGAGAAGAAAAAATTCGGAGATGTCGCTGCGGCTCCGCTGCGCGCACTCCGCCCGACGGCGCCGGCGATCGCCGCTTCGGTGAGGCGTCCCGAGGTCATCGCCGACATCGACGGCGCGATCAATTATATCGTGACCCGGCTGTCGAGTGACGAGATCTACGCCGGCGATCATGCCCGTCAGGTTTCCGCTTGGGCGAAGCGCCTCGCGCGCCAGCTCGCGCTTTCCGATGCCGACGTCACGCTCGTCAGCCGTTGCGGCCTCATCCACGACATCGGCGAGTTGGCGTTGCCGGTAGGGATCGTCTCGGACGCACGTCCGCTGGGCGAGGACGAAATCGATCTCGTGCGCACGCACGTTCTCGCCGGCGAGGCGATGGCGCTCGAAGATCCGCTGCTGGCGCCGCTGGCGAACGCGATTCGCTGGCACCACGAACGCTACGACGGCGGCGGGTATCCCGACGGTTTGCGAGGCGAGGCGATTCCGCTCGAAGCCCGGATCGTCGCGGTCGCCGATTCGTTCAACGCAATGGTCGGCCGTCGGCCGCACCGCGAGCCGATCACCGCGCCCGAAGCGTTCGAGCGCTTGCGCCTCGGTTCCGAGACGCAGTTCGATCCTGGTATCGTCTCCGCGCTCGGCGCGATCCTAAGCGCCCGCTAGCCGAACCGGTCGCAGCCGGGCGCGAGGATTGGGACGCCGCTCGCGAATCAGATGCGTCGTGGACCAACCAAGCCCTCGACGGCGCAGCGGCGGTTCGCGTTCGTGCTACAACAAGAACGGTTCGCCGAAGGCGGCGTTCTCGACCAAGAAGCTCGCCGAACGCGCGATCCCTCAGAGCACGGTTCGTTTGTCGGCATATTCGTGCCCGAAGCACGGCTGGCATCTCGGTCACCGCGGCAAACGGTAAACGCGGTTCGAGTGTCGTCGTAGGGTACATGACCTGTAGTGCGCGCGCGCACGAAAGGTCTTTATATGTCCAAATTGATTTCAAAACTCGCCATTATGGTGGCGGTGGCCTCGATGCTGGGGATCGCAGCCCTGCCGAAACCGGCTGCGGCACAGAACCTCAACACGCTGCTGAGCACGATCGTCGCCGCCATCGGTCAACAGACCCTCTATGGCAATTACCAGAATTCGCAACAACCGGCGAATACGATCGTCGGTTACACCCAAAACGGCGGAACGATCTACGGCAATGGTCGGATCGTGATGCCGAATGGCCAGACGTTCTATCCGAATTCGAACGGTCAGTACTCCTCGGGCCAGTACGCTTACTATAGTCCGAGAGCAAATCCCAAGTCGTACACCTACGATTATAAACGAACGGGACAGTTCGACCGCACGCATCGTCACGGTAACGGCCATGGCAACAACAAGCCTGGCAACAACAGCCAGGGCAACAAGCATGGCGGCAACGGCCAGGGCAACAACGGCCAGGGCAACAACCATTAGAGACGGACCGAGTAAACGCGGTTCAGTTGCCGCCGATTAGGGTATGATCAGACGATGGTGCGCGCGCGCACGAAAGGTCTTTCTATGCTTAAATTGATTTCAAAACTCGCGATGACGGCGGCGGCGGCCTCGATGCTGGCGATCGTAGCCCTGCCGAAACCGGCTGCGGCAGATGCGATCAAGCTCCCCCATATCAAGCTCCCTCATGTCAAGACTCCCCATGTCAAGACTCCCCATGTCAAGACCCCCCATGTCAAGCTCCCCCGTATCACGCTCCCTCACATTCACATTTAGCTAGGCTTTGGGCGGTCGCGCATCGGGTTGCGCAAGAACAGAACCATCGGAATCGAGAGCGCGAACAAGATTGCGCAGACGCGGAACGCGTAGTCGTAGGCGAGGACGACCGCGTTGACGTCGACTTGTTGCGCCAGCTGCGCCAGCGCCGCGGCTCGGTCGGGTGCGTTGCGTAGGAAATCGGAGACGTTCGGATTGCTCAAGCTGACGTTTGCCGAGAGCAACTGCTGGACGTAATCCTGTCGCCGTAAGATCAGGAGTTCGAGCACGGCGATGCCGAGGCTGCCGCCGAGCTGGCGAACCAAGGTGTAGATGCCGGTGGCGTTCGCCATGAGATTGGTCGGGATCGCCGCCAGCGCCGCCGTCGTCAGAGGAACGAACAAGAAACCGAGCGCGAATCCCTGAAGGACGCGCGGCCAAAAGATGTCCCAATACCCGGCGTTCTGATTGAGGCCGCCCAAGAGCCAACTCCCGAGCGCAAAGACAGCTAGGCCGAAAGCGACCGGAATCTTCGGAGTGACCGAACCGGCGAGTCGTCCGGCAATCGGCATGCTGATCGCGGTCGCGAGCGCCCCGGGCAACAACGTGAGGCCGGTGTCCCATGCGCTAAAGCCCAAGACGGTCTGGAAAAACAGCGGCAGCACCAAGTTCAGCCCGAACAAACCGAAGCCGCTGACGACGCCGATCAGACTTGCCACGGTGAACGGATACGACTTGAAGACCCGCAAGTCGACGAAAGGATACGGATCGCGCAGCTCTCGGATCACGAACGCCCCGATCCCGAAGACGGCCACGCACGACAGAATCACGATCGTGCTCGAGTCGAACCAATCCTCACGCTGGCCTCGCTCGAGAACGTATTGCAGCGAGGCGATGCCGGCCGTCATGTACCCGAGGCCCAGCCAGTCGGCGCCGCGTTCGGGTTTCTTGATGTACGACGGGTCCGCGATGTACCGGAAGGTCATCCACAGCGCGACCGCTCCGATCGGGATGTTGATGAAGAAGATCAGCGGCCACGAAAAATTGTCGACCAGCCAGCCGCCAAACGTCGGGCCGATCGCGGGACCGACCATCGCGCCGAGCCCGAAGACCGCCATCGCCTGTCCGCGCTTTTCGACGGGATAGGATTCGAACAGAATCGCTTGTGCCGTCGGCTGTAGCGCGCCGCCGCCGACACCTTGCACGACGCGCCAGATGATGATTTCGCTCAGGGAGTGGGAGAGGCCGCACATCAGCGAGGCGATCGTGAAAATCGCGAGCGACCCCGCATAGAAAAGTTTCCGCCCGAACAGCGCGGTCAGCCAGCCGTTGAGCGGCATGACGACCACGTTGGCGAGGATGTAGCCGGTCGCGACCCAGGCGATCTCGTCGGTCGAAGCGCCGAGGTTGCCCGCCATGTCGTTGAGCGCGACGTTGACAATCGTCGAGTCGATGATCGCCATGATCACGCCGAGCATCACCGTCGCCGTGATCAGAAACAGCGGCGGGTTGGGGTGGGCGGTTCGCGTCAAGAGCCGGCTTGCTTGCCCGGCGAGGCGGTTGACGCTCAGCGCGGCGATGGCGCTGCCCTTTTTCGGCCTCTCACCTAGTGTGTAACGAGGCGACGCCGCCGTCGGTGGCGCTCGGATTGGAGGCTCAATGGGAGGACCTCTCGCGACCGGCGATACTTCCGGTTGACCGAGACCGAGCCTTAGGGTACAATCGGTCCTCGGCTGTCCCAGGCAGCCTCCGACGCGAAGTGGCCCAGACGGGCGCGCTTCGCGCGCGGACGGACGACCTCGCCGCTCGTCCGGTAGCAAGATCGGGTCGCCCCACGGGCGGGGCCGGTCGAGGCGACGACACCCCAGGCTCGTTGCGCGGGGCTAGGATAAAATTCGGAGCACGTTTGGCTGCCAAGAAACAACCCAAGGCGCGCAAGAAGCGCGAGTTCAAGAACGTCGCGCTCGGCGTCGCCCACATCCACTCTTCCTTTAACAACACGATTGTGACCATCTCCGACAACCAGGGCAGCGTCATCGCTTGGGCCTCGGCCGGCAATCTCGGCTTCAAGGGCTCGAAGAAATCGACACCGTTCGCCGCCCAGATGGCCGCCGAAGCCGTCGCGCGCAAAGCGATGGATCACGGGATGAAGACCGCCGAGGTCTACGTGAAGGGCCCAGGCGCGGGACGCGAAGCCGCGATCCGCTCGCTGCAGGCCGCCGGCCTCGAGATCACGCTCATCAAGGACGTCACGCCGATCCCGCACAACGGCTGCCGCCCGCCGAAGCGGCGGAGAGTCTAGCATGTCGCGTTACACCGGTCCCGTTTGTCGTCTGTGCCGCCGCGAAACCGCCGCGAGCAAGACTGGCGAAAAGATCAAGCTTTTCCTCAAAGGCGACCGCTGCCTCTCCAAAAAGTGCGCGGTCGAACGTCGCGGCACGGCGCCGGGGCAGAAGACGCAGGGCAAGCCGAGCCGTCAGAAGATTTCGGAATACGGCCGCCAGTTGCGTGAAAAGCAGAAGATGCGCCGTTACTACGGCGTACACGAGACGCAGTTCGAGAACTATTTTCGCGAAGCGGCGCGCGTCCCGGGTCAAACCGGCCGCACGTTCTTGCAGTTGCTCGAGCGCCGGCTGGACAACGTCATCTACCGCATGAACCTCGCGTCGAGCCGCGCGCAGGCGCGCCAGCTCGTCACGCACCGCCATTTTCGGATCAACGGCCGCATCGTCAACATCCCCTCATATCTGATGAAGGCCGGTGACGTGGTCACGATCGGCGAACGTTCGAGCAAATCGCCGCTGCTTCAGTCGAACCTCGAGTACGTCAAGAACCGCAATCATCCCGACTGGCTCGAGTGGAACGACCAAGAAAATGCGATCAAAGTCGCCGCGCTTCCGAGCCGCGAACAAATCGACACCCCCGTAAACGAACAACTCATCGTCGAGTATTACTCGAGATAACTCAAGCCGCCGTTAGGCGTACGATCGTTGCTCGCGGGGCGAGTCAACGGATAACGTAAACGGCAACAAAGGAAACCCCACAACACCATGACCGTCATGGAAACATCGCACCTCCCGGGCATCGAAGTCCGCGAGCGTCGCGACAACTACGCGAAGTTCATCATCGAACCGCTCGACCGCGGATTCGGCATTACGCTCGGCAACGGGCTGCGCCGCGTCCTGCTTTCGAGCATCCCCGGCGCCGCCGTCACCTACCTCAAGATCGACGGCGTGCTGCACGAGTTCTCGACCATCCCCGGCATCGTTGAAGACACGACGAACCTCTTGCTCAACCTCAAGGGTCTCCCGATCAAGCTCAACACCGAGGAGCCCAAGGTGCTGACGCTGTCGGCAAGCGGGGCGCGCGAAGTCACCGCCGGCGACATCACGCCCGACGCCGATGTCGAGATCCTGCAGCCGGACTACCACATCGCGACGCTCTCGGCGAAGACGGCGAAACTCCAAATGGAGATCGGTGTCGAGAAGAGCCGCGGCTATGTCACCGGCGACAAGCAGAAGAACATCGAACACATGATCGGCTTGATCCCGATGGATTCGATCTTCTCGCCGATCCGCAAGGTGAACTTCACCGTCGACGACACGCGCGTCGGCCAGTCGGTCGACTTCGACCGCCTCACGATCGAGATCGAGACCAACGGCTCGATCACGCCCGACGACGCGCTCTCGCAAGCCGCCTCGCTGCTTCAAGAGCAGCTCGACTTGTTCGTGAACTTCACGCAGGAGGAGAAGCCGCCCGCGACCGCGCCCACCAGCGAGTGGGACATTCCGGTCGAGACGCTCAACCTCTCGGTGCGCTCGTTCAACTGCCTCAAGCGTGCCGGCATCTCGAAGGTTTCCGAGTTGCTCGACATGACCGAAGACGAGATCATCAAGATGCGCAACTTCGGCAAGAAGTCGCTCGACGAAATCAAGCAGGTACTCGAAGAGAGGGGACTGTCGCTGCGCCATCCCGGCTAGCGACGCAGAGCGATGCCGCACCAAATCGCGAAAAAGCGCCTCTCCCGCACCGACGGCCACCGCCGAGCGATGTTGCGCAATCTCGCTACCTCATTCTTCAAACACGAGAAAGTCGAGACGACCAGCGCCAAGGCACGCGAGATCTCGAAGGTCGTCGAACGTTTGATCACCACCGCACGGCGCGGCGATCTTCATTCGCGCCGCATCGTCGCCGCGTACCTGACCGAAGCCGCCGTCACCAAGAAACTGGTCGATCAGATCGCGCCCTCCCTGAAAGATCGAACCGGCGGTTACACCCGGATCACCAAGACGAGGGTCCGCCCCGGCGACGCGGCCGAATTATCAATCTTGGAATTGGTCAGGTGACGACGACCGAACCGCTACGATTGCTTCCCGTCATCCGCGAATTTGTAGCGGATACGCTCACGCCGATCTCGGCGTACCTCGCCCTGGCCACGCCGGGGCGTTCGTGTCTTCTGGAGAGCGTCGAGGGGACGGATCGGATCGCGCGCTTCTCGTTCCTCGGACTCGACTACCTGGAGACGGTTTCGATCGACGACGATCCGCAGATGCTCGAGCGCATCCGCGCGATCTTGGCGCGCTACCACGTCGACCGCGGCGGCCTGCCGTTTCCGGGCGGAGCGGTCTGTGCCTTCACGTACGACGCGGCGCGTGTCCTCGAACGCGTCGGGCCGAAGCCGCCGGCCGACGTCGCGTTCGCCGACGCGCTGGTCATGATCCCGGGAACGTGGGTCGTCTTCGATCACTTTACGCACCGCGTGACGTTGATCGGTTTCGCGCGCGACGAGTCCGAACGAGGCACCGTCGCCGACCGCCTCGACGGTTACATCGCGGAACTCCTCGGCGTCCGGCCGACGATTCCGGGCAACGTCCGAGCTAAGGGACCGATCAGCACCTCGCTGGATCAGGCGACGTTTCTGGAACGCGTCGCCGAAGCGAAGCGTTCCATCTACGAAGGCGACGTCTACCAAGTGCAAATCGGCATCCGCTACTCGTGCGACCTCGACGGGACGCCCTTCGATTTCTACCGGCAGCTCCGCGCGCGCAATCCGTCGCCGTACATGTTCTTCCTCGAAGCCGGGGGGCGCGCCGTCTTCGGTGCCTCTCCCGAGTTTCTCGTTCGGCTCGACGCGGGCCGCGCACGGCTTCGGCCCCTCGCGGGGACGCGGCCGCGCGGCGACGACCCCGCGCGCGACAACGCCATCGCGACCGAGTTGCTCGCTAACGCCAAGGAGCGGGCCGAGCATGTCATGCTGGTCGATCTGGGTCGTAACGACCTCGGCGCGGTCTGCAAGGTCGGCACGGTGCGCGTCGACGAATTGATGGTCATCGAGCGTTATAGCCACGTGATGCACATCGTCTCGAACGTGACCGGCGACCTGCGCGACGACAAGGACGCGCTCGATCTGTTCGCCGCGGCGTTTCCCGCCGGGACCGTTACCGGGACGCCCAAAATCCGCGCGATGCAATTGATCGACCAGATGGAACCGGTTCGGCGCGGATTCTACGCCGGCAGCATCGCGCACATCGACTTCGACGGCGACATGGACTCGTGCATCATCTTGCGCAGCGTCGCGACTGCCGGCGGCCGCGCCTACTGGCAGGCCTCCGCTGGGATCGTCGCCGACAGCGAGCCGCAGGCCGAATACGAAGAAATCCTCGCGAAGACGCGGATCGTCCGTGACGTGTTGGCGCTCGACCGATGAGTGCGAAGGCTAACTCGAAAGCGCGGATTCTGTTGATCGACAACTACGATTCGTTCACGTATAACCTCGCGCACCTCTTCGGCTCGCTCGGCGCTCACGTCGACGTCCTGCGCAACGACGATCCGCAACTCGAGGCGAGTCTCGTCGAGAGATGCGGTGGACTGTGCATCGGACCCGGGCCGGGACGTCCGAAGGCGGCCGGAAAGACCCTCGACGCCCTCGGTTGGGCTCTCGAGGCGAAGCGGCCGGTGCTCGGCGTTTGTCTCGGACTGCAGGCGATCGGTGAATACTTCGGCGGGAACGTCGTCCACGCGCCGGCGTTGATGCACGGGAAGACCTCGCAGATCGAGCACGACGGCAGCGGTGTGTTCTCACGCCTGGGGTCGCCCTTCCGGGCGACGCGCTATCACTCGCTCTGCGTCGACGCCGGCACGTTGCCCCAAGCGTTGCGCCTGACGGCGACGAGCGAGGACAAGGTCATCCAGGGCCTCGCGCATCGGAGCCTCGAGGTCCACGGCGTTCAATTCCACCCCGAATCGGTTCTCACGACCGAAGGCCATTGGATATTCCGGAATTTCCTCGACATCGTGTTCAATTCCGCACCATGAGCGATTATCCGTCACTCTTGCGCACGGTCATCGCGCGCCGCGACCTCGACGCCGAGGCGATGTCGTTTGCGATCGGCGCGATCATGGACGCCGAATGGAGCCAGGCGCAAGCCGGCGCCTTTTTAGCGGCGCTTGCCACCAAGGGCGAAAGCGCCGACGAAGTCGTCGGCGCCGCCGAGGCGATGCGCGCGCGCAGTCTGCACGTCGAGCACGAGTTCCCGGTCGTCGTCGATACCTGCGGGACCGGCGGAGACAACGCGCACACGATCAACATCTCGACCGCGGTCGGCTTTGTGGTCGCCGGTTGCGGTTTACCGGTCGCCAAGCATGGCAACCGCGCTGCCTCGAGCCGCTGCGGCAGTGCCGACGTCCTCGAGGCGTGCGGCATCAAGCTCGACGGCTCGCCGGAAAACGCTCGTCGCCAACTCGACCAGCACAAGTTCGCCTTCTTGTTCGCCCAAGCGTATCACCCGGCGATGAAAGAGGTCGCGCCGGTACGGCGTCAACTCGGCGTGCGCACCGTGTTCAATCTGCTTGGGCCGCTCTCGAACCCCGCGCGCGCGACGCATCAAGCCATCGGCGTCGCCGACGGCGCGCATCTCGAATTGATCGGCGAAGCGCTCCAGCGGCTCGGCGGCCGTGCCGGTGCGGTCGTCCATTCGACGAGCGGCCTCGACGAGGTTGCCGGCGACGGGCCGACCGACGTCTATCAGTTTGGTTCCGGGAAGAGCCGCCGGTACCGGATCGACCCCGCCGAGTTCGGGATTCGTGCGAATTCGGTCGATCTGGCGGGCGGCGCGCCGGTCGAAAATGCGGCCGCGCTGCGCGCGATCTTGCGTGGCGAAAACTCTCCGCGTGCCGACGTCGTCGCGTTGAACGCGGCGCTCGCGCTCGTCGTGGCGGAGCACGCCGGGTCGCTGAACGAGGGACTCGAGCAAGCACGGCGCTCGCTGGCGAGCGGCGCCGCCCAATCGGTCTTCGACGCCCTTCGCGTCGAAGGTTCAACGGAGATGGAATTTGCGTAAACATGAATGACATTCTGGAACGCCTCTATGCCGCCAAGGCGAAAGTCCTGAGGGAAGAAGAGGCCCGCGAGGATTACGCCGCCCTGACGGAGCGCGCCGAACGGCGGCGCGGCGAACGGCGCAGCTTCTCGCAGGCGCTGCGCGCGGCGAACGGGCCCGCGATCGTCGGCGAGATCAAGCGCGCCTCGCCGTCGGTCGGACTGATCGCACGGAACTTCGACGCCGGCGAGATTGCCGCGAGCTACGAGCGAGCCGGCGTCGACGCCGTCAGCGTCCTGACCGAAGCCGACCATTTCTTGGGTGAGCTCGGCTATCTTGACGTCGCGCGCGCTCGCACGAGCAAGCCGATCCTGCGCAAAGACTTTCTTTCGACGCCCTATCAGATCGCCCAATCGGCGGCCTATGGCGCCGACGCCCTCCTCTTGATCGTCGCGGGCCTCAGCGACGCGATCTTGCGCAGCCTGCGCGACGAGGCCGAACGCTTCGGTCTCGAGACGCTGGTCGAAGTGCACGATGAGGATGAGCTCGAGCGCGCGCTCCGGGTCGAAGCTTCGGTCATCGGCATCAACAACCGCGACCTGCGTACGTTCGAAACCGACCTCGGCGTCACCGAACACCTCTTGCCGCACATCCCTCCGGGGGTACTCGTGATCAGCGAGAGCGGCGTGCACGAACCGAGCGACGTCGCGCGTCTTTACGCCCGCGGGGCGCGCGGTTTCTTGGTCGGCGAGTCGCTGATGCGCGCCGAGGACCCGATTAGGTTCGTGGCCGCGCTGAGGCGCGCATCGGACGCCTCCGCCGCCGACGTGACGGCACCGGAAGGACAATTGGTCTGAAGCGTCCCGACGCGCGCGGCTACTTCGGAGAAAACTTCGGCGGAAAATTCGTCCCCGAGGTTCTGATCGAGGCGCTCGCCGAGCTCGAACGTGGGATGGACGCGGCCTTCGCCGATGCGGAGTTTTGGGCCGAGTATCGCGCGCTCTTGCGCGACTTCGTCGGCCGTCCGTCGCCGCTCATGGAGGCGACCCGCTACGTCGCCGAACCCAATGCCGCGACCCTCCTATTCAAGCGCGAGGATCTCAACCACACGGGCGCCCACAAGATCAACAACACCGTCGGTCAGGGCTTGCTCGCGCAACGGATGGCGAAGCGGCGGCTGATCGCCGAGACCGGCGCCGGCCAGCACGGCGTCGCGACCGCGACGATCGGCGCGAAGCTCGGCATCCCGGTCGACGTCTTCATGGGGGCGATCGACGTCGAACGCCAGTCGCTCAACGTCTACGTGATGCAGCTGCTCGGCGCGCGCGTTCATCCGGTGACCAGCGGAACGCAGACGCTCAAGGACGCGACCAACGAGGCTTTTCGGGAATGGGCCGGTCGCGTCGAGGACACGTTCTACGTGATCGGCAGCGTCGTCGGCGCGCACCCCTATCCCTACATGGTACGCGAATTCCAAAGGATCATCGGCGTCGAAGCGCGCGCGCAAGTGCTCGAACGTTACGAGCGCTTGCCGACCGATGTCATCGCTTGCGTCGGCGGCGGCAGCAACGCGATGGGAATTTTCAGCGGCTTCGTCGACGACGCGAGCGTCCGGCTCTGGGGCGTCGAGGCGGCCGGACATGGCCTCTCTTCACCCGACACGGCGGCTTCGCTGAACGCGGGGACGATCGGCATCTTGCACGGCTCGCGTTCGTACGTGCTACAGAGCGCCGAAGGCCAAGTGCGTAACACGCACTCGATCAGTGCCGGCCTCGATTACCCTGGCGTCGGTCCCGAACACGCCTTCTTAAAGGAAAGTGGTCGCGCTGCGTACGTCGCGGCGACCGACGAAGAAGCGCTGGCGGCGTTTCACCGTTGCGCCGAACGTGAAGGGATCGTCCCCGCACTCGAATCGGCGCACGCGCTCGCCTTCGCCGAACGGCTCGCGCTCGAACGCGGCCGCGACGGCCTGGTCTTGGTCAACCTGAGCGGTCGCGGCGACAAGGACACCCGCCACGTCGCCGCCCTCGAATCACGGCAATAGTGAGCGGCGTCGAGCGAATCGCCGCGGCGTTTGCACGCGCCAAGGCCGAGCGCCGCGTGGCCTTGATCCCCTATCTCTGCGCCGGCGATCCGGACGCGGCGACGACCGCCGCGATCTTGGCGGCGATTGCGCCGAGTGTCGACGTCATCGAAATCGGAATCCCCTACGGCGATCCGCTCGCCGACGGCCCGACGATTGCGGCGGCGGCGCAACGCGCGCTCGACGGCGGAATGACGATCGACGGTGCGCTCGCCTTGGCCCGCGACGCTTCTCGCGAGGACGGGCCGCCGATCATCATGTTCACGTACGTGAATCCGATCGTGCAGTACGGCCTCGAACGCTTCGCCGAAGCGATGTTTGCGGCGGGCGCCGCCGGCGCGATCGTCCCCGACGTACCGCTGGAAGAAATCGGTCCGATACGCTCGGCTTTCGCGCCGCGCGGCCTGGCGCTGCCGCTCCTCGTCGCGCCGACGACGCCGCTCGAGCGCGCGGCCGGGATCGCCGAGGCGAGCGATGGCTTCGTCTATTTGGTTTCGCGGCTCGGCGTAACGAGCGCTCAGCGTGAACCCGACTTCGACTGGATCGCAGGGCGCGTCGCTCGGTTACGCGAGCGAACTCCAAAACCGATCGCCGTCGGCTTCGGCATCGCAACCCCCGAGCACGTTCGCAGGGTGTCAGCCATCGCCGACGGCGCGATCGTGGGCAGTGCGCTGATCGACGCCTGTGCGGGTTACCGCGGCGACGAGGCGGTCGCCCGGGTCGGCGCGTTCCTCGAAGGCCTCGCCGCTACGGCATAACCGGGGCAAAGGGTCGCCGTCGGAAGGGCTGTATCGTGCGGGCTTGTAACGCTAATGAAACGCTTCTTTTGGAGGAACCCGCGTGTTGAGGATAATCCGCCTTTTTCTTGTTGCCGCTTTCGCACTAGCGTCGTTGGGCGTCCCGGTCGCGCAGGTCGGAGCCGCAGGCGACACCATCGTGTTCGGCTCGGCGGTTTCGCTGACCGGATCGCTGACCAAAGAAGGTCACCTTACGCAAGAAGGCTACGACTTCTGGAAAGACTACGTCAACGCGCACGGTGGTCTCAAGGTCGGCGGCAAGTCCTATAAGGTCGACATCAAGTATTACGACGACGAGTCGAAGCCGAACAACGCCTCGCAACTCGCGGAACGCCTGATCGACCAAGATCACGTCGACTTCTTGCTCGGCCCGTACGGTTCGGGGACGGCCTTCACGGTCGCCGGCATCGCGGAACGCAAGAAGATGCCGATGGTGGAAGGCAACGGCGCCGCCGAAAAGATCTTCAGCCAGGGTTACCGCTACACGTTTGGCGTTCTCTCGCCGGCGAAGAAGTATTTGCAGCGCGTCCTCGAGATGGCACTCCTCCAGAAGCCCCGTCCTCAAACGCTTGCAATCTCAGCTTCGAGCGATGCGTTCTCTCTTGAAGTTCAAGACGGCGCCGTCGCATGGGCGAAGGATCACGGGCTCAACGTCGTCTACGCCAACAAGTACCCCGACGGCGCCACCGACGTATCGTCGGTCATCAGCGCGATCAAGGCGGCGAAGCCCGACATTATCCTTAACGCGGGCCATCTGCAGGACGCGATCCTCGTCAACAAGGGTCTCAAGGAGCAGAACGTCATCGCGAAGTTGTACGGCTACTCGGTGGGACCGGACACGCCCGATTTCGTTAGCACGCTCGGCAAAGACGCTGAGGATATCGTCGGCGGCGCGCAGTGGTCCGAGGCGGTGACCTACCAAGGCGTCCCTGGCTTCTATCGCACGGCCAAAGAGTACGCCGATGCGTTCGACAAGCAGTTCCACCATCGGCCCGACTATCATAACGCCGAATCGACGGCGGCTTGTCTCGCCTTTCAATACGCGCTTGAAAAGGCCGGTTCGCTTGACAAGGAAAAGGTTCGCGACGCTCTAGCCGGCCTCGACATGATTACGTTCTTCGGGCTCATCAAGTTCGATTCGCGTGGGCTCAACGTCTTTAAGCCGATGGTCGTCAACCAGATCGAGAACGGCAAGCTCGTCACGGTCTGGCCGGCCGCCATCGCTAAGGCGAAAGTTAAGTATCCAGCCCGTCCTTGGAGCGCCAGGTAACGCGTCCCCTTCTTACTCGCGTTACGCCTAAGTAGGGTTTAACTTTGCAGCTATTTCTTCAGAATCTCGTCAATGGAATTCTCTCCGGCGGGATTCTGGCGTTGGTTGCGCTCGGGTTCAGTCTCGTGTACGGGATCATGAACATCATCAACCTCGCTCACGGGGCGTACATCATGCTCGGCGCCTACCTCGCTTGGCAACTCTTCACAAGTTTTCATGTAGATCCGATGCTCTCGGTTCCGCTTGCCTTCGTGGTGCTGTTCGCCTTCGGCTACGTCGTGCAGCGGACGGTCATCAATCGCGTCGTGCGCGCGCCGGTACTGGCGACGTTCCTGCTCACCTTCGCGCTTTCGCTTGTGTTCGTTACGATCGCGCTCTTCATTTGGACCGGCGACACGCGCGGTGTTCAGACCTCGTACGCCGGCGCCAATTTCACGCTCGCCGGAGTAACGGTTCCGTGGGCAAAACTTTTGACACTCGTCGTCGCACTCGTCATCACGGGACTCCTCTACCTGTGGCTGCACCGTTCGAAGACCGGCCGCGCGATCCGAGCAACCTCGATGGACGTCGGTGCGGCACAGATGGTCGGGGTGCGGGTCGCACACGTCTACGGCATCACCTACGGCCTCGGCGCCGGTCTCGCCGGCGCCGCCGGCGCACTCCTAACGCTCTCGTATCCGCTCACGCCGACGATGGGCGACCCGTTTCTTATCAAGGGCTTCGTGGTCTGCGTTCTCGGTGGCCTGGGGAGTGTCGAAGGCGCTCTCGTGGGTGGGCTTGTCTACGGAATCATCTCATCCTTCGCCACCCAATTCGACGTGACGATCCTTGGCCAGCATCTTAGCGGAACCGGGCTTCAGGACGTCGTCGCGTTGATCGTACTGCTGCTCGTCCTTATCGTTCGGCCTCGCGGTCTCGTCGGGCGCGCGACCGCTTGAGCGCGCGATGAAGGCCGGCGCTGCCGTCGGCCGTCGCGCCGGCATCACCGGCAAGCGCTGGGTTTTCATCAGCACGCTCGCGATCATGGGCCTGCTGTTGTTCGTTCCGAGTTTTCACAACGACTACATCAACCTGACGTTTCGGAACATTCTCATGTACGCCGCGATGAGCTACGGCTGGAACTTGATCGGCGGCTACACCGGCTACGTTTCGTTCGGAAACGTGGCTTTTTTCGGAATCGGGGCGTACTGCAGTGCGGTCTTGAGCAAGACCGGAATCGACAACGTATTCGCAGACGTGGGTTTGGCTCTGGTGATGTGCGCGTTGTTCGCGATCGTCGTTGGGCTGCCGATCCTGCGTCTGCGCGGCCATTATTTCGGGATCGCGACCCTCGGAGTCGCCTTGGGGCTGACGGATTTGGCAAATAACCTCGATTTCGTCGGCGGCAGCGGCGGCTTGAACCTCAAGCAGGCCGATCAGGCGCACTTTTACCTGTACTACTATGCGATGTGGGCGGTGACGCTGGTCTGCATGCTCGCCACGTTTTTCATTGCCCGCTCGAAGTTGGGCTATGCGTTCGTCGCTATTCGTGAAAACGAAGAGGCGGCGCAGGTCTTGGGCATCTCGCCGACCCGTTACAAGGTGATAGCCTGGGCACTCGGCGGGATGATGGGCGGTGCTGCCGGCGCGGTGTTCGCGCCGGCCAACGGGTTCGTCGATCCGGGGACGGCGTTCGCGGTCGACAACAACGTCTTCCCGATCGCGATGGCCATCCTCGGCGGAATGGGAACCGCGTCGGGGCCTTTTATCGGAGCGCTGCTGCTTTCGGGTGTCAACGAGATTCTACAAGAGAAATTCCTGTGGCTGCACTCGCTCTTCTTCGGCGCGATCATCGTGTTGATCGTGGTCTTCCTCCCACGCGGTCTGATGTATCTGGTCGGTCTGCGCGGCGGCGTGCGGCGCTGGCTCTCGGACTTACGGGCGTTCCGAGTGTGAGCGTGACGGAAGCGCGCGACGTTTGCCTGCGCGTCGAGAACGTCGGAATGCGTTTCGGCGGATTGCGGGCGCTCGATGACGTCAGTTTTGAGGTCGAGCGGGGGACGATCTTGGGTTTGATCGGACCCAACGGCAGCGGCAAGACGACGATGATGAACGTCGTCAGCGGCGTCTATAAACCGACTTCCGGGCGCGCGGTGTTTGAGGGCAAGCGCATCGCCGACTTCCCGACGCACGAAGTCTGCCATCTCGGGATCGCACGGACGTTTCAGGTCGTCAAGCCGTTTGCGAGCCTGACGGTGCGCGAGAACGTCGCCGTCGGCGCGATGTATGGGCGGTTCGGCGCGAAGCGATCCGGTAAGGACGCTTTTGCACGTACGGACGAACTCTTGGAATCCGTCGGCCTGGCCCGCGTCGCCGGCCGCCCCGCAAGCGATCTGACGATCCCCGACCGTAAGCGGCTCGAGGTCGCGAAGGCCCTGGCGCTCGATCCCGAGCTGCTGCTCCTCGACGAGGTGATGGCCGGCCTCAATCACACCGAGGTCGACGAAGCGCTCCATCTCTTGCGTGCGGTCAACGAGCGCGGCGTCACCTTGATCGTCGTCGAGCACTTGATGAAGGCGATCATGTCGATCTCGAAGCGCGTGGTCGTCCTCGCCGAGGGGAAGAAGATCGCCGACGGATTACCGCTCGAGGTTACGAGTTCGCCCGCGGTGATCGAGGCGTATTTGGGCTCGCGTTTTGCCAAGCGGCAACAACAGGAACGCGAACGCCAAACGTGAGCTTCGCCGTAACTAATCTCAGCGCCGGGTACGGCGACACGCGCATTCTTTGGGACGTGTCGCTTGAGGTCGGCGACGGCGAAATCGTCGCGCTCATCGGAAGCAATGGCGCCGGAAAGTCGACGTTGCTCGGCGCGATCAGCGGACTCGTCGACCTTTGGTCGGGAAGTGTCCGGTTCGGCGAACGCGAGCTCGCGGGGCTTCCGCCCGACCAAATCGTCTCCGCCGGCGTCGTGCAGGTGCCGCAGGGGCGGCGCCTGTTCGGCAGTCTTACCGTTCGCGAGAATCTTTTGATGGGCGCATATCTGCGAACGGATTCAGAGGTTGAAGCCGACCTCGAGCACGTCCTCGGGCTGCTGCCGCGCCTGCGCGAACGCTACGGCTACCTGGCGGGCCGGCTTTCGGGCGGCGAGCAGCAGATGGTCGCGATCGCGCGCGGCTTGATGGCCCGTCCGAAGATTCTGCTGATCGACGAGATGTCGCTCGGCCTCGCGCCGCTGCTCGTCGATCAGTTGCTCGAGATCATGCAGCAGATCCACGCGACCGGCGTCGCCATTTGTATGGTCGAGCAAGACGTCCAGACCGCGCTCGAGTTCGCGCAGCGCGCCTACGTCTTGGAGACCGGCCGCATCACGCTCTCCGGCCCCGCCCACGCGCTCCTCGACGACCCGAGCGTGAAGAAGGCGTACTTGGGCGTCTGATCGAGTTGTTGGCGAGCTACTTGCTGAGCTTGCCTGAGACGCTCGTCGTGACCGGGTCGGTCGGTTTGTACGGAGGTTTGGTCTTCGACGTCAGCGAGGCCGGCGTCAGGTCGCCTTCGGTCAGCCCCTTGATAACGGCAGTAGCCGACATGAGGTCGCAACGGTAGTTGGTCGCGTCGTCGATCGCTTTTTGCGCCGCCGCTTGGTCCGCCTTCTCCGGATCGCCTGCACCTGTGGCACCACCCAAGCCGACCGCAGTCTTCGCGTACGTGATGACGACCACGTTGCCGCTGAAGTTCGCCGTCGCTCGGGTTGTCGGCGTCGCGGGGGTGATGACCAAATCGACCTTCGTCGATCCGATCGCGACGGGGGTCTTTCCGGAGGCGGGAAAGACGAGACACTGAACGTGCAAGTCTCCGATGACTTTGTGGAGCGCCTCGTCGTCCATGTTCGTGATGGTCAGCGGTACCGTGAAGGTCGCGACGGCGGGTTTGAGTTGCGCGACGCTCGCGGCGGGCATCAGCGCCGCCAATACGAGGGCGGTCGCGGCATGACGATAGAGACGCATCACGATTTTCCTTTCGGGGTCGCTGTGGGGCTCGGGTAGACGACTTTTAGGCCATCGGTCGTGACCTTGAAAGCTTGAGGACTCTTGCTGCCGGCGGGCGGCGACGTCGGGTACACGACAGCGAGGCCACTGGTCTTCATGCTGAAGGCGCCGTGCACGCTCGCGGCAGCGGACTTCTGAGTCGGGTAGATCACCTGGAGACCGGCGGTTGTCACCGTAAACGGCTTCGGGGTCGGCTGCGCCATCACGGCTCGTACGACCAGCAGCGACGCCGCCACGATCGAAATCGCAAAGAAAAAATGAAACCGCCTATTGATCAAACGTTTCCTCTTTGCACGTGAACGAAACCGGTCTAGTCTTAGTTCCACGTCGGCCCAAACCGGACCCCTTTTTACGGCTTGGCGACGGTCGGTAAACCGTCATGGCTCCATTCCATCCACGAGCCGTCGTAGACGGCGACGTCGTTGAACCCCGCTTCGACCAGCGCCAAGTAAGCGCCCGCAGCCGAGACGCCGCTGCCGCACGAAACGATCGTACGCGCGCGCCGGTCGAGTTTCAGCTCGTCGACGAGCGTCGAGAGTTTCTCGCGCGAAGCGATTCGCCCGCCGTGCGAGTCCTCGAGCAACTCGGAGCCTGAAAGCCGGCGCGATCCTTTGATGTCTCGATCGCGGAGCGCGTAGGTCGCGTCGCGCTGGGTCTCGAGCAGCTGCGCGTCGCTGCGTCCTTCGGCGACCGCCAAGACGTCGTCGCGCGTCGCCCTCAGGTGCGGTCGCACGCGCGGCGTGAAGCGCGCACGCGGATAGGCCGCCTCGCGGCGCGTGACCGCCCCGTGCGCCGCTTTCCACGCCGGCAGTCCGCCCGCCAAGATGGCCGCCGCGTCGTGTCCGTAATAGCGGCACATCCACACCAAGCGCGCCGCGTACGGGACGTTGCCGTCGTCGTAAGCGACGACCGTCGTCCCGTCGCCGATGCCGTGGGCGGACATCGCTTCGGCGAATCGCACGGGCGGCGCGGTGCGCGCGGCGTACGGCGTCTCTGGATCGTTCAGATCCTCCGCGTAGTCGAGATGGACCGCACCCAAGATATGCCCGGCCGCGAATTGCTCGCGTCCGCTCGGCACCTTCAGGTTCGGTGCGCCGTGCGGCGTGCTGCGCGTGTCGACGATGCGCACGCGCGGGTGAAGCAGCCGTTGCATGAGCCAATCCACGTCGACGAACGGCGGATCGAAATTTACCTCGGCGCTCGGATGGAGGTCGATCATGCCGAGACTGTTGGACGCGAGAGACCGAATCGCCGCTCGGCTTCGTCGATGACGTATTTTCCGATCGCGAGGGACGATGTCGCCGCCGGCGACGGGGCGTTGCGCACGTGAACGACGCCCTCGGCGCCTTCGAACAAGAAATCGTCGGCGAGTGCGCCGTCGAGCGTCATCGCCTGCGCCCGCACGCCGGAGGGGGCAGGCAAACAATCGCGCGGTTGAAGTTCGGGGACGAAGCGCTGCAAGGCCCGGACGAACTCGCTGCGCACGAGGTCACGCAGGATCTCGCCCGCCCCGACCTTCCAATACTTGGTCGCAAATTTCACGAAGCCCGGATAGGTCAGCGTCTCCCAGAGTTCGGCCGGATTGATCCTGAAGAACGAGTAGCCTTCGCGCGCGAATGCAAGGACGGCATTCGGCCCGAGCCAGATCGACCCGTCCATACGCGGCGTGAAGTGGACGCCCAGGTAAGGAAACGCAGGGTCGGGGACTGGGTAGATGTTGCCGTTGACCAGATGAGATTTCTCGGGCTTGAGCATCATGAAATCGCCGCGGAAGGGGATGATCTTCGGGTCTGACTTTGCTCCGGTCATCTGGGTCAGTTTATCGGAATACAGACCGCCGCACGTGATGACGTACTTCGCCTGGACCTCGCCGTTCGAGGCGTGCAAGATGGTGCGGCCGGCGCGGCGCTTGATGTCGGTCACCTCATGGTCGAAGACGAATTCGGCGCCGAGCGCGCGCGCGTCTTCGGCGTAGGAATTCGAAACGCGCGCCCAGTCGATGATCCCCGTCGCCGGCGAGAACATCGCGCGAATGCCGCGGCAGTGCGGCTCGCGTTCGCGAATTCCGTCTGCATCAAGAATTTCGAGTCCCTCGACGCCGTTGGCTTGACCGCGTTCTAACAGATCCTGCAGCCGCCCAAGCTCGCTCTCTTCCGTGGCGACGATCAACTTGCCGACTTGCCTGTACGGAATGCCCTTCTCGTCGCAATACTGCCAGACGAGTTTCCGGCCTTCGATACAAAGTTTCGCCCGAAACGAGCCGGGTTTGTAATAGATGCCGGCGTGGATGACGCCGCTATTGCGCCCGCTTTGGTGTTGGTTGAAGCCGCTCTCTTTTTCGAGGCCCACGACCTTTAGCTCGGGGTGGCGCAGCAAGAGTTCGCGCGTCGTCGCCAACCCGACGATTCCGCCACCGACCACTGCGACGTCGTAAATCACCCTGCTAACTACGCGAGCCGGCTCGGGCATCCATCCACGCGGGGCCGGAGCCTTAGCAGGCTAGACGAGGCGGTGGCGCCCTCGCGTTCGAAGTCGAGTCACCGCGTTTGAGCGCCTTTTCGAGGGAGGCATCCCGTGGCAACCACTTTGGAACGCGTCGCACCGTTCCACAACGAGCAGATTCGAAACTTCTCAGATCCGGCCGACCGTGCGTCGCTGGAAGCGGCCCTCGAGCGCGCGCGCGCCGCATTGCGGCGCCACTATCCGCTGCTCATCGGCGGGCAGCGCGTCGAAACGGAGGAGAAGATCGAGTCGCGCAACCCCGCGCGCCCCGCCGAGATCGTCGGAACGGTCGCCTCGGCGTCGCTCGATCAAGCGAAGGCCGCCATCGAGGCGGCCGCCCGCAGCTTCGAATCGTGGCGGCGCGTTGCGTGGGAAGAGCGCGCGAACTATCTGTTCAAAGCGGCCGAGCTCATCCGCCGCCGCCGGGACGACTTCAACGCGCTGCTGGTCCTCGAAGTAGGAAAGAGTTGGGTCGAAGCCGACGCCGACACCGCCGAAGCGATCGACTTCCTCGAATTCTACGGACGCGAAGCGCTCCGTTACGCGAGTCCGCCGCCGCTCGTCCCGATCGCCGGCGAAGAGAACCGCCTCGAATACGTCCCGCTCGGCGTCGGCGTCGTGATTCCGCCTTGGAACTTCCCGTTCGCGATCATGGCCGGAATGGCGGCGGCGGCGATCGTCTCCGGCAACACGGTCGTGCTCAAGCCGTCGAGCGATTCACCGCTCGTCGCCGCGCAGTTCGTCGACTTGCTGCACGAGGTCGGCCTGCCGCCGGGCGTCGTCAACTTCGTCCCCGGTTCGGGACGCGCGATCGGCGACGCGCTGGTCGCGAACACCAAGACGCGCTTCGTCGCGTTCACGGGCTCCAAGGAAGTGGGCTTGCACATCAACGAACTCGCCGGTAGACCCCAGCCCGGGCAAATCTGGATCAAGCGCGTCATCGCGGAGATGGGCGGGAAAGATTCGATCGTCGTCGCCGCCGACGCCGATCTCGACGCAGCCGCCGACGGCGTCGCCGCCTCCGCCTTCGGATTCCAAGGCCAGAAATGCTCGGCGTGTTCGCGCGCCATCGTCGAGAGCGCCGTGTACGACGCGTTCGTCGACAAGTTGTTGCAACGCGTGAAGAAGATCACGCTGGGCGATCCGCTGCAACCGGAAACGTACATGGGCCCGGTGATCAACGAGGTGGCGTTGAAGTCGATCCTCGCTTACATCGAACGCGGGAAAACCGAAGGGACGCTGCTTGCCGGCGGCAAGCGCGCGCCGGGCGAGGGCTGGTTCGTCGAGCCGACGGTGATCGGCGACGTCGCGCCCGACGCCGTGATC
This sequence comes from Candidatus Zemynaea palustris, assembly GCA_003134695.1. GTDB lineage: Bacteria > Vulcanimicrobiota > Vulcanimicrobiia > Vulcanimicrobiales > Vulcanimicrobiaceae > Zemelea > Zemelea palustris. Next base: position 21,918 of record PLCB01000058.1, on the reverse strand, counting down.
GCGCAAGAGGAAATCTTCGGTCCCGTGCTGGCGCTGATTCGAGCGAAAGACTACGACGACGCGCTCAAGATCGCAAACAATACCGAGTTCGGCTTGACCGGCTCGGTCTACTCACGCGACGACGCCAAGCTCGAACGCGCGCGCGACGAGTTTCATGTCGGTAACCTCTACTTCAACCGCAAGAGCACCGGCGCCATGGTCGGAGCCCATCCCTTCGGCGGCTTCAACATGTCGGGCACCGACTCAAAAGCCGGCGGATACGATTACCTCGCGCTCTTCACGCAAGCCAAAACGGTGTCTAAAAAGATCGGCACCGCCGGGGGCGGTCGAGCCGGGGGCGAATAAGCGGCGGCGTTGGATATCCGCGGGTTGCCGCTCGTCGTCGGGGTCACCGGACACCGCGACATCCTACCCGGTGACGAAGGGTCGCTCAAGAGCGCGTTCGGCGCGTTGCTGCGCAAACTGAAGATCGCCTACCCCCATAGCGAGCTGGCCGTGCTCTCGGGCCTGGCCGCCGGTGCCGACATCCTCGCCGCGGAGGAAGCGCTGGCGCAGGGGATCCCCGTGATCGGGTGTTTGCCGATGGACGTCGAGCGCTACGAGCAAGATTTCTCGCCGGAGGAGACGGCGCGCTTTCGCGCCGTCTTGCCGCGTTGCGCGCGCGTGCAGGTCGTCGCCGACGAAGAAGATCGGCGGCGATCCTACGTCGCGGTCGGATTTTACATCGCGCACTACAGTCACATCGTCGCTGCTTTTTGGGACGGTTTGGAGGGGAAAGGTGCCGGTGGAACGGCCGACGTCGTGCGCATGCGGCTCGAGGGCCTCGTCCCCGAGTTCGAAGATCCGTGCGGCGTTCCATACCTTCCCGACATCGGTCCCGTCTATCGGATCGCGACGCCCCATCGCAGCCAGCCGCAGCTTCTCGACGCCTATACGATCGACGAACGATTTCCCGAACGTTTCGCGGGAGACCGTTTCGCGACGCGGGATTTCGACGCAGCGCTCAGGCGACTCGACGTCTATAACGCCGACCTCGCGAAAGAATCGCGCGAGCCCGCGGCGACGCTCCAAGAATTGATGGACCGCACCGACGGCGCCGCGAACCGGCTGCAACGCCACACCTTGCGCTACGTCCAGTTTCTGTACGTCGTCGGCTTCGTCGCAGCCGCCATGCAGATCGGAACGGGCAACTGGAGCCTGAAGTTAGGCGTTCTCGCGCTCGCCTTCGTCGTCTATTTGTTGGCGCGGCGCAACGACTACGAAAACCGCTATCAAGACTATCGCGCGATCGCCGAAGGGCTACGGGTGCAGCTCGCCTGGGACTCGATCGGTTTGAACGCGGAGCGCGTCGAAGCTTCGTACCTGCGCATGCAGCAAAGCGAACTTCAGTGGATCCGGATCGCGCTTCGGACCGCCTATCTCGTCTACTGCGAGCCGAATGGGACGGCCAATGCGCCCAGCAACGAGTTTCGGCTCTGGATCGAGGGTCAGTGCGATTACTACCAAAAGGCCGCGCGCCGCGAGGAGAAAGCGAGGCGTGCGATCGCGACGACGTCGACGACCTTCGTTGTTCTCGCGCTCCTCACGACGTTCTACGCGTTCTTCATTTTGAAGCCGGCGGGGGGAACGCTCGCGCTTACGCCCTTCGGAGTGCACCTGCAGGCGAGCTGGCAGTTTCTCGTCCAGGTTCCCCTCGCGCTCGCGGGAGCGCTGTCGCTCTTTCTGAGCCGGTATGCCGAGAAACGGTCTTTCGGGCCGAACGCGAAACGCTACGACCGGATGTTCTTAGTTTTCGATAAGGCGCGCAGCCGCTTGAGTGCCATCGACAAGGATGGAAGCGCGAACGCCAAGACGCTCGTCCGTGAGCTCGGCCAAGAAGCACTGATCGAACACGGCGAGTGGCTGCTCGCGCGGCGCGATCGCCCACTCTCGTTCGTGCATAACTGAAGCGCCGTGTCAAACTCGTTCGTCGACTCGCGACTGACCGCGCCGGGGCCGAAGAAGCTTTTGGCGCTCGACGGTGGCGGCATTCGCGGGCTGATCACGATCGAGTTCTTGGAGCGCATCGAGACGCTGTTGCGCGACGAGTTGGGCAAGCCGGATCTCGTGCTGGCCGACTACTTCGACTACGTTGCGGGGACGAGTACCGGCGCGATCGTCGCGACGTGCATCGCGCTCGGGCGCAGCACGGCCGAGATTCGGGATTTTTACCTCGAGATGGGTGCGCGGATGTTCAGCCCTGCGCGGCTGCTCAGGCGCTTCTTTCATCGGTTCGACGAGACGCACTTGGAGCGAGCCCTCCAAGAGATCTTCGGCGCGGAGACGACGCTCGGGAGCGAGAAGCTGCGCACGCTTCTGCTGGTCGTGATGCTCAACGCCACGACGCACTCCGCTTGGCCCCTCTCGAACAACCCGCGGGCGAAATACAACCTTCGCACGCTGGCCGATTGTAACTTGGATATTCTGCTCTGGCAATTGGTCCGCGCCAGCACGGCGGCGCCGACGTATTTCAAACCCGCCGACATGGACCTCGGCGAGAATCGCTTTACCTTCGTCGACGGCGGGGTCTCGACGTGCAACAACCCCGCCTTTCAGTTGTTCCTGATGGCGACGCTCGCGCCGTACAACGTCGGCTGGCCTGTGGGTGAAGATCAGATGTTGCTGATCTCGGTCGGAACGGGCGCGAGCATTCGGGTGAATACGGCGTTGCGCGCCAAGCAGATGCATCTCTTGTATCACGCCCGGAGCATCCCGGCCGCGTTGCTGCATGCCTGTGCCGAGGAGCAAGACTTCTTGTGCCGCGTCTTCGGAAAGTTTCAGGGCGGCCGAGCGCTCAACGGTGAGGTCGGCGACTTGGTCGACGTGGCGAACCCGGCGGGGCCGAAGGCATTCACCTACGTGCGCTACGACCTCGAACTGACGCGCGAGGGCCTCGACGAACTCGGCCTGCAGCACATCGACCCGCTCGACGTGCAACCGCTGGATAAGGTGAGCAGCCTCCCGCAGTTGTGCGAGGTGGGGAGAGCGGCGGCGCAACGCCAGGTCCAGCCCGCTCATTTCAGCAGTTTTCGCACGCAGCATTGAGCGGCGATCTCGTGCTCGCGCTCGACGTGGGTACCCAGAGCGTGCGCGCGCTCGTCTTTGACGGAGACGGCAACCTGCTCGCCAGGAGCCGCGTTCCGCTGGTCGATTATCGTTCATCGCGGCCGGGTTGGCACGAGCACGACGCAAACGGATTTTGGGAAGCGCTTTGCTCGGCGTGCGCACGATTGTGGCAGGCGCACCCGGAATTGCGGGAGCGAGTGCTCGGCGTCGGCCTCACGACGCAGCGCGGTACCGTGGTCAACGTCGACGATCGCGGCGAGCCGCTGCGCCCCGCGATCACCTGGCTCGATCAGCGCAAGGCCCCGGTCGTACCGCGCATCTCCGCGCTCTGGCGCGCCGGCTTTGCGCTGGCCCGTGTGAGCGAGACGATTCGCTACTTACAGCACGAGGCCGAGGCGAACTGGCTTCGTTCCGAAGAACCTCAGGTGTGGTCGGCGACGTACAAGTACTTGCTGCTCTCTGGTTTCTTGATTCAGAAGTTGACGGGCAAGTTCGTCGACTCGACGGCCTCCCAAGTCGGCTACGTTCCCTTCGACTACCGGCGGCTGCGCTGGGCCTCTCGGCACGATTGGAAATGGCAGGCCTTGAGAATCGATCCGCAGCTCTTGCCCGAGCTCGCGGCTCCGGGCACGGCGGTCGGTGGCCTCACCGATGCGGCCGCCGATGCGACCGGCATCCGCCGAGGGACTCCGGTTATCGCCGCCGCCGCCGATAAGGCCTGTGAAGTCCTGGGTGCGGGTTGTCTCGATTCGAACGTCGGTTGCCTGAGTTACGGAACCGCCGCGACCATGAACGTCTGCTCGACGCGTTACGTTGAGGTCACCCCGTTCATTCCGCCATATCCCGCCGCCGTGCCGAACGCCTACAACATCGAAGTGCAGATCTCGCGCGGTTTCTGGATGGTCGAATGGTTCAAGGAACAATTCGGCTTGCTGGAACGATTGGCGGCAAAGGAGTCAGGAGGCTCGGTTGAGGCCTTGTTCGACGAACTCGTCGAGAGCGTGCCGCCCGGATCTGCCGGTTTGCTCGTGCAGCCGTACTGGTCGCCGGGCCTGCGCCGGCCCGGACCGGAGGCGCGCGGCGCGATGATCGGCTTCGGGGCCGTCCACACGCGCGCTCACGTCTACCGCGCGATCTTGGAGGGCCTCGCCTACGCGTTACGCGAGGGGAAGGAGCGCATCGAACTTCGTGGCCACTTTCAAGTTGGCGATCTGCGGGTCGCCGGCGGCGGGTCGCAGAGTGACGCGGCGATGCAGGTGACCGCCGACATCTTCGGCATGCCGTGCTCGCGACCGCACGTCTATGAAGCGTCGGGGTTAGGGGTCGCGATCGACGTCGCGGTGGGACTCGGAATCCATTCGGACTTTAGCGCAGCGACGCGTGCGATGACGCGTATCGCGCAAACCTTCGAACCGCGCCCTCAACATGTCGAGCTCTATCAGGCGGTCTACGAGCGCATTTACAAGCGCGTCTATCCGCAGCTGCAGGGCCTGTACCAGACCATGCGCGAGATCTATCGAGAGCCGGACGCGCCGCCGCTCTGTGCCGGTGGAGACGTGGCGACAACGCCCAAATCCTGACAAAGCTGGAAGAGAGGCCCGAGCTTGCTCGGGGCAGCGTTAAATGGCACGCCGTCAGGCGGCAGATATCCGTTCTCGTCGGGTACGCCGCAGAGTTGGCGGAGAGTGGTGGCCACGTCGACGCCGATGTGTTGGGAACTCAAACGGAGACGTAACGGATCGCTGTATCCGGGAACGTCTTTGGTCCCTGCACTGCTAAAAAGGCTGCCCGCGACGGCGGTGAGCGTGAGGGTCGAGGTCTTAGAATTCGAGCCCGTCGGAGCTTTCGATAGCACCGTACCAATCGCGGCTATGGAAAGCAGGGGAACGCTGATCTGCGAGCGCCGTACGATCCACGGCGTATTGTTCGCATCCGCTAGATGTGCGATGATTCCAACGATAACCGGCTCGGCTTTCCCCAGATTGCGATTACACGAAATAATTTGGCCAAAAATTTCAAAGGTCGTCGTTTGTGTCTGCCACAGGAGCCAAAAGTGACTTGCAGCGCCGCTATAGTACGTGAGAACGACGCCGCCAAGCGCGTTTGAATTTGTCGAACACTCGCCGGCAAGTCGAACGGCGTCCCACGAAGGCTGTGGTATGATCCACGGAATCTGGTCAGGAGCTCGGTCAGTCCTAAACCCTGAGAGGGGAATCTTGCTCCTGTTATTGAGGAACTTGCTCAACTCGTCTGCGACGACGAGCGAAACGATCGTCTGCCGATCTTGATCCGAAACGACGAAGAACTCTTTCTTGACAGCAGTCAGGCCCGGTGGATTCCCGCCGGACTGCGCTCGGACGGAGTTGCCGGTGAGGCCGGGAATGCCGCCGGCGAGCGCAATCGTCACCAGGGCTATGAGTGCCCGGCGGAGCGTCAAATGGTGAAACATTGTGGCTCTTCCCTTCCCGGCAGCGCTCAAAGAGTCACCGTTCGCATAGTAACGGTAGCTACGCAAAGCCGAGCCTTTGCGGCCGTCCGGCGACCTACCTTCATGCCCTAAAACGACCTCGGCAGACCTAAGACGTGCTCGCCGATGTACGAAAGCACCAAATTGTTCGCGATCGGCGCGGTGATGTAGAGCCGCGTCTCGCGGAACTTGCGCTCGATGTCGTACTCTTCGGCGAAGCCGAAGCCGCCGTGCGCGTCCATCGCGGCGTTGGCGGCTTGCCATGACGCTTCGGAGGCGAGCAGCTTCGCGATGTTGGCCTCCGCGCCGCAGGGTTTGCCGGCATCGAATAACGCCGCAGCTTGGCGGCGCATCAGATCTGCCGCCTCGAGCGCCGCATGCGCGCGTGCGATCGGAAACTGCACGCCTTGGTTTTGCCCGATCCGACGCCCGAAGACGACCCGCTCCTTCGCATATTTCGTCGAACGCTCGATGAAGAAGCGACCGTCACCGATGCACTCGGCGGCGATCAGGATGCGTTCGGCGTTCATCCCGTCGAGGATGTAGCGAAATCCCTGGCCTTCTTCACCGATCAGATTCTCGGCCGGCACCTCAAGGTCGCGAATGAAGACTTCGTTCGTCTCGTGGTTCATCATGGTCCGAATCGGGCGAACGTCGACTGCACCGGGAGCCGCCGTTCGCAGATCGACGAGGAACGTCGAGAGACCGAAGGTCTTTTGCTTGCGCTCGCTCGACGGCGGCGAGGTTCGCGCCAGAAGCAGCATCAGATCCGAATGCTGCATCCGAGACGTCCAGCATTTTTGTCCGTTCACCACATAACGGTCGCCCTGCCGCACGGCGCTGGTCGTAATCTTGGTCGTGTCGCTGCCCGCGGTCGGTTCGGTGACGCCAAACGCCTGCAGGCGCACGTCGCCGCTCGCGATACTCGGCAGGTAGCGGCGCTTCTGTTCCTCGTTGCCGTGTCGCAGCAGCGTCCCCATGATGTACATCTGCGCGTGGCACGCCGCCGCGTTGCCGCCGGCGCGATTGATCTCTTCGAGGATGAGCGACGCATCGGCGAGCCCGAGTCCGGCCCCACCGTACTCCGCCGGAATCAGCGCCGCCAGATATCCCGCCTCGGTGAGCGCCGCGACGAACTTTTCGGGATAGGCCCGCTGCGCGTCGAGCTCGCGCCAGTAACTCTGCGGAAACGACTCGCACAACGCGCGTACAGCGCGGCGCAGCGCCTCCTGATCGTCGCTGAGTTCGAGGCCCGTACTCACCTTACTTCGGGCGCTTCGGAACCGGACGGTTCGCTTCGGGACGCTGGCCGCGCTTGTAGACCATGAACGTCCGCTTGTATTCGATCACGATCTCGCCCGTCTGCTTGAAGCCCTCGCTGCGCACGTCGACGATTCCGGCGTTCGGTCGCGACGCCGATTCGCGTTTGCCAAGCACCTCGCTCCGCGCGTAGATCGTGTCGCCCTCGAAGACGGGATTGGGCAGCTTGACGTCCGTCCAGCCCAGGTTCGCGATCGCATTCTCCGAGATGTCGCTGACGCTGATCCCGACCACGAGCGAAAGTGTCAGACAGCTGTTGACCAGCGGCCTCCCGAACGGCGTGTCCCTGCTGAAATGCCGATCGACGTGAATGGGATTCGTATTCATCGTCAACAGCGTGAACCAGGTGTTGTCGGTCTCGGTGATCGTGCGTCCGAGCCGGTGCTCGTAGATATCGCCGATCTCGAAATCTTCGAAGTAACGGCCTTGCCAGCCGGGCTTGACGCTCATCGATGTTCTCCGTTCGTAGAAGGGACGCGCGAGAGGGTGCGGCGAGCCGAGGCGACGAGCGGCGGGTCGACCATCTTGCCGTCGACGACGGCGACGCCGCCGCGTTCGACCGCTTCCAAGATCGCGCGCGCGTGTCGCACTTCGTCGGCGCTCGGGGTGAATGCTTCGCGCAACGGTCCGACGTGGCTCGGGTGGATCGCGAGCTTGCCGTCGAAGCCGTAGGCGACCGCGCGCCGCGCGTCGTCGCGTAGGCCGGTTTCGTCGCCGATCCCGAGGAACGGCGCGTCGAGCGCCGCCTTCTTCGCGAGCCGCGCCGCGCAAACGACGGCGCTGCGATACGGACCGAGGATCTCGGGTGTGGGCTGCGCGCCCAACTCCGCACAGAGATCGAAAGCGCCGAAGCCGAGCGCGATCACGCTCGGCTCGGCCGCGATCGCGTCGATGTTGCGTAGGCCGCGCACGCTTTCGATGAGCGCGATCAGCGGCGCACCGATCGGGATCTCACCCACTTCCTCGGCCGTCTCGACTTTCGGGACCAGGATCGCGCGCGGGTGCAATCCCGCGAACGCGGCGAGGTCGGCTCGCCCGAATTCGGTGGTCGGGTGGTTGATGCGCAAACAAGCGTCGAGTCCGCCTGCAAACGCTTCGCGCGCCGCTTCGCGCGCTGCGGCTTTCCTGGCGGGGGCGACGGCGTCTTCGAGATCGACGATCGCCGCGTCGGCGCCGCTCGCGGCGGCTTTGCCGAAACGCTCGGGACGATCGCCCGGTACGAAGAGCAGCACGGTCAGATTCATCTCACGCCCCGCAGTTGCTGCGCGATTTCGGCGACCTTGGTCGCCCCCTCGCCGGCGTGGATGCTTTCGTAGAGTTTGAGGTTGTCGGCGGTTGAACCGAGGTTCATCGGCGTCGGCGCAGGGTCGAGTGAAGCGATCCGGGTGAGCGCGCGCATCGCTTCGTCCCATTCGCCGCCCAAGACGGCGAGTTCGAGGACCGTTGCGATTTGCCAGTAATCTTGCGAGTTCAGGCCGCCCAAGCGCGCGACGGCGAACGCGACCGCCGGGACGACGCGACGCAATTCTTCCTTCGCTTCGGGAGTGCTACGGCGAGCGAGCAACGTCGCCAGGTTGACGCCGGGATAATAGTCGCGCGGGTCGGCGTTGAAACCGCGCCGGTACCACTCGATCGCCTGATCGAGGAAGCCGTTGGCCTTGAGCGTCTGGCCGTCCTCGACGGCCTTATTGAACCGATCTTTGTAGATCCGGCCGATGAGCGCGTCGGTCTCCGGGGAGTCGCCTTGCTTCGCCACGATCTCTTGCAAGATCGCGAGCGCTCGCGTGCGAGCCTCGTCGGTTTTCAGCCGGTTGAGGACGAGCGCGTATTGTTCGCGAATCGTCGCGCTGTTCTCCAACAGCCACTTCGGCAGGCTCTCGGCGAAGCGGACCGCTTCATCCCACGCCTCGAAATCGCGGTAGGCGACCAAAATATCGAAGGCGAGTTCCGAGTTGGCTTCAGTGATCGGCCCCAGCTCGTTCTCGACCTCACGAATCGCGGCGGCGACTGCGCTCTTGTCGTTGGCGGCACGGGCGACTGCGAGGCGTTGCCGCGTCGCGTCGATGTATCGAGCGCGATCGCGGAAATTCTCAGTCACCTCGTGCGGCAGATGGATCCCGGGGAACTTCGGGATCAGTTGGAAGAGCGGGCTGTCCTGGACGTCGCGTTCTTTGAGCGCAGCCTTGAGCTGCGCGCGAATCGCGTCGACCAGCCGCGCGGCGGCCTCGCCGCTCAAGTGCCCGTCCTCGAGGTGGTAGGGCACCGCACGCAAGAGCGCGATATCGAAGGGGAGGCTCTTCTCGTTGGCCGTGACGATGATGGTCGAACGCGGGCGGGCGGCGTGCCGAATGCCGAGCTCGTAGAAGACGTTCGCGTTTTGATTGGTGACGTCGACGATCGCGATTTCGGCCAACAGCAAGCGCTCGAACATCGGAAGATGGATGACGCCGCCTCCCTGCTCCTCGTCGGCGCGGATGACTTCGAGTTCCTCCAAGTCGACCGCCGGCTTGATGCCTCGTTCGTAGACGTGGTCGAAATCGATCTGGAAAGAATGCGTCACATCCCACTTGAGGCCGAAGGGCATAGCGACGAACACAAGCGGCTTCATGTCAGCTTTTCCTGAATGCTCATCGTGAGACCAGTCCCATTCGTAGCGCGATCGCGACGGCGCGCGTTCGTGTCCCGACACCGAGTTTGGAAAGGACACGTGCAACGTGCGTTTCGACGGTCCGCGGGCTGACGACGAAGCGTTGCGCGATCTCTTTGTTGGTCAACCCTTGGGCCATCAACTCGAGGATTTCACCTTCGCGCTTGGTCAACTGCGAGCCCGGCGGTTGCGGGACGGGGCCGCCCGCGGGCTTTGCGCCGGCGAACGCGTGCTTGAAAAGGACGAGGGCCGGATCGGAGCGTCGCGCAATCAATTCGCCGTACGCGCGCTCGCTCTCGGAGGCGAACGGGATGTTCGCGGATCGAGCGTTCGTAGCGCTCGCCAGCAGCGCGACGACCGCCCGTGCCGTCCCAAGCGCCGTCGCGTCGAGCGCGTCGCTCGGCGTCGCAGCGCCGAGTGTCTTCACGATGCGCTCGATGCCGGGGGAGGCTTCGCGCTTGTCGACCAGCGCTGCATAGGCAGCGACTTCGCTTTCGAGTGAGGCGCGCTGCGGCGGAGGAATGTCCCGAGCGAGCAGCGCTGCGTTTGCCGCGCGCAGCGCTTCCGTGATGTCGCCCGCGACGAAGTGCGCGCGCGCTTCGTACAGCGCCGTCAGCGCCGGAGCGCGAGCCCGATCGGTTGCGTACCAGGCGGCGGCGGCGAGGTCGCGCGCGCGTCCCCCCGCTCGAGCGCATGGCTCGACCGCACCGTCGTATCCGTCGACCTCGGCGAGCGCGAGTGAAATGGCGGCGAGATCGGATGAGAGATCGAGCCGTTGCGCGAGTGACTCGGCCTGTCCGGCATAATCGCGCGCCGCAGCGACGTCGCCCCACAAGAGCGCGAGCCGCGCATACCAGCCCATGACGTTTGCAAGCAAAACGAGGTGATCGGTTCCTTCGAGTTCGCGTAAGCTTGCGTCGAGGGTCGCGGAGGCCGAGGCGAGATCCCCGAGACAGGTCGAGACGTAGGCTTCGAGCACGCCGGCGCGCGTCCGCCGCACCGGATCGTCGCCGGCGAGTCCGAACGCTCGGCGTGCCTGCTCGTGCGCGGCGACGAAATCGTGGCCCATCGCCGCGGCCCAACCGGAAAACGTGCGGCCGTCGGATTCGAGCAACGGTCCGGCCGCCGTCGCCAGGTCGAGCAGCGCTTCGAGCTCGGCGGCGTCGACCGCCTCGCGCTTGGCCAACCGATCCTCGGTTTGCAACAGGTATAGAGGAAGAAGCGCGGCGGCGGCGTCGCCGGCCTTCGGGACCGTTGCGAGGGCGGCGCGGAGATGCTGGCCCGCTTCCGGCTCGCCGTGCTGGCGCGCCAGCATCGCTTCGAGCCGCGCCAGGACGGACCGGTCGGTATCGTCGCGAAGCTTCAAGCGGCGCGCCAGGTGCGTCGCGCGCCGGCCGAAGCCGCTCGCGAACAATTCAAAGGCGCGCCGCGAAAGAAAAGCAATCAGCGCGTCGTCGTCTTCGCCGTGTTCGAAATGGAAAAGCGCAGCGGGAAACGCGCCGGCGATTTCGAGGATCGCCGCCGCGTGACGATGGAGTGAGGCGACGCCACGTGAACCGCCGCGGCGCCGCAAGCGTTCGAGCAGCGCCTCGCGGAAGAGCGGATGGAGCCGGTACACTTCTCCGGGGCGGACGGCCGTCAGCATCACCCCCTGGCTTTCGAGTGCGCGCAAATGAATCGCGACGTCGTCGAGCGATGCGTCGCGTTCGAGTACGCGCTTGGAAAGCGTTTCGTACACGGCGGTCTTCTCGAGAAATTCGACCGAAGCGGAATCAAGCGTTGCGAGGTTCGCATCGAGAAGAAGGGCGTGCGTCACTTCGAGCGCGCCGTCGGCACTCGGTATGATGCGATTCCCGGCGCCGAACGTCAGCACGACCCCGGCGGGCCAGCCCTCGAAATCCGACTCGATTTTTTGCGCCTCGTCGGCGTTGAGCGAACGTCCGTGGCGCGCCGCGACTTCGCGAATCTCGTCGGCGTCGAAACGGAGATCGGTCGAGTCAAAGAGTTGCGCTCGATCTTGTGCGATCCATTCGGCCAGCGGAAGCGGCGGCAAGCGCCGTCCGATGAGCAGCAGTCGAACTTGGTCCGGCAAGAGGCGTGTCGTGCCGGTGAGGAATTCGGCGAAGGCTGCATCGTCGGCGAGCAAGTCGACGTCCTCGACGACGATGACGATGCGACTCTCGACGTGACCGAGTTCCGCGGCGAAGGTGGCGCCGAGGCGCTGCGCCCAGCGCGCGATCTCTCCATCGTCGCCCTCGGGGCGACGGTGTGCCAGCGCTAAACTGAGTCTTCCGAAGTCGGGGCGCTCGCGACGAATCGCGGCGACGAGCGGCTCGACGAATTCACCCGCATGCCACCGCTGGGCCGTGTACCAGGCTGTCGGCGGCGCCTCGTCGCCGGAGAGCGCGAGCGCCGCGAGCGAAGTCTTCCCGTAGCCTCCGGGGGCGACCAATGCGATCACCGCCTGCCGGTCGAGTGCAATGCGCAGGGCCGCCGCGAGAGCCGGGCGTGGGATGAGCGCGCCGCTCGTCGGGACCGACATTCCCCGCCGATTCTCCGTCGAAACGCGGGCGCCCGCGGTCCTAGGTAGGGATGCGCCGGCAGGGGCCGGGCCGGCAACGGATGATCGCGAAGGCTCGGGACCGGCGCCCCCAGCCCATTCTGAGCATTCGCGGCGATACTTCAATGGGTATTTCACTCGTCCCAACACCATCTTCGGAGAATCTTCCATGAATAGACCCTTTTTGACCACGGCGCTGCTCGTCGCCGCACTCGCCGCCCTTTCGGCCTGCTCCGGCGGCTCCCAATCCGGGAACGCCGACGCCAACGCCTCCGCGAGTCCTGGGGTGAGTGTCGCCCCGGATAGTGCCGGCGGCGGGGGTGGCCGTCGCGGCGGAAACCAGATGGGCAAGATTCTGCAAACCCTCGGGCTCAGCGACGACCAGAAGGCGCAGATCCGCGCGATCATGGCCGACGCCCGCAAGAAGAACGCGGGCCTCGACCGCACTGACCCGGCCAGCCGCACGACGATGCGTGCGAACATGAAGGCTGCATATGCGAAGATCGACACGGTCCTGACGCCCGCTCAGCGCACGCAGTTCCATGCGAAGATGGACGCGATGCGCGCGAAGTATCAGAAAAACCGTCCGCAGACCGCAAGCACGCCAAGCTAAGTGAAGTCGGGACGCGCGATCACCCTGCTGCTCGTCGCGAGCCTCGTGGCGGGCGGCTGCGCGCAGCAGGGCGCCGCGAAGGGCGGCGGGAGGGGCGCCCGCGGCGGCGCATCGCCCAACCCGATCCCGACGGCGGCCGCGAAGCTCACGATCGTGCGTGCGACGACGACGATCTCCGGGATCATCGCGCCGTTCCAAAACGTCGCGATCTCCAGTTCCCTCTCCGAGCCGACCCGCAGTGTGCCGGTCAATGAAGGCGATCACGTCACCGCCGGCGAGGTCGTGGCCGTCCTCGACACCGCCGACCTTCTAGCGCAACTCGCGCAAGCCCAAGCCGCCGTCGTGACCGAGATGCGGACCGCCGCCTCCGCCGACGCGAAGGTCACGATGATGCGCTATACCGCGCGGCTCAATATCGGGACCGCGAACGATCAGGTGAAATCGGCCCAAGCCGCGCTCGCCCAAGCACAGCACACCCTGACCAACGATACGAGCAACCTCGTGCGCGACCAGGACCTCTTACGCGGCGGCTACGTCGCGCAGCAGGTCGTCGATCAGCAGCTGACGGTGGTCAACAACGATCAGGCTGCAGTTCGTACGGCGCAAGCCAACCTCCAGACGACGCTGACACAGCAATCGGTCAACGGAGGTAGCTCTAGCGGTTTACAGGCGGCGAACATCGCCTCGGCGATCGCCGACGCTCGCGCCGCGCACGCCGTCGTCGACCAAGGGCGCGCCCAAGTTCGGCAACTGCAAACGACGATCTCAAAAGCCACGGTCATCTCTCCGGTCGACGGCGTGATCGTCAACCGCAACCTCAACCCGGGAGAATATCCAGGCGCGCGAACGATCTTCACGATCCAACAGCTCGACAAGGTCTACGCCGAACTCAATGCGTCGAGCGCCGACACGTTCGCGATCCCCGTCGGTGCGCCGGTAACACTGAGCGTCTCGGGGAACGCGAACACCGCCTATCAAGGGCGCGTCGTCGCGGTTCTGGGCCAGGTGACGCCGGGCTCGACCAACTTCACGGTCAAGGTGCTCGTCCAGAATCCCGACCGGCGTTTGCAGTCCGGTTTGCCGGTCTCCGCGACCATTTCGCTTCCGGCCGTCCGGGGCGTCGGGGTCCCGACGACCGCGTTTCTCGACGACACGCATACGTCGTTGATGATCGCCGACGACCAGCTCGTCGACGTCGTCGCCAAGACGGTCCACGTCCGCGAACTCGCCTCCGACGGAGCGACCTCGATCGTCACCGGGATCAAAGCCGGCCAGAGCGTCGTCGCCAACGGGCAACTCGGCGTGACCGACGGGCAAACGCTCGTCCAAAACGCTCCCTAGATGGAGCGCATTACCCGGCTTTTCGTCAACCGGCCGCCGCTGGTCTTTGTGCTGATCGCGGTGATCACGCTCGGCGGTTGTTTCGCGCTCGCGACGGTGGTTCAGCAGGAGTTCCCGAACATCGACTTCCCGACGATCAACGTCGGCGTCTCGTATCCTGGCGCTTCACCATCGGAATTGCGCGATGCGGTCGTCCGGCCGATCGAAGATGCGATCGCCGGCGCGCCCAACCTGGATCACATCAACACCTCGATTCAACAGAACCAGGCGAACATCTCGGCGACCTTCGACCTCGCTTCGAACGAGACGACCGATCTGACCGAAGTTCAAGACCGCGTGCAGATCGCGCGCGCGGCGCTGCCCGCCGACCTGCCGGCGCCGGCCATTCGAACCTTCGACCCGTCGCAGTCGACGGTCGTCACCCTTTCGTTGACCTCGCGTTCGCTCACGATCCCCGCGCTCTCGGCGATCGTCACCAACAACATCGTACCGGCGATCGCCCAAGTTCCGGGGGTTTCGAACGTCGGCGCGAGCGGCACGGTCACGCCGGCACTCGAGGTTACGGTCGATCCCGGCAAACTCGCGGCTCGCCGCTTCACGACGACCGACGTCGTCACCGCGATCCAGTCGAACAACGTGCGCGCGCCGGGCGGGATCGCCTATCTCCCAAACCGTGAGACGACGATCGACGTGCGCGGCGACGTGCAGACGCCGCAATCGATCGCGAGCCTCCTGCTGAGCGGGTCGAGCACCGTGCTGCTAGGCGCGACCTCTCCCTCCGGGACCTTGACGCAGAAGTACTCTCCGATCAGCGGCTCGACGAACCAAGCCCTCAACTTGAGCAACGGCGTCGCCTCCAGTGGTGCCGCGAGCCTCACGCTCAACCCGTTTTCGAGCGAGCGGGAGTTCACGCGCATCGGCGACGTCGCGACCGTCACCGACTGGTATGAACCCAAGCGCGTCTACTCGTACGTCGACGGGCGATCGGCGATCACGCTCAACGTGCAGAAGGCAAACGGCGCGAGCGAGGTGGCCGCCTCGGAAGCGGTCCTCGCCGCCCTTCCGGCGATCGAAGCGCAGTTCCCCGACGTCGCTTTCCGCGTCCTCAACGTCCAAGCCGACGACACCCGCGCGCAACTGTGGGGCGTCCTGCAGACACTGCTCCTTGGGATCCTCTTTACGGGGATCGCGATGCTCTTTTTCCTCAAGTCGTGGCGCAGCGCGTTGGTCGTGATGATCGCCATCCCGGCCTCGCTGTTCGTGACGCTCTTCGTCATGCGCATCGTCGGCTACACGATCGACACTGTCTCGCTGCTCGCGATGACCTTGATCATCGGGATACTGGTCGACGACTCGATCGTCATCCTCGAAAACGTCGGGCGGCATTTCGAAGGCGGCGAGGCGCCGCGCACTGCGGCGATCCTCGGGCGCAGCGAAATCGGGGTCGCGGCGATCGTGATCACTTTGGTAGACGTCGTCGTCTTTCTTCCGATCGCATTCTTGCCCGGCCAAACCGGACGATTCTTGAGCGAATTCGGGGTGGTCGTAACGATCGCAACCTTGACTTCGCTGTTCGTCTCGTTCACGATTACGCCGGCGCTGGCCGGCAATTGGTCGCTGCTTTCCACGTGGCGTGCGCCGCCCCTGATTCGCGCCTTCGCGGACGGCTTCTCATGGCTGCGTGACGTCTACATCGAACGGATTCTCCCCGGCGCATTCCGCGTACCGATACCGGTCGCCGTCGGCGCGGGCGTTCTCACGCTGAGCGCGATCGCGCTCATCCCGCTGGGTTACATCGGCTTCGAATTCATCCCGTCGGTCGATCGCGGCCAGATCTTCGTCGGCATCCAGTTCCCGACGGGGACGCCGCTCGCCACGACCGACGCCGCGGTCCGCAAGGTGACCGAGGCCTACCTGCAAGCGATCCCCGACGTCGCGCGGATCACTTCGACCTCCGGCACGTCGCAAGCCGGCTTCGGCGGCGGGATCAATCTCGGCTCGAACGGCCAGCTTCGCGTCTTCCTCGCGCCGAATCGCAAGCAGTCGACCGACCAAGTCGCGCGGCGCATGACCGTGCTCGGCCACGGACTCGTCCCGGACGCGCGCGTCGTCGCAATTCCGGCGACCGGAACGCGCGGCGGAAACGCGCAACCACTCGACTTCACGGTGACGACGACGCGCGGCGAGCCCGACGCCTACGCTCCGCAGATCCTGCAGGCACTCCAAGATACGCCGGGCGCCGTCAACGTCAATAGCTCGCAGCTCCTACTCGCGCCGCAGATCGACATCCAGTTCGACCGCGATCGCGCGCGCGCGCTCGACGCCGACATCGGATTGGCTTCGCAGGCGGTGCGCGGTGCGTTCGGCGGAACCTTGGCGACCCAGTTCGACACGGTCCGTGGGATCAAGTACGTCCAGGTCCTCTTCCCGCAGGCCGACCAGACGAGCCTTGCCTTCCTCCGCCAAATTCCGGTCCGAACCCGCAACGGCAACATCATCCATCTCGGCGACGTGGCAATTCTGCAGAACAAACCGTCGGGCGCGTTGATGACTCGCGTGAACCGCCAGACCGTCATCCACATCAGCGGAAACATCGCACCCGGAACGGCGCTCTCGACGGTGCAACGCGCGTTCATGCAGCGCGTCGCCGATCTCCATCTGCCGAACGTCGTGAAGATCGGTCAGAACGCGGGCGGACAGCAGCAGAATCTCTCTCAAGCGCTGAGCGGTCTCGGGATGACGCTCGCGCTCTCGTTCGTCTTGGTCTATCTTCTCATGGTCGCGCTTTACGACGCGTACCGCGCGCCGCTGGTGGTCATGTTCGCGGTCCCCGTCGCTGCGATCGGCGCCTTCGGCGCGCTCGCGCTCAGTCACCAAAGCCTGAACCTGTTTTCCTTGATCGGCGTCGTCATGCTCGTCGGATTGGTGACGAAGAACGGGATCTTGCTCGTCGACTTCGCGATCCTCAAAGTCGAGGCGGGGCTCGACAAAATCACGGCGATCAAAGATGCAGCCCGCGAGCGGTTTCGCCCGATCATCATGACGACGTTCTCGATGATCTGCGGTATGACGCCGCTCGCGCTCGCGCTCGATCCGGGCTCTGCGGCGAAGCGTTCGCTCGGAACCGTGGTGATCGGCGGCCTCACGAGTTCGCTGATTCTCACGCTGGTCTTGATTCCGATCGTCTACGTCTGGCTCGCGCCCGGCCCGCCGAAGAAGATGCCGACGGCAGCGGAGAGGGCATGAACCTCACTCGCCTGTTCGTCGAACGCCCGACGCTCGTCACCGTCTTTCTGTCCCTGGTGCTGCTCGCGGGGCTGGTGAGCGCGTTCGGCCTCGTACAACAACAATTCCCGAGCACCGACGTCCCGTCGATTCAAGTACGACTGAGTTATCCGGGCGCCTCGACGACGGAGATGCGCGACGCGATCGTCCGCCCGCTCGAAGATCAACTCGCCGGCGCACCCAACCTCGATCACCTCGAAACGTCGATTCAACCGGGGCAAGCGTCGGTGGTCGCCGTCTTTAACCTGACCTCGGATCAGAACAACGATCTGGTTCAGGTGCAAGGGCGCGTGCAGAACGCGCAGCGCCAGCTCCCCAACGACTTGACGACGCCGCAGATCCTGGTCTACAACCCGAGTGAAGCGATCGTCGTTTCGCTCGTGTTGCGGTCGCGAACTCTCACGCCCGGCGACCTCTCGTCGCTCACGGTCAATAAGATCGTACCGGCGCTCGAGCAGATCCCCGGCGTCTCGTTCGTCCAAGAGAACGGGACGGTCACGCCCTCGATCCAGGTCGACGTAAATCCGCACGCGCTCTCGTCCACCGGCTTTACCTTGACCGATATCGTCAGCACGATCACGCAAAACAACATTCGCTCGCCCGGTGGGATCATCTACGCTCCGAACCGCGAGACCAACCTCGATGTTCGCGGCGACATCCAAGGAGTCTCGACCGTCGCGGGGCTGCTCCTTAGCTCCGGCGCATCGAATGCCAGTGCGTCGGCGGCGAACGCTTGGAGTGCTTCGCCGAGGCTGTATCGGATCGGCGACGTCGCCAACGTCAAGGACGCTTTCGAAACCCAGCGCGTCTTTGCGTATTCCGATGGTATCCCATGCGTCACGCTCGACATTCAGAAAGCGGCCGGCACGAGCGAAGTCGAAACTTCGAAACGCGTCTTGGCCGCGCTCCCCGATTTGCAACGGACCTATCCCGACGTCCAGTTCTCGGTCTTGAACGTCCAGTCGACCTACACCGAACAGCAGCTCACGGGTGTCTTCCGCACGCTCGGCGAGGCGATCATCTTCACCGGGGTGGTGATGCTGTTCTTCCTCCGCTCGTGGCGCAATGCGATCGTGGTGATGATCGCGATCCCGTCTTCGCTGCTCGTGACGTTGGCTGCGATGAAGCTCGCGCACTTTACGCTCGACACGGTTTCATTGCTCGCCATGACGCTCATCATCGGAATTTTGGTCGACGACTCGATCGTCATCCTCGAGAACGTCGAGCGCCACTACTCACGCGGCGAGGCGCCGATGGTCGCGGCCGTCCGCGGACGCAGCGAGATCGGCGTCGCGGCGATCGTGATTACCTTGGTCGACGTCGTCGTCTTCCTCCCGATTTCGTTCTTGCCGGGGTCGGTCGGGCTGTTCTTGCGCGAGTTCGGTCTGGTCGTCACGGTCGCGACGCTCACGTCGCTGTGGGTTTCGTTTACGGTGACCCCGGCGCTTGCCGGTCGCTGGGCCCTGCTCTCGACGTGGAAGCCGTGGTCGCTCATCGAGCGATTCGCCGAGAGATTCGAGCAAGCACGGAACGCCTACGTCGACCGCATCCTGCAGTGGGCCTTCGGAAATGGGCGTTTGGTCGTGCTCGTCTCGTTCGCCTCGCTCGTCGTCGCGTTCTTCCTGATCCCACTCGGCTTGGTCGGGTTCGAATACATCCCGGCAGTCGATCGCGGCCAGATCTTCGTAACGCTGAGCTTCCCGAGCGGAACGCCGCTCGAAACGACGCGACGCGGCGTGTTGGCGGTCGAGCGCATCGTCGACGGAATCCCCGATCTGCGTGCGGAGTCGTCGACGGCCGGCGCGTACCTGGGGCAACTGACGGGGTTCATCGACAACGCTGCACTCGGTCAGATCGCCGTCTACCTTAAAGACAATCGGGCGCATTCGACCGCGTACTGGGCGCAACAGCTGCAAGAGCAAGCGGCGCGGGCCGTCCCGAACGGGACGATCGTCGCCGTCCCGGCGACCGACATCGCCGGCGGCAATTCGCAGCCGATCGATGAGGTCGTCTCCGACCTCGGCGGCCAGCCGGAGAAGTACGCGGCCCAAGTCGTCGCTGCGCTCAATGCGACGCCGGGCTCGATCGACGTCACGACCTCCGCCACGGCCAACGCGCCGCAGGTCGAGGTGCAGTTCGATCGCGACCGCGCGCGTGCGCTGAGCGCGAGCATCGGGACGGCGTCGACAGCGATCCGAGCCGCATTCGGCGGCGATCTCGCAACCCAATTCACTGGTCCGGACGGCCTCAAGGACGTCTTGGTTATCTACCCGCAGTCGGCGCTGAACTCGCTCTCGAACATCGAGTCGATCCCGCTCCGCGCCGCCGACGGCGCGATCGTCCACGTCGGCGACATCGCGCACCTCGTTCAGGCTCCGGCGCCGCCGATGATCATGCGCGTCAATCGTCAGAGCGTCGTCTACGTCGGGGCAAACCTCGCTTCCGGCGCGCTGCTTTCGAACGTTCAGCGGGCGTTCACGCAACGGCTCAAGGCGCTCCACCTCCCGGCGAGCGTCAGCGTCGCTCCGACGGCCGGCGGAAACGTACAGGAAGTCAGCGCGACCGTCGCCGGGATGAGCGTCGCGCTCATGCTCTCGATCCTACTCGTCTATCTGTTGATGGTCGCGCTCTACAACAGCTACCGCACGCCGTTCATCATCATGTTCGCGGTCCCGGTCGCGGCGGTGGGCGCGCTTGGCTCGCTCGCTCTGACGCACGAGACGCTGAATCTCTTCTCACTGATCGGGTCGGTGCTCCTGATCGGCCTGGTCACCAAGAACGGGATCCTGCTCGTCGACTTCGCCGATATGCGGCGCGAGGAAGGGCTCGACCGCGTCGCCGCGATGGCCGAGGCCGCCCGAGAGCGGTTCCGGCCGATCCTGATGACGACCGTCGCGATGATCGCCGGGATGGCCCCGCTCGCGCTCGACCTCGATCCGGGAGCGCAGGCCGCCGCTTCACTCGGGACGGTCGTGATCGGCGGCCTCGCCAGCTCGCTCTTGCTGACCCTCGTGCTGGTCCCGGTCGTCTACGTCGCTCTTGCCGGCGAGCTAGCGCCCGCTCGCGAGCCGAAGGCGCATCCGGCGCCGGATCTCTCCGGGGAGGCCGCGCTCGTCGACGCCGCCGGCTAAGTGGCTCGCTTGCCTTGCCCTGTTTGCAACCGCTTTGCGCGCGACGCTGTTACGGACGCGCGGTGACTTTCGCCTTGACTGTGCCTGAGGGGCAGTGTATCATGGTCGCCGTGACTCCGACGCCACGCTTTTTCGTCGCGGTCGAAACCCGGGTCCGAAAGGGTCTTGGGGTCGGCGTTCGTTCCTTGAAAACTGAGCAGTGCAGTAACGCATAAGTTTGTGGGTCTCCTAACGGAGAACGGGCAGACATGCGGCGCAAGCCGCTTTTTTGTTTGAGTTTTTCCGTTGAGAGAATAAGTGAGTTTGGTCGATACGATCGCCGGTTCGCCGGCACGTTCGACCGTACAGAAAATGACCGATCCCGGTTGATGGCAACCGAGATCAAATCTGCGGATTGTTTTGCGCGAGATCGAGGAGAGAGGCAGCGAAGTGTGCTTTAGCACATGAGCTGTCGATCGACGATGAGATCGTCGCAAAAGAACCGCAGAATGCTTAGTCAGCGATTTTTAGAGCCTCAAAAGCTCCGAAAAACTTTTCCGGTCGCAAGATCGGTCAAGAAATTTTATGGAGAGTTTGATCCTGGCTCAGGATTAACGCTGGCGGCGTGCCTAACACATGCAAGTCGAACGAGGTAGCAATACCTAGTGGCAGACGGGTGAGTAACACGTGGTCAACCTACCCGCGAGTGGGGGATAACTAGCCGAAAGGTTAGCTAATACCGCATAAAACGTAGCGAGGCATCTCGCAACGTTGAAAGGAGCAATCCGCTCATGGACGGGACCGCGTCCGATTAGCTTGTTGGTGAGGTAATGGCTCACCAAGGCTCCGATCGGTAGCTGGTTTGAGAGAGCGACCAGCCACACTGGGACTGAGAGACGGCCCAGACTCCTACGGGAGGCAGCAGTGAGGAATTTTCCGCAATGGGCGAAAGCCTGACGGAGCGACGCCGCGTGTGGGAAGAAGGCCTTCGGGTCGTAAACCACTGTCGAAGGGGATTATACTGAAAGTACCCTTGGAGGAAGCCCCGGCTAACTACGTGCCAGCAGCCGCGGTAAGACGTAGGGGGCAAGCGTTGTTCGGAATTATTGGGCGTAAAGGGTGCGTAGGCGGTTCGGTAAGTCTTGTGTGAAATCTTCGGGCTCAACTCGAAGTCTGCATGAGAAACTGCCGGGCTTGAGTATGGGAGAGGTGAGTGGAATTCCCGGTGTAGCGGTGAAATGCGTAGATATCGGGAGGAACACCTGTGGCGAAAGCGGCTCACTGGACCATAACTGACGCTGAGGCACGAAAGCTAGGGGAGCAAACAGGATTAGATACCCTGGTAGTCCTAGCCCTAAACGATGATCGCTTGGTGTGACAGGTACCCAATCCTGTTGTGCCGGAGCTAACGCGTTAAGCGATCCGCCTGGGGAGTACGGTCGCAAGGCTGAAACTCAAAGGAATTGACGG
>PLCB01000026.1:279473-279952 GCA_003134695.1 Candidatus Zemynaea palustris | reverse complement strand
TCGTTGACGGCGCGCATCGATATGCCGGTCGCGAAACGTTTCGAGTGACCGAGCAGCCACGTCGTCATGAATCCGCCGTAGGAGCCGCCGGCGAGCCCGATGCGCGTTCGATCGATGCTTGCGCCGGTTTCGGCGGCATCGAGCAGCACCAAGACGTCGGCGACGTCGCGGCCGCCCCAGTCTCCGGTGATCGCATCGGCGTAAGCATGGCCGTA
Organism: Candidatus Zemynaea palustris; assembly: GCA_003134695.1. Classification (GTDB taxonomy): domain Bacteria; phylum Vulcanimicrobiota; class Vulcanimicrobiia; order Vulcanimicrobiales; family Vulcanimicrobiaceae; genus Zemelea; species Zemelea palustris. The sequence goes on along the minus strand of PLCB01000026.1, from coordinate 279,737 downwards.
ACTCTGGCTTCCCCGCGGGTTACCGTAAGCGACGCCGATCCCGTGCGAAGCGATGACTTGAAACTCGAAGCTGAAAGCAAAGCCGTATGCGAAATGCGGGCCGCCGTGCACTTGGAGGACATAGGGCACAGGTTGCGCGCGATCGGGTTCGAGGATGAAAAGATCGAGCGCCTGTCCATCCTCGGCCGGCGGCCTCATGCGTCGCGGCGCGCGCACGGCGCGTTCGGCGAGCCAGGCGTTGAAATCGGTCAAACGCTCCTCGTT
>PLCB01000026.1:277716-279463 GCA_003134695.1 Candidatus Zemynaea palustris | reverse complement strand
TGCCCGCCGGCGCCGCGAACGTCGCAGAGGATCGAATCGATCACCGGCCGGTCGACGCTTGCCGAAAGCGAACGAACCTCGCCGCCTTCGGCCGGAACGGCCAGAAGTTCGGCATTGTACCGGCCGCCGACGTCGTCGCCGTGAAGATGGCCGATGAACGCGACCTCGCGGCCGTCGTGCGAAAACGCCGGCAGCTGCATCGGCCCGGCGGAGTCGGTGAGCCGCACCGGCTTCGCGCCGGGCTCGGCCACGACCACAAAGATGTCGCCGACGAACGAATCCTCCGGCGCGCCGACCTGCGCCGAATACGCGATGCGCGTCGCATCGGGCGACCATGCCGGCCCGGCGACGTCGAAGTCGCCGGCCGTGATCCGGCGCGGCTCGCCGCCGGTGACATCGCAAACGAAGAGGTGCTTGCGGCGGCCGTCGAGCAGGCCGTCGTCATCGCTCTTGAACGGCAGCGCACGAATGTGGCGCGCGCCGCTCCGTTCGTCGAATGCGATGCGCGCGCTCGCCGGATCGTGCGACGCCGTCGCGACGACCGCCAAGCGATGGGCATCAGGCGCCCAGGCGAGCGCGACGATTGCATCGTACGCCGGCGTCAGCGCACGAGCTTCTCCGCCGCTGAGCGGCATCACGTACACTCTCTTCCCGTCGCCGCGATCGCCGACGAACGCCAGGTGCGCCGAGTCCGGAGCGACGCGTGGCAGCTTGTCGCGCGTCCCCGCGGTGAACGCGCTCGCCGGCGCGCCGGGCCGGCCGCACCAGATCGTCGTGCGCGTCTCGTCGGACGGCTCGTCGGGCGTCGACAGCACGAAGAAGATGCGACCGTCGGAGGTGCATTGCGGATCGCTCGGCAGCCTAAGCCGATAGAGGTCCGAGGGAAGCAGCGGCGACTTGCTCACGATCCGAAGACCTGCGCGATCGCGTCGAACAGCGCCTGCGCTTCGCGCTCCTGAAAGGAGGGCGTCGCGAGCAGACGCGCCTGAGCGGGATTCGAGACGAAGCCCACCTCGACGAGCACCGCGGGAACGACGGCTTCGCTCGTCACCGCAAGATCGCGGGTGCGGAATTCGGACTCGCCGAGGCCGAGCGGCGCGAGCTGCGCGCGGACGGCGCGAGCCAGCGCCGCCGAATTCGAACGCAGCCAGAAGACGCTCGTGCCGCGCTTGCCCGGATCGAGCGAACCGTCGGCGTGAACCGAGACGAAGGCCGTCGCGCCGAGATGGTTGGCGAGCGCGGCGCGCGCGCGGTTGTCTTTGCGCCGGTCGGTTGCGATGCGAAACGGACGTGCGTACGAGCGGGTCAACACGACGCGTGCCCCGGCGTGCCGCAAACGGCGCGCGAGATCTTCACCGATGGCCAGCGTGAGCTTCATCTCCTCTATCCCACCCGAGCCGACCGCTCCGACGTTGAGCGGGTTACCGTCGGGATACCGAACGCCGTGGCCGGGATCGACGACGAAGAGTTTTCCGGCGAGTGACTGATGCGGCGCCGTCGTCGCCCCACACGCTCCGCCGAGCAACGCAACCAGAAGGCCCACACGAACCGCGACCAAGGTCATGCGCGCCGCTTGCTCGCATCGTAGGGTATGCCCTCCGCAACATCCTGTCACGTAAGCCGGGCGTCGCCCGGCGTTAGCACACTTCGCAGATCATCGGGGTCCGGTAACCCAGCGCCCCTCCCTGCAGGCCTACCGAAGGCCCTCTGTGCGATCACGCGTGCTGCGTTCACGTCGGCATCGCCG
>PLCB01000026.1:25944-277683 GCA_003134695.1 Candidatus Zemynaea palustris | reverse complement strand
TCGCATCGAGCAGCGCAAAATTGAGTCTTGTCTTGGCTCGCACGTTGCGGCCGGGTGCTTCTCTCGTCCTTTTCGCCGAACGTGTCATCCCATTGAGTGCGAGCTTTTCGAAGGCGATGGCGTCGTAGCGGTTCACTAGAGCGTGCGCAACTTCGTGGAGATAGCCGCGCCGCGCGCGTTTGAGTTTGTCCCATACCTTCCGCAGCGCCTCGACGGCTCTGGCCCGGTTCTTCCCATCGCCGTTCTGCACGCGGCCACGTTGGTCGCGAACGGTGCGGCGTTCGAGCGTCCGTTGCGCCCGAGCCACCTTCAGCGCCAGCGCCGCTCCGTGCCGGGGATTCGCGATCAGTTCGCTATCACTCGTCGCCGCCAACGCCCGGATGCCGCGGTCGATCCCGACCATCTTCCCCGTCGCAGGCAGCGGCTTCGGCGCAACTTCGCATTCGAAAAGCGCATACCAACGGCCGCACCGACGAAAGACCATCGCTCTGCCGTGCGGAGGGATCACTCGCTTACGTTTCTTTCGGACCTTTACTAGGCCGACTCCGGGAATGGTGATCCGATCTTGCTCGCGATCCCACAGCAAGGCCCGATTGCCGTGCGGGAACTCGAATTGATTCCAGCGCGCATCGGGCTTGAACCGCGGATGACCGCCTCCGCTGAAGAACTTTTGGTAGGCGAGATCCAGCCGATGGAGGACCGCATCTTCGCACTCCCGGTAGGCCGATGCGAACCACGGGTCTTCGTGCCGCAGTTCCGTCAACTCGTGGTATTGCCGCTTCGAGGAAATCTTCAGGCGGCGCGTCTTCCAGGCGTCGCGACGTTGGGCCAAGAGCGCGTTCCACAGACGCCGGGTCACGGTCAGGATATGCTCGCAGGCCGCTGCTTGACGCGCGCTCGGGTACAGCCGGACCACCAACCGGTGTTTCACGGACCAAGTAAAGCAGGTCAGTGTGCCAACACCCTGGCACACCCCGCGAAGAAAAATTCGCCGTCCGTGCATTTCGTGCGCCGCTTTCCCTCGCGCGGCACCTTGGAGCGGCAGAAATTGGCTCGCTTACCCCGAGCGGCGGCGTCGCTCGCACCGGCTCGCGAGGAATCATCGACTCCTCGTGCGTAGCGGGCGAGCGTGAAGCGCGGCGCGTTCGTGGCCGGTGCGGTGGCGGCCTCGATTCCGCTGCCGGCATGGGCCGAGAGTCTGCACGACGCCGTCGGGCGGATCGCCGCCACGGCCAGCGGCTTCGTGGGCGCGTACGCGCGCCGGCTGGGCGCCGCCGCCCCGTCGCTGTCGTATAACGCCGAGATCCGGTTTCCGGCGGCGTCGATCATCAAAGTGTTGATCTTGGTCTCGCTGTATCAAGCGGCGGAGCGTAACCCCGCGCTGCTGGCTCGCCGCGTTCGACTGCGCGCGAGCGACATGGTCGGCGTCACGCCCTTTCTCGCCGAAGCACGCGCTGGAAGCGCGTACGCGGTCCGGTACCTCGCGAAGGCGATGATCGTCGCCAGCGACAACACCGCCGCCAACACGCTTATCACGCTGCTCGGCTTCGATCGCATCAATGCGACGGCGCGGCGAGCGAACCTGCGCCATACCCAACTCAAGCGCCACTTTCTGGACTATGCCGCCATCGTTCGACACAGCGAAAATCTGACGACGCCGCACGACATCGGCGCCCTGCTGTACCAAATCGAGCGCGGTTCCCACGAAGCGCTGCGAACGGTCGCGTCGCCGCACTCGTGCCGCGCGATGATCGACCTCATGTTTCATCAGGAAGACCGCGACAAGATCGCACGCGGGCTGCCGAAGGGGACCCCGCTCGCCAATAAGACCGGCGAAGTCGATTTCGTGCGCAACGACGTCGCGATCGTCGATCCGTACGGAGACGCACCGTACGTGCTCACGGTGTTGACCAAAGGGCTCTCCAATTACGCGGACGGCCTGAGCGCGATCCGCCGCATCGCCAAGGTTGTGCACGCCGCAATCGCCGGCGGCTAGCATGCTCGGGATTAGCTTGCGCTCGGCTCGATCGTTACCGTCTCCATCACGTCGCCGACTCTGATCGACTCGACGACGTTTTGTCCTTCCCGGACCTGACCGAACACCGTATATTGCTTGTCGAGAAAGCGCGCGTCGTCGAGACAGATGTAGAACTGCGAGCCGGCTGAATTAGGGCTGGTCGAGCGCGCCATCGCGACCGTACCTTCGACATGCGGTAACGCGCTGAACTCGGCGTCGAGATTGTAGCCGGGCCCGCCCGTTCCGGTTCCCTGCGGACACCCGCCCTGGATGACGAACCCCGGCTCGACGCGGTGGAACTTGAGCCCGTCGTAGAACCCGGCGCGCGCCAGTTTGATGAAGGCCGCGCTGTGCTGCCGCGCCTCGTGCGGCGCAAAGCGAAAGACGATGTCGCCCTTCTTGGTGCGAATCCGAGCTTGGACGTTCTCCGCCTCTGCGGCGAGTTGGTCGAGTTCGGCTCCAGTGGGCGGCGTGTGGCTCGGCATCGGTTCCTCCTGTTCGTCCGGTTAGTCCGGCGCGACGTTGCGCAGCCGGCGCCGGCCGACCTGTCCGGTCGCCAGGGCCGCCAGCTTCTGGGCCCGGGTCAGCGCCCGAAAGCGGGCCTCCTCGCGCAGCGCCGCGCTGCGGTTGGGCACCCTCCACCAGGCTCGCAACTCCACCGGCAGCCGGGACCGGACGTACCGGGAGCCGGCGCCTCGCCGGTGGGCCTCCAGCCGGGCCGCGAGGTCGGTCGTCCAGCCGACGTAGAGCGAGCCATCGCCGCAGGTTAAGACGTAAACGAAGCAACCGGCCATGCGCTCCTGTTTTAGGCGGGCGAGCCTGGGAATATCTTCTGGAACAGATGTCCAACGCGAGCCTGACCCTGCGCGTTCCCCCGAAAGCTGATTTTTGCCGGGTGGCCCGCGAACGAATCGTCACTTTCGCCCGATCCAAAGGCGTCGCGGAAGACGATATTGCTTATCTCGTGGCCGCCGTCGGCGAAGCGCTGGCGAACGCGATCGAACACGCGCGTTCGGCGGCGCCGATCACGGTCGACGTCGGTACCGCCTGCGACCGGATCGTCGCGACGATTCGAGACACCGGGATCGGCTTTGCGGGGGAGCCGAACCTCCCCCCCGAGCTTCCCGGCTTCGACGCCGAACGCGGCCGGGGGCTCGCGATCATGCGCCGCTGCAGCGACATCTTCTCGATCAGCTCGCTCTCGGGCGAGGGGACCACGGTCACCATCGGGCGGTATCTTCGCAACCCGGGCTCCTCCGACTCCGCGAGCGCCTAGCTCCTCTTCGCGGGGCCCCTTGCGCGACGGGTCCCATTGACGCTCGGCCAGGGCGTATGCTAGCGTGGCGGTTACCGTGAATTTCGCGCGACTTTTCGTCGATGTAGTCGTTATCGGCTCGCTGGTTCGAGCTCGGCTTCGTTCGTCGTAGACTTCGCGTAGATCGCAGAGAGACGGACCCCGCCGAGCCCGGTGGGGTTTTCGATTTTTTTTGAAGGATGGAACGATGCCGACCGCACCGCTCAAACACATGGAGATCGCGCCCTACTACTGGTACGACGGAAAGATGTCGCGCCGCGAGGACGTCACCGTCGATCCGTTCGCGCACGCGCTCCACTACGGCTCCGGCGTCTTCGAAGGCATCCGCGCCTACGCGACCCCGCGAGGGCCGGCGATTTTCCGGCTCCGCGAGCACATGGACCGCTTCCTACGCTCCGCCGCCGTCTATTCGCTCGACGTGGGATATACGCTCGACGAGCTCTGCGACGCGATCGTCGAGACGCTGGCGGCCAACGAACTCGAATCGGCGTACATCCGGCCGCTCGCATTCTTCGGCGAAAAGACCATCTCGCTCGCGCCGGCCTTTCATTGCCCGACGCATGTCCTCGTCGCGCTGCGCGCGCTCGGCGACTATTTCGGCGCCGGACAGGGCGACGGAATCCGAGCGACGATCTCGCCGTGGCGAAAGTTCTCGTCGAAAGCAATGCCGTCGACGGTCAAGGCTTCCGGTCACTACGCGAACTCCGTGCTGGCGATGCAAGATGCGGTGCGACGCGGATTCGACGAAGCGATTCTGCTCAACGACCGCGGTGAAGTCGCCGAGGGAACGGGTGAAAACGTCTTCTTGGTCAAGGACGGGGTCGTGCGCACCAACGATCGCTCCGCCGACGTCTTGGAGGGTATCACGCGCGCCAGCGTGCTCGACTTGTGCGCTGATATCGGCATCCCGGTCGAGATCGGGCCGATCGAACTCGACGACCTCTACGCGGCCGACGAAGTCTTCTTTACGGGAACGGCCGTCGAGGTGACCCCGATCAACGCCATCGACGATCGCGCGTTCTTACCTGAGCGGCCGATCGCGACGCGCATCCGCACCGCTTTCCGGAAGGCCGTTGTCGGCGAGGATCGACGTCACGCCGACTGGATCACGTGGGTCGGCACGACGGCTGACGAGGACGAGCGCGCGTCGCACGTCGCCTAGCAGTCTGCTAGAGGCGCAGCGCGGGACCCGTTTCGTGACGCCCCGAAGTCGCGCGGTCATGCTTCGCCGTATTTTGACGATCGGATCGCTTACCGCGTTCTTGGTGTGCTCCGCGCGCCTTCTATCCGGAACCAGCGCCGATGAGATGCCCGCGCTCTCGCTCGACTCGCGCATCGCCGACGCGGTCGCGAAGGTTTCCGCCGATCGCCTGCGCGCGATCGACACGCGGCTCGTCGCGTTCGGGACGCGTAACGGCTATTCAGAGACCTCGAACAACCCGAAGCGCGGTGTGTACGCAGCACGCGCTTGGCTGGCCGCACAATTCCGCGAGATCGGAAAATCGAGCGGCGGGCGCTTGACGGTCGACTATGACACGTACGTCCAGCCGAAAAACGATCGAATCGTGCGCGACGTCGAGATCTCGAGCGTGATCGCGACCTTGAAGGGCGACGATCCGCAACGGGGTCTCGTGATCGTGTCGAGCCACTTCGATGATTGCAATTCCAAGTGTACCGATCCGACGCTCGACGCGCCGGGGGCCGACGACAACGGCTCCGCCGTTTCGGCTGTGCTGGAAGTCGCGCGCGTGCTGGCACCGCTGCACTTTCCGGCGACGATCGTCTTCATCTGCTTCGACGGCGAGGATTTGGGCCTCTTGGGTTCGGCGAACTATGCCAAGTCGCTCAAAGACCGCGGCGCCAAGGTCGAAGCCGACGTCAACAACGACATCGTCGGCGCGTCGACCGGTCGCGACGGCCGGCAGTGGCCGAACGACGTGCGCTTGTTCAGCGAGGCGCTGCCCAAAGATGCGGCGTTGCGCCGTGTCAACCAAATCGGCAGCGAAAACGATTCGCCGTCACGCGAGCTGGCGCGAGCCTTCAAAGAGATCGGCACCGCCTACGTGCCGGCGATGAACGTCAACTTGATCTGGCGCACCGACCGCTTCTTGCGCGGCGGCGATCAACAATCGTTTACCGATCAGGGATTCCCCGGCACGCGGTACGTGGAGCAGAGCGAAAACTACGAGCACCAGCACCAGACGCTGCGAGTCGAAAACGGCATCGAGTACGGCGATCTCATCAAGTTTATCGACTTCGACTATCTGGCGCGCGTCACGCAGCTCAACGTCGCCGACGTCGCGACCCTCGCCGTCGCCCCGCCGGCCCCCGACGCGAGCCTGTTGACCCGCGCGCTCGGCTACGACACGACGCTGGAGTGGAAGCCAGCTCCCGGCGCCGCCTCGTACGAGATCGTCTGGCGCGCGACGTTCGAACCGCTCTGGACCCACGCGCGCAACGTCGGCAACGTCACCACTTTCACGTTCAAGAACGTTTCGAAGGACGATTCGATCTTCGGGGTGCGCGCCGTGGATGCGGCCGGCCATAAGGGCCCCGCGGCGTACCCTCAACCGGTTCGCTAAGCCAGGGACCGAGCGCAAGGCGCCGGCGACATTTGCGGGTAAGTGTACGTTAGGTGCGCAGAGGTCCGGTCCGGGGACCCGCGGCTCTTCGAAGGGAGAACGATGAAAAAGGTCTTTACCGCTTTCTTACTTTGTTCGGCAGTCCTAGTGAGCATGTTCGCCGTGACGACTCCCGCCAGCGCGCAAGTCCGTATCGGCGTTCGGATCAATGCCGGACCGCAATACTACCGTCATTATCGTCCGGGATACGTTTGGGTGAACGGTTACTACCAGCCGGCACCGTACTACGGTCCGGCCTATTACAATTCGCCGGCATACTACTATCCGCCGGCATACTATCAACCGGCGTATTATCCGGCGCCTTACGCGGGCGCGATTTGGATCCAGGGATACTGGGGCAATCGCGGACACCAGCGCTTCTGGAATCGCGGACACTGGGGCCGCCGCTAAGCGTCTAAGCGATCGTCCTTAGGGGATCGGCTCACAAGCGCGCGCGCAAGCGCGTAACGAGTGGGCCGATCCCCAATCCTTGCGCGACCAACGTGATCAGCACGACGCCGTAAACAACGTCGATGATCTCGGCGCGATGCGGCGTCGCTTCGGGAAGCGCCAACGCGAGTGCGACCGGCAGCGCACCCCGCATGCCGGCGAGCGCGATCACGTGCTGCCATGCCGAGCGCACACCGCCGATCCCCGCGAGCGGTAAGCCGAGGTAGACGAGAACCAGCCGGGCTGCGACGATCAAGCCGAGCGTGCAGCCGACGAGCAACGGTTCGTGCCAGATCCGTGGCAACGAGATCGCCAAGCCCATCAAGAGAAAGAGAATCGAGGTCGCAAAGAACGCGATGGCGCTCCAAAAGGAGTCGACCGCCGCGCCCGCCTCGACGCTCGGGCTCACGTGCATGAAGGCGCGCAGCGCGATGCCGGCGACCAAGGCCGCGAAGATCCCGGAGACGTGCAACGCATCGGCAGCGAGATACCCGCCGTAAGCCGCGACGACGGTGCCAACGAGTTCGAGCGAGACCTCACGGCTGCCACGGAGCACGAGCGCGACCAGCGCCGCAGCCACGAATCCGATCGCCGCCCCGCCGAGCGAAACGCCGACGATGCCGAGCGCGATCGGTCCCGGCGCAAGCGTGGTCGCGCCGGCGACGAGCGCCGCGACGAGCGCTCCATACAGCACGATCGCGGCGCCGTCGTTGAAGAGCGACTCGCCTTCGACGATCGTCGCCAGATCCTCCGGCACCGCGAGGCGACGAAAGATCGGGATGACCGCGATCGGATCGGTCGCCGCCAAGATCGTGCCCAATAAGATCGCCGACAGGAGCGGCATCTGGCCGAAGAACGCGAGGCCGGCGCCGACAAACGCGATGGTGAGGAGCACGCCGGGAAGAGCCAAGACCGCGATTGGGAGCCAACGGCGCCGCAACGCGGCTGCGTCCAGATTCCACGCGGCTTCGAAGATGAGCGCCGGCAGAAACACAAAGAGCAGCGAGGGAGCAAAGTGCTGGGGCGCGCCAGGGATCGAAACGGCCACTGAAGCCAGCACGAGCGCGACGCTGTACGGCAGGCGCAAACGTTCGGCGACGATGCCGATGACGAGTGCCGCCGCGAGCAACCCGACGACCGTGACGATGCCGATCTGCAGGGTCACGCGTGAAGCGCGGCGTCAAACGCTTCGAGGGTCAGTTCGATCTCCGCCGGACCGTGTGCGGTCGAGAGAAACATCAGTTCGTTCGACGACGGCGGAAGCAGGATGCCGCGGGCCCGCATCGCGTGATAGTAGGCGGCGAACGCTGCCCGATCGCACTGCGCGGCCTCGTCGTAATTTCGTATCGGTGGACCGTGACGGAATCTCACGTCGACCATGCTCGCGCATTGCGTCACCGGATAATCGAGACCGCGCGCGGCGAGGATCCCGCGCATTCCGGCGGCCAGATATCGCGCGTTTGCCTCCAGCGTTTCGTACATCCCGGGGCTCCGCTCGATGAGGTCGAGCACCCGATGGCCCATCGCGACGCAGAACGGATTTCCCGAGAACGTCCCGCCGCTAAAGGCGGCGCCGGACGGAGCGAGCGCATCCATGACGTCGCTGCGCCCGCCGAACGCGGCCAGCGGAAAACCGCCACCCATGCATTTTCCGAGCGCGGTGAGATCGGGAGCACGGCCGGCCTGCGCGCCGGCGAGACCGAGACGCAGCCACGTGATCACTTCATCGAAGACGACGAGCGCACCATGGCGGCGCGCTCGTTCAAACAAGCCGTCGAGAAAGCCGGGCTGCGGGAGCACCAGTCCCATGTTGCCGACGATCGGCTCGACGGCGATCGCCGCCAGCATCGTCTCGCGTCCCGCGAGCTTCTGGTCGACGTCGGCGAGGTCGTTGTAGCGCGCGACGATCGTCTCGGCGCGAACGCCGGGCGGAATTCCGCTGCGCGGCGCGTCGCTCGTTTGCGCCGACGCGCCGGCATCGTGCAGCGCCGCGTCGAAATGACCGTGATAGTTTCCCGCAAACCGCAGGACGAGCGGCCGCTCGGTGAAGGCGCGAGCCACGCGCAAGGCGCTCATCATCGCCTCGGTTCCGGTGTTGACGAATCGCAGACGCTGCATCGACGGCAGATGTCCCGCGATCCGTTCGGCAAGACGTACCTCGTCCTCGTGCGTCGAGCCGAAGACGCTGCCGCGTGCCGCAAGTGCATCGAGGCCCGAAACCAAGGCCGGATACGCGTGACCGAACAAGAGCGGTCCGTAGGCCATCACGTAATCGACGTATGCTCGACCGTCGCGATCGTAGGCGTACGCGCCGCGCCCGCACACTTGCACGAACGGCGCGCCGCCGACCGCCGAGCCGCTACGTACCGGCGAACTTGCACCGCCCGCGAGAGGGCTGTCGAGCGAGATCATGCGCGCGAGGTTTTCGTCGCGTCCAAGAGCCGCCTGCACGCCCGGCCGAGAAGGGATGCGCAGCGCCGCAGCCGCCAATAGAACGGCGTGATGTTTGGTAGCTCGCCGTCGCTCAACTTCCGTTTTGAACGCATCGGCGTACCGCTCAAGCCGAGCGACCTGACCGACGAGCGGCTCGGCATCCTCAACCCGGCCTGTGCTCGCTTGCGCGACGGAACGCTGCAGCTCTACCCTCGAATGGTCGCGCCCGGTAACATCTCGCGCATCGGTTCATTTCGCGCGCGCGAACGCCCCGACGGAGAGATCGATGCCGAGCAGGTCGGGTACGCGCTCGAACCGTCGGAACCTTACGAACTGCGCGACGCGCCGGGAGGATACGGCTGTGAAGATCCGCGCGTCACGTTTATCCCCGTCCTTGACCGCTACGTTATGGCCTATGTCGCATTCGGTCAGAGTGGGCCGACGGTCGCCGTCGCGATCTCACAAGACGGGCTCGCCTGGAAGCGGCTAGGACCGATGCACTTCGGAGAGAGCGAGGAGCGGTTCGCCGATAAGGACGCCGCGTTCTTTCCAGAACCAATTCGCTCGCCAAGCGGCGTCCAGTCGCTCGCGTTCTATCATCGGCCGACGTTGAACGTGCCGATCGATGACCGCAAACGAGCGATCGAGTTCTTGGAAACCCTTCCGCCGGAAAAGCGCGAAGCGATCGCGATCGGATACGTGACGCTGGACACGGTGCATGCCGACATCTCGAAACTGTGCGACGTCGCCGAGACCCATCGTCTCGCGATTCCGGCGGCGAATTGGGGCGCGATCAAGGTCGGCGCCGGGACGCCGCCGGTTCGCATCGCGGAGGGCTGGATGGCGGTCATCCACGGCGTCGACGAATTGAAGAGTCCCGACGGTGAGGTGACGCTGCGTTATCGCGCCGGCGTCATCGTTCACGACGCCGAACGGCTCGAGCGCGTCATCTACCGCTCGAAAGAGCCCATCCTCGACCCCGAATTACCCGACGAGGTGCAGGGGACCGTCGGCAATGTCGTCTTTCCAACGGGAATCGACCCGCGCGGCGAGCGCGTTTTCGACATTTATTACGGGATGGCCGACTACCAGATCGGCCGCGGTCGCCTAAGACTCGAGCCTTAGCGGGCTTGCCCTGCGTGTCTGCCGAGAATCCGGGCAGCTTGCGGCGAGGACTCGGCGAGCACGTGCAGCACGAGCGCCAAGGCGACCGCGAGCGCGAGATAGGTCGCGATGTGGCGGAAAAAATCGAACCGACGCTCCGGCGTCGAACCCCCGCTGGATATGCCCACCCTGGAAATTACCCCCCAAACCAATATTAGCGAACTCGTCGCCGACCTGCCGATCGCGCAGGGCGTCTTAGAAGCGTTCGGCCTCGGCTGCTCCGGTTGCTCCGTCAATAAGAAGGAGACGATCGAGCAGGGAGCCACGGCGCATGGACTACGGCTCGAGCCGATCCTCATCGCGCTCGCGCAGGCGAAGCGCTCCGGCCAGGTCCCGACGATCGCGAGCGAGGACCGCCGCCCGCAAAAGCGCGCTCCGTCGGAGTTGGCGCGCAAGCAGCAGATCAAGCATATCGTCCCGATCATGTCGGGCAAGGGCGGCGTCGGAAAATCGACCGTCACGGCGATGCTCGCGGTCGGGCTGCGCCGCAAGAATCTGCGCGTGGGCATCCTCGACGCCGACATCACCGGTCCGTCGATCCCGCGCCTGTTCGGATTGCGCCAACCGCTGATCGTCGAGCGTGATCCAAACGGCGTCCCCGATCAGCACGGCCAGACGCCGCCGCTCTTCGTTCCGGCGCAGACGCGCTCGGCGATCGAAGTGATCAGTTCGAATCTGCTCGCGCCCGAAGAAGACACGGCGATGGTGTGGCGCGGCCCGATTCTTTCGGGCGTGATCCGTCAGTTCTACGAACAGACGCTGTGGAGCGAGCTCGATTACCTGCTGCTCGATCTCCCGCCCGGGACGTCCGACGCACCGCTCACGGTGTTGCAGTCGCTTGCGATCGACGGCGTGGTCTTGGTGACGATGCCGCAGGCGCTCGCAACGATGATCGTGCGCAAGGCAGCAAATCTGATCTTCCAGTTGAAACGTCAGGTCGTCGGCGTGGTCGAGAACATGTCGTATTTCGTCGCGCCGGATACGGGCAAACGCTACGAAATCTTTGGTCCGTCGAATGCCGATCAGGTCACCGCCCTTGCGCGCGCGCCGATGCTCGCGCGGCTTCCGCTCGACCCGAAGCTGATGACGCTCGCCGACTCCGGGCGGATGGACGAAGTCGACAGCCCGTTCGTCGACGAGTTGGCTCAGTCGCTGATGGACGTCATGGCGAAAGTCGAGAAACCGAGAGAGACGATCTCGATCATCTAACGCGAGAAGGCGCGTTCGCCGTCGATCCAGGTTTGCATGACCTGCGTCGCGACAAACGCTGCACCAGCGAACGGGTCGCGGTCCAAGACGACGAAATCGGCCGCATAGCCTTCGGCGATCGCTCCGGACGAGTCCTCGGCGTGAGCGAGGCGTGCGGCGTCGTAGGTGTACATGGTCAGCGCTTCGAGCGGCGTAAGACGTTCGTCCGAGTTGTGATGGTTGCACGCGGCCGCCATCCCAGCGAGCGGTGACAGTTTGCAAACCGGGCTGTCGTCGCCGCCGCAGAGCACTGCGCCGGCACGCAACGCCGAGCGCAGCGCGTTCATGTTGCGCGCACGCGAGCGACCGAGTCGCGCTTCGTACATCCCACCCGGCGCACCCCAGGTCGCGTCGAATTGCGGCTGCATCGAAAGATAGAGCCCCAGTTGCGCGGCGCGCGCGATCTGCGCCGGCGTCGCGAGCTCGAAGTGTTCGATGAAGTGCCGGTTGCGGGCGCTCGGGACGCCGCCGAGAACGCGTTCCCAAGCCGCGAGGCACTGCTCGATCGCGCGATCGCCGATCGCGTGCACGCCGGCCGAGATACCGAGCGCCTCCGCCTCCGCGAAGTAGGCTTCGACTTCGTCGTCGGCAAGAGCCAGTTTCCCATTGCCGGGACGATCGCAGTAGGGCGCAACGAGGGCCGCCGTCCCGCTGCCGAGCGACCCGTCGAGAAAGACGTCGCCGCCGATATAGGGGAGGCCGAGCGATAGCGCGAGCGCCGGATCGCGTTCGCAGATTTTCGGATGCCACTTCGCCGGTCCGAGCCATCCCAAGCCTTCGATCGCCGCAGCATAATTTTCGCGCGAACCGAGCCCCATCAACTGCGCGTGCAAGTGCGCGGCGCCGTTCGCGAGAGCGAGCGCGTGGGCGCGCTCGTCGGCGGCTCGTCGCTGCGCAGCGGAGATCCGCGCGAGAAACCGTTCTTGCGCGACCCAATTCGCGTCCAAGGAGAGCCGGCCGGTCAATTCGCCTGCGGCATCACGTTCGATCCCCTCCAGACTCGGATCGAGCGCGAGCTCGGCAAACGTTCGCCGGTTGATCAGGCACGAATGACCGTCGACGCGCACGAGCATCGCGAGCCGCTCCGCAAACGCGCGCTCAAGGGGCGCCGCGGTCGCGCTCGCACCGTCGTTCCAGAGCGACTCATCGTAGTTCGCTGCGTAGATGACCGCATCGTCGGCGGGTAAGGCCGCCACGCGAGCGGCGAAGCTTTGGGCATCGCGAACGTCGGCAAGATTGCGCGGACCCGTGGTATAGCCGGTGTCGGTGAGATGGAGGTGGCAGTCGGCGAACGCCGGGACGACGGTCGCGCCGTCAAGATCGATCGTCGCGACACCCGCGCCCGCCGACTCGTCGTCGAGCGCGGCAAACCGGCCTCCGTCGACGACGAAGCCGACGCCCAGCCGGTAGGTCCGCGCCGCGGGGTCAAACGCGTAGGCGCGGCAGTTGATGAAACGCCTCACGGCGTACGAGTTCGCAGATGCGCTCGTTTTTCATCGGGCTCGCCGGCGGGTTGGGACTCGGTTACCTCGCGCTGCGCGCGGCGCAGGCGGTGCGCGACCTGCGCGATCCGTTCCCTCCGCGACCACAGGATCCGAAGGCGTACGGCCGTTTGCACCGGCGTCTGATGCTCGTCGGGATCGCGCGTTCGCTCGCCGATTTGGGGTTCGCCGCTTACGGCCCGCTCGGCACGGCGGCCGCACCGCGCGACGGCGCCGCCGAACCGCGGCCCTATCGCATCGCTCTGTTCGCTGGGGGGCTGTGCGCGTCGGCGCTGCTCGATCTGCCGATCGCGTACGTCGAAGGCCACGTCACCGAGCGACGCTACGGCTTGACCAAACAGAGCGCTCGCTCGTGGGCGATCGATCAAGCCAAAGCGCTCGGCGTCTCGCTCGCGCTCGGCGTCCCTCTGCTTGAACTGCTCGCGACGACGATCGAGCGCGTGCCCCGGCTTTGGCCGCTGGTCGTGACGGCCGGGATGTTTCCGCTGCTCGTCTTCGCCAACGTCATCGTCCCCAATCTCATCATGCCGCTTTTCAACCGCTTCGAACCGCTCGAAGGTCCGCTGGCCGAACGCCTGCGCGCCCTCGCCGCACGCTTCGGCGCCGGCGACGCGACCATTCTGCGCGTCGACATGAGCCGCCAAACCGAAAAAGCCAACGCGTACGTCACCGGGCTTTTCGGATCCAAGCGCATCGTCGTCGCGGACACACTGCTCGATCACTTCACCGAGCCGGAAATCGAGTTCGTCGTCGCGCACGAACTCGGTCACTACGTCTCGAGCGACGTGTGGCGCTACGTCGGCGTCGGAACGGCTTCGGCCGGAGCGATCTTCGTCGGCGCGAGCGTGATCGCCGGCCGCTCGAACGTCCCGCCGGCATCGGCGACCGGGCTCGGGCGCTTGATGTTCGCGGCATCGGTGCTCGGCGTCGTGGTCGGTCCCGTGCTCGCAGCGTATTCGCGCTCCCGCGAAAGCGCCGCCGATCGCTTCGCGATCGCTGCGACGAAAAATGCGCAAAGCGGGATCGATGCGTTCGTTCGGCTGCGCGACCGCAACTTGGCCGAAGAAGAGCCGCCGCGCTGGATGGAAGTCCTGTTCAGCACGCATCCGTCGCTGCGCAGTCGCATCGCCGCCCTCGAACGAGCGCCATCCGGCTAGTCTTCGCCGGCGAGCGCTAGGATGTCGGACCACATCGCGGCGGCGATCGTGTCCCAATCGAGCGCGCGAGCCCGTTCGATCCCCGCTTCGACGCGTGCCGGATCCCGCTGATTCGCCGTGGTTTCGCACGCCGACACAAAGGCCTCAGGCGTTTCGGCGGTCGTTACGACGTCCGCCCAATCGGCTTCGATCACCGCGCTCGGCGTCGCCACGACGGGCTTCCCGCCGGCTAAGTACTCGGGAATCATCCCGGGCGAAACGCCCAACTCCAACTTCCCAACGTCATGCCTGAACGGAACGATTGCGACATCGAAACCTGCCAAAAACGAAGGCAACTCGTCGTATGCTATTTCTCCCGTGAAATGGACGTTCGCGCGGCGCGGCAACGCCGCCGGGTCGATTCTCGCGATCGGCCCTACCAAGACGACGTTTCCGCCACGCTCTGCTAGCGAGCGCAAAATTTTGATGTCGATCCGCTCGTCGATCGTGCCGAAGCAGCCGGCGATCGGCCGCGTCAATTGCGCCAGGAGCGGATGCTGGACAAGCTTCTGTGCCTGTGCAAAATGCGCGAACTCCACGCCGTTCGGGTAGAGTCGGACGTGTTCGCCGTAACGGGCGAACATGTCGTACAGCGTGAGGCTCGCCGCGAAAACCAAATCGGCCCGCTCGACGAGCGCGCGTTCGCGCACCCGCAGATCCAGCGGCACGTGTGCGAGCGCCATCAGATCGCGCACGCAGTCGTAGACGAGCGGCGCCGCCGGAAAAGCCTCGTCTAACGCCGACATCGTCGGCGTCGAGAGCCAGACCAGCGGTTTACGCTCGCCCGCCCAGTCGCGGGCGGCCCCGAGAGAACGCTCGTCGAGGTACGGCGTGTCGAACGAGCGGCGAACGGGACGTAAGACGCTCAGCGGGCCGTCTTCAACGAACACGTCGCGGTCGTTCGAGCCGTACGTCGTCTCCTCGACGAACAGCACCGGCACGTGCTCGGCGAAACGCGTCAAAAGATGCTGCTGCCGCTGCCGCACACCGTCGTGGCGCACGTGCGAGCCGGCGATCAAACAATCGAAAGTCACGCGTTCAGGCGACGACGGGTGAGGGGCGCGTACCGAGCCACGTGGCGAGGTCGGTCTTCCGCGCGGCAGACGTCCCGGTACGCAGCTCGCCGCGCAATTCGGCGAACGTGCCGAAGGCTTCGGCGAACGCGTCGTGCTTGTGAATCGACTCGTAGTTCGTCTGCGAAGCCGAAACGAACGTCGCGTCGGGGAAGTCGGCGTAGAGGTCGAGCGCGCCGGCTATGATCCCGCGCACGACATCTTCGACGAACTTCGGATTGTGATGCGCCTTGTTCACCACGAAGAACTCGTCGGGCCGCTTCAGGAGATCGTAGGTCTCGCTCGACATCGCGTTCTCGACGATCTCGACGAGGTCTTCGGCCCGCACCTCGCGCTCGCGAGCGTCGGGAATGCCGAGCAGAACCGCTCCGCGCCCGCGCTGGTTGTGGGTCGCGACCGGCAGCGCATCCAGCGCCCGATTCGCGTCTTCTTCGCTGAAACCGGCTTCGCGCAGCTCGCGCAGCGAGTGTTCGCGAATCATCCCCTGCGCGCACGGGCACGCGGTCATCCCTTCCGCCTCGACGCCGACGACGCGCCGAATCTGGTCGCCCTCCGCGTGCGCGATCGCGACCAGCGTGTAGGTTTCCTCGCCACGCTTCCCGCTGACCGGCGTCCAACGTTCGAGCCCAAAGTCGGCGCGCAAGCGCACGTCGGCGCGCAGCGCTCTGTGCGTCGCGACGATCTCACGCGCGATCCGACCGACGACGTCTTCGATTCGTCCCGGCTTTTGGTCGACCGCGAGGACGTCGAGCATCGCTTCTTCTAGCAACTCGGCGAAGCGCGACATGTGGACGCCGGATTTCCCAGGCGCGAGATCGGCGACCATCGCGAACTCACCGTTGAAGACCGTCTCCTTGCCGTCGAGATCGAGCCGCACGACGCGTTTGACCGATGCGACGCCGGCGCGATCGATCGAAAGCCGAATCGCGGGTTCTTCTTCCTGGCGGTTCGCGTCGAAATGCAGCGAGCGCGCTTTGCGTACGATCCCCGCCGTGTCGGCACGTTTCGCCAACTCGCCGACCGAGAGGCCGGTGACGGGATCGACCAGCTCCGGCGCAATCTCGGCGAGCGGAACGAGATTGAACGGGCGCTGCGCGAGATAGGGATGCGGCACCTCGAAGCGGCCGAAGTCGCCGGCGACGCCGTCGATGAACAGGATGTCGACGTCGATCGGCCGCGCAGCCAAGTGCTGCGGCCGCTGCCGGCCAACCGCGAGCTCGACGTCGCGAACGAAGCGTTCGAGCGCCACCGGTTCGAGAGCCGTCGAAGCCTTAAGGGCGAGGTTCAAGAACGCCGGACCGGAGACGCCCGCCGCCGGCGGCGTCTCATAGAACGATGAGAGCACCTCGACCCTCAGGCGCGTGCGCAGCCGCTGCAGGGCCTGCAGAATATTCGCTTGCCGGTCGCCGAGATTCGAGCCGATCCCGAGATAGACGACCACATGCAACTCTCTAGCTGCGAATCGTCGTCGGTTCGAGGGCGTGCGCGACCCGGTTGTGGATGTCTTCGAGATGCGCGCGCGTCGTGCGATCGAGCTTCGGCGAGCGCAGGCTTTGCGTCAGGCGCGCGTCGAGCCGGCGCAACTGATACCGCACGAGCGGCGCCGTGTCGCCCGGGAAATCGAGCAATTCGAGCAGCGAGCTCGGAGCCAGCGCGACCGCGACGAGGTACGTCGTGTAGCGCCGTTGCAGCCCGCGATGGATCGCGTCGATCGACGTGA
Organism: Candidatus Zemynaea palustris; assembly: GCA_003134695.1. Taxonomy (GTDB): domain Bacteria; phylum Vulcanimicrobiota; class Vulcanimicrobiia; order Vulcanimicrobiales; family Vulcanimicrobiaceae; genus Zemelea; species Zemelea palustris. Next base: position 260,944 of record PLCB01000026.1, on the reverse strand, counting down.
GATTCGGGGTAAGGTCGTCCCAGACCGCGGCCTGCATCCAGCCGAAGAGGTCGTCGAGCGACATCACGTCGTTCGGATTGGCGACGCGCAAGCGCTCGTCTTCGATTCGGCTCAGCGTGTCCGGAGCGAGCAGCTTGTACATCACGACATCCTGCAGATCGGCGACGTAGCCCTCGACCGGGAAGTCGGGACGCATGCCGATGTCGTCGGCGCCGCGATACGAGTAGTTGCCCGTTCCGAGATTCGCAAGAAGCTTCGGCGGGAAGCGCATCGCCTTACTCGAGAACACGTTCTCGGAGAGCACCGCGAACGCGCGACGCTGATCGTCGCGCGCGATCGGACGGAACGGCGGGACGCCGGCCGCCTGGCCGCGATGCGAGCGTGACGTGTAGAGGCCGCCGATGTACTTGGTTGCAAGCAGCGCGGCGCGCTGATACTGTCGCATCATCGATATGAAAGTCGCGCGTTCTTCGGAGTACGGACGGTCGTCCTTGGGATAGACTGCGTCGAGCCGCGCGATCAGGTCATCGAAGACCTGGAATTGGTTCTGATAGTAGTTGAACGGGTCGCTCGAGAGCAGATAGGTGGCGACGTGCGGATCGATGCCGCGCGGGCCGCCGGAGTCTTCGTCCGTGGCATAGGCGAGTTCGGGGCGCGTGCTCTCCTCAGCGATGCGCTTGAGCTGAGCGCGCTCGTCGGCCGGCTTCTTGGCGCCGAACTTGCTGTAGCCGTAGCGGATCGCCCACTCGTCGTACGGTCCGAGCCGCAACTGGAAGAAGTCACCCTGCGGCTTGCCGGGCGGCGAGAGATTGACCGGCGTGTAGTGCATGACTGAATTCACCAAGCCGTGCGTCTCGGTGAATTTCTTGTCGTGCAGCTTGTCGAGGGGATAGATTGCGGCCGCAAAGTTGTGGCGCAGACCGAAGTTGTGGCCGGCTTCGTGAAGCACGACCGACTGCAGGTACTGCTCGGCATATTTGTCCCTCATGGCGGGCGTCGCGCCCGACGCGAGCATCGCCAAGGTCCCGACGGCGGCCATTTCAGCCGATTCTTCGCCGTAATTGTCGCAGACCGAAGTGTCTTCGCAGTTGAGGGTCGAGTCGACGATTTGCGCCGCCGAGATCGGGCCGCCCCGTGCGATTCGCGTCGGGAAGATCTGATCGGCGTAGCCGCGCTTGACGGCACGCATGTTCTCGCCGTCGATGACGATCGAGACGCGAATGATTTCGCCCGTCCGCGGGTCGGCGACGCTCGGACCGTAAGCGCTAAAGCCGGGGCGATCGCTCGTGATCCAGTGAACCGTCGAGTAACGAATGTCGTCGGGATCCCAGGCTGGATCGTTCGGCTGATCGCGCACTTCGATCGCGTTGGGGATGCCGACCTTCGCGAAGGCGGAGTTCCATTCGAGCAGCCCGGCCCGAATCGCCGGCTTGTACTGCACCGGAATCTCGTTACTCAGGTAATAGACGATCGGGCCGTTGTTGAAATTCCAGCGGTTCATATAGCGGATGGACGGTGTGGTCGCACTGTCGTCGTCGAAATGTTTTTGGGCCGTGATGAAATAGCCGACGCGATCGTCGGCGTAACGCGGCACGTAGTTGCTGGCCGCCGGCGCGTCGGCGATCGAGTAGTGCATCCGAATCTGCACGCCGCGACTGTCGGGAGCGGCGATCGTACCGCCCGGGGGACCACTGAACACGAGGTTGCTCAAGATCTCGTCGTTCTTGGCAAGTGCTTTCGTCTTCTCGATGTACGAACGCGAACCGTCGAGAGCGTAGCCGGCGCGCGGGGTCAGTCCGAGGATGATGATCGGTCCCGGGTTTCCGCCGCCGCCGCCGAGGTCGCGGCCGACGTTTTCGAAATCGCCCAAGAAGAAACCGGCCGAGATCACCACCCGCTTCTTGGTCTCGTCTTGCGCGACGATCGGCGAAGAACTGATGACCGAGTCGGCCGTCGAGATGGCGAGAGCGTTCGCTGCCGTCGAACCCGGCGGCGCGACGAACGAATATTTCGGCTCAACCCACAGAATGCGTTTGCCGACGCGCTTGAACTCGACGATGAACGGACTGTAGATGCGCCCTGCGAACGCACCTTGGCCGACGCCGGCGGCGAGCACGGGCGCGATGATGAAGGGATGATCGAGTTGCTCGGAACTGAGATCGAGATAGACCTCGTCGTCCTTGCGCAAGATATCGATCAGTCCGGTTTGCCGCTCCGCGTTGCGCACGAAAGCGGTGTATTGCTGCGGCTGCGGCGATGCGCCGCCAAGTAAACCGCTGAGTCCCGGAATCGACGGGAATCCGGTGCGGTCTGGCGCTCCGCTCGGTGCGGGCGACGGCGTGGGTTGCGGTTGCGTCTGCGCGCCCACGCTACCCGTGACGATGGCGCTGAGAGCGGCGCTGAGAAATACGAGTCTGGCGGCTATAAAGGGGTTCACGCGACCGGATTTGCCGCATTCGAGTACTTCCCCCGCTAGGGTTGCTGCTGCTTGTTTCTAAGAACCCTTTAGGATGGGCGATTCCATGCAAGAGACCGAGGTCGCGACCTTCGGCGCCGGGTGTTTCTGGGGCGTCGAGGCGGCCTTCCGCGAGATCCCAGGTGTGCTCGAAGTGACCTCGGGGTATAGCGGCGGCTCGGTCCCCAATCCAAGCTACGAACAAGTCTGCACCGACCGAACCGGTCACGCGGAGGTCGTCGAGGTTCGCTTTGACCCGGCGAAGGTCGGCTACGAGCGATTGCTCGACGCGTTCTGGGAGATGCACGATCCGACGCAAACCAACCGTCAGGGCCCCGACGTGGGCCGGCAATACCGGTCGGCGATCTTCTATCACACGCCCCAGCAAAAGGCGGCGGCGGAGGCGTCGAAAGCGCGACTCGCCGTGTCAGGTCGCTACAAGAAGCCGATCGCGACCGCGATCGAAGCGGCTGCGCCGTTCTATCCCGCCGAAGCATACCATCAGCGTTATTTCGAAAAACACGGCGCGCACTAGACGCGCTGAAGCCTACGAAGCGGCGGTTGAAGGCGCCGCGTGCTGGCGCCGACGGCGGCCGCGGAAATGGCGTGGACGCCGACCCTTGTTCCCCGGCGGCCGGACCTGCGCGACCGGTAGATCCCCGTTCTGAAGGCGCGTTTGCGCCGCGCCGATCGCTTCGGCAAGCGAACTCGCCGTCCCGATGTCGCGCGGCTGGCCTTTCCCATTTCGGAACGCGGTCACCCAAGAATCACCGCGCTGCGTCACGTCGATCTGCATCGACTCTTCGCGCACCGCTCGCCGATCGACGTTGAGGATGCGCAGCGCGAAGCCGGCCGCGTCTTCGTGCGGCGCGATCTTCTTGGCCATCGAAATGAGCCGTTCGAATTGCTCCTCGAAGTGCGGCACGATGCGGCCGCGCCGGTCGCGCGCGACGCGGTGCGGAGGGCGCTCGAGGCGCCAGTGATCGACGCCGACCTGCTGCCACGCGGCAACCTGATTGGTTTTCGGTTTGGCGGCTTCGTCGAGTTCGATGAGCGCCGTTTCGATTGCCTCGGCGGTGCGCGCCCGAGCCGCTTCGCGCGGCGAGCGCCCAAAGAGTTCTTCGTAGCGTTCGGCGACCTGCGAGATCGGCCGGCCCTGTGCGTCGATCTGCGCCGGCAAGCCCCACAAGTAGGGCAGCGTGATCAATTGATGGCGGCGTGCTTGGTCGACGATGTCGATGATGGTCGCATACGGCTTCTCGCTCATCGCGATCATTTCACGCCGCGCCTCGGGGCTCGGTAATTGAGACAGGAGAAACGCATCGTTGTCGAGCGGTCGTAGGCCGCGCCCCGTGACCTGGGTGTAGAGCGTCGCGGATTTCGTCGGGCGCGCGTTGATGATCACCTGAATCGACGGGACGTCGAAGCCCTCGAGGTAGAGTCCGCAATTGACCAAGACGTCGATCTTCGTCCCGCGGAAGCCGGCGACGATCGCTTCGCGTTCGCGCGGCGGCGTCTCACCGCTCGCGAAGGCCGCCTTGACGCCGGCCGCTTTGAAGAGCTTGGCGACGTGTTTCGCGTGTTCGACCGACGCCGTGAAGACGAGCGTCTTGAGGCCCGGCGTCAATTGAAGATACGACTCGACGACCTTCTGATTGCGCTCGTCGGTGTCGACCGCTTCGGCGAGTTGGCCGAGGACGAAATCTCCGCCGCGCGAGGCAACCTCGTCGAGGTTGGTGTCGGTAGCGATGGCGTACGAGCGCACCGGTGTGAGGTAGCCGTCGTCGATCGCTGCGCGCGCGTCCATCGAGTAGACGATGTCGGGGAAAATGTCGACCAGCCGCGCGCCGTCGCCGCGTTGCGGCGTCGCGGTGAAGCCGATGACCAGCGCGTCGGGCCGCTTGAGTTGAATCTTGTCGACGATCGCGCGGTACGTCGGCGCGGCGGCGTGATGGGCTTCGTCGATCACGAAGAGCGCGATGCGCCGGCCAAACTTGGTGACGAAGCGGTTGAGCCGCGGACCGGTCAGCGTCTGGACGGTCGCGACGACGATCGTGCTATCTTCGGCGGCGTACTCTTCGGCCTTCTCGACGCCGACGATCGCGTCCGGGTTCTGCGCCTTCATCTTCTCGACGAGCTGCTGGATGAGTTCGTCGCGATGCGCGATGATCAACGTGACGTCGCCGGGCCGCAGCTCCAGCAGCTCGGGGAGCGTTGCTATTACAACGCTCTTGCCAAGTCCGGTCGCAAGGGAAACCAGTTGTGCGCGAAAGCCACGCTTCCGCGCTTCGAGAATCGCCTCTTGCGCCCCAAGTTGATACGGGCGCAGGCGGAGGGTACTGAAGTTCAAATGTGACCCTATCACTCGGTGGTGACGAACGACGAATCTCGCGCGCGTCGGCACGCCCAGCTTACGAGGTTATCGAAAGCGGACGCGCGATGGTCGCCCCGGGAAACGCGGTGACGCGGCCGAGCGAGCCAGCGGGATTCGCTGATATGAGGATTGGCGCCCTCGCCGCAAAATCCCGCTGGATCGGGTTACGGTTGCGGAGCGGGGTCTCCGGCCAGGCGCACGCGGTAGTCGCGCTCGGTCTGGAGCCACTCGGCGAAGCGCTGAACGAAGACGTCCGGGCGTAGCAGCATGAGATCGCGATACGCTTGGTAGCTACGCTCGTGGTATTCGTTGTACTTACCGAGCAGTTCGGGACCCGTGATGATCCCACGCTCGATGCAGACGTCGGCGAGCGCCCGCAGGCGCACGCGCAGGAAGGCGATCGTGTCCAACATGTTCCCGAACAGGTCGAGGCCGACCGTCTCGAGCGCGACCTCGGGGGCCGAGCTCTCTTCGGCGGGGTGGTCCATGGCGAGGCGGCGGAGCTCGCCGATCGTCGAGAACGATTCCCCGAAGGCGCCCCAGCTGACCGGGCCGCCGTCTTCCTTGTAAGAGTAGCTGAAATTCTGGCCCCCCAGAATATGGCTGACGACTTCGGAGTCGTCCTTGGTCAGCAGGTGGTGGTCGGGCAGCAGCGCGGCGCAGCGGATGACGTCGGCGTCGGCGCTTTCGGTCGAATTATAGTACACGTGTTTGCTCCCGGTCCGGGAAGCGCTCAAAGCGCACCCATCACAAGGTTTCGGACGGGCCACGCTCGGCCGCGAGAGCGCCGACATAGGACTTTTGGGGTAGTCCGGACCGGGAAACGAAAAAGTGCTCGGTCGAGCACTTTTCCATCCGGTCTATCGTTGTGTGTGCCCTCCGCTTTCACGGAACCCGGTTTCGCCGGGTGATAGCTCACTTCGCAGATCGTCGAGGTCCGGTAACCCGGCGCCTCTCCCTGCGGGCCTACCGAAGGCCCAAGCTCATTTAAGCAGGCCAGTGTGCCAACACCCTGGCACACACGCGAATCATCCCGTCCTCTGAACGCAAAAAAAACTCGGCGGAACGCGAAAAGGTGCCCTTTGAGGCACCCTCCCACCCGGTCTGCGGAGACATGAACTCAATCTCGAGTGGGCTCCCGCCGGCAATTAAGCTATCGGTGTGACGGCGGGCATACTTTAGACGCAAAAGCTACCCGCTCAAGCCAATTTCCCGGTGTATTTCTCGAGCGTCTCCCAGGCTTTGGATCCGAATTGGCCCTTCCATTTGGTGTAGTAGGGCCCGAGCTTCGCCTTGAACGAGGCGATGTCGCACTGGTAGATCTCCATCCCGTAGCGGTGGAGCTTGTCGGTCAGCGAGTCGGTCAGGAGTTGGAAGTCGCGCCGTTGCAGGGCCGCGTATTTCTTCTGGTTCCGAGTGACGATGGCTTGGATCTGCGGGCCGAGCGCGTCCCAGGCATCCTTGTTGACCAGCATCCACCAACAGGCCCAGGCGTGATACGAAAAGTTCAGCGTCTTCTGAACCTCGAACAACTTTGACTGATTGATGTTGATCAGCGCGTTCTCTTCGGCGTCGACGATGCGCGTCTTGAGCGCCGTGTAGAGTTCGCTGACGTTGATCGGGGTCGGCGCGGCCCCCAGCGTCTTCCAGGTGTCGACGAAGAGCGGCGCCACCGGGACGCGGATTTTGAGGCCGTCGACGTCGGCGACGTTTCGCACCGGCTTGTTGGCTGTAATGTGCCGGAAGCCGTTGTCGAACGGATTGGGCAAGGCGTGCATCCCGCGCGTCTCGATTTCGGAGCGGACGTAATCGCCAAGCTCGCCGTCCATCGCCGCAAAGGCCTGCTTCGTGTCCTTGAAGGCGAAGGCCAAACCGTCGATCGACGCCGGCGGGACGACGTTGCCGAGCAGCGCACCGGGTTCGGTCAAGAACTCGAGCGCGCCGCTGCGGCACTGCGTGATCATCTGCGAGTCGCCGCCGAGTTGGCTGTCGGGGAAAGTCTTGACCGAGAGTTTCCCGCCCGTCTCCGTCTCGATTGCATTCCACATCTCGATCGCGCGCACGTTGACCGGCGAGCTGATCGTCTGATCGTTGCCGTATTTGTATTGGAACTGCGCCGCTTTCGCGGGCGCCTTGATGACGGCGATGCTCGCAAGCGTCGCCGCCGAAGCGAGGGCGAATTTGCGACGTGAAATCCTCTGTTTCATGTGCGGACCTTTCTCTCTTGGTGCTGCGCGCCTGCGGGCGCCAGCGTCTCGCGCAGAAACACCAGGGCCTCGCGCCAGGCGGCTTCGGCGGCCGCGGGGCGGTACGATTCGCGGTCGACCGAGGCGAAGGCGTGGCCGGAATTCGGAAAGACGGAGATCGCGTAACGTTTCTTCGCCGTCGAAAGCGCGTCGGCGAGTCGCGCGTGCTCGTCCGGTGCGATCGTGTCGTCGTCCGCACCGTAGAACAAGAGCACGGCCCCCTCGATCTCGGCGACGCGCTCGAGCAGTATCGGCCAGCCGAAACGCGAGATCTGCGGAGCGATGTTGCCGCCGTAAAACGAAACCGCGGCTGCGATCTTCTTCCCCAGCTCAATCGCGGTGAGGATGGCGAGACGACCGCCCATGCAAAAACCGAGAGCGCCATAGGTGCCGTGTTCGACCACTCCGAGTTTGTCCAGATAGCCGATCGCGGCGCGAACGTCGCCGAGGAGATAGTTGTCGCTCAAGCTTTTGAGTTTTTCGACGACCTTCGGTCGGTCGCCGTAGGAATACGTCTCACCCCGAAAGAGATCGGGCGCCAGCGCGGCGTAGCCTGCGCGCGCTAAACGCTCGCACTCGGCTTGAACGTAGCGATTGACGCCGAACGCTTCTTGATACACCAGAACCGCCTTATGCGGTCCGGCGGCGCCGGGCAGCGCGAGATAACCGCGCCGCTCTCCGTCGAGGGCGACAAATTCCGCGCGCACGAGATCGGTGGGCGTCATGCTCACCGGGTTCGGCGGACTCGCAGCCCGCCCTTGACGCCGCGTAGGAAGCAAGCGCTTCGACGCCGATTGTCGACCTAGCACGTCGCAAAGGGAGACACGCTTGTTCAAAGGGTTCACCAAGTTCATCATGCGCGGCAACGCCGTCGACCTTGCCGTCGCGGTCGTCATGGGCGCGGCCTTCGGTGCGGTCGTGACGGCGCTGGTCAAAGATCTGTTGACGCCGCTGATCGCGGCGATCGTCGGGAAGCCGGACTTCGCCAATATGACGTTCAGCCTGCACAACAGCCGCTTTCTCTACGGCGAGTTCATCAACGCGGTCGTTTCGTTTGTGCTGGTCGCCGGCGCCGTCTATTACCTCGTCATCACGCCCCTCAACGCGCTCACCAAGCGCTTGCATCCGCAAGAAGACGAGTCGCCGCCCAAACTCAAGGAGTGTCCCGAATGTCTGAGTGAGATCCCGGAGGCGGCGCGCCGCTGTAAGTTCTGCACCGTCACGTTGTCCGCGACGCCGTCGTGAATCGCGCCGAGCGCCTCGCTCAAGGCAGGTCGCTGCGATCTGAGGTCCCTCGCTCGACGCACGGGCAGTGGAGCCCGGACGGACGCGAAGATCCGGTCGCGATCCTCCGGCGCAACGACGAGGGACGGCTGCCCGAACTCGTTCCCGTTCGTCATCAGCGAATGTCGCTGAGCCCATTCGCCTTCTACCGCGGCGGAGCGGCCATCATGGCCGCCGACCTGGCGCACACGCCGACCACGTCGCTTCACGTTCAACTCTGCGGCGACTGCCACCTCATGAACTTCGGCGGCTACGCGACGCCCGAACGCAATCTGGTCTTCGACGTCAACGATTTCGACGAGACGCTTCGCGGCCCGTGGGACTGGGACGTCAAACGTTTGAGCGTCAGCGTGGTGCTCGCCGCGCGCGAGATCGGGATGCGTGCGCCGGCGGCCTCAGATGCCGTCTCGGAAACGGTTCGAACCTATCGCGAATGCATGGTTCAATTCGCTCAACAGTCGCCGCTCGAAATTTGGTACACGCGCATCGACGCGGCGCGCCTCCTCGGACGCCCGCAGAATCCCGAGCATCTCTTGCCCAAGATCACCGCCATCGTCGACGGCCGGCTGCGCTTCGTCGACAACCCGCCCTTCATCTACCACCGCCCCGAAGGCGATCCGCTCGAGAAGCGGACGCGCACGAGAATCGCCGCCTATCGCCGCAATCTTCGCGTCGAAGTGTGCGAACTGTTCGATCACTACCAGTTCGTCGACGCGGCAATCAAGGTGGTCGGCATCGGAAGCGTGGGCACGCGCTGTGCCGTCGCGCTCTTTACGACGCCCGACGACGAGCCGCTGATGCTTCAAGTGAAGGAGGCGCGCCCCTCGGTGCTCGAGCCGTTCGTCGCGCCGAGTCCGTTCAAGAATCAGGGCGAACGCGTCGTCACCGGCCAGCGCAAGATGCAAGCAGCCAGCGACGTCTTGCTCGGTTGGCTAAGGGACGACGAGGGCCACGACTTTTACGTGCGGCAACTCCGCGACATGAAGGTTTCGGTGAAACTCGACGTACTGCGGCCCGCTGGGTTGGTGGAGTACGCCACGACCTGTGCCCGGGCGCTCGCGCGCGCGCACGCGCGCACCGGCGATCCAGCGGCGATTTCCGGATATCTCGGCCGGTCCGACCGTTTCGATCGCGGGCTCGTCCGATTCGCGCGCTCGTATGCCGGCCAGGTCGAACGGGACTACGAGTCCTTCAAGAAGGCCGTTGCGGGCGCGCCTGACGGCAGCCAGGGCTAGCGGCCGCTCGTAAGAAAATGGCTTCACGCCGTTCATCAAAGGAGGGCTAATTCTTGGAACACTTCGTCGGACAATTGCTTCACATCGGTGCCTGGATTTTTGGGATCGTTTTCCTTTTCGCGGTGATTGGATTTTTCGCCGTGATCAGCTGGATCGTCAACGCGTTCCGGAAAACCGAAGCCGCCGTCGAGGGCGGAGTCCAAAGCGTGCAAGACAGACTCCATCCTCACGATTCCTAGGACCGAATCGGCGGCGCGCCGCGGACTATGGAATGTTGGCGGTTGTCTGCATCGTCCCCGACCATCCCGACGCCGGCGCCTTGGGGTCCGTGCCAACGAGATTGAGGTTATTCGCTCCGGACTTGACTAGGACGATGCACTGATAGGATCCCGGCTTTGTCGCACTGCTGGCCGTTACGGTTAGGCTTCCCGAATATCCGCCGTTCGTCAGTTTAGCATTCGGCGAAGTGCCGAAACTCAAGGTTGAACCTCCGCCAAGCGCTCCGGAAAAGAGGATACAAGTTGCTTGAAGCCCGGTATTTGCCGGGAGATTACTCGCCGTGACGGGAACTTGAAAAGTGTAGGCGTAGTCGGCGAACACCGCAGCCGGTATTGCCGTCAGAAAAACCGCCACGAGTGTGGATAAGAACGTGCGCATGTTGTCCTCCTTTTAGATCAGCGTCTCGTCGGCGCGACGACGGACAGCGGTTGCGTCTGAATGATTCCACCGGGTGCATTGACCGAGAGCGCTTGAGTGGTGATCGCCCCAATCGGCTGGCTGAGCAACCGCGCCTGCGTCGCGGTCGGCCCAGCCGGCCCGTTGACCGACAGCGACCGCGTGGTAATCGCCCCACCGGGCGCATTGACCGAGAGCGGTTGAGTGATGATCGTCTTCGGCGAAGGTGCGCTCGACGGTATGGGTGGCGCCGCTGCTATCAAGAGCAACGCACACGCCGAAACGACAGCGCCGGTGAGCCGCATGTACGAATTATAGCATGCTCAGCGATGGTCTCCCACCGGGAAGCCGATAGGAAAAGCCGCCCTGGGAGGGGCGAATTTTCGGCGTCTGGAGCCGACGGCCGGACTCGAACCGGCGACCTGCTATTTACGAAACAGCTGCTCTACCAACTGAGCTACGTCGGCACCCTTGCGGCCCGCTTCGTTTCCCCGGCGCAGCCTCGGACCCTTTAGAGAAGCTACGTTTTCGCTGCGTCGGCCGCGGCGCCGACGACGACCGTCCAGGGACGGACGCGCCACGCTTTCACGAGGCCGTTGCGTACGTACGGATCCGCCTGCGCGAAGCGCTGGACGATCGCCGGATCGTCGACGCGAAACACGAATGCCGCGCCGTCGGCGGGTTCGGCAAAGGCTCCCGCCATCACGAGTTCGCCGCGCTCGAAGGCCGCGCGGCCAAGCGCCAGATGTTCTTCACGCAAGGGCTTGCGGCGCTCGACGTAATCGTCGACGACGTCGTAGAACAAGATGTAATACATGAGTTATTTCCCTTGTTTGAGGCTGCCGCCGCCCTGCGGAAGCTGCAACGCTTGCACGAAGACGAGGCCGATCTTCGGAACGTAGAAGATCCCCGGGCGCCCGTTTTCGGTGACGATTCCCTTCACCTTCGCGTCGCTCGCCAACAACAGCGTCACGTACGTGCAGCCGGTGAAGCCGCGATAGGCGCGCACTTCCGGTAAATTGGCGTAGGCTTGGAACGCGCTACGAGCGGCCGCATTGTCCGCGCTCTGAGCGCCTTGACCGTTCCCTCCGGCCGGCGGCGCTCCGCCCGGCTGCGCGCCGGGCTCACCGCCGGTTGGAGCGCCTTCCATCCCGGGGAAGCCGCCGCCGCCACCGAGTCCACCCGCTCCGCCGCCACCGGCACCACGAGCGCGTGGAACGCGCGCGCCTTGGCCGTCGCCGTTTCCTTGCGCGCCGGGCGGCCGCGGCAAATTCGCTCGCAACTCGAGAAAATATCCGAGCGTAGCATCGGCCGCTTTATGCGCCGTGACGTTCACGTTCGGAATCGGCGGCGGCGTCGCGCCGGATTCGTATGCCGTGACGTACGCCTGCAGCGCTGCGAGCACCGGTTGCCCGGCGGTTTGCAGGTCCGCGGTGCATCCGGGACGATCCCTCGCCAACGAAAGTGGGTCGACACCGGCCGGCGGTGGATACGAGGTCAAGCGCTGCTGGCGCGGCCGTCCACTCGGCGTCGGCTGCGGCGCCGCGGCGACTCGGGCGCCGCGCCCGAGCGAATTGAAAGCAGGTCCAGGCGCCGGACCGCCGATCGCCGCGCTGTACGAAAGGAAGATCGTGCGCGGAGTCAGCGGAGTTGCCGCGGTCATGAACGGAAGCCCGTTCGAAAGCACCCGCGGGGCCGCAAACGTGTCGCTCGCAAAGTCGCCGGCGTACGTGCCGAAGGCGTTGTTCTCGAACAGTGTGATTTGGCCGGGGCCGAATTTGTGCGAAACGCCGAAACTCACGTTGACGTAGGGCCCCAGATTCTGGTTGTTGTTTGCACCCGTGAATTGCGCGTTGGCGAGCATCTCGATGCCGCTGCGGGGCAGCAGGCCGTCGAGCGTGACGCCGGCACGGTGGATCGGCCGGCCCGGCAGTTGCATCCCGACGATGCTCGTCGACGGGCCGTCTTGCAGGCGCGCGCTCGCAGCGGTCAAGGTCGCGAGATTGAGTGAATAGGTGGGGAGAATCTGAACGTATTTGGACAGCGCGAAGCGTCCACTGAGATCGAAACCTTGATAGACGCGGCGCGTCCCCGCGACTGATTCCTGCGCATACACCGTCGGCGCCGCTGCGCTCACGCCGCAAACCGTCGGCGCGCGATAGGCTTGAAACAGGATGGGCAAGTAACCCGCCGGATAGAACGATGCCGGCTCCTGGATGAGGGCGCTGATGATTTGCCCCGATTGGACCTGGCTGAACGCGCTCACCGTCACCAACGCGCCGCCGTTGAATTGGTGCGACCAGCCCAGGTTGAGTACCGTCGCCGATTGCCGGGTGCCGCTGCCCGTGTCGCCGGGTCCGCTCACGATCGCCGTCTGCGCGCCGCAGTCGAAGCGTGCGGCGTTCGGATCCGAGTACGAGCGATTCGCGTTGAGGTTCGGCTGCGAACTGCCGACGTTGAGCGAGAAAGAGAACGCGTTGGCCGGCTGGGGCTGCCACGACAGCGCGACGCCGCCTAAAAACGACGCACCGAGCCCCGTCGTGTCGGCTAGCGAAACCTGGGGCGTGATCGTCAGCCGATCGTTCGACTTGATGTTATCGGCGAATTTGTACGACGTCGACGAGGCCGCGTTGGTAAACGGAACCTCGAATTGCGAACCCGCGAGGGGTGTCGACGTCGAGAGCGCCGAGTAGGTCGTGCCCGAAAGCGTGAAGGTGTGATTGCCCTGCGCGATCGCGGCACTCGCTACGATCCCTCGCGTCGTCGATACGTTATCTGCCAGCGACGGGTCGAGGGTCGGCTGGTAGTTGTTGGTCGGGTCGAGTACGAAGCGGTTGACGTAGTCCGTCGTCTGATTGCTCGCATTGGTATATCCCGAGAGCGTGGTTTGGATGTTGCCTACGAGCGATTGAATCGTGGTGTACGCGAAACCGTAACGACCGAAGGAACGGTTGTCGGGACCGATCCCGCAGGGAAGCGTCGTCACGTCACGCGCGCAGATCGCGGACGCGTCGCGATTGTTGGAGAGCGCGGTTCCGGTAATCGTCGTGCGGTCATCGTTGACGCGGTAGCGGAACTTCACGAAATCGCCGAGCTGGGTCGACTCGCCCTCATGCGGATAGGTCAAGCCGCTTTGATCTTCGTAGTCTTGGAACGTCAGCGGGCTGTTCGCGCCACGCCACGTATGCTGCAGCGCAAGCCCCAGGCTGCCGAGCGAGCCGGTTGCGGCGAGCGAGTAGTTCGACCGGTCGAACGTTCCGGTGGTGCCGCTGGTGCGAGCTTGGAACGCTTGCGTCGGTTCGAGCGTTCGGAAATTGACGCTGCCGCCCAAGCTGCCGGCTTGCGGAGAGAAACTTACGCGCGAACCCGAGAAGAGATCGGAGCCGATGCCGCGCAAATTGCCGGCGACGCCGGGCGCCGAGAGCGGGATCCCGTCGAGCGTGAGGGCCGTCTGCGATTCGTCTTGATTGTGAAGTGAGATCGTGATCGCGCTCGACGGATCGGTCGCGTCGCTCGTCACCGTGACGCCGGCGAGTTTGTCGAGCGCATCGGTCAGTGAATCCGAGAGACGGCGCATCGGGCTGTTCTCGGCGATATCGACCGAGTTGATCTCGATGTGTGCGCGCGCCGCCACGACGGCGATCGTTTTCAGCCCGCTGCTATCGGGGCCCGGTGAGGGGAGGGGACCGGGGCTGCCCGTACGCGGCGCGCGTTTGGCAAGTTCGATGCGAATCTCGACCGCACGATCCGGGAGCACGTCGAATTCGCGCGTGACGCCGGGATCGTACCCCTGGCGCTGCACGCGAATCCGGTAGATACCGATCGGGACGTCGATGTAATGAATCGCGCCGGCCGCCGTCGTGAGCGAGCTCGCGGTCTGAGGACCCAGCAAGACCGTGCGCGCATTGGCGAGCGGCTTTTGCGTCGACGCGTCGATAACGGTGATGTCGATCTCGCCGAGATCGCTTTGCGCCGCGACGGGGACCGCCGAGCCGACGGTTGAGGCCAGGGCGAGCACGACGGCAACGATGGCGGCGCGAAAGCGGGTCATGGCTGGCCGTAGGCTAGCAAATCCGGCTTAAGGAACGCTGAGACGCGCTTGGACCGCGTTCATTCTGTCGGCGTGCGATCGCCGTCGTGGAAGGTGCCGCGCGCAGCCGAGTCGTCCGTCTCGAGATCGTCGAGCAAGTAATACACGATCTTGCGATCGTCGAAGCCGACTTTGGCCAACTCGCGGCCGCCGATTGTGACGACCTCGTGGACGTGGCCGGTCTTCCCCGCGTACGCGTAGTTGACGCTCGTGTAGAGCGGATCGTCGGCTCGCGGGTGCGGGGTGACCTTGACGCCCCGCAACGGCGTCTTATGACGATGCGCGCTCATGCGGGTACAGGGCAAGCGGGCGGCAAAAGCATCGGACCCCGTTTCGCCGAGGAGAGAACATGTTCATCGAATACAAAGGAAAGTCTCCCCGCGTCCATCCGTCGGCCTTCGTCGCCCCGACGGCCGTGCTCATCGGCAACGTCGAGGTCGGTGAAGAAGCGAGCATTTGGTTCGGCACCGTGATCCGCGGCGACAACGGCTTCATTCGCATCGGCGCACGCAGCAACGTGCAAGACAACGCCGTCCTGCACGTCAGCGAAAATAGTCAAACGCTCATCGGGGACGACGTCACGATCGGGCACTGCGCGTTCATGGAGGATTGCGTGATCGAAGACGGCGCGCTGATCGGCACCAACGCCGTCATCCTCAACGGCGCGACGGTCGGCCGCCGCGCGCTGGTCGGCGCCGGCAGCGTGGTCGGCGCGAACGCGAAGATTCCGCCCGAGACGGTCGCCGCCGGCGCCCCGGCGCAGGTCAAAAAGAAACTCGAAGGCGTCGCGGTCGGCTGGGTCGATCACGCCGGACCCGAGTACGTGCACCTATCGCGGTCGTATCTGCGTCACGGGATCGGCGATCCCGAAGTCCACGAAATCGTCGAAGCCAAGCCCCTCTAAGCCGCGGCCCGCGGCTTAAGGAAGGCTGTAGTACGAAGCTTCGCCGTATGGGACGAACAGCGTGTGCTCTTTGAGGAAGCGGAGCTTTACCATCCCGGTCGGACCGTTGCGTTGTTTGGCGATGATGAACTCGGTCAGGTCCGGCTCCGGCGCACTCTCCGGATTGTAGTAGGCGTCGCGATACAGGAAACTGACCATGTCGGCTTCTTGCTCGATTGCTCCGCTATCGCGCAAATCTGAAAGCATCGGGCGCTTGTCGTTGCGCGATTCGACGCCGCGGTTCAATTGCGCGAGCGCGATGATGGGCACGCTCAGATCCTTCGACGTTGCCTTGAGCAACCGGCAAATCTCCGACAATTCATCGTTGCGCGTTTGATTGCGCGAGAGCGTGGCCGGTCGCACCAACTGCAAGTAATCGATGAAGACGGCGCCGAGACCCTCGCCGGATTGCAGGCGCCGGCAGCGGCTACGAATCTCGGTAACGGTGATCGATCCCGAGTCGTCGATGTAGATCGGAATCTGCGAGAGGACGCTCATCCCTTCGGAGATCTTCTCCCACTGGTGGTCCTCGATCTTCGCACGACGCAGCGCCTGCGAGTCGATGCGCGCTTCCGCCGACAGGAGCCGCTGCACTAATTCGTCGCTCGTCATCTCGAGCGAGAAGAACGCGATCGGCTTCTGCGCTTCGCGTGCCGCGGCGACGGCCATGGTCAGCGCCATCGAAGTTTTCCCCATCGCGGGGCGCGACGCCAAAATGATGAGATTTCCGGGCTGGAAGCCGGCCGTGTACTCGTCGATGTCGCGGAAGCCCGAGGTGATCCCGGTACGATCGCCATGGCTATGATAGAGGCGATCGATCTGCTCGAAAGTGCCTTTGAGCAGTTTGTAGATTGGGACGAACTCGCCGCGCCGCTGGCGGCGGCCGATCTCGTAGACGATCTGCTCGCTGCGATCGAGCGCGCCGTCGACGTCTTCTTCGTTCTCGTAGCCGGCTTGCGTGATCACGGTTCCGGCGTGGATCAGCGAGCGCAAGGTCGACTTCTCGCGAACGATCTTTGCGTAGTATTCGGCCGAGGCTGCCGTCGGAACGGTGTCCATCAACGAGCTCAAGTAGGCGATGCCGCCGACTTTGTCGAGCATGTTGCGCCGCCGCAAGTCCTCGGCGAGCGTTACCTTGTCGAGCGGCTCGCCGCGCTCGTACAGTTGCAGGAGCGACGTATAGATCGATTCGTGCACGTGCGCGTAAAAATCGTTCGGCTGCACGACCTCGCTCACGATCGCCATCATCTCGCGATCGACCATGACCGAGCCGATCACCGCCATCTCGGCTTCGAGGTTGTTGGGCGGGATGCGGTCGACGTTGCCGGCGCCGGCCGGTGCGAGCGTCGCCATCAGCGTTTCGTCCGGTGCTTGCGCACGGAAAGGAGCGCGGCGAGCGCCTCGTCGACGTTCTGGACCGGGACGATTTCTATGCCGGTGGTTCCGGCCCGAATCTCCCGTTCGTTTTCCTTTGGAATCAGCACGAGCCGCATCCCCGCCTGCCTCGCGGCGTAGACCTTCTCGATTACGCCGCCGACGGCGCGGACCTTTCCGGCAATAGAAAGCTCGCCCGTTAGCGCGACGTCCTGAGGAACCGGCGTCTTGGTCAGCGCCGAATACAGCGCAAGAAAGATCCCAAGCCCGGCCGACGGTCCGTCGATGTCGCCGCCGCCGACGATGTTCACGTGCAGGTCGTAGTCGAGCGGGTCGATGCCGGCGACCGCGCGCACGACCGACGAGGCGTTGAAGACGCTATCCTTCGCCATCGAGCCGGCCGTCTCGTTGAAGCGAATCGAGCCCTTGTGCCGCTCGGCGGACGGAAAGGCGACCGCCTCGATCTCGATCAGGCTCCCGACGTGATGCGAGACGCCGAGGCCGAAGACTTTCCCCACCTCTCGCCCGCGCCGCGCGCGCACGGGCGTGTGCTGGACCATCCGCCCGGCCTGCACCACCTCGACGACGTCGGCCTCGGAGATCGTCTTGGACTTGCCGGCTCGCTCGATGGCATGACCGAACGCGTCGGCGAGGATCTGGACCGCTTTGCGGCCCTCGATGGTGTACGAGGCGATCATCTTTGGGACGGTGCGCCCGAGTTTGACGCCCAAACGCCGGGCGGCACCCACGACGATCTCGCGAATCCGTGGCTCGGAGAGCGGCTCGAAGTAGACCTCGGCACAACGCGAGCGAATCGCGGCGTCGATCTCCTCGGGGTCGCGCGTCGTCGCGCCGATCAGCACGAAGTCGGCCGGCGCGCCGTCGCGGAAGAGCTTCTTGATGTAGGCCGGAACGCTCGGATCGGCGGCGTCGAAATACGACGATTCGAAAACGAAGCGTTTATCCTCGAGGACCTTGAGCAACTTCGACTGCAGCGTCGCATCCATCTCGCCGAGTTCGTCGATGAACAGCACGCCGCCGTGCGCTTTGGTGACCAGACCGAGTTTCGGTTCGGGGATTCCGGTCTCGGCGAATTCGCGACGGGTACCTTGATAGATCGGATCGTGGACGCTCCCCAAGAGCGGGTTGGTCGTCTCGCGCGGATCCCAGCGCAGCGTCGCACCACTCGCTTCGACGAACGGCGCATCTTCGGCGAACGGCGTGTAGTCGCGGCGCTTCGCGACTTCGAGCGCGAGCCGCGCAACGGTCGTCTTTCCAACGCCAGGCGGACCGTACAGAATCACGTGCTGCGGATACGGCGACGAGATCTTCGCGAGGAGCGAGCGGATCGCAGGTTCCTGACCGACGACTTGAGCGAGCGCAC
Source organism: Candidatus Zemynaea palustris (assembly GCA_003134695.1). Lineage (GTDB taxonomy): Bacteria > Vulcanimicrobiota > Vulcanimicrobiia > Vulcanimicrobiales > Vulcanimicrobiaceae > Zemelea > Zemelea palustris. Next base: position 242,884 of record PLCB01000026.1, on the reverse strand, counting down.
TCGGTCGCAGTAACTGCAGCGCCGACGCCGCGAGCTTTCGCTTGTCGAGCGCTTCGAGTTCTTCGAGCCGCTTTTGGGTCGCCGGCGTCTCCGGACCGCCGTCTTCGCGAAGCGCCTCGAGTTTGAGATCTTTAAGATACTCCTGATGACGCTCGGCCATCTTGACGTTGACCTTCGTGCCGATCTTGTCTTCGACGCTGCGCTGCGCGACCAGGTCGGCGAGCCCGTCCTCGATCTCGGCAATGACATCTCGATATTTCCCCGCTTGCGGCAGTCGATCGAGCGTCGGATCTTCAAAGACCAAGCGCTGCAATGCGAGGACGCGTTCGGGTAATAGCGGCGAGCGCATCATCTTGAGCGCGTTGAGTTTGCCGGCGCGCAGCACCAGTTTGTCGGACCCGATCGTGTTCGACAGCACGTCGTAGAGCGCCGCAACGTAGCGGCGCATCCCTTCGTCTCCGCCGGCCTTGCGGCGAAAACGTGCGACGTAGGCTTGGTTCGCGACCTTCATGTGGCTCAGTTCTCGGCCGAGACGACCTTTACCGTAGTCTTGGCGACGAGATTCTTGCCGAGGCGGATCTCGGCCGTGTAGCTGCCCAGCGTTTTGATGTTGTCGGGCAACTCGATCTTGTGCCGGTCGATTTCGATCCCGAGCTCACGCAAGATCGCCTCCGCGACGTTCGAGTTGGTCACCGAGCCGAACAACTTCCCGTTTCCTCCGCTCTTGGCCGGAACGCTCACCTGCGCGGCCTCGAGTTTCGCCGCGAGTTCTTTGGCGTTAGCGAGATCCTCCGCGTCGCGACGCGCCTTCGCGCGCCGTTTCTGATCGAGCAGCGCGAGCGAGCCTGACGAAGCCTCGGCGGCGAGACCTTTCGGAAGCAAGAAGTTACGGGCGTAACCGTCGGCGACGTCGAGGACGGCTCCGGCGGAGCCGAGCGACTTGACGTCGCTCATCAAGATGACTTTCATGGCGTTACTCGGCGACGAAGGGGAGGAAAGCGATGATGCGCGCGCGTTTGACGGCGACGGTGAGCGCGCGCTGGTGCTTCGCACAGTTACCGGAGATCCGGCGCGGCAGGATCTTTCCGCGCTCGGAGACGTATTTGCGCAGACGTCCGACGTCCTTATAGTTGATCTCGGTCACCTTGTCCGCGCAGAAGGTACAAGTCTTGCGTTTTGGGCGTCGCTCTTTTTTCGCGGCGGCGCGTTTTTTCGGATTGGCTGCCATAGCTCTCTTTCAAATGTAGGTGGAGTCGGCTGCGTGGCCTGGCGGGCCCGCAACCCTACACACGTAGCTCCGCGCCACGACCGGCTCAAAGGCTGGATTTGGGAAACCAAACGATAGTAACCCAAAAGCCACCGACCGGCAAGGAGGAATAGCCGCCGGTCGCCGGCCGCGCTCGATCCCGTCTTCGTTTAGAACGGAATCTCGTCGCCGGCTTCTTCTTCGGTGCCCTCTCCGGCCGCAGCGCCGGCACCGGCAACCGCGCTCGCGCGCGATCCGTACGAGCCGCCGTCGCCGTTACCGCCCGCCGCGCGCTTGTCGAGCATCTGCATGTCGGAGGCGACGACCTCGACGGCGGTGCGTTTCTCGCCTTCCTTGGTTTCGTATTTACGGATTGCGAGCCGACCTTCAACCAGCGCCGACATCCCTTTCTTCAAATACTGATTGCAGATTTCGCCGAGGCGATCCCAGGCGACGATGTCGATGAACATCGCTTCGTCGCCCGCTTTGGTGCGCCGGTTGACTGCGAGGGCGAACTTGGTGACGGCTTTTCCGCCGCCGTCGACGTAGCGAATCTCGGGGTCGCGGGTCAGGTTCCCGACGAGGACGATGCGATTGTAGCTCCCTGCCATGTGTGTGCCTTTCTTATCCGTTGACGTTGATCAACAGCGCGCGCATCACGTCTTCGTTCAGGCGCAGCTGCCGCTCGAGCTCTTTCGCGGTCGCAGGCTCGCTTTTAAACTTCATGACGACATAGTAACCTTCCCGGACGTCGTCGATCTCATAGGCCAGGCGGCGCTTGCCCATCTTCTCGATCTCACCGACCAGCTGGCCGCCGTTGTCCTTGAGGACCTTGGCCACCTGATCGACTTTCACGTCAATCTCAGCCTCCTCCAAGGACGGGCGCATAATATAAGTTACTTCGTAGTCAGTCGTCATTGGTCGTTCCCTCTCCGGACGTCGCCTCGAGCCGAGACGAACGGCCCCTCTCGGGGCAGTGGGTCGTGCGCGAGTACGGCTCCGCACGAGTCATCCGGCCGTTTCACCTGCCGGAAAAACTCACCTACCATATCACGCCGGTTTCAGAAACAACAAGGGTCGTCGCGCGAAATTCAGGCGCCGACCCCTCGCCGGGGACGAATCCAGCAGACTGCCGACGAAGAGCCCAGGCCATCTGACGTCCTCCAAAACCGGAGAGTCCGCTCTGTCCGACCGCGACCACGAAGCCGCCCCAGTCGCCAAGTTCGCCGTCACGCGGCGCGTTACGGTCACCATGCTCGCGCTGGCGATCGTCGTCCTCGGCATTTTTGCGTTTCCGCGTCTGCCGATCGACCTACTCCCGACCTTTCAGCCGCCCGTCATTTCGGTAACGGTCAACTACGGGAACGTCGCGCCGGCGACGATGGAATCGACGGTCACACGACCGATCGAAAACGCGGTCGCGCGCGTCTCGGGAATCGACTATCTGCAATCGGATTCGTATCAGGGACAGACCGTCGTCCGCGCGATCTTCAAGTTCGGAACCGACATCAATGTCGCTGCCACCGATATTCAGCAACAGATCGCGCGCATCTCCAACCAACTGCCGAACGATCCGAGCCTTCAGCCGCCGCAGATCCAGAAGGCCGACCCGAACTCGCTGCCGGTCGTCTTCATGTACGTGACGGACCCGTCGCGAACGCAACGCGACCTCAACGACCTGTTCACGAATTTTCTCGCCGACGAGTTCTCGGCGATCCCGGGCGTCGGCAGCGCGTTCGTCACCGGCGGGCAGACCCGCGCCATCATGGTCGAACCCGACCAGAAGCTGCTGGCCGGTTACGGACTGACGAACAATTCGATCATCCAGACGATCTCGACGCAGAACGTCGACAATCCGGCCGGCATCATCGCCATCGGCCCCAACGAGTTCGGCATCCGCACTAGCCAACTCTATAGGTCGGCCGACGAATTGGCCAACACCGTCGCCACGGTGAAGAACGGAGCGCCGATCTATCTGCGCGACGTCGCGCGAGTCACCGATTCGATCGAGGAACAGCGCATCTTCACGCGGCTCGACGGCATTCCGGCGCTTCGGATGGGCATCAGCGCTCAGCCCGACGCCAACGTCGTCTCCGTCGCCAACGGCATCTACGCCAAGATGGCCGAACTTCAGCGTCGCTATCCCACGATGCACTTCCAGCCGGTCCTCGAGCAGCGTGGCTTCATCCTCGAAGCGATCAACGCGCTGGAGCATACGGCGATATTCGGCGCCGTCCTTGCGGTGCTCATCATCCTCCTGTTCCTGCATGCGTGGCGCTCGACCGTCATCGTCGCGATTTCGCTGCCGATAGCGGTGCTCGGAACGATCTTCGCCTTATATATCACGCACCAGACGCTCAACACGATGACCCTCGGCGGCATGGCACTCTCTGTCGGCCTGATCGTCGACGACGCGGTCGTCGTCATCGAGAACATCTTCCGGCATCTCGACGAAGGCGACTCCCCGCTCGACGCCGCCCGCAACGCGACGACGCAGATCTTCAGCGCCGTCTTCTCGTCGAGCGTCACCGTCATCACGGTGTTCGTACCGCTGCTCCTCATCCCGGGTCTGCAGGGGCTCATCTTCGGCCCGTTCGCGCTGACGGTCATGACGGCCGTCGCAATCTCGCTCCTCGTGGCGGTGACGACGGTCCCGATGCTTTCCAGCATCTTCTTGAAGCCCGCCGACGCACATATCAAGAATCGGTTCTCGATCCGATTCGACGAAGTCTACGATCGCTTCGAGAATTGGTATCGCAACGTGCTCGGTTGGGCGATCGAGCGGCCTGGGCCCATCTTGGGAACCGGCGTCCTGCTTCTGGTGATTTCGGTTACCCTCGTCAAGGTCGGTATCGTGAAGACCGAGATCTTCCCGGCGTCGGACTCGCGCTTCACGCGCTTCGACGTTCGGCTGCCCAACGGTAGCGCGCTTGCTTCCACGAACAGAGTCGCGAAACTCGTCGAAGCGGCGTTCCGTAGCGATCCGCGCGTCATCGGCGTCGGCGTGACGGTTGGCTCGGCATTCGGCGGCGGCGGCGCCCGACAGATTACCAATCAAGCGCAGTTTTCGGTCATCCTGCGCGAAGGGATCGAGGGCCCGAAAGCGACCGCGTTCGTCAACGAATGGCAGCGCCGCCTCGGCGGATCAGCGACCCGGCCGGGACCAGGTGCTGCAGCCCCGACGCCGGCGCCGAACGTCTCGCCCCAGGTCTTGGCAGAGCGCCGCGCACTGCGCAAGGCGCTCGTCGGGACCACGATCCGCGGCCGGACGATCGACATTCTGCAGCAGCAAGTGACGCAAGGCGCGGACAGCCTGCAAGTTCAAATCTTCGGCCCCGACGTCGACAAGTTATACGACCTTGCCCAGGGCGCGATCACGCAGCTCGCGCTGATTCCCGGCGTCATCCGGCCCGATACCAACGTGTCACCGACGCAGCCGGAGGTCGACGTAAGGATCGACCGGCGCAAGGCGGCGCAGTACGGTTTTACGACCGCCGACGTCGCCACCGACATCGCGACCGCGACCAGCGGCACGATCGCGTCGTACTACCTGATCAACGGCGTGCAGTACCCGATCATGGTGGAAGCGCCGCCCGCTCAGCGACGCTCGTTCGACTCGATCGCGACCTTGCAGTTGACGCCGCCTTCGGGTGGCGGCAGCTCCTCGACGGCGTCGGGAAGCGTGACGCCCGGCGGCTCGAGCGGCCCTACGACGAGTACTACGGGATCGACGGGCGGGAGCGGCAGCAGCGGCAGCGGCATTCTGAGCGGGAACAATCCGATCGGCACCACCGGAAATGCCGGCACCGCGCAAACGCTCGGTAGCGTTCCGTTAGGTGCGTTGGCGCAAGTCGTCAACGGCGTTGGCCCGTCGCAAATCAGCCGCCAAAACAAACAGCGCCGCATCGACATCAACGCGACCGTGCTCGGCCACCCACTCGGCGAAGTTGTCGACGAAGCGGGAAAGATCATGGCGACCTACCCGCTGCCGGCCGGCTATCGTTGGGATTTTGGGCCGTCGATCAAACAGAACACCGATACCTTCAGCTCGATGGCGCTGGTCGTCATCCTCGCGATTCTGCTCATCTATATGCTGCTCGCGTCGCAGTTCGAGTCGTTCATCGATCCGTTCGCGATCATGATGGCCGTACCATTCGCGGCGATCGGCATCATCGGGGGGCTCTTGGTGACGCATCGCGCTTTCGGCTTGACGGCGTTCATCGGCTCGCTGATGCTCGTCGGCATCTGCGTCAAGAACGCGATCCTGGTCATCGAGTTCACCAAACAGATGCGCCGCGCTGGGATGGGTCCGGTCGAGGCGTTGCTACACGCCGGGCCGCGCCGGCTGCGGCCGATTCTGATGACGACGCTCGCCACGATCGGCGGGATGCTGCCGCTCGCGCTCGGCATCGAAGCCGGAAGTTCGACGCAGGCGCCGCTCGGAACGGTCGTGGTCGGCGGCCTGATCACCTCGACGATGCTCTCGCTGTTGTTCGTGCCGACGCTGTATCTGTGGCTCGTGCGCAACGTCGAATCGCGCTTCACGGCGAAACCGCCGAGGCTCTTCCCAACGACGCCGCCCCCGACTCCGCCACTGCCCACCAAGCGCGAACCCGCCGGCGTCTATAAGTAGCCGCCCGCCAAAGGACGGTCGTGGAAGGCGCCGTAACGAGACTAGCAGGCTCGAGAAGGAGACTTCGCGAGATGCGAAGCTCTCCGACACCCACCCTAGTCTCGGATTGAGGAGAGCGTACTAATGAAGCGTTTGCTCGTTTTCGTCGCCTTGAGCGCGATGCTCGTTGCGCTCGCGCCCGCTTCCGCCGCGCCGGTGACCGGCATGTCGTACGACGAGGTCATGAAATTCTCGACGGGCGATACGGCGGGCGTCCAGCCCGGCGACTTCGAATCGGATTTTCAGACGGCGTCCCAGCCGGCGGCGCCCATCAAGGGCGGAGGCGGGATGTTCGGGCTCGGGGCGGCGGTTCAGCAGGCGGCCGCCGCGATGGCAATGTTCAAGACGGGGCTCGCCACGCGACACTATATCGCGGGCGATAAGGAGCGCGTCGACTACCCGGCGATGCAACAAGCGACGATAACCGACTGCGACGCGCGGACGATCGCGAAGCTCGATCTCAAGAACAAGACCTACACACTTGTCTCGCTCGACCAGCCGAAGCCGACCGCCGTCGCCGGCGGACACTCGAGCGGCGGGAACGCGCCGAGCACGAGCGACGACGGCTCGAAGATCGCGATCGCGCTCACCAATAAGGCGCTGGGACCGCGCAACGTCGCCGGCGTGACCACCGACGGATACCAATCGAACGTCGCGATGACGGTCACGCGTCCGAACGGCGACACGGGGACGTCGAACATGGGAATGACCGAATACCTCGCCAAGATGTCGCAGATCTCACTGGTTTGTCCGGCGGCCGGGATGCTCGGCGCGACGGGGCCGGCGGCGATGGGGATGGGGCAGTACGCGTCGTTGATGCGCGCGATGAGCCTCAGCGGGAAGAACCCGCGCTTTACGATGAGTGCGACGGGCCCGGCGCTACCGACGAATCGTTTCGCGATGTTCTTGGTCGTGACGTTCAGCGGCCAGGGCCGAGGCGGTCAGAGCGGGACGCTGGCGATCGCCACCCAGCGCGGTCACACCGCATCGGTTCGCAGCGACAATTCGATCTTCCAGATTCCCTCGGACTTTACGAAGGTGTCGTCGTAGCGCCGATCGGTTAGCGCAAGAGCACGGCGATCTTCGGACGCAAGGTCTCCGACCACGCACGATAGCCGGCGCTCGAGAGATGACGCCGATCGGGGCGGAATAGCGCGGCCTTGAGGCTACCGTCCGGCGCGAGGAAAACGACGCCCGAGTCGACGTAGCGGACGCGGCGCCCGTCGTCGAGTTTCGCGACCCGCGCGTTCACGCCGATAACCGAGCGGCGCATCGGCGTCGAAGGGCCACCCGTGCCGCGCGGAAAGATGCCGATGACCAGCGTGCTGGTCTTCGGTAATTTCGCGCGAATCGCGTGAACGCACGCGGCGATTCCGGCGACGGTTTCGTCGACGCTGCGCCCGATGCCCAGATCGTTCGTTCCGATCGAAAGGACGACCAGCCGCGGTGCGATGCGGTCGAGTTCTCCGTGATGGATCCGCCAGAGGACGTCATCGGTGCGATCGCCGCCGATCCCGAAATCTTCCGCGCCCAACGGAACGAAAACCGACTTCCACGTCGCGAGTCCGTCGACGAGCCAGCCGTAGGTGAGTGAATCGCCGAGAAAAAGGACGCGGACGTCGCCCGCGTTCGCACGATCGACATACGAACGATGCCACGCAAACCAGCGCTCCGCATCGGCCTGATCACTGTCGTGCAAGACGTGTGGCGCGGACTGAGCGAACGAAGGACTGGGTGCCGTCATTGTGAGAAGCACGGCGCATGCCGCGGCACGCACATTCACCACGAGGTGAAACTACGCCGAGCTCGACCGGTGGCCTGCTCCTAGCGAACTGCCGCATCTTCGACGGCGTCAAAGCGGCGCTTGCGCACGGCGACATCCTCGTTCGCAACGGCGAGATCGTCGAGATTTCGACGCAGGCGCTCGAGGTCGCGCATGCCCGGCGCATCGACGTCGGCGGCCGAACCGTGATGCCCGGCTTGATCGACGCGCACTTTCACGCCTACGCCACGAGCCGTTCGGTCCGCGAGATCGACGCCACGCACCCGGTACTGCGGGCGCACCGAGCGCGGCCGCTGCTCGAAGCCGCGTTGCTGCGCGGCTTTACGACGGTTCGCGACGCCGCGGGCGCCGATGCCGGCCTCGCTCGCGCGGTCGACGAAGGCCTGATCGTTGGGCCGCGCATCTTCTTCGGCGGCAAAGCGCTCACGCAAACCGGTGGACACGGGGACATGCGACCCGGCGACGACTCGTGCGGCTGCAAGAGCCTCGGGCTTACGCAAATTGTCGACGGCGCCGACGCCGTTCGGCTCGCGGCGCGCGAAGAACTCCGGCGCGGCGCGCACCAAATCAAGATCTTCGTCTCGGGAGGCGTCGTTTCGCCGACCGATCCGATCTGGATGGATCAGTTTTCGGACGACGAGATTCGCGCGGCCGTCGAAGAGGCGGCGACGCGCCGCGCCTACGTCCTTGCGCACGCCTACACGTCACGCAGCATCCGCCGCTCGGTTGCACTCGGCGTCCGCTCGATCGAGCACGCCAACTTGATCGATCGCGAGACCGCCAAATTCGTCGCGGATCACGATGCGTTCGTCGACCCGACGCTCGTCACGTACGACGCGATGTGCGGCAGCAACGAAGGCTTGCTCCCGCAGAGCCTCGCGAAGCTCAAAGAAGTGGAAGGCTCCGGCCTGCAGGCCGTCGCGTACTGTCATGAAGCCGGGATTCGCCTCGGGTTCGGAACCGATTTGCTCGGCGATCTCCATCGCTTTCAGTCGCACGAGTTCATCTTGCGCGCGAAGGTTCAGGACCCGGTCGACGTCCTGCGTTCGGCAACGTCGATCAATGCCGATCTCGTTCAGCGCGCCGGAAAACTTGGGACGGTCGCGGCCGGCGCGATCGCCGACCTGCTGGTGATCGACGGCAATCCGCTGGAAGACCTCGGCCTGCTGGAGCGTACCGACGAGTCGCTCCTGCTCATCCTCAAAGAGGGGCGAATCGTCAAAGACTTGTTAACCGCGGCGCAGGGAGCCTGACAACAGGACGCCGGCTGCGACGAGATTGCTGCGCAGTTCGGCGATGTCGTCCGGCTGCTGGGCGAGTTGAAGAAAATCGATCTTCTCCGTCAGCGCGAGTGCGCACGCCGCGCCTGCCGCTTCGCCTTCCTCGATCGTCGTCGGAATCGTACGCGCGCTGCCGGCGGCGAGATGCGTCGCCGAAATTGCCGGACTGGCGACCAGCACGTTCGTCAAACCCTTCGGCACCATCGCGCCGAACGGGATGCCGTAAACGTGACGCTGCGGCGCGTAGGCCGACTTATCGGTTGCGACGACCGGGTGGATGTCGATCGGATACGAGGCCAGCCCGATCGTGTCGGCGGGGATCTTTCCACCCCAAACGTCGTCTCCGGCCAATCGCTCGAGCCCGGCGATGTGACGCGTTTCGCGGACGTAGACTTCCGACGCGAAGCGGCCGATGCGCGCGTTCTCGAACCCCGGCAGCTTGGCGCGCAGATACGCGACTAAAAGTGGCGCCTCGCGCAGCGTCACGCGGCGCGCAAGATCGAGTTGCTTCGGATCGAGGCCGTTGATCCCGAGGACGTCGATGGCGTTGACGCTGACTTCGCCGCTGTGGAGCCGGCCCAGATTCAAGTCCGGGACGAGGACGTGCGCCGACCGCGGCTCGTAGGCGGCCATAAGATCGTGATAGCCCCAAGCGCTACGATCGGTCGCGCCGCCGGGCCCGTAGCGCAGCGGCTCGTAGGTACTCGCCACCCTCGGCCAATCGACGCCGTCGAGCGTGAACATCAACGTGACCGGCTGCATCCGCTCGTCGACACCCGCGTCTTGGCGGCCGAGATCGTAACGCGCGCCGGCGAGCACCGCGACGTCGCCGTTGTCGGTCGCGTCGATGACGAACGGCGCGCCGATGCTCGAGCGCGCGTGCGTCTCGCTATTCTGAAAGGTAACGCTCTCGACGACGGCGTCGCCGAAACCGAGCGGCAACGTAACCGCGACGGGTTGTTCGTCGTAGACCACGGCGACGCGTGGTTCGGCGGCGACCATCTGCGCAAGAACCTCCTCAGCGGTCTGCGGGCTGAACGATTCCCCGAGGCGATCGTAGATTTCCGTGAAGATGCCGCTCTCGACCGGTGCGCCGCCCGGCGTCAGATTGAGATCCCACTGGTCCATCATCCCGTCGCCCAGGACGCCCGCGAGGTCGTCGCCGGCGCTGACCAGCGTCACGCGCTCGCCGCGGCGCGCCGCAGAGATCGCCGCCGCAACGCCGGCCGGCGTCCCGCCGACGACCAACACGTCCGGCCGCGCCGGATCTCCCGTCTGGGCGACCGCGACCTGCGAGACGGCAAAAAGGGCCGCGACAACGGCGGCGGTGGCGGCAAGGATTCGAAAGATGGGCACGGTTGGGCTCTCGGCAGTCTCTCTCTACCTGAGAAACGCACTCCGCGCGCCCGGCGTTCCCGCCGAGGGAGGCGGCGCGGCGGCTAGCCGCTCTTGGCTTCGCGCTTCGTGACGCGATAGACGGTGCGCACGTCCTTGATGGCGCGCAGTTTCTCGAGCACCTTGTGCAGGTGGACGAGGTTGGCGATCTCGAGCGTGAGGCTGATCACGGCGGTCTTGTCGCGTTTGACGCGCGCGGTCACCGACGAGGCGTTCGTCTTATACTCGGCGCACGCCGCCATCACGTCTTGCAGCAGGCCCGCGCGATCGATGGCCTCGACCTCGACGTCGACGGCGTGCGTGTGCTCGGCGGTCTCGATCCACGAGGCTTGGAGAATCCGTTCGGGCGAGGCTGCCATGTACGCCACGTTCGGGCAGTCGGCCCGGTGGACCGAGACGCCCTTGCCGATCGTGACGTAGCCCATGATCGGGTCGCCCGGCACCGGGCTGCAACACTTCGAAACGCGCACTAAGACGTCGTCGACGCCGGCGATGCGAATGCCGCTCGCGTTGCGCGACGGCCGCCTCGCGGCCGAGGCCGGCGGTGCGACGCGCTGCAGGGTCGAGAGCTCGACGATGTTGGACGACTTCATCTCGTCCTTGATGCGTTGCACCACGGTCGTCGCCGAGGTGTCGCCGAAGCCGATCGCCGCGAACAAATCGGTCGGCTCCGCGTGATTCATCCGCTTGGCGATCCGTTCGATCAACTCGCCGCGCGCGAGATCGGGTCGCAGGTGTTCGCGCGCAAGTTCGCGTTCGACCGCTTCTTGGCCCAGCACGACGTTCTCGTGTTTGCGTTCCTTGCGGAACCACTGCTTGATCTTGTGTTTCGCGCTCGAGGTGTGGACGATCGTGAGCCAGTCGAGGGACGGTCGCGACGTCTTATTGACCAAGACTTCGCAAATGTCGCCGTTACGCAACTTATAATCGAGCGGAACGATCTTGCCGTTGACCTTCGCGCCGACGCAGTGGTGGCCGATGTCGGTGTGCACCTGGTAGGCGAAGTCGAGCGGCGTCGAGCCGGCGGCGAGCGAGTAGACGTCGGCCTTGGGAGAAAAAATGAAAACCTGGTTCTCGAAGAGATCGAGCTTCAGGTTCTCCATGAACGCGCGCGAATCGCTGACGTCGCTTTGGGTCTCGAGCAGGGAGCGCAACCAGGTCAGCTTCTTCTCGAAATCGTCGACCTTGCCGCCTTCCTTATAACGCCAATGCGCCGCGACCCCATATTCACTGACGCGGTGCATTTCGAAGGTGCGGATCTGGATCTCGATCGGATCGCCGCCTGGCCCGACGACGGTCGTGTGCAACGACTGATAGCCGTTGGGTTTCGGCATCGCGATGTAATCTTTGAAGCGCCCGGGGATCGGCTTCCACACCGAGTGCACCGCGCCAAGCGCCCCGTAACAGTCTTTCACCGAGTCGACGATCACGCGCACCGCGGTGAGATCGTAGATCGTCGCGAAGTCGCGACCGCGGCGCATCTTCTCGTAGATGGAGTAGAAGTGCTTGGGCCGGCCGGTGACTTCGGCCTGAACGTCGACGGTTGCGAACGTCTTGCGCAATTCGGCGATGACGGAATTCACCGCGGCCTCGCGTTCGGCGCGCTTCTTTGCGACGCGGTCGGCGATGTCGCCATACGCTTTCGCGTCGAGATGGCGCAGCGAGAGGTCCTCGAGATCCCACTTGACCTTCCAGATGCCCAGGCGATGGGCGATCGGAGCGTAGATCTCGATCGTCTCGCGCGCGATCGACTCTTGCTTGTCGGCCGGGAGGCTCGCCAAGGTCCGCATGTTGTGCAGGCGGTCGGCGAGCTTGATGATGATCACCCGGATGTCCTTGGCCATCGCCATGAACATCTTGCGGAGGTTCTCGACCTGCGCGTCTTCTTTGGTCTGATACGGGATGCGCGTCAGCTTGGTGACGCCTTCGACGAGCTGTGCGATCTCGGGCCCAAATTTCTCGTTGACCTGCTCGCTCGTGAGCGAGGTATCCTCGACGACGTCGTGCAGAAGCGCGGCGGCGATCGTCGCCCGGTCCATCTCCATGTCCGCAAGGACGCGCGCGACGGCCAGCGGGTGCTCGATGTACGACTCTCCCGACGCCCGCTGCTGCCCCTCGTGGGCTTTGTCGGCGACCTCGTAGACCTCGCGCAGCCATGACGCCTCGACCGTCGGGTCGTACGACCGGACTTTGGCGATCAGATCATCGATCGGCTCGAGCGTAGGCATAGGTGGTGCCTATCATGCCATAGACTCCGGACGAAAGTCTACGCCGGAACCCGCAGCGCGAAGTGCCGAACGCGCCGCGCTCAGTAGGTTATGAAGCTCGTGACGTCATGGCCGAGGGCTTCGAGCGTCGAACGTCCGTCGAGGAACGAGAGCTCGATCAAGAAGGAAAAGCCGGTGATCTGCGCGCCCAGGCGTTCCAGGAGGCGCGCCGTCGCGGCGGCCGTCCCGCCGGTCGCAAGCAGGTCGTCGACGACCAAGACGCGCTGACCATGGCCGATCGCGTCGTCGTGGATCTCGAGCGAATTGGTGCCGTACTCGAGCGCGTATTCTTCGGTGAATTTCGTCCCCGGCAGTTTTCCGGGTTTACGCACGGGGACGAAACCGGCTCCGATCGAGTACGCCAGCGGCGCGCCGAGCATATAGCCGCGCGCTTCGATCGCGACGACATAATCGATTTCTTGTCCCTTGTATTTGTCGACGAACAAGTCGACCGCGGCTTTGAATCCCTTCGCGTCTTTGAGCAAGGGGGTAATGTCGCGAAACAGGATGCCGGGGATCGGGAAGTCCGGGATCGCCCGGACCAGCGACTCGATCTGCAGCGCTTTGTCCTCCATAGCAAACGTGCGACCGTTCGGGCTCTCGGAACCCGGACCTTGTGCCAGCCGGGGGCACGCCGTCTCGCTCCTTGGGCCACCGGGGCAAGAAATGCGCGCGAAGGGACGAACGTTGAGGGTAATGTGAGCTCGAATCCGCCGTGGGACGTTAGAAGCACGCACGCGGCGGATAGAAAGGAAGAGCTATGACAAAAAGGATTCTGACCGCGGCGCTCGCGAGCGCGATGGCCGTAACGCCGTTCGCAGCGGCACCGGCGCTGGCCGACGGCGCGGCGAGCACCCGCAACATTCTTATCCTCGGCGGCGCCGCCGCCGCGATCGGCATTACCAATTACAATCACAAGAAGCGGCTCAAGAAGGCGGAAATGGAGGAGTCCGGTCGCCGGCAATCCTCGTACCGGGCTTTCTTCTACCGCAAGTACGGTTACTATCCGACGCCGCAACAGGTGCACGACTGGTACGTGCGCACGTACGGCGTGGAACCTTCATAGGTTGGGTTGAGGGCGACGCAAAGGGCTTGAAGTGAGCACTCAGCAGAGGCCACTCGTCGCAGGCGAGTGGCCTTCGTCGTCGCATCTGGCCGATGCGCGTGACCGCACGTACTGGCGGCGCTTCGCGATCGCGTTCGCGGTTGCGATCGGTTTGCACGAGTTGTTCGCGGGACTGTTTCCGCGCGGGACGTCGGATCACCCCGAAGAGCAGTCGAAAGCGCAAGTGTTGACGATCTTGTTGCAAACGCCGACGCCCAAACCATCGCCGCCGCCGACGCCGCGCGTGACGCCGGAGCCGATCGTAACATTTGCCGCTACAGCGTCACGCGCGCGGGCCGCGGCGAGGGCTGCGGCGCCGATTCGCCGGCATCTCGGCGGGAAGGCCGCGCCGCGCGCCGTGCACGTGAAGCCGCCGCACACGGTGCACGCGACGCCCGCGGCGATCGCGCTGGCCACTGCACCGGCCGTCGGCGTTCAGAACGGCGGATCGGGGAACGGCGCGGGTCCGGGTGAGAACGGCAACGGCGGCCTGGCCGGCAGCGGCAGCGGTCTCGGCGGGACGGGCAACGGCAGCGGCGCCGGCGTCAAACCGTGCGGCGAAGTTTGGCTCGATCCGATCGGCGGGACGCTCGTGATCAACCACGACGGAGGCCGCACCATGCGCATCAGGATTCAGGTGACGCTCTCCGACGGCTCGACGATCGACGACGTCTTGGGCTGGCGCTTTTCCTACCACCGCGAGGTCGACGATCCGTTCTCGAAAGCCGGCCAACGTATCGGAACCCCGGCGCTCCTACAGCTGCCTCCGCCGGGTTACGACTTGACGGGCAAGCAGAATGCTGCGACCGTCTTTGCGGTCAAGCACACCGACTCGCAAGGTTTTACAGATCTCGAGGATTGCCCGGCGCCGTATATTCCGGCTCAGTAGCTCCTCGCGCCACACACCAGGTATTTAGCGTCGAGCGTCTGTAACCGTCATTAGTCCGTTCTATCGAGGGAGGCCACGTCATGATGCTCCGTGCCTATTCGTCTCGGATCGTTCGCGGCGTGGGCTGCGCGGCCTTGATGCTCTTGCTCGCCGCCACTACTTGTCCAACGTTCGGCGCACCTACGGCGCGCGCCGTGGAATCCCTGAGCGCCGCCGAACGCACCAGTTTGCCCGACGCCACGCTGGTCACGATCAGCAAAACCGGCCGCAGGGTCTCACTTGGAGTCCTTCGCTCAGAACACAAGCGCCGGCTGCAACGCTTCGCGAACGCCGCGATGCTTGGAAAGCGGGCTGGGTCGAAGTTCGAGAAAAAGAAAAAAGGGGGAGGCGCGGGCACACTGGTCCCCATGAATTTTTCACTCAAGAACTTCAACCTACCCGCGGTCTTGGGCCCGCTTCCAGCGGATATGTTAGCATTCTGCAAAGCCGCGCGCGTCACGGCCTGCCTGTACCTTCCGGGCGGGACGCCCTTTGTGGGACCTTCCTTCTACATGGACTACGACTATTTGATCACCGACGCGAAGCAGTGCACATCGGAGGGTGGCCAACCGAACTTCACAAGCACTATGAAGATGTTGGGTTGCTCGTACTATTATCCGAATCAGTACATCCTGAAGTTCAATCCGGGGCCGCCGACGGCGCAAGGTTACCCTGTGACGCACTCGGCGACCTGTCCGACGCGATTCGTTAATTATACGGTCGATCCACGCGGCGCGGTTTCTTTGAATATTGTTAGCACCTCCTATGTCCCCAGCTGGGGCCCCATTAACTCGCTGAAGACCTGCGTCGTACGCGTCTTTGTGAAGAAATAGCCGTACGAATCGCCGACCCGCTAGTCCGTCTTAGTGGCAGGCCGCGTGGCCGCAGTGACAATGACCGTGGCCGCTCGTAGTCTTGCAGTCGTCGCTGCAGTATTCGCCTTCCGAGACTTGACAGTTACAATCAGGCCCTTTGCATTTCATCGAAATTACCTCCGATACCGGATATAATGAGCAGCGCGTTGCGCGTTGCGGGAATCAGATACGACGAGGCCGGGTCGGGATCGTGAGTCTTCCCGCCACTTTCTTGCCATTGACGGTAGTGGGGCAGGTCAGCATAAAAGTGGCGTGGGGGTTCGAGGTGTTCTTGCTGATTCGCGGAGAGATAACTTGAAGCGCTAGCCAATTCGTGCCGCTCGCGCCGGCCGGGCAGTTGATCGTCCACGCGTACGTGTAGTTGAGTAGCGCCGCCGATGCCGGAACGCCGCGCACCGTCTGAGTCGGCGATGCGAAGTTTCCGCTGCCGATCCACCTGTACTGAACTACGATCTGGTCATATTTTGCGTTCCCGGGCCAGTTGACCACCTCGATTGTCCCTAGGAAGTTGATGGTCACCGGACTACTTAGGACAGGTCCTGAAGAGTTGGGATTGACGGAGGCCCGTACGGTGATTGTTGGTACCGGAGCAGCTGCGCCCGGCACAACCGAAAGCAGCATCGCGGCAAAGACCGTGATCGGAAGGGCGAGAACGCGCACGATAACTTCTTTCCGGCTAGGGCTGTGTGACTATTGGAGCTCCGGGTTCACGATGTCGATGTTTGTGCCTTGTGCGCGAGCCAAAATGACCTCGACGATGAGCGACCTCACGCCGGTCAAGGGAACGTTGACGCTGGCTGTCGGTGCCGGCTTCCCGTACTGATCGTCGATCGTGGCGGTGCCAACCCTCTTGCCGTCGCCGATGAAGTTCACGACCACGTGCGGAAATACGCCCGGGACGTCCTGTACATTGTCCAGGCCGATGATCGCAGACAAACTCCGGTAGCGTTTATTCAACTTCCAAGTGGCCTTGACGGTCTCGCTGCCAACCAGGTGAAACATTAGCCCTTTGCTGTACGGTTGCGAGCCGATCTTCATCGGCGCATCCCAGGTGTAGGCTTGGACGCCCGACATGGTCCGGATCGACTGGTGGTTGTCGACGCGAATGCCGTCGAAGTAGCCGCCGTTGATGTACTTGAGCCCGGCGGGCTGGAACGGCGAATCGGAGAGATAGATCTCGCCGGCCAGGGCGAATACGAGGGGCGCAACCAGCGCCAATCCGACGCAGGCAGAAATCGAAACGAGCTTTCTCATCGGAACCTCCTGCGAGCAGAAAAATTTCCCTACGACGTTCCTCCGGTCGGATTCACTGCTGCGGGACAAACCGGAGCTTGGCGCCGCTTACCGTCGTCCGGATAAAAATACCAATCCACGTGCGCCGTGAAATCGCCTGGGTCGGAGAAGGTCGCTTTGCCGCACAGCACGTCGGTCCCGGTCGGCAGCCGAAGACTACCGACCGCCGCCATGCCGACGTCCCGTGTGGTCATCGCTCGCGGCGTGCCGCCGCACTCGGGCGAAGAACCGCCCTCTTCGAAATGGATCTTGATCGGCTGCGCATTCCACGAATACGTGTGGTTTTTCAGATTGATGAAGAGATCGATCCGCACCGCAGAATCCTGACCCGAGTGGTTAGGCTGCTCCTGCTGGAAGGCGCAGGGGCCGGTAGGCGCCGAACCCGACGTGCGCGCGGTTGCATTGGAACCCCCGGTGAAGACGTACTCCATGGCCCCAGAGACCGGGAACGAGCGGCTAAACGGGATCTTCGAGTGACCGGAGACCTCCTCGCGGTTGCCGCCATCCTGCACCGTTACCGCGTGATACGTTCCGGCAAAGGAATGAATTGAGCCCCAATCTACCGAGTGGCCGCCTGGCGTGGGCGAGGCATGCGGCGCTGCTCCGAGCACGATGAAGGCAACAACGATGACCGCAAAATATCGCCGCATAAGGGCAACAGTATACTCCCAATCCGCCACGGTCGGCAATGCCGTTTGCTCGAGGAATGGTGGGACCTTCCCAGCTCTCCCAACCTCTCTGCGCTTCTATCTTTCTTAGACGAGCAAACCAAAACGGAGCCGAAGGTGATCGTGAGCGCATCGGACGGACCTGACCACTTTATAGAAATACACAGGTCAATTCCGATAGCGGTGGTCGGGTTCGTCGATCCGCTGCTTGACCGTGATTGCGATGTTTTTGTACGCGAGAAACAAGAGACCGCAGATCACGGCGGCTGCGCTTTCGCGGACGACGTGACCGATATGATCCCAAGCGATCCCAATGAACATCGACAGCAATCCGGCTAGGGCCCACATCGCGAGGTCGGTCGAAACGACGATGCGCCGGTTGCGTTCGAGCGATCGCGCGAACGCGTCGAGAACGCAGATGCCGCCGGCGAAGATGATGAGCGGCCTGCCGAGTTCGAATTGGAAGCTCAGCACGAGGCCCGCGACGATCAGCACGACGATCAACGTCGCCGTAAGAAATCGTGCCAACGGACCTCGTGCCAAGTCGCTAGCGTCCGCGAACCGAGTGGAAACCGTACTGCAGCAGCGCACTTCGTATGAGTTTCTGCGCGTCTTCGCTGCTCATCCGGAACTGCGTCGCCGTCTGGTCGATCGAGAGCCCGGCCAGAAACTCGCAAAGCACCAGAAACTCAAGGGTCGAATCTGTCTTGGTTTCCGGTTCGATGAGGCGCAGCTCAGGGACGCCGAGAAGGCGGCGTTGGCGCCGCTGCTTCGCGAGATCTCGTCTGGGCAGCGTACGGACGTTCAAGAGCAGAGTGGTGGGACGCCGCCGTCGATGCCGCCGCCGCCGCTACCGTCGATCGGACAGGTAATGGCTAGCGACGCCGAGCTGGATGGCATCTGGGCCTCGACCCAAAGAATGAACGCGAGAATATCAGGCATGGCGGTCCTCCTAAAGAGAGTCCCGCCATGCTATCGAACGGCGCCATTTGGCGCATGAGGCAAATTACCCAGATGCGCCGCGGACGGCCGCCCCGTAAAGTTTCTTAGGCCCTCCGAATTTTAGATCAGACCCATCCGGCGCGCTTGAGCGACCGCCGCCAAGCGATCGTTCACGCGAAGTTTCTGCATGATGCCAAAGGCATGATTTCGGACCGTCTTGACGGCCCTCCCGGAGCCGTGCGCGATCTGCGCGGGCGTCATTCCATCGGCCAAGGAGCGGAGCACTGAGAGTTCGCTCCTAGTGAGGAGTCCGTCCGTCGCGGATCTGCGAACGATGTCACGGACCGCTGCAACGATCCGCGCAACACCTCTCACTCGTAGCGGTGCGTCCGACCAGTCGCCGCCGCGAACGATGGAAGCGAGCGCAGAATTCTCGAGGCTACCGTCCCCGTGTTTGATCGCCAAGGCACGGTTGCCGCGAACGGAGTCGCCCAGAAGTAGGCAAGTCGCCCCAGCCAGCGCCCGACCGACCCGGCGCGAATGACGCTCGTAAGCAGGATCCGAGGACGTCGCTTTCTGCGCGGCGAGATGCAGCGCGTGGCGAGAAAGCCGGCGCGCGTCGCCTTCGGCCCCCCCCGCCAAAAGAGCGAGGCCCTGCAACGCAAAGCATACCGACTTCATTCCCGGCGTTTTCGCAAGCGCGTCGGCGACGACGACGATGCCTGCTCGAAATGCGTCAAAATCTCCCGCCCAAGCGAAAGGCATGAAGTCTGCTATCCTCGCCGGGAATCGCTCTTGATAAAGTTCGGGATGCGCTTCCTTCCGCAAGAGCGCGCGCAACTCGGTGAGCCGTCCTTCATCGCCGGTTTGAGCGGCGATTTCGTATTGCGCGACCAACCCCGTGGTCGCGAAAGATGTGTCGCCGCTGCTTTGCGCAGCTGACGTCATTAACTCCGCGATGCGTCGAGCCTCATGAATCTCACCGGTCACCGTGTAATGAATGATGTAAGCGATCGAATAGGAGGTGGCAAGCAGCCGGCCCGCATTGAACGACGTATAGATGTGCGCGCTCCGATCCGCATGTTCCAGCGCCTCGTCGTAGTCGTGCGAGTAGAAACATGATAACGCTAGACGCTGAGCGACCCGGCCAGCGATCAGGTCCGAATGACTGCAGTCCATCGCCTCGACCTCGCGGCGCAAAGCCCGTGCAGCCGCGGCCTTCCCGCGGCGCGCAAGGCATACCGTCTTCAGCGCTTGGCGAGCCGGTTCAAAATCGGGCTTACCGTGGTCGGCTTCGAGTAGCGTTTCCGCTTCGTCAATTCGATCTTGCGTCACGTAGATCGGCACGAGCAAATCGACGACGTACGCCTTCTCCTGGGCCTCGGCAGCCAGGAGTGCACGCCGGAACAGCGCGACGCAGCGGTCGAGGTCGCCGTCGTGCTGCGCGATGGCGGCCTCCAAGCAGAGGCGAGCCGCGTCTGGACGGCGGCCTGCCGAGACCAGTGCCAGCGAGAGCGCGCGCCGATCCCCGGCGGCTGCAAGATAGTGTGCCGAAGCGAGACCGAGCGGTACGGCTTCCGGAATAGCAGACATTATTCCGCGTCCTACTTCTCATGTCCGACGGCGCCCCCATTTTCGGTGCGTGCAAACTGGGCCGTCCCCGGTTGCGTCAGTGCGGCTTCAGCGACTCGGCGGTCTCCGAGCCAAGCGATACGGGGACGACCTCGAACTCCATGAGGTCGCACCACTCCGCGATCCAGCGCTGAAAAAGCGTCGGGTCGTCGCATTCCATCAGTTGAAAGCAACGGCTCAGGTCGGCGGCGACCCAGCTGCTGACGAACTTCAGGCCTTCCGGCATCATCCGCCCCTGCTCGCGAAGGCGTGCGTAGACCGCCTTCGCGTCTTGGCCTCGGAAGCGTTCGACCACCATGAATTGCATCTCATCGCCACGGCGCACGTGGCAGGATTTGGTTGATTGACCAACCAAGCGACGCGGCGTGGCCGGACCGGTTGCGACCCGCGACAAGATTGTCGGTTCCGCGCTCGAGCTCTTCTGGGAGCGCGGCTACGAGGCGACGGGGATATCCGACATCGTCGAGCGGGCCGGCGTGCGCAGCGGCAGCTTGTACCACTTCTTCGAGAACAAGGAGCACGTGCTGGTCGCCGTCCTCGAGACGTACCAGGCGGCCCTGATCCCGCACATTTTCGATCCGCCGTTTCAGCGCGAACGCGATCCGCTCGAACGCATCTTCGCCGTCCTCGCCGATTACCGCAACCGTCTCCTGACGACCGCCTTCAAGTACCGCTGCCCGATCGGCAGCCTCGCACTCGAAGTCGGCCCGGTTTCGGAACGCGCGCGCGTCCTGATCGACGCGAATTTCGCCGCGTGGCGCGCCGCTATCGCTTCGCAGCTCTCGCAATTGCGCCTGAGGCGCGGCAACGATCCCGCATCGCTCGCGGCCTTCGTCCTCACCGTGATGGAAGGCGGCGTCATGCAAGCGGCGGCCCATCGCTCGGCCGAGCCGTACGACGAGTCCATCGCCCACCTGCGAGCCTATCTCACGTCACTCTTGAAATAACGAGGAACACCATGCGTGCCAGCATCACGGCGCTCGTCGTCGCACTCTGCGCCTCCCTCGCCGCTCCCACAAACGCGAAAACGACGGCGACCTTCGACCGCGGTCAGGTTCACGTGACGACCAGCGACGATCCCAAGCGAATCGACTGGGACGTCGTCGTCCCGGCTTCGCTCGACGCCGTCTGGGACGCATTCACGACGCAAGCGGGGATGACGAGCTGGATCGCTCCGGGCGCGACGGTCGATCTCCGCAGCGGCGGCGACTGGCTCGTCAATTTCCCCGGAGCGGCGCCGGGCGGAGGGACGATCGTCGTCTACCAACCGAAGACGCTGCTCGCGATCAGGGCGATGGCGCCCGAAAAGTTCCCGACCGTGCGGCGCGAGCGAACGCTCGCGGTCTTCACGTTCACCCCGCAAGGCGCCAACAGCACCGACGTGCATCTGGCGCAAACGGGCTGGCAGGACGGCGACGAATGGTCCCAAGCCTACGCCTATCTCACCGACGGCAACGCGCAACTCCTCGGCCTCCTCTACCGGCGCTTCACTAAAGGCCCGATCGATTGGCCAAAGATGTAGCAGCGACTAGGTCGGCGGTCTCAGTTCGATGATGCCGACTCGTGCGTCAAGCCTGTCGAAGCGCACGTCCATATCATTGAAGCGAGCGTCCATATCATTGAAGCGCCGGTCGATGGCCTCGAAGCGCCGGTCGATGGCCTCGAAGCGCCGGTCGACGGCCTCGAAGCGCAGGTCGATGGCATCGAAGCGATCATCGATGACATCGAAGCGCCGCCACATCAGATCCTCCGTCTTTGCGACACGAGTCTCGAGGCGAGCTTCCTGCTGAGTGAAGCCGTGTTCGACTGCGGCCTTCAAGTCCATGAGGCCGTCGTAGATTTCCGCGGTCGTAACTTTTAGGTCTGCCAGACCGCCCGCTACGTCTGCAAGAGTGAGGCGCTTTTTCCGTTGCTTCTTCATGGAAGGGAGCGTAGCGGTTCGGTATTGCCAAGATGTTTCCCACCTGTGGATACTTCGCGCAACTTCGTCCGCCAAGAGCAGTGTGGTGGGGTCTTGACGCCGGGCCGGTTCGTCGCAGTAGGTCCTCTGCAATCACTCCTGCGGAGGTCTCATGATCGCGACCCTCTCCCCCGAGCGGCGGACGCGCGCGCTCGAATTCGGCATCTACCGCGACGGCGACAATAACCTCGACGACATCCAGTCGATCGTGCTCGACCAAGCCATCGAGGTCAGCGCCAAGCAGCCCTCGATCGAGTTCACCGTCGAAGACACGGATATGGTCGATACCGAAGACACCCTCTCCACGCAGAGTTACCGTCTCGACGACGGGCAAGAATTCAGCTTCAAGGAATCGCCGATGCACGACATGTCGTCGCGCGCCAACCTCGCCCAGTTCGTGGCCCGAACGCTCGACAATGCCGAGAAATCCGGCGCGAAAGAAACTTGGATCGACCTCGTCGATCACGGGGCCGGCGACGGCGGTGGACTCGAGGCCGATCACGCCGGCGGCGGTCCGCCGACTCCCGGCGGACGGCACGTCGGAATCATGCGCGAAGACGACATGGCCGGAGCGATCGCCGACGGCGTCGCGCTGCACGCGAAAGCCCATCCCGAAGACGCGGGTCGTCGCGTCGACGGCGTGGTCGCCAATCAATGCATGATGGCAACCCTCGGCTTTTCGTCGGGATAGGAGACAGAGCGTTCCAAGACGAGGCCCCCCCTGTCCGGGCGGCGGTGGGCTGGGCGCCTGGGCTTAGCGGCTAGGGGCGGGAGCGTTGCAAGATGAGCGCCCCATGGGTCGAGATCTCGCGAGCTTGATATCGCTCGCTGCCTTGTGCTACAGAACCAGATATGACTCGGCTCGAAACGATTCCCATGCCCGTGATTGCGTTGACTGCTCGGCTCTTTGACCAATACTACACAAGGAGCCAGTTCGAGAATCTCTTTTATCATAGCGGCACGGCTGTAGAAAGCCCAGGCGGCAACAAGGTCGATACCATCACGCACTGGCTGCGAGCAGTCAACCGGGACGAACCACAAACCGCGTTTGTGACTTTGGGAAAGCTGCTGGAGGACTTCATGGAGCGCGAGGTTTCGACGGGTTCACAATACGAGAAAGATCGCGAGAGTCTTCACGCGCTGCTCGGCAAGTACGGCTTACGTTACGTCACAGGTGGAAAAATAATCCGGGCTGCCTCGATGGCTGGAAGTTCAACGGCTACCTTAGCAACGATCTTAAAACAGAGAGACTTTCCAGCGGTTCATGATGAGTTTCAACGTGCTACCGAAAATGTGGAAACCAAGCCTAGAGAGGCGGTGTCGGCTGCCGCTAACATATTAGAGGCGATTTGTAAGGAATACATTGTTCAACACCCGCATTTATCAATGCCCTCCAAACAAGACTTGAGCGGTGTCTTTGGAGTCGTCCGTAAGGATCTCGGCTTCGACCCGTCGGCGATTGAAGATGATGACCTAAAGGCAATCCTGGGCGGTTTGATAGCAACCGCTGGGGGCATCGCCGCCCTGCGCACGCACGCTAGTTCTGCTCACGCACAGGGAACCTCAAAAAGAGGATACCGGTTGACGCCACGCCATGCAAGGTTGGCGATCCACGCTGCCCATGCACTTGTCGCGTTCATCCTTGAGACTTGGGAGCAGCATGACGGAACGACCTGATGTTTTTCGCCAAAAGTCGCATCAACGAGCTAGTTCTCGAAACTTAACGCGCAGCTGCCGGCTGGCCGAGAACGAGTGCAGGCGGAGCAGTTTCAATTCCCCGATCACGGATCGGCTAGGCCACACTCGGCGCAGGCGCGAATCAGCCCGAGCGACAGTTCTTCACGGAAGGGGTAACATTGAAGATTCAATGCGTTCTGCCGATGGTCGCGTTCGCGGCTTTGACCGCGCAGGCCCCAACCCCCGCGCCGACCAGCGTCATCCCACCTATCGTGCTCCAAGGCTGCGCCCAGAAGGTGAAGGCCAAGCACGCGAGCATTTTCGCGAACAACTCAACGCTAAGTGCCAGCGCGAGAGGCGATCAAGTCGTCGGGTTCGACGTCTCGTTTGTGAACACGACAACAAAAGCCGCGAAGATCGTCATGATCCGAATCGGCGCCACCGACTTCACCAAGATCGGTACGTTCTCTCCGGGTGCCGTGATTGCTTGGCGCATCGCCGCACGTCCCGGCGAGTGCGCGGTTCTCGCGGTTCGCTTTGACGATGGCACGGAGTGGGCGGCGCCAGTCGCTGCGTCTCCATCGCCCGCGTCCAGGTAACGTCACAAAGACGCAATCGCGTCAGGTCCGATTCTTCGGCGCGGCGGTGACCAATTCGACTTTCGCTCTAATCCGACTCTGAAAAGACACTACGGCTGTCGCGAAAACTCGGGATATGCGAGGGAGGGTTCTAAGATGCTCATTTTCATTACGAAGCGTGCAGCGTCGGTATGCTTGATCGTGGCTGCACTTGTCGCGCCAATTCCGGTCGGCAGTTCCGAGACCATCATCGTCACCCATGACGGTGTTTGGTGGCAATCGATGGATCGAGCACAAAGAACCATCGCTATTGAGGGAATTCTCGTAGGTTTTGATGCAGGCTATGGACTCGCCTCATTCTATGCGACAACCGCTCTTCAAAGCAATCTGCACCAGACTGGACGCTTCTCGCCGCCGCTACAATCTTTTAAGCGCCGTGTAGACAAAGTTAAACCGACCTTGAGCGACCGTACATTCAAGACAATGGTAGACGAGATCGACAAGGTTTACGATACCCATCCCAAGTTGCTCAAGTTGAATGTTTCACTGTTCGTTCAATGCGCTGTGATGAGCGGCTCGAAATGCGACGAACCCGCGCGGATTGAAGAACGCTTTGCGAAATAACGCGACGGGCAGGCAAGTAGAGGTTCGAGCGTCATCAGGGCCTCATAGACCCCGAGTGGCGCGTGGCAGGTTGTTCAGCGTTCACGGTTCTCGAACGCGCTGACGAGGGGTACGTTCTCGCGTCGGCCGGCGCGATAGCGCGGGAGGCTCGTCGATGAGTAGGCGTGCCGACCTCGAACGACACGGAAACTGGACGGGACCTCCGGTGAGAAAAGGAACGAGAATGAAAGGCCGATTTGCCAAGGCATCCTTCGCGCTCGCTGTTGCGCTCGTATTCGTTGCGGCCCCGGTTGGGGCGACCACATCGGTAACTGAGTCGGCGAACCCTTGCCAGCGAGCCCAGGAGATCCTAGCCTCCGCGATCGGCGGTAGTCGAGGCAACAGCGTTGAAAGCGCCGCGCTCGGACCGGCGCTGGCGACGGCCAAAGAACTCGAACGGGCGGCTGGCGAGCAAGAGAGTTGTGCGCGGACTTACGACGTCTCGTCAAACTCGGCGCAGCAGGCTTGCAGCCTGTACCTTTCCGCAGGCAACGTGTTTGCGCGCGCCGGTGGAATTCAATTGGATTGGATAGTACACAACCCTAAGCTCGTAACGCACACCTACGCGCCAATCCTCGTCGTCGTGGACTGGGAGCGCGCTCGGTTTTCGTATATCGAAGCCTCCACGACTTGCAAAGATGCGCACGACGCATGGTCGGTGGATGCCGCAAACGCCGGCATGAATGCGGCTGATCAGTTCTTTTCGAAGCACGTCCGAATCACGGTTCACTAGACCGGGCCTACTCCGATTCGCCACCCAAGCCGATCGCAAGCGCCGCCGCTCCCAGGGCCCACCACAAGCGCATCTTTATCGCCATTTTATGTTCTTGACGCGCCCGGTTGTTCGAAGCGCCCACCATCGCTCATCGGGAACGTCGCTACTGACCGTTTCGCGTATCGCGATCGCCGGCCGCGTCGGCTTCTCTCCGGCAAACGAAAGCGCCGTGCTTAGTGCGCCCATACCAGCGCATGCCCTTTTCGTGGTAGATCCCGCTGTTCGTATTGAGCCAGACCACTTCGTCCTTCGGGCAATGCGCTTGCGCCGTGGCCTCCGTCGTGAACATTGCGAGCTGCCCGCTCTTTGCGGTCGCCGGCGCCGGTGTAGCATGGCGACTTGAGGCCGAGATCGGGACCGCCTGGACGATCGCCAGGAACAATCCGAGAGCCAAAAGACGGCGCAGCATATAACGCACCTCCATTAACCGATCCGCGTCGGTAAGGCCGGCGATTTCGCCGCGGGGTGAGCCGTCTCCGCGTGCGGCCGAGGAGGCTCAGTGCCCCACGGTCAGGTTTTGCCCCGGGCAAATCGGAGCGCCACGAGGCGCTCCATATTCTTCTTGTAAGGGCGCCGGCCGGCGCGAATTGCTTGAATCGTTGCTCGAGAAAGACCACTTTCGCGCATCAATAATGAAATCGGCATTTCGCGCAGGATCGGCAAAATGACGGTCGTCCATTCATCGCGCTTTGGGTCAACGAGCTCCGTCGTGACCTCATCGACATCGTGAACTATCCCAGATTGCACATCCTCGAGCTTGTTTGATTCTTTTCCGATATGGGTTAGTTTGCCGACGGCAATGTGTCGGCGCTGCAGGAGGCCGACGGTTTTCTTGCCACAGACCTCACCCGAAGCGTCCGCGCTTTTTGCTTCTTTGCGGAACGCGTATTTTTCGATGATGTCACGATAGGTTTGCAGTCGCGCCATCGTGCTCGTCCCGCGATTGATCAGCGTCGATGCCTTCCACGTTTTCCGACTGTAACGGTCAACCCAGGTCAGATTTTCCCATTTCCGGCGATCGGATTCGTATGGCGCAAAAAGATGGAAATGATCCCGATCGACGCCGATCGGGTAACCATCTGGCGCAATATGCGCGGTCAACAGGAAATTGAATGGCTTTATTTGCTTTTTGTATGGCTTATTTTCGTTGATTCTTTCAAACAATTCGCGCATCGCCGGGCTGCTCACGCTCATCCGGGTTAACGCGGGGCGGTCGAACCAGGACGGCGCCTCCGCCTTCAATCCTATCGCGGACCGAATGAGGTATAGCCAAACCTCGCGGATCCAGCCTCGATCCTCGCTATTTGGGCTTATTGGATTAAGGAGATGACCCAGTCCGTGTTCGGACCATCCGTCGTCCTTATTGTTCACTTTCTTCTGAAGAATCTGCGGGTCGCCGTTCGCGTCGAACATGAAGAACGCGTAGCGCTTTGCCGAGATCGCGAAGCAATAGATCTCGCGTTGTTCGCCCGTTACCGGGTCGAAATTGTCGGGTTCGATTTCTAGGGCCGATCCGTCCACGGCCGAAGGTTCGTAGGGGTTGAGGTCCTGGAATTGCCCGGCAATCCCCCTAACCTGGGCCCAGGACAGCGCTTTGATCATTTCCCGGCCCCCTACGACGTGCGGGCCGCCCCGGCACGGAATGAGGCCGCCGTCGCGCGTGGCGACGATCGCCATAGAGTCAGTGTCCTCCATCGCGTACGTACCGCCAAGATCGGTAACGCAACGCTCGAGTAACGCGAGCTGCAAACGTGCCGCGCCGGTAATGAGCGCCGCCAAGGGTGGGAAGCAGTATTCCCCCGGCGTTTCGGGCGCCGCCACCTTGCAGCGGAACGATTCGTCATCGACGCCATACACGGTGACCCACGCCTTGCGCCGCTCGCCTAGTTCGTGCCGCGTCATTTCGGCCAGGATGCCGTAACTGGTCGCGTTGGCGGTGACCTTCAGGCTGCCGCCCCGCCGCTTTACCTCGTCTTCCGACAGGTCCGTGCGCTGGTCGAGGAGCTTGCGCTGTTCCACGACCGTTTTGAAAAAATCGCGGGTGCGAGGGTCGATGGGAATGTCGCCCCGGAACTTGACGGATTTCAGGCCGCGCTGCCTCCCCACCGCTTTGAGCCGAAGCGCTCGCATGATCTTTGGGATACGCCCGGTCAGGAGCACCGAGGCGGCGACGTCCGGCAAACTGTACCATAGCGCCTCGCGCGGGCCTTCCTTGCCGGTGTGTAAGAAATTCACCCCGATCTGCCAGTCCTTCGTGTCGGGGTCGAATGCGGAGCGGACGGGAAGAATGTCGCCGGCCGGTTCCAGCTGTACGAATGCCGGCAATTTGCGCCACGTCTTGGAATCAAAGAGTCGGTCTTGATCGACCGTGTTCAGAAAAGACTGAACCTCGGTCGTCGCTTCGACAACCTCGATCTTGCGGGCGATAATGAAGTCCCATAAACCCATCAGTGCGTTGACCGTGGGGTACATCGACAAAAAGTCGCAATACACGATCGGCACCAGCACGCGACGTATGTGGACCCCGGCGCGGCCCCCAAAAAATGCGGACATCGCATTTCCGACAAACACCTTGTCAAAGTCTGGCTGCCGGTCCAGTGGGGGGCACGACGCTCATAGCCCGTTCGTAGGCTTTGCCGATCGAGGCGGGTGAAAAGGCGCGGGTGGCCTGGAGCGGGATGGGATGGCGCTCGTATTCCTCCATGAGTTTGAAATAGAGCTCTGTCGTCGCCAGAACGTCGCGGCGATTATAGTCAATATATTCCGGCGTTACGATCCCATGCCGGTCCGGTTCGGTTTTCCCGTGCTCGACGCCGAAGGCTTCGCACGCGGTTTTCAGTGAGTGGCCGCGATCAGTCAACGCGAAGGCTAGGGTGCGCAGATCTAAAAAGTGGCCACGAAATGTGTATCGTTTGTCTGGCTTACCGGTCTTCGATCCCTCGGGAATCCGGTCGGCATAATCGAGCACAACCGGTTTGGTGAATCCCTTGAGGGCGCGCTTCGAGTCTATGTGTTTGACGGCGAAGCGGGGGCGGTACTTGTTTTCGAGCTCGCTCCCGGGCCGCTGCCATAACATAAGTGAAAATCCGCCGGCGAATTCGTCCCGAGCCGACGCCACGTCGAAAGCAAGGCGAGACAGATCGAAAGGTAGGTTGAAAGCAACGACGAGGAACCGCGACCGAAAGGCAGCCTCGTAAAACAACCTCAGGAAATCGCGCTGGTTATAAAGCAAGAGTTTTTTCGAAAATCCGGGGGCGACGTCAGCGTCGCGCGATCTCACGTATTCATGCAGGCAGGCCATTTCTTTCGGAGTGAGGTCATCGCCGTAAAATAGGCCTTCTTCGGTGCATTGGCCGGCCTCCAGGAGCCGGTAACTCCCGAAGGTCAGATTCTGCGCCGCGCTGATGCGCGTCTCGGTATCGAGGATGAGGACGTTGCCCGCGAATTTCCGATATGTCGCAGCCCGACGCTCTTTCGCGCCGTCCCACTCCGTGAAACCGCGAACGGCGATTTTCAGAGGTTCCGGCTCGCCCGACTCTACTCGGGCGGGCGAGCCCATTGCTCGAGGGGCGTTCCGACCCACCAGCGCTCGCCGAGTTGCTCGCGCAGAAGATCCGAAAGCGCCTCCAGCATTTCCACGATCCACGCGAGCATCGCGTCCATCATCTCTTTGCATGTGTCAATAAAGCCTTGAATGCAGCCGGCGGCCGCGCGTAAGGGGCAGCCCGTTGGGTTTCTCCACGTCTCTGGATCCCAATTATTCTGGGCATCGGTAAGCCGGCGATGTGAATTGACCGGGACCGGTATGGTGAACGTCGAGTTTGCCTTGGCGCTGGGGTGATGACCGTCACGTGCGGATTTTTCGTCGCGGCGCCGCTTACACGCTTCGCAGAGAATCGGCCGCGTCTTGAGGAGCACCAGCGGATCGTCGGTTCCGCAGTCCTTGCATTTCGCGCCGACGCCGCGCACCCGGGCCTTGCGCGCCTTGCGCGACTGGCTCATGATGCGACTGACCCGCGGCGCGTCCGACATCAGGCGGTTCCCGCGTAGATGCTTTCAAATGAAAGTGCGTGCGAGCGATCGAGGCGCTCGAGCTCGTCAATATCGGTCAGGAGTTCGATCCACTCGCCGTTGGCAAAAATCTTCGTGTCCTTGAGGCGCTGGATCGGGCCATAGTCGCCGCGAAGGGACAACGCCTTCACCGCCTCGTCGTAGCGCGAAATCTTCTGCGCGGTCGCAAAACTGTAGAAAGCCACCTCTTTAGGACCCTGGCGGGTGGGGATGACCATGACCCTCAGCCTGCGGTCGCCCTTGGTCGGCACGTATCGGCCGCGGTCTTTCTTGAGCGCTGACCCAACGATCGACACGACCGATTGAGGGGGCGTTTCCAATTGTTTGGCGGCCGACCTCAAGGACAAACCCCTGCGCACGAGCCCCAGGGCTTTTAAAGCCTTCTCCCGGCGCAGTTTCTCCGCGTGCGGCAGCGCGCTATATTCTTTGAGATTTCGGACGTTGGCGGCCGAGAGCCGTTTGCCGCCCTTCATGGGCCACCCTGAGCTCCCGCGGAGGTCGCGGCTTGACGCGGCGGCGGGTTCTTCTCTACAATTTGCATGTACGTAACAGTCCTTGAGGGCCGGCGAGGCTAATCGCCGGCCCTCCTTCGTTTGGTGTTAGGAAGCGCGGCGCTGTGCCGCCGTGCGGAAGTAGTAGGCCTTGCCGGACTTGGTCAGGACCACGTCGCGGATGGGGCCCCGCTGTTGTATGTGAAGGCGCGCCGATTCAAGTTGTTCGTCGCGCTTTTCGTTGCAAGCAAACGTCATAATTTCGGGCCCGCGTCCGTCGTCAGGCTCGACGGTCACCGCCCACCGATCGGCGCCCTCGAAGCCTTGGCCAGGTTGATGCTCGACCGCGGTGATCGAAAAAATGAGATTTTTCTCGAGATATTCGGACTTGTCGGAATATGGGCTGCCGCTTGAGAACTGGAACCCGTCATCGTCGCCGGCGCCGCTCGCGCCGCCCTTTGGTTTACGCGGTTTACTCATGGTAATTTCTCCTGTTGTTTGTGAGGTGAAGGGGTCGCTAGTCGCGCATTGAGAGCGCGCACCACGTCGGTAACATTTTGGAGTGGAGGGGCGAGGCGCGTCGCAAATTCGCGCGCTTTATCGGCGCCAAGTACCTCGAGACAAGCCGCCGCTGTATCAGTCGCAGTTTCCCACGACGGAAGTTCATATTGGTCGTTTAAAGCGACAAGCAAATGTTGCAGGTAACGCACGCTTTTTCGCGCGCGCCGGCGCTCGCGCGACATGAATAACCCTTTCAGGCCGTCCGACACTATTTCGCCCAGATCTGGCTCCGGGAGCTCGCCGGGTTGGCGCCGCTCAACGCGTTCAGAAAATGTCCGACCGTCAGATCGTACACGTTGCGATGCGTAGTCGATTTCGCCGGCTCTCTCGAGGGCGGCGCGCATGTTCGCGACGGTCGCTCGCGCTAGACCGCTTTCCTTAGAGATCGTTCGATCCGAGAGACCCGGCTGGTCCCGGAGCAGCTGCTCCGCACGTCGCCGTCGTTCGTGGAGGCCCGGCTTGTCAGAGTTGCCGCGGTTGTGCTCGGGCACGGCACCCGGAGCGACGGCCACTTCCTCGACGGTTTCGCGAACCAGGTTTTCCACTAAACGTGCTCCTGCACGGGCTCGAACAGCGAACCCGTCTGCTCGCCGAACGTCGGCCGAAGCTGCTCAATTTGAGCGGGCGAAGGTCGGAGACGACCGCTTTCCAAGAGGGCGAGAGTCGATTCGCCGATCCCCAGTCGCTGGGCCGCCTGCCCTTGGGTCAGGCGGTTCTGGAGACGCCAGAGCTTGAAACGGAGCATTATGACACCCCTCACGGGCAGTTGAAGGAACCTTTATGCATTGGGCCTAAGACAATCATAATGCATTCCGTAAACGTAAGTGAATATAGGGGTCGAAGGTAGTTGAAAGCGTCCGTCAGCCCCGAGAAACAGGCCCTGATCGACGAGGCGGCCGCGCTCGGTATCGAGGTCGGTAGCAAGCAGATCGATCGATGGCGGACCGAGAAGCTGTTGCCAACACCCACCGCTGAAGGTCGCGGCCGCGGCAAGGGCATTGCACGAACCGCGCCGCCCGGGACCGTGGCGCAATTAGTTGCCCTCGCGAAGTTCTTAAAGGAAGAACGTTCCTTTGACTTGGCCGCTTTTCGGCTGTGGATCGACGGTTATGACATACCGATCGAGCGTGTGCGCCGTGCTTTACGAGAGATCGTGCCGAGAACCGCGGACCCACAAAAGGTTGCGGAATACAGTACGAAGATTGCGGACGGCCTTCATCGTAAGAAGGGGGTTTCCAAACAGGTCCGGGCGCTCTCGCGCGACGGCGGTTTCTATACTCTGTTCGACACGATGGCTACCGCGGCGTTCGGCGGACAAGTAAGTATCGAGCAGCAGAAGCAAGCTGCGAGGGAATTTGAGGCCGCCACCGGCCTTGATAAAGCGCGATCAGATACGCTGCCCGGCATCGGTCCTTGGCTGAGCGGTGAAACGACGCCGGATTTTATGGAAGCGATGAGCCTGAGCTCCGAGTGGCTTACATGCCTCGACTCAGTGACTGACGAACAACTCCTTCAAGCTAAGACTGATCTTCTGAATTACGAAAAGATGATCGCGTGGGCTGGCTTTGCGCAAAACCTCTACGGCGATAACAGATTCGGGCTGGGTGTTTTCACTGATTCCTTCTTAGGTCAACCGGTGACCCTTAGAGGCCCGCTTCTCTTCACCGGCTTAGTGCTGATCAGAAGCAAGAAGCCAGAACTCTCCGAAAAACTGAGAATTATGGCCGACAACGCCGAGGCTGCGCTGACGCAGCTTAGTTCAGCCGTCGAGACTGAATTGAACTCAATTCGAAACCCAGGATAAAACTAGCTGCCCCCGACCCGCGCAAACGGACCGGGGGCATCGCATCAGGAGGTACTGACTCCAAAATGCTCACCGAGTCTATCACAGGCCGCCATGCCGGACCAGTGTTTGTTGTGGACGGCTACGGCGCGAGTATCAATGTTGAGGGCGCCCACCTCATCATCCGAGATGGTCACGGGCCCGCACCCAAGCGTCGAAAGACGAGGTTCGCTCGGGGGCGCACGAAGTTATGCCGGCTCGTCGTTCGGTCGCCCGCCGGGGTTGTCTCCTTTTCCGCGATTGACTGGTGCAGCCGAAAGAACGTCACGATCGCGTACCTCAATTCGGACAGTCGTCTTCTTAGTTGCTACGTTCCGGGCATAGTTTCCGACGGGCCGCTAAAGCGTGCACAGGCGGTCGCAGGCGTCACTGAGGACGGCGTAACTGTTGCACAGAGTTTGCTCCGCAGGAAGCTTAAGAGTCAGATCGATGCCATCGAGACCGAGTTGCCAGATCTTGGCATCATCAATCGAACGGACCCGTGCAGGACGCGCGCTCTAAATGAGATCGGGACGATTGTTGATTCGCTCCATAAAGATCGAGAATTACGTGATCTTCTGGCTCACGAAGGTTATGCGGCGCGAACCTATTGGGAGCTTCTTGCCGGGACTCCGCTACCGTGGCCGGCATGGACCAAATCCAGAATACCGGAACATTGGTTACGAGTCTGGCCGCGAGAGTCTGGGCTGAAGGCTCGGGTACGAAACGCCACAGATCCTTTCAATGCGCTTCTGAATTATGGGTACACGTTACTCGAGGTCGAAGTGCGCATTGCGTGCGGGCAGGAGGGGCTCGACCCCGACCTCGGCCTTATTCACGTTGATGATCGGCTTCGGCAGTCAGCGATCTATGATCTTCAGGAGCCGATTCGAACCCGGGTCGATACGCTTTCGTTCGGGTTCTGCCATCGCGCCGGTTTGCGGCCACACATGTTCCATGAGCTACCGAACGGCGTTGTCCGCCTGGACCCGGACCTTGCTCGAGCCTATGCGGCTTGGCTGATGCCCCAGCTGCGACGCCCGGCGGCTGAAGCGGCTGCGAGCTTCGCACGCGACCTTCGGCACATCACCATCCCCTATCGTCTCATCGATGATCGCAAGGCCGCCAAGGCCCCGGCGCTTCGTCTCGGCGATGGTGGGCCGTGCGGCTATTGCCAAAAACCGCTCAAGAAAGTCGGCCTCAAGTTCTGCTCAAGGCATTGTTATTTACGGTATTCCGTCGAGGTAGCGCGGCCGATCGAATTGGCCCGAGCAAAACTGCAGAAAATGCGCAGCGAGGGTCTGAGTCCCGGCCACGGCGGCGAAGCAGCGAAGAAGCGCGGCGCCGCTATTGCCGCCAGTAACAAGCGGCGGGCCATGCGTCTTACTCCGGATCAGCACCGAGCGCGAAGAGCCGCCCAGCAGCGGGAGTTACGGCAGCGTAAGCGTGAAGCCGAGACGAAAGCCGTGTTGTAAGAATCCCTATTCGTCTGGCTCAGTATCATGGTTAGGGCTTGGCAATTCAGTGGATAACAAGACGCTTTCGTCCGTATCGGGAATGAGGGGGTCGATTGAATCTGCCGCAACCATCGCCCAGCGAGCCCACGGACTAAGAGAATCCGCGCCGCCTTGGCCCGAGGCCCCCATGCAGGCTTTAACGTAGGCGCGGATCTGGGCCGCCTCGATCCACGCTGCCACCTCGTCACGAAGCGCCTGTAGTTCGGTGTTCACTTCTCGCCGGCGCTCTGCGAGAGCGTACCTGCGACGCTCTTCCTCAAGCCTTCTGCGCTGCTGCTCTTCCCGTTCAAGGCGTTTTTCTCGTTCGAGCGCGCTCGCGAAGAGAAACCCGATCAGAATGTCCCTTAACTGCTGCTCGAGCGGTTTGTCCGGCGCATCGTGCCATTGTCTCCGGATCGGTTGGTCGAAGTAATTCTCGATCCGCAGTCTGAGCTCGCCGGTCGCTTCGTTCTCGGTCTTATAGCCCCGATCGGCGTAGAAACCCCATCGAGCCTCTTGCTCAGTAAGAGGGACTCGGATCTGTTTGGAGCGCTCGCTCAGTGAGAACTCTATGTCCTCGCCAGCAATCCGCGCGGTTAACCTGCGCCGTTCGTCGCAGGTGACAGACCCGCCAAGCCTGCCAATCTCGGAAGCGAACGTACTCAAAGTGCTTCGCTGGCGTACTTCTGCTTTGGATTGTCTTTCATTTCGCGTTTGAGAACCAAATGATCGCGTGGCATGTGGCCACCATTTTTCAACTACTGCATGAAACTTCGTCGGGCGTTGAGCCACGGTTAGCGGTTTCTCAGCCGCGCGTTCCGCCTCGACGAGCGCTGCGATGTCTTGCGGGATCTGGTCAACGCTCAGGTTTCGGCTCAGCGCTCCGGTTTCAAATTCGACCTGTTCACTCTGCCCCTGCGGCGCCGGCGGAAGCGCTGGTCGCCGGACACGTTTCCCATGTTGCAGTTTCGCCCAGTAGCCGTGCGGCGGCGTCGGTATCCCGGCGCGCTTACAGACCTTAGCTAGGCCAGTGCCGCTAATGCCGAGGGTTGGTCCGAGCGTGCTCATCGGCTGCTTCCAGACAAGCTCAAATAGTTCGGAGCGAGTAAGTTGTTTCACGGCTTCGCCTCGCGGTTCTGAGGGGAAGACCTACGGCGGCGACTTGGGGTTCGCCGTGGCCGGCGGACTCGGCCTCCGCAAAGGCGCGTCGCTCTTTTCGGTCCCTCCTGTCCTCACGGTCGCCGGGCTTTGCTGGCTAGAGCGATAGTGGCGTACAAAAGACGCGAATCTGTTAGTCTCAGTTACCAACACTGAATGAACACGATCCACGAATGGCCTTGCGGGGCCGAGACTTACCAGGAAACCAATCAGCAGCACACCGATGGTAAGGAAGGCCCAAAAGTCCGCAATGAAGCTTAGGACTTCGCGCCACCATGGCCGCCGAAGATCAAGTTTCTCGAGACGCTCCGCAACTGCTTCCAGGCGATCGGCTGGAGCGAGCGTGGATCCTAAACCCTGACGAGCGGCGCCCTGCGCCGCGGGTCTTTTGGGCGGCGCGATTCCCGTCGCAGGCGCTCGGTAAATCTGTAAATGACATAGCGCGTCTGGGGCGTTATCGAGTTGCAGTCCGAGCAAAAATCGGACGCGCCTCCAGAATCACCTGAATTCAATGCGACGGAGCCACAAAGGTCACACACGTTCTGATTGACGCGCCGCAATAAACGCTTATCGAGAGCGTGTTCTAGCGCGATCGTAGCGTCGTCAAGACTGATCCCAAGAGCGCCGCTGACGGAAGACGTGGTAACAGAACCACTGGGATCACGTTCGGCTTCTGAACGCAGTGACTCCATAACTCTACCGTAAACTACAGGATCCGGCCTACGCATTTTCGATCGTGGCGAATTTCACGACGCTACGTCGCAAATTGAGGATGGCGCGTTCGCTGATCCACGAGCTCACTTTCATCTCGCTGCTGTGTAAAACGATTTCCACGACGGCTTTCTCACTGTATCCATCCGGGTGTGACGTAACAAATTCATAACCGCGCAGCGTTTCCTCGGACCCGAGCTCAATCTCATCACTGTAACGTTTTGCTTCGGAAAGGCCATGCACTTCATCTGCTTCGATTTCAATTGACTTAACTCCGCCGCCAGCGGTCCTTAATTTGGCCTTGACGAGCCGGGCTTCGAGCTCCTTACTGAGCTCATCAACCCGTGCGCCGCGAACTCGATATATTTGCGAAACAGGAGGGTCGATACCAAGATCCTTCGCGAAGGCATTGATTAACTCGAGCCGTATCGTTGGGTGGCCGACTCGCAGCTCAAGTGTAGCTGGGTCTTGCAACGGTGTAAGTCTATACAGGTGGTCGTGCGGTTCGACAATTCGTTCGTATTCCGTAAATCGAGCGCGACTACTATCTCGAACCGCGTATTCAATCATGCTGTGGTCGCCGGACGAAAAGATCCGATTTAGTTTGGGCGGACCGTTCGCTCGCAGTCGTGGCCGCAGTCCTCGTTCTGTGGCGAGGTTTGGATGACGTTTCAGCAGCGCTTTGATACCGTCGGCGCATTGCTCGGAAATCGTAGGCACGTCATACCAAGCTATGCCGCCGCCGGCACCTAAGTATATCCCTTGTAAGACCTGGATTTCGGCACGCGGGACACGGCGCGAAAGGTCGATAGCCTGCGCCTCGATTGAGCGCTTGCGCACGCCAAATTTCTCGCACAAGAACCGGCGGTGATACGTCGGAAGCGCCTCGAGAATCTGCCTAAGCGTCGGATCGTCGTTCGTCGCTAGGACCTCAAAATCACGATTGGCCTACCGACGCAGCCAACAACGATTCCAGCGGGCATGAGGACAGTCCGAGGCATCGCTATTTTTCGAGCCTACTTGAGCTCTAGGGCCCAAAGGCCCTGAAATCGAAAAGACCCGCATGCGAGTACTGCATCCTCGTGGGATGAAACGCCATCGGTGAGCGAGTTCCTTTCATCCTCGATTGACACTTTTCCCGCGCCTCAGAAAGCACGCCTGACCCCGTCGGTGGCGATGCTATTCCGTCCGAGTTTCTTGGCTCGCGTCGAAAGTGGGACGCACATACCGCTAATCGCGCAAATCGGGCGCGCCACTGGATTGGTCGCCCATGCGCAGGAGAGTGTCCTTTCCTACCTGAGCCGCGTGTACGGCGAAATGCGTGAGGCGTATCGGTGCGAGTATGTTTACAAGAATGAGCTCCTAAACTATCTAGTAACTTCTCGACATACACCTGGAAGTTCGCTCGTGATTCCCGAGCTTCGGTTGAGCAAGGTTCGCGTTGACCTGGCCGTCGTAAATGGAACGACATGTGCCTACGAGATAAAGACTGCGTTCGACTCGTTGGGTCGGCTCGAGGTTCAAATTGATACCTATCTCAAGGTTTTCGATCGCGTCTACGTGGTCTGCGACGCGAAGCATCTCGCGGCAGTCCAAGCGACACTAGATGCGCGAGCCGGGATACTCACGCTGGACACGCCCGGAGAGATTGTTACCGTTCGCGAACATTTGGATAATGTTCCGAACGTGAGCGCCGAAAACATTTTCTCGTGCATGAGAAAGCCGGAGTTCCTTCCCGAGATCGAAAGACTGTTTGGCGGAATTCCTCAGGTGCCGAACACCCTGCTATATCGCGAGTGCCGCTCACTTTTTGCGACGTTGGCCCCTGAAATTGCGCACGCTTCGCTTATTAGGGTCCTAAAATTGCGTTATCGAAACGTTGTGCAACGGGACTGTAGCGCGCTGCCATCAGCCGTTCGCGGTATCTTTCTGAATCTTATTACTGAACAAGCGCGAGGACGACTTACGCGAGCTCGCTTCGAGACCGCGCTAGAGTCGCGCTGCGCGTGAGGAATTCGTAAAAATGTACTTTCCGGTTTTGCGCGGCAAGATGTACGAGATGCTGGCTTTAAGAGATCTGGCTGGTCAATTGGGCGCTGACGATTCCATTATGCCTGTAGTAGAGCCATTGGGAGCCCACGGGTCATATGAACTTACGGTCAAGGAACTCGTGGACAACTCTACTTCGTTCTGTTTGATAACAAATCCGCGCTTTGGGGCGCTCCGCGGACGCACTGTCGGAGAAACATATGCGGACCTAGTGGACGGCACCCTGGACGAATATGATCTGTTTGTGCCGACTCTGTATATAGATCGAGATTCGACTTCGCAAGAAATTACCGAATTCGCCGCGCAGTACGAAGATCGGCGAGCTGTTTTTGTTACTCAAGGTGCCAGCAAGGAGCACGTTGAGGAGGCGGCCGCCCTCAATCCTGAATTCGCGCTTATTCGCGAGGGACAGGTGCCCGTCGCGCTGCGAAATCTCTTTCCTAGAGAAATCCGCGTTCAGATCACCGACCCATTCAATCGGCAGGCTCGCAATCAGGACTATCCAGACGATGAGTTTTTCTCTGACCGACACCTCGTCATCCCGGATGATGCCTTCGAGCACTTCGGCGATTACTCAATCGTTGGTGAATCGACGGAGAGCGGTTTCGCCCCATACTGCATTGCACTACATCACTGTTACATCAACAGCGGCGAAAACGACGCGATTTATATAAGGCACTACAAATCCGACACAAACGAGACTCAGGACGACCAGGCGGGCAAATTTGCGGAAGCGGTCGCGAAACTCGTTTCCGATATACGCCCACTCGGACCACGTAATCGGACCCTGGCGACGGCAGAATATCAGCGATATCATCAAGAGGGCCACTATCCTGGCTTAGGAGTCCCTAAGAGACTGGGCATCTCTCAGCATCTCGAAATCATGATGCGGCTTATTTAGATCGGCGTTATTTAAAGCCGCTCGTATCGGTGAAAGGATCACACCACCCTGTCAGGTTGTTCCCAAGTCTCAAGGATGAACGCGACGAGTGCGTGTGCCGCGTGGATTATACGCGGGCACTGTCGAGCCGACACAAGCGCAAGGTCTGGCAACGCAGTTACCGAACGAGGCGCTAGCGTGTGCCTAATGCGAGGATGAATTGCGTTACTTATTTGCGCTATTGCTTCCTATCTTTGCCGCCGTCACTTGCGTGGCCCCGGCTGATGCAGCGGGTGCGCCACCTTTTGCGGGCGTACCTTGGCTTTCATCGGCCGTTACAGTGAAGGCAATATTGCAATCCAAGGGATTTACATTTATCAAAGTAGATTCCGACGGAGATCTTGATTTCTCGGGCGCCATCAACGGAAAGAATGTCCGGGTTTATGCGTTTCTTACACCCGCGCGCACCTTAGTCAAAATGCAGGTCGTCTTCGTAACCAGCAACGACGAGGCACTGAACTATTACGTAGAGATGAAGGCTACACTGTCAACAAAATACGGGGCGCCGGCGAAACACTATGAGTTCTGGATGGATCCTTACACGGAAGCAGACTCAGAGAGCGAGCACGAGACTGCCTTGGCAGTAGGAAAGGGAGTGTTTTCTTCGTTTTGGGAATTTAGCGACGGCGGCGGTCTTTATGAAGAGATAACCAAAGGACTCGCTGTCTCGCTAAATTATGAGTCGCCTGGCTGGCATATCGAACTCCAGAGACGCAAGAACTCGGGCAATTCGGTCTTGTAGCCGCTGCGCAGGCAGCGCAAGACCGAGGAGGGTGAGAATAAGGCGAGCGTGTCCTCTACGATGACCATCCTCTCTTGGGCGGTTGAGCTGTTCTGGCCCGCGGCGGACGGATTCGAGGGTACGATTTCACTTGACGTCAGAAAGTTAGCGCGACGTGGCTGACTTTCTAGGGCCCGTTCTAGGCGCGGCAGTGGGTGCCGCGGCGGTCTTGACTTCTCAGTATTTCAATGGGAGGCGTCAAGAGCAGATGCAACTCACGAGAATCGCCGCGGACAAAGAAATAAAGCGGATGGAATTTGATCGTCTTGATGCAGGTATACGAAGGCAGCTCAAGGCCCTGCTCAAGCGAATAACGAGCATAATGATGTCTGGCTTAGAAACTGGCACGCTTTCGCCGGAGAAGTGGAAAGTGGCCTATTTTACGGTTCGAGATCGTTTGATGAAAGATGACATGCCGGCCGCTCTGAATGACGCTCTCGCTGACGCGATTTATGATGCCCTCGAATC
The DNA here is from genome assembly GCA_003134695.1 of Candidatus Zemynaea palustris. Taxonomy (GTDB): domain Bacteria; phylum Vulcanimicrobiota; class Vulcanimicrobiia; order Vulcanimicrobiales; family Vulcanimicrobiaceae; genus Zemelea; species Zemelea palustris. Next base: position 202,597 of record PLCB01000026.1, on the reverse strand, counting down.
TATCCGCTCGGCGCGGTGGTCCGCACGACAAGTCGAAGCCGATAGAAAAGCCGAGGTGGTGGCGGCGATCGAGGGAGGAGCTGATCCGGAGGACGTCTATGACGACTGGACCGACGGGCAGAAGGCAGCCATGCGATCCGTGTATGCAACGCCGTGCATTGCGCTTTCTAAGGTGTGGCGCTTGTTCGGAGACACGGATGCGGCAGGTAGATTAGATAACGCGGTCGCCCTTGCCGAAAGGCACGCCCCAGCTTCGACGCAATAAGAAAGAAACATAAATATGGACAAATTGGAAGCGCATCTTCGAGCGATTTGGGGCGAGATTGACCGCATCGCCGGAGTTCTCGACGGCCTAATACGCAGCGGTGCGTTGCCATTGGAGGGCGGGCACCCGCTAGTATCTCAAATTGAAGCCGCGGGGAACGAGCTAGATAGCCTGCCTCTTCGTTATTCAGCGCACATAGGAGATCCACGTATCCAGCCGTTGTTGCGCCAAGTCGGCGTTCGTCTTCGAACCGTCCGCGCCGATATAACCGATGCTCTAGGCGAGGATACAGACTCCTGACGCTAAGCCCCAAGGCGCCCAGCCCACCGCCGCCCGGACCGGGGGGGCCTCGTCTTGGAGCGCTCTGACGCGCTTGTCCGCCTGATTTCCTACAGCTCGACGAACTTGTGTGATGTTGCGGACCATGTGTAAATATGATCGTTATAAAGCATCCGAAAGGTGTGGGAACTATAGTCGCGTCTTGCCGAGCGTATATGCATTGTTCGGCAATCGTTGGAGAAGGTAACTGCCGCGTTCGGGAAGTCGAGTCGTTGCACGATAGAGCCCCACGATCCTGAGTCGGTTACAACCAGCAGAGCATCGTTGCCCATAGAGCCTCCACTCGAAAGTCGGATCGTGATGACGTCGTATAGGAAGGGCGCAGCGTTCGAGACGGATTTACATTGAACGAGCGGAGAGCGATAAGCAGGCGTTACTGCTGAAGCTTCCTCATGTAGTAAAAACACGGCGCCTCCTATCGTTAGAAGGTGTCCGTATCGAAATAGCATCCGCCAACGGCTTAGCAGTAAGGACGACATCCAATTACCTCAATCTGAGATCGGATTAACGACAACTCTCGGGTTCCGGCTCCAATCGCGTGGCCCTACCCTAAGCCAGCTAAGCACCTAGCCACCCCGCACCACGACCGCCCAGCGCCGGGGTGGGGGGGCCTCGTCTTGGAGCGCTCTGTCTCCTATCCCCTCGGCTTTTCGTCGGCGCTCTCGCACGCGGGCGTGCGCTATCTGGCGGCGTCACCGGAGACGATGCTTGCGCCGGGCGTACCCAGCGAAGTTGCGATCGATATCGCGGCGCACGCAGGCGATCCCGCGGCGATGGCGCGCGGCGTCGTCGATCGCGTCATGGAGATGCGCTACTTCCCGAGCAACGGCGGCTGGTCGCCGGCCGCAGCGTTCGACGTCCTCGATCTCGATCCAAAGAAGACCGCCTCGATCGAGTCGGGCGTCGAAAACCTCGACCGTGCGCTGGTCGCCGCCGCGCGCGACCGCTCGGCTCGCGCCGCGATTCGTGAAGATGCGAAGGCGATCGACGGCATGGTGCGCTTTCCAAAAGGGAGGCACTTGCCGTGGCGCGCCGATCGGCCGGCGCTCGCGCTGTACGACACGTTTGCCGAGGACGGTCGCCTGTCCGACAGCGTGCGCAGTGCCGCGCAAGCCGCCTCGGCGGCGATCCGGCAGACGGTGCTCGCCCATCGCGAAAGCGGAGACTTCGCGCCGTTCGCCGATGCGGATTACGGCGACGCCGTCGGGCCGACCGTGCATTTTCCGGTCAACGGCGCGCAAATCGATCCGTGGGCGCCGAAGATCAGCGAGACCGACAACGCCTTCTATAAAGCGGTCGGCGCCGACAAACTTGCCAAGATCGTTACGTAAGTGCCTAACCGGCGCGGCGGCGCTCGAAGCGGATCGTGCCAGCTTCGTCACCGCCGCCGTTTTGAACGAATCCGCATTTCCGGAGAAGGCCGATCGACGGTGCCAGATCCGGAAAGACATCCGCGACGATGCGGCGCACCCGCACGTCGGCGAACGCCCAATCGATGAGCGCGGCAACCGCCTCGCTTGCGTAACCGCGGCGATAAAATTGCGGAAGCAAGGAGTAGCCCACCATCACGCTGCCCTCGTCGTCCGGAAAACCACCAAATCCGCCGTTGCCGATCAACCTCGGTGAATTCTCGCCGAGGATGAAATACCAATGCCACCAGCCGACGCTTTCCGGATTGTTCTCCAAGCGTTTAGCAAAATAAATGCGATCTTTGTCTTCGAAAATCGAAGGCGGCCATTCCAGGGACACAGCCGCCCCAAGCATCTCCTCAAATGCCGTTCGATCATCGAGATCGGCCCAAGTCAGCTCCGGAGTCGCGGCGACGAGTGTCAGGCGCGGCGTCGCTATCTTGAGAACTTTCTTCTCGCTCATTTCGCCAAGGCGACCCGATCCGGATAAATGGGGCGGTTGATGATCTGCTCGAGCGTCGTCGCGTCGGCCGTGAGCGCGAGTTTGCAGAACCGTTCGAAGCTCTCGCGTTCGGCCTCGGCTTCGGCATAACGCGTCGTCTTCGTCAAGTCGACTCTTCCGGCGAACTCAAGAAAGCGTACGAAGCGGCCGTCGTCGTCGCGACCAGTTTCGACCAGACCGGCTTCCTCCCAGATCCGAACGGCGGTCGACACCGTGCTGCCGTCGACGTTGTCGAGCTCGAGGGTCCGCGCGACGTCTTCGTAGTTCGTCCGCACGACGTCCAACGCCGCCAGGCCGCGCATCCCGCGATACAGTTCACGCAAGACGCCGAGCGACGGCGCGGCGCGCCGGAGCAGGTAATCGTTGATGCGCCGGTCTTCGTCGCCGTACAGGAGATGGATCTGAGCCGGCGCGTCGTCCCGGCCGGCGCGACCGGCCTGCTGATTGAATTCGGTGAACGCGAAATTCAAATGATACAAAACGACCGCGCGCACGTCGGGGAGGTCGATGCCCTCGCCGAACGCCGAGGTCGCGACGACGATGCGCAAGCCTCCGCTGCGAAAGAAATCTTCCACCAGCGTCCGTTCTCCGCTCGGCATCCCTGCGTGATAAAAGGCGACGGTCGGGCCGAAGCGGCGCCGCAGCCGATCGGCGGCCTTGTGTGCCTCGCTGCGCGACATGCAATACACGATCGCCTTTCCCTCGCCGTCGAGCGTTCGCTCCAAGTAGGCAAGTTTGTCTTTGGTGTTGCGCGCGTCCACGACGTGAAGGTTTTCGCGTACCGTCGGATCGATCACCCAGGACTCGATGGCGAGGACGCGGCGAATCTCGTGAAACGCGTCGTCGCCGGCGGTCGCCGTCAGAGCGAGCACCTGCGGCGAGCCGAGCTCTTTGACCAGATCGCCGAAACCGACGTACGCCGGTCGGTGGCGCGACTCGTAGAGATGATGCGCTTCGTCGACGACGAGCAAAGCCGGCCGATTCGGCGGGCGTGCGAACGCTTGGTGATGATAGGTTGCGAACTCAGGCGTCGCCAGGATGACGTCCCAGGAACCGTCTTCGAGCGCGAGTTCCAGCGCCGCTCGCTCGTCGCCGTCAATCGCGCCGTTTGCGCGCAGAATGCGCAGCCCGAGCGGCTCGAGGCGCCTGACCAGCGCATCGTGCTGATCGTTGGCGAGCGCGCGCAGCGGGTAGAAGACGAGCGTCTTGGCATGCTCGCGCAACGCCGATTCGGTCGCCGGGAGCTGGAAACACAACGATTTCCCACGCCCGGTGCCCATGACCGCGAGCGTGTTGCGCTTCTCGGCGAGTCGTTCGAGGACCGCGACTTGCGCCGGTCGCAGCGGGCGCTCGCCGAGGAAGAGCGCGCGAATCGCATCGGACTCTCTCGCGAACGTTGCCCGCGCACTCGCGTCCTCCGCGCTCGGTCGCGCGGCGCGGTGACGGCGTACGTGAATGTTGACGCCGGTGTGCTTGTCGGGGCCGCCGCCCGTGATGCTGCCGACGACCGCCGAATAGCGTTCGCCGCCGTCGATGTTCGGCGCGAGACGCTTCGCGATCTCCCGCCGGAGGTATCCCAATTGGATCGCCCCGTAGCGCACGGCGATCGCGTTGGCATCGTGTTGGTTGTCGGGTTCGCGCAAGAGTTCGAGCATCTCGCCGGGTTCCAAGCCGACGATCTTCTCTTGACGCCGCTCGAACGAGACGCCGACGATCTTCGTGAAAAAATCACTTGCGTCGCCGATGGTCGCGAACCGGTCTTTCTCGAGATATTCGTTGCCCTTCGCAAACAATGCATCGACGAACACCTGCACGCCACTTGGCTCAGGCCTGTCCGGCGCGGGCACGTCCAGTGCAGGCGCGCCCGGCACGCCATCTTCGTCCCGATCGAAACGCGCGAGCAGCGCTTCGAAGGCGGCCTCCGACCGGGTAGGCGGCGGCAACACGGCGGCGCGAGTCGCTCGCCGGCGACGCGTCGGGGTTTCGGTCTTACTCCTGCTTTGCCGCTGCGGAGGCTTCGCTCTGCGTTTCACCGCTCGTCTCTGGTTCGTCGTCGAGATCGAAATGGATCTCTTCGTGACCGAGTTCGAGCTCGGCGTCGTGAAGACCGGCGCGCTGCGCGTCGAGCGGATCCATCTCGCTCGATTCGTCGTAGAACTGTTCGTCCTCGAGCGACGTCGCGATGGGCGCCCCGGGCTGCGATTTCTTGCGATATCGCGCCGGACCGCCGGTCGGCCGGCCGGAAGTCTTCTCGCGCGCGCGGCGCTCGCGGCGCGCCGCCAAGATCTGATCGCGCGACATCCCGCGCGCGGCCTGTTCGCGCGCTTCGGCGACCGTGCGCGGTCGTTCGGCGTCGGCACGCTCCCGGGTGCGGCGCTTTGCGGTACGGCGCTGCTCACGCTCGCGCATCACGTACACCAACGGCGCCGAGTAGAAGATCGAGTGGTAACCTCCCGAGCAGATTCCGACCAGCAATGCGAATGCGAAATTCTGCAGCGAGGCGCCGCCGAAGGCGAGCAGCGCGACGAGCGTGATCACGACGGTTGCGAGCGTGTTGAACGAGCGCGTCATGGTCTGCAAGATCGAAGAGTTGACGATCTTGTCGTACGGCGCGTTGGGCATGAGCTTGACGTTCTCGCGGATCCGATCGAGGATCACGATCGTGTCCATGACCGAGTAGCCGATGACGGTCAGCACCGCAGCGAGGAAGGCGTCGTCGGCGCGCTTCTGCGCCAGCGCGTAGATGCCGATCATCATCGCCGCGTCGCGCACGAGCGCGATCACGACGACTTGGCCGAAAATGTAGTTCCAGCCGAAACGGAAGGCGATGTAGAGGAACTGGATGCTGATCGCGATGACCAGCGCCTCGAGGGCCTTGATCAGGTACTCGTGCGAGAGCGAGGGGCCGACCGATTCGATCTGCGACTGACCGCGATCGACGGGAGCGACGGCGCTCAGGGCGTTCCACACCTTGGCCGGCTGATCGCCGAAGTCGACCTGCGTCGAGATCGTGAACCGCTCGCTCGCCAATTCGCCGGTCTTCTGCAGCGTGTTGACCTGCGCGTCGGTCACGCCCACGGTGGCCAGCGCCGTTTTGATCTTCTCGGGCGTCACGGGCTGATTGAACTTGACCGTAACGTCGGTACCGCCGGTAAACGACAGGCCGAGTTTGATCGGGTAGCCGTGCGCGAACCAGTTGTACGCGATCATGATCGCGCCGGCGGCGATGATCGTATACGAGATCGCCGAGACGAGCTTGAACCAGCCGACGACGTTCCAGTTCAGCCTACGGAAGAACATTTAGACCCCGTATGCCTTGTGGTTCGTAACCAGATCGTTTTCGACGACGACATCCATGAAGTAGCGCGTGATGAAGACCGCGGTCACGAGCGAGAAGACCGTCCCCCAGAACAACGTGTACGCGAAGCCTTTGACCGTTCCGGTCCCGAGCATGAAGAGCACCCCCGCGCCGACGATGGTCGTCACGTGGCTGTCGAAGACCGCGGTGAACGCGCGCCGGAAACCGATCTGCACCGAGGCGCGCAGACTCTTCCCCGACCACAACTCTTCCTTGAGCCGTTCGAAGATCAGGACGTTGGCATCGACCGCCATGCCGATCGAGAGCACGAAACCCGCGATCCCGGGCAGCGTCAAGACCGCCTTCACCCCGGCCAGCAAGCCGAGCAGCATCAGGACGTAGACGATGAGTGCGATAACCGCCATGAAACCCGGCAGCCGGTAGACGAAGATCATGAAGAGCGACACGAGGGTCAGCCCGATGAGCGAGGCCACCAGCGACTTCTGGAGATCGGTTTTTCCGAGAATTGCACCGATCGTATCGTTCTCGATCACGGTCACCGCAACCGGGAGCGCGCCGGCGTTGAGTTCGTTGGAGATACGGACTACGTCATCTTCCGTGAACGAGCCGGTGATCTGACCTTCGCTCGTGATCACGCCTTGGATGACGGCGGCCGACATGTACTTCTTGTCGAGGAAGATGCCGAGCCACTTTTGCAAGTTGGCCGACGTCATTTGTCCGAACTCGGCCGGCTTCTTCGTCTGAAAATCGATCTTCGGCTGACTCGACTGATCGTAGGCGGCCTGCGCGCCTTTGAGATCGGCGCCCGAATACACGACCGGGCCTGAATCCTTATACGCGCCGTTCGGGTCGTCGGCGTATTTCTTGTCGCGCGTCGCGCGCTGAACGACGGCGTCGGGCATGATCTTGAAGTCGAGCTTCGCGACGTCTTTGAGCTGGCGCACCGCTTCGTCGGGATTCTTTACGTTCGGCAACTCGACCAAGATACGGTCGGTGCCCACCGGGGTGATGACCGGCTCCGAAACGCCGAGGCCGTTGATCCGGTTCTGAAGCACCAATTCGACCTGGCCCTGGACCTGGGGAGTGATCTTCGGAATCTCGGCCGAGGTGTGGAGCTGAAGCAGCACCCGCACCCCTCCCTGCAGGTCCAAGCCGAGCTTGATCTTGCTCTGAATCGGCAGGATCAAATACAGACAAAGCGCCGCCGTCCCGAGAACGGCGGCCCCTTTCAGCCAAGGCTTGAGACGTGTCCACATATATAAAGAAGTGTACGAAGAAGCGCCGGGGAGGGGAGAACCGGGGTATTATAGCATGTCGCCCTACCCCGTCAAACCAATTGTGGCGCCATTTCTCCCAGGTCCTCTTCGCTTCGGGAGCCGCTGGCAATGGATCTTAAGACCGTCGACGCCGGATTGCTGCAATCGCGTTACCGATTGACCAAGCAGCGCGCCGCCGTGTTGCGCGCGCTTGGCGACGGCGGTCACCTCTCGGCCGAGACGATTCTCGAAAAGGTGCGCACCGAATTGCCGGCCGTGAGCCTCGGGACGATCTATCGAACCCTCGACATCTTGCGCGCGATCGGTCTGGTGCAGATCTTCTCGTTCGGCGGCAGCGCGGCACGTTATGAGGCCGCCCTCGACAAGCACCATCACCTGCTCTGCACGAATTGTCGCACGCTTGAAAACGTCCAAGCCGACGGCGTCGCCGAGATCGCCGCGCAGATCGCCGCGACCAAGGGGTTTAGCGATGTCGATTACGGCTTGACGATCGTGGGCCGCTGCACGAAGTGCGCCGGCAAAGCCGGTCAGAATGGGGCTAACTAACCAAAGCTTCCCGCGGGCGCTCGAGGATCATCGCGGGACGGATCTCGAGCTCGGGCGGCAGCTCGGCGTACGCGAAGACGTCGAGACGCACGCCGAGGCGCCCGAAGAACTCGGCGAGCGGGACGCGCAAATTCGCGGCGCAGAGCAGCGCCGCACGTTCGCGGGCGACGCGAGCGACGTATCCGGCCGCGACCGTGCGCACGTGGACGGCAACCTCAGGATGCGGAGCGGCGGCACCATCGGCGAACCATGCGCGCAGATCCGCTTCGAAATCCGGCGCGATCAACAGCGGTTCGAGCGCCTCGAGTTTGCGCCGGCGGAGCTGACCCGGAACGATGCGGCGGCGCACGGCTTCGGCCAACTCACGCGGATCGCGCGTGACGCTGGCGGTTTCGACGATCGTCTCCAGCGTCGCGACGACGTCGCGCGGCCAGATGCGCTCGCGTAACAGACATTCCAAGGTCCGCTGCACCAGCGCAAGCGAGACGCCGTCGCCGCCGAGTTCTTTGACCAGCGACGGAACACCAACGCGCAAGTGCTCGAGCAAGGTGTGCAACTCTTGGCGTCCGAGCAACGAGGCCGCATGCGCGCGCACGGTTTCGGCGAGGTGCGAACCGACGATCGCGATCGGGTCGAAGACGAGCGCGCCCGCGCTTTGCGCCGCATCGCGGAATTCCGGCGCGATCCAGCGCGCCGGCAGGCCGTAGACCGGCTCGCGCGTCGCTTCGCCCTCCATCGATACGAGGACGCGGTCGTCGGCGACGGCGAGCAATTTGTCAAGTTGCAAGCGGCCTTCGGCCGCGACCGCATCGCGGACACGAATCGCGTAGGTTTGCGGATCGCGCGCGAGATCGTCGCGCAGACGAACACCCGGCATGACGATTCCGATCTCGACCGCGAGACCGCGCCGAACTTCACCGATGCGGTCCAGGAACGCGTCGGCGAGCGGCGGGACGAGAAGCGCGCCGAGATCGAGTCCGACGTCGATGGAAAGCGCGTCGACGCCGACGAGCCCCAGTGCGGTTTCGGGCCGGCGGATCGCGACGCGGCGCGCCATCTCGCGCGCGGCCTTCTCTTCTTCCGAGCGGCGACGGCGGCGCCCCTCCGCGAGCGCGGCGACGGCCAGCGCGCCGAGGCCGAGCGTCGCAAACAGCGCGCGCGGAAGTGCGGGCACGAGCGCCAGCGCGAGCGCGAAGCAACCCGCAGCGCGCAGCACCGCCGGCCGCTCGAGGATCTGCGTCGCGAGATCGAAGCCGAGCGAGCCATCGGCGGCGACACGCGTCACGATGAGCCCCATCGCGGTCGAGAGGAGGAAGGCGGGTAGCGTCGTCACGAGCGCGTTGCCGATCGAGAGGATCGCGAACGTATTGAGCGCGTCGAGCGGCGAGAACCCGTGGTAGGCGACGCCGACCACGACGCCGCCCATCAAATTCAAGACGACGATCGCGAGCGCGGCGACGGCGTCGCCTTTGACGAATTTTCCCGCGCCGTCCATCGCCCCGAAGAAATCGGCTTCCTTTTGCACGAGCGCGCGCTTGCGACGCGCACCCTCGGCGTCGAGCGTGCCGGCGTGGACGTCGGCGTCGATGGCCATCTGCTTCCCAGGCATCGCGTCCAGCGTGAAGCGCGCCGCGACTTCGGCGACGCGCTGCGAACCCGCGGCGATCACGAGGAATTGGATGATGACGAGGATCGCAAAAATGATCAGACCGACGACGAGGTTGCCCCGAATCACGAACTGCCCGAACGCGGGGACGATCGCCCCGACGCCGCCCTCGAGGTGACCTTGTGTGAGGATCAGGCGCGTCGCCGAGACGTCGAGCGCGAGACGGAAGAGCGTCGCGATTAGCAGCGTCGGCGCGAACGCGGAGAACTCGAGTGGATCGGCGACCGTGATGCTGACGAGCAGCACCACCGCCGAACCCAAGATGTCGAAGGCGAGCAGCGCATCGAGCAGCGGCGGCGGCAACGGCACGAGCAAGATACCGACGAGCCCGAGGACCGCGCCGGCGAAACCATAGGTCGCAGCGTTGCGACTCACGAGAGCCCTTTGCGTTGATGCAGCAGCGCCGCGACGATGCGCGCGACTGCGTCGTAAGTCTCGCGCGGGATGAACGCGTCGACTTGGGTCCGGGCGAATAGTGTTCGAGCGAGCGCGATGTCTTCGACGATCGGAATCTCGAGAGCACGCGCGCGCTCCTTGACGAGGAGCGCGCCGTCGTCGACGGCGCGGATCAAGACGAGCGGAACCGCGATCTCCGGCGGGCGGTAGGCGAGCGCGACGGCGACGTGCGTCGGGTTGGCGACGACGAACGCGGCGTCGCGGATTCGTTCGAGCGAACCGCGCACGAGCGCGCCGTGCGCCTTGCGCCGACGACCGCGAACCAGGGGATCGCCTTCATCCTGTTTGAGATCGCGCTTCAAATCGTCATAGTTCATACGCTGCTTGCGGCGCCATTTCGATCGTCCGGAGACGACGTCGATCGCTGCGAACAGCGTCGCCACGGCCAGTGCGGCGAGCACGATACGTACCAGCGCCTGACCCGCGATGAGGGTCAGCGCATCGGAGCCGCCGCCGCGAGCGGCGCCGGCGAAGGTCGCCGCCAGCGCCGGCCACGACGCCGTCCCGAGCGCGAGCCCGGCCAAGAGCGCCTTCGCGGCATTGAGCGCGGCATCGCGCGACAACATCGTCCGCAGTCCGCCCAGCGGATTCAATCGCGCAAGATCGAGCGCCAGCGGGCGCACCGCGAGCTGTCCGCCGACCATCAGATTCGCGGCGACGGCAACAGCGATCGCGCCGATCGCAGGCATAACGGCGCACGTCGCCATGACGGCGTACGGTCCGCCGACAAGCGTACCGCGAGTCGCGTCGGCGAGTGCCGCCCGCGCCGCTTCGGCACACGGCGCGCCAATCGCGACGAGCGCGAGCGACGCGCCGGCAAACGCCGCCAACGCGGCCGCATCGGCGGAACGCGGCAGGTCGCCCTCGCGTCGCGCGCGCTCGAGCCGGCTCGGCGTCGCTTCGAACGGTTTGTCGTGCGCGTCGTCCATCAGCGCGAGTGCAACGCCGAAACGTCGAACCAGGGCGTCGCCGCCGCGGGGATGATGACCGGCAGCGAAGCCAGCGTCAGCAGGATCGTCGCCGCCAAGACGAGGCCGAACGAAAGCGGGAAGGTCGAGAGCCGCGGAACGACGCGCGAGATCGTGGCGAGCGCGATTTGGACGACGAGCCCGAGCACGATCGCGGGCCCGGCGACGAATAGCGCCGCGCGCAAGAGCGTCGAGGGCAGCGTGATCGCGAACGTCGCGAGATCGCGCGCTTCGACGAGCGCGCCGGGCGGCAGCGCCGCAAAACCTCCCGCGAACGACGTGAGTGCGAAGCGATCGCCGCCGAGAACGAAGAAACCGGTGACGAACGCGAGCGACCACAGGCGCCCGAAACCCGCACCGGCGCCAACGTTCGCGCTCGGCACGCTACCACGAATCCCGGCGTAATCGTCCAGCGCACGCCCGCCCGCGTACGCGCCGTCGTACAACAGCGAGGCGGCGGTGCCGATCGCGGCGCCGAGGGCGACTTCGCTCGCGACCGCGAACGCGAGCCCGCCCGGGGCGAGATGCGCGGCGTTTTGGCGCGATGCGAGTGCGATCGAGAGGACGTATGCGAACGCGGCGCGTGCCGCCGGCGGAACGTCCGGATGCGAGAATCCCGGTGCGCGAAAGACGAAGCCGAGGCAGCGGGCGAGGACCAACATCTGGATTTCGCTCAGGGCACGCCCCGAACGATCTGGGGCAGCGCCGCGATCGCGTGCTCGAAGAGCCCGGCGCATGCGCCGAGCGCGACGCCGCCGAACACGACGAGCGTCGCGCCCACCGCCAACAGTTTCGGCAGCAAGGTCAGCGTCTGTTCTTGCACTTGGGTCGCCGCTTGAACGACGGCGACGACGACGCCGACCGCCGTGGCGATCCCAAGGACAGGAAATGTCGCGAGCGCCGCCACGACAAGGGCCTCACGCAGAATCGCACCGAGCGCGTCCATCGCTCGAGTCTACCGGGCGGCGGTTACCTCATTGCTATCGCGCTGTTACCGCCGTATGACGCTCTGCAGCCTGCTAAGTCGCCGAGACCGTGGAGCGAGCGGCGAGCAGCGCCGAGACGACCGCCCGCGTCGACGGCGAGCGGTTCAGCGTGTAGAAATGGACGCCCGGCGCGCCGCGTTGCAAGAGTTCGGAGCATTGCAGCGCGCTGTAGGCGACGCCGAGGTCGGTGATAGCCTGCGGATCGGCGGCGCGAGCTTCGAGTTCTTCGAGCAGCGGTCGCGGAATCGTCGCTCCGCACATCTTGGTCATGCGCGCGATTTGCTCGTAATTGGTGATCGGCATGATTCCCGGGATGATCGGGACGTCGACCCCGAGCTGTCGCGCGCGCTCGACGAACCGGAAGTACTTTTCGTTGTCGAAGAACAGCTGCGTGATCAAGAAGCGCGCGCCGGCGCGAACTTTGCGGATCGCATTCGCCAAGTCTTCGTCAAAACTCACCGCCTCCGGATGCGTTTCCGGATAGGCTGCGGCACCGAGAGAGAAGGCGAACTCTTCCTGCAACATCGCGATCAGCTCCGAGGCGTAGCGAAAGCCGCCTTCGGTCGCCGTGAACGTGGTTTCTCCGCGCGGTGGATCGCCGCGCAACGCCAACACGTTCTCGATGCCGGCCTCCTCGATCTCGCTGAAGAGTGCGCGGAGTTCGGCGCGCGTATGCCCGACGCAGGTGACGTGCGCCATCACCTCGAGGTCGAGCTCGCGCTTCATCCGCTTCGCAACCTCGATCGTTCGCGCGCGGGTCGATCCGCCGGCGCCATAGGTCACCGAAACGAACGCCGGCTCGAGCGTGCGAAGCGTCCGGGCCGTCGCCACCAGGTTCTCGACGCCCTCGTCGGTTTTCGGCGGAAAGAACTCGAACGAGAAACATGGGCGCCCGAGCGCCAGGGTCTGATCTATCCTCAACCTGTCAGCGATGATTCGCCGACGTGTATCCTCGGGGCCCCCTGCACGCGGATGCAGTTGCGGCCTTCGCTCTTGGCTTGGTAGAGTGCACGATCGCTGCGGCGCATCAGGTCGAGCCCATCTTGAGCCGGACGTTCCTCGGTCGAGGCGAGTCCGATGCTCACCGTCAAGACGCCGTGCCGCGCGCCGACGCCTTGCAAGATACCGACGCGCTCGACGCCGCGACGAATCCGTTCGGCGACGGCCGCTGCCCCTGAGTCGCCGGTTTCCGGTAGGAGTACCGCGAACTCTTCGCCGCCGATGCGCGCGCCGCAATCGGCCGCGCGCCGCAACGTGGTCTTGATGACGCGCGAGACGATTCCAAGCGCGGTGTCGCCGGCCGGATGTCCGTACGAGTCGTTATAGCGCTTGAAGTCGTCGATGTCGATGACCAGCAACGCGACCGCCTCGTTACGCCGCTGAGCGCGCCGTAACTCTTCCTCGAGCCGGGCGTTGAAGCCGCGACGATTCAGTAAGCCGGTCAGGTCGTCGGAGACCGACTGCCGGTAGAGCGCGGCGTTGGTCGAGCTGAGCGTGAGCAAGATCCGATAGACGCTCCCGAGCAGCACGATCAAGAACAAGCTCGCGACGACGAGCCATTCCGCCCGTCCGAGATACCAGCCGAGCGTGAAGCGCGCGCCCGAGATGACGTTCGAAAGCAGAGCTTCGCTGAGCGAAACCACGACAACTACTGCCAGCCACAGATGGACCACGGTTCGCAGGCGCGTCACCACGACGAGGATCACGCATGCCGCGACCTGGTAGGCGAGCAGCAACGGGACGATCCTTCCCTGCCACAGCGGCGTCGTGTGCGTTCCCCCAAGCGCGGCCGGCAGGTCGTCGGAATAACCGACGGTCACGAGCAGAGCGACCAGCGGAATCAGGATCGTGATCGCCGCCAGCATCGGTACGCCGTTGCCGCTTGCGAAGGTGGAGACGCGGCGGCACAGCGGCTCCCAGAGCGCGAACAGAATAATGTAGCTCGCGAAGAAGACCTGCCCGATCAGATACAGCCACGCCGTCGTTTGAGGCCCGGCGCCGAGGAAATGCTCGGCGAACGCGTGCGGAAAGGTGAGGACGTACTCGATTCCCAGAAGCGCCGAGCCTGCGTACGCGAGCGCGAGGACGGCGATCGGCGCGTCGCCCGACGCGCGGTACTGGTTCCACAACAAGAACGCCGTCAGCAACTCGGCAAAGACGGCGACGCCGCACACGGCCGGAAGAAACGCGTCGATCTCGGGGGCTTGTATTCGTGCAACCGGGATGCTCGCGATGATGAGTATGCAAGCCACCCCGGCTACCCAAAGGGCAAGAATCCGGTCTCGTTGGGTAGCCTCGGCATAGACGAGGTTGTCGCTGTACCGCAGGGCTCTACTTCCTTACGGCCCGCCCTGGGCGCCCTCCGTGGCACCCAAGGTGAACCTAGCATTGATATCGGCGTCGCTCGCCTCGTTCCACGGGCGGCAACGGCGTGAGTGATCCGCCGCACACCCAGCAGATCTAGCGAAAACTCGAAATGAGGCCGCCGCAGATCAGCGCCCAGCCGTCGACCATGACGAACAGCAGCAGTTTGCAGGGGAGCGAGACGATGGGGGGACTCAGCATGAACATCCCGAGGCCCATCAAGATCGACGCGACCGCCAAATCGATCGCGACAAACGGTAGGTAGAGGGCGAAGCCGGCCGCAAAGGCGCTACGCAATTCTCCGACGACGAACGCCGGAAGAATCACCGCCGGCGGCTCGCCGGCCGCAGGCCGATGCTTCACGTGCGCAAGGCGTTCGAAGAGCGCCATATCTTTGGCGTGCGCTTGGCGTACCATGAACGCACGCAACGGCACGAAGGCGCGCTCGACGAGTTGGGATTGCGTCAATCGTCCACGCGCGTACGGCTCGAGCGCCTCGTGCGAGATCCGCTCGGCCGTCGGCCACATCACCACGAAGGTGAGGACCAGCGCCAATCCGGTCAGCGCCGCGTTCGGCGGCAAAGACGGCGCGCCGATCGCCGAGCGCACGAGCGACAGGACGACGACGATCCGCACGAACGACGTCGTCATGACCAGCAGAAAGGGGACGGCGCCGAGCAGCGTCAGACCGGCTAGCACGTCGAGCGGCAGGCTCGAACGCACGCCGTGACTCGCGCCGAGCAGCGCGTCCATCAGCGCGCCCGCTTAGCCGTCAGCACTTCGGTGAGGCGTACGCCGTAGCGATCGTCGACGGCGACGATCTCGCCGCGCGCGATCAGCTTTCCGTTGACGAACAGATCGATCGGCGCACCGGCGCGGCGGTCGAGTTCGACGACGGCGCCGCTCCCGAGTTTGAGCAGTTCGCCGAGCCGCAGCGAGCAGCGCCCCAATTCGGCGCTCACGCCGAGCGCAACGTTCATCAGGACGTCGAGCCGCCGTTCGTCGTTCATCGCACGACGAACGCAGCACGTCCGCCGCGTACCCCGCACGTGCCGCGAGCGATCGGAGCCCCTCCGACTCGAAGCGTTCCGGCATCCTCGAGCAGCGTCTCGAACGGAAGCGTCATCCCTTCGTGAAGGCGAGCGACGGCGTCGACGCCGAGCGTCCCCCGGGCACATTCGACCGCGCACTCGAGTTCGAGATCCTGCAGATCCTCGAGCGCGAGCGCCGGCACGGATTCTTGCGAGGGATCGACGGTCAACGCGAAGCCGAGTGCGGCGTCGACGCCGCTCGCGATGCGCACCTCGAAGTAGGTCCTGGCTTCGGCGGCGGCGCGCTCGGGGGTCTCCGCCGAGACTCCACGGACGTCGCCACAGAGCGGCACGCACAGCGGCGGCAGCACCGCGAACAGCCGATCGAGGGTGAGACGCTCGACCTGCGAGAGCGCGCTTGGGCCGCGTTCGGGTTCGACGAAAGCAACCGCAATCAATCGCCGCGCATCGTCCGGCCGGATCGCGATGAACGCTTCGCAAAGCCGGCCGCGAACGCGCCGAACGATCGCCTCCTCGAAGAGCACGCGAAAAAAATGCGCGTCGGGGACAACCGGAGCGATCACTTCGGTTTCGAGCGCGCGTCCGAGCAAACGACCGAAATGTTCGCGCACGCCGTTCGCGACCAGGCAGGCTGCCGACAGCGGCAACCCGGAGCGGCGCGCGAAGCGAATCTCACGCACGGCGCGCCCGTGCCGCCCGAGCCGCGGATCGAGGAACGCGAGATCGGCGATCACTTGACGAGATCCAGGGCGGTCCGCTCGAGACCGCCATGCGCTGCGCCGGCGGCGCGAATCGCCTCGAACGACAGATAGGCTTCTTCCAACCGGTCAAGGCCGGCGAGCGGATCCAGCCGGCCAAGGTCGCGCGCGAACGTCGTCAGCGATCCGAACGCATTGTCGCCGGCGCGCCCCAGCATCGGTTGGACTCCCGAAGGAGCGACGACGTGCGTCGGATCGCGACGCAGCGGCTGCGTTCCCGCCGAAAAACGCCCGAGCGCGACGCGGCCGACGACGACGCGTTCGACACGCCGCTCGCCGCTGCGCGGATCGACGAGGCTGCGTTCGTAGGTCAGCGAGCCGTCGCGTTCGAGACGCGCGCCCGCGACACGGCCGAGCGCGACGTCGAGCGGATCGGCCCGCAGCGGTGCGGGCTTCCCCGCGTCGTCGCGGAAACCGAGGACGGGCAAGCCGTCGCGGCCGCGGAGCGTTCCGTCGGCGAACGAGAAAACGCCGTCGCGCGTGAAGATCGAACGGCCGCGTTCGTCGAGAGCGACGAAGTACGCCCCGTCCGGCGCGGCGACGCTGAGCGGATCGAGCGATGGTAACGTTGTCGTCGCGCGTCGCACCGAACGCGCGTCGTCCGGTTCGAAACCGCCCTCAAAGAGATGTTGGACCTCCTGCGCGCGCGCTTCGACGCGCGCGACGGCATCGGCGATTTGCGAGATCACAGCGCACGCACCGACGAAGAAACTCTTTCGCCGCGCAACCGCAAGTGCAGATCGGCGCCAGCCAGCGCACGCCGCACGAATTCGACGTGCCGTGTGCTGCACAGGGCGAGGACGAGCAACGTTCGTCCATCGCGCCGCAGCAGAATCTGTACGCGGCCGCCGCCGGGGAGATCGATGCCGAAATTTGCGCGCGTCTCTTGAGACCGCCATGCTTCGGCGGCGCGAACATTGCCTCCGCCGGGACGGCGGACTCGTTCCATCCGTGGAACTCGTGCCGCCTCGAAACTGCTTTGTCGCTCCGGCCTCCGGCCTGCGCTCGGCGCAGGCGCCCGCGTCGGCAACGTCGCGCCGCCTCGCACGGCCATCAAGCGGCCACTCGCGAGAATTTCGACGCGAGAAGGGAAGGAATTTTGGGATATTTGCCCTTGAGAGCGCCGAGCGTTTGTAATCGGTCCGCAAGCCAAGTGCAACGCGGAAAACCAGGCTTCCGAAAGGGCGCGACGGTCGACGTAGGGTAGGCGCGCGCGGATCACGGCGATCGAGTTCATGTGGTTCCCTCACAGGTTGTGCCCCAAGAGTACCGCCCGCACGTGCCCGGAGAATGACCGCGATGTTACGCCGGCATGAATTGCGGCGGGCTTACACCCGCAAGCGGCCGTCGATGAAATCGCTGCCGCGCTCGAGGTAGAGCGCATTCGCGCTCTCGTCGAACGTGACGACGAAATTCCGAAGAACGCCGAGCCCGACGTTGCCTGCGTCGAAGCGGTCGGCGAACGCGCCGCGAGTGGCCAGCATCACCTCGGCTTGGGCGTGGTAGATGGTGAAGTCGGCGAGGTCGATCCGATCGAGCGAACTCGAGTACGAGGACGTCGCCCCGCCGATGCCGTAGGCGCGCCGCGTCGCGGTGACGCTGGGCGGAACGATGCTTGGATGACGATCGACGAACGGCTTATAAAGAAGAATCTCGCCGGCGTTGCCGGTGTCGACCAGGAACGGCACCTCGAGCGCGTCGTTGATGCGGAAGCGCGCCTCGGGGAACGCGCGGTCGGTTTCGAGCGCGACCTTCGTCCCCGGCGGCACGAACGAGCCCGGCGGGCCGAACGTCATCGTCGAGTGCGCCACATCGAGCGTCACGGTCGCTTCCGCGAAAAACGGATAGCCCAGGATCCCGTCGATGGGAAAGGCGCCGCTCGTCGAGCGGCCGAGGTCGAGCGTCGTCACGACCAGGTCGTGCAGCGTTCCGTCGCCGACGCTGAGCGCATCCAGATGCGCGATCTGCAATCCGCCGACGCGTTGCGCGCCGCTCGCTTCCAGCGCGCCGACCGGTGCGAGGCCGAGATCGTGCGAGACGTGTTTGTCAATGAGGATGTTTTGAGCGCCCGAGTCGATGAGGAAATTGTACTGCCGCCCCGCGATCGTCACCGGAACGAACAGATGGCCGTCGCGGGCCGTTAGCCGAATGGTTTGCGGCGCCCGCATCTCGATCGAACGGCCGACCAGAGGTTGGAAAACCCCCTGGTCGATCGGCTCGCCGATGCGGAGGCTTTCGGTCGTCTGCGTCACGTCGAATTCGCGATCGCCGTCGGAAATAAGCAGATGAAACGGAAAGCGATGCCCGCCGATCGTCCGCCAGTCGGAGAAATCGATCGTCGTGCGGCCGTCGTCGTCGTCATACGCGATGCGGGCCGGCAAGTACGTCTGAGCGTCGAGGTACAGCGTCTGCATCTCTCCGCTCGGAGCGGTGACGTCCAGCGCATAAGCGTTGCGTCCGTCGATCGCGACGCGACCGCGCGCAACGCAGCGCTCAGGAGCCTTCGCAAAATCTCCCGTGTCGATGAAACGCTCGGTTCGGTCGCGGCGCAACATTATGCCGGTGAACTCGCGCACGTTACCGTCGGCGTTTGCATAGAAGACGCGGTCGCCGAGCCGCAGCGTCGTCTCCCGGCGCGGCCCGAGGTTCTCGTCTTCCCGCGCGCGGTCGCGGTCCTCCCAGGTATGAAAGGCGCCGGTCAATCCGCCGCCCGCGACCGAACCGCGAGCTTCGAAACGATCGAAGGGCGCAACCCCGGGGTCTTCGACCGCGCGAAGATACCCGGCCAGTAACTGCGTGACCGCCGGCCCGGCCGCCGGCAACCCCGCGCACGGGACGGCGAGCAAGCCGACGACGATCGCCGCGTTGAAGGCCGCTCGCAGAACGTGCATCACCACCGCGATTCTACATCAGCGCGGCGAGCCCGTGTAGCGCGGCTCGTGTCGCATCGGGCCGTTCGAGGTCCCCCTGCCGAAGGAACGCTTCGAGCGCTCGCTCGACTTCGGCCGTGCGCGCGAACTCCGGATCGTCGCGGTCGCTGAGTCCCGCCGCACGAAAATCCTCGGTCGCTGCGAGACGCGCCAGCCCGCCCCGAACGGCGGCGGCGGAGTCCCGATGCCGAGCGTCGACGACGGCGCACATCGTGCGGCTCGTGCTCGCGAGCACATCGATCGCCGGAAACCGTCCGGCGCGCGCGAGGGACGGCGAAAGGGTGAGATGACCGTCGAGCGCAGCTCGCGCATTGACGCAGACCGGATCGCGTTCCTCGTCGCCGTCGACGAGGACGGTCGCAACGAGCGTCACCGAGCCGTGCGCATAATTTCCGGCGCTTTCCAGAAAACGGCCGAATTCCGACCAAACGCTCGCCGGATAGCCGCCGCGCCCGGGCGGTTCGCCGAGCGCCGAGGCGCGTTCGCGCAAGGCCGCCGCGTAGCGCGCCAGACTGTCCAGAATCAGCAGAACGTGGAATCCGCGCTCCCGCAAAGAGCACGCCTGCGCCATCGTCACCTCGGCGCTGCGCACGCGTTCCGCCGCGGAACGGTCGGCGGTCGCGCAGATCACGGTCGAGCGCCGATCGATTCGGCGCAGCCACGCTTCGGCTTCGCGCCCGCGTTCGCCGACGAGCCCGATGACGACCGCATCGAAGCATCTTCCCGCCGCCAGCATTTCGAGCAACGACGTTTTCCCGGTCCCGGGCGCGCCGAAGATGCCGATGCGGGCGCCGCGGCCGAAAGCAAGCAGTCCGTCGATCGCGCGTATGCCCGTCCACGCGATCGCGTCGATCGATTGGCGCTGCGCCGGAGACGAGACGGTTGGCGCGACGCGGACGCGCGTCCCGCAAATCGTGCCTCCGCCGTCGAGCGCGCGCCCGCTCGGATCGATCGCGCGTCCGAGAAGCCCGAAGCCCAGCACGCAGTCAAGTGCGTCCGGCGTCGACTCGACTCGGTCGCCGACGGCGATACCCACCAGCGATCCGAATGGAACGATCGCGACGCGTCCCCGTTCGACCGCCGCGATCCGCCCGCCGATCACACGTCGTGACCGCGAAACGATCGACACGCCGTCACCGACGCGTCCGGCGGGGAGCGACGCGATCGCGACATCGCCGATCGTTCGAACGATCGACCCGATTCCGTGCGTCCTCAAGCGCGTTCGAGGGCGCCGGCCAGCGCGCCGGCGAGGCGCACCGCGAAGCGTGCGTCGAGTTCACCGTCGCGCACTTCTAGGACCAGATCGCCCGGCTGCAATGCCGGGTCGCTGCGCACCGGGATATCGGCGGCGACGCGGGGAGCATCGGCGGGCGCAAGCCACACCGCGACCGGCTCTTCCGCCGCGAAGCGCGTGCGGCCGAGCGCGATCAGGTGCGCGAGATCTGGCGGGGCGAGCGCGAGTTCGCGTCCGAGGACTTCGCGCGCGAGCGCTGCCAGCAAACGCGGGACGGCGCGATCGTACGCCTCGCGTGTAGCTAGCCGAGCGAGCGCGACTTCGGTCATGAGATCGTCGAAAGCCGCTTCGGTGGGCGGAGCCGTCTCGGGTTGCGGCGGTGCCACCGGCGTTTCGCGCCGGCGCAACGACGCCGAGAGCGGGACGAACTCACCCATGCCGCAGCAACGTCTCGCAATCGGGAACGATCGGCGCGGCATCGCGCTGCATCCGCCGGACGATGGCCGCGCGCTCTTCCGCCGGATACATATCGAGCACGGCCGCCGCCGTCGCCGCCGGCAACGCGCTGATGATCGCGGCCGCGGTATGGGGAGGTTCGTCGCGCAGTGCGCCGCGAACGCTAGCCGGTGGAAATCCCGCGACGTCGCGCGAGGTGCGCGCCAGCATGATACGCCGCGTCGTCTTCTCGATCACGCGCGCGAGCGGTGCGGCACCGAAACGAACGACGTAGATCGCGACGAGCGTCAAGAACGCGGCGGGCGCCAAGGCGGCGATGAATCCGAGGACGGCCCAGCCGGGCGACGCGGCTCGCGACGGGCGCGCGAACGGAACGGCCTCGACGCGCAGGACGTCGCGCCCCTCGACGAGGCCGAGCGTCGCGCTCGAAAGCGAGCCGATCGCGGCGAGGTCGAGTTTTCTTTCGGCGTCGACGGCGACGGCCACCGAGATGCGCGCAACGCCGCCTGCCGGAATTTCGGTCCTCTCCTCGCGCAGATCGCTGCCCCGATCCTCGCTCGTATGGACGCGCGAAAACTTTTTCTTCTCGGCGGCGTAGCGTTCGTCCAGCGAGGCACTCGCGATCGGTTTGTCCGCGAGCGGCGTACGTTGTACGTCGCGCAGTTCGCGACTGCGCCGATCGATGTCGAGTCGCACGCGAACGATGGTCGCGCCATCGCCGAAGGCTTGATCGAGCGCCGATTGAAGGGATGTCTGTAGCGTGAACGCCTCATCGTTCGCGCTATGGGTTTCGCCGAGCGCAAGCCCGCGATCGTCCAGGATCGCGACGCGCGCCGGCGTCAGCCCCGAAACGCCGTCGGCAACGAATTGCCGAATACCGTCGATGGTTTGACGGCCGAGTTGGGCGCCGGGTTTGAGTCTCAACCGCACCGACGCGCTCGGCGGCGACGAGGATTCGTCGGCGAAGGCCGCGCTGCGACCGGGCGCGATAATCACTTGCGCGTCGTCGATGCCCGCGATGCCGCGCAGCGCCGTCGCGAGGTCGCCGGCGAGACCGTCGCGCGCTTGAGCGTCGAGCACGGATTGCGGCGTCAACGGATTGACGCGCGCGAGCGTTTCGCTCGAACTCGTGCGATGCACGTGCGGGACGCCCGCGAGCGAGAGCCGGAGCAGCAACTCGTTGCGGCGGCGAGCATCGACTCTGAGGTTGTCGGCGACGGCGATAAACGGAACGTTCCATTCGGCTAGCCGCTCGACGACCTCGCTAACCTGTTCGGGTCGCAGCGGCGCTGCGAACAAGGCGACGCGTGCGTCGCGTTGCAAAAGCGTGACGACGACGCTCGCGGCGAACGCCGCGAGCGCGAGGCCAACGATCAAGACGCGGGTGCGAGGCGCAAGCGACTGCCAGCGTGCGAACAGCCGCGGCATCTAAACCTGCATCCCGAGAATGGTGTTCAGAGCTTGCACGGCGCGCGACGCCGCCGCGCCGGCGACCGCCAAGAGAACGTCGGCTTGCGCGCGCTCCACGACCATCTCTTGCAAGCCGCCGCGACCGCCGATGAATGCCTGTTCGGCGCGCTCGGCTCGCGCGAGCGCCGCGCCCGCGCCGTCGAGCGCTCGTTCGAACACTGCGCCAAAACTTTCCGAGGGGGCGCCCGGTTCGAGCATCCTTCCGAGTGGGGCGTCTGGGACGAACGGTGCGACCGTCACGATCTTCCGACCTCGATCGTTCGCTCCGCGAGCCGCTTCCCGAGGTCGAAGACCGACGCGTTCGCCTCGAAGGCTCGCTGCGCGTTCAACACGGCGACCATCTCGGTTACCGCGTCGACGTCGACGCCGCGCTGAACTTCGGTTCCGAGGAAACGCACGGGCGCCGGCGTTTCGAAACTCGCGAAGAGCGCATCGGCGCCGTCTTCGAGTGCCATATCGCCGTCGTCGGCGCTGGGTGACGGGGCAAGCGCGAAGCGCGGTACGAGGCGCTCGAACGAGCCGCCTTGGGCGGTCGCTTCGGCGGCGGCGACGTTGCGCGCCGCGACGTCGAGCGCGGCGCGCTGCGCTTCCATCCCCGCGGCGGCGGCGCTCAGAACATCGAATTCGGTAAGGCCGTTCATTTTGTGGCCGCGCGCACTTCCTCGAGGCGAGCACGGATTGCGCCGAGCAGCGCGTCGGCGAAGATGGCGGCGCGCGCGGCCGCGCCCATCGCGGCCGCCGAGCCGGCGCCGTCATTCGGCTGCAGCGCAGCGGAAGCTGCTCGCCGGGCGAGGCCGCCCAGGCGGTCGCGGGCGCCCAGCGCCGCGGAGCTGAGGTCGGCTGGGAGGACGTTCATCCCTCGAGTTTGCCTCACCCAGATGACCGGGCCGTCGCCGAGAGGTTACCGCGGCGTGAACGCGCCGCGTTAACCGCCCCTCGCTTCCTGCCGAACCCAGAAGGAGTAGATGCTGCAGCACCTTATCGTGCGAGGAAAGGCAACGGCCGTCCTCGCCTTGGCGTCTCCGTGAGAGCCGGCAAGCGTGAAGAACCCAACTCGAATGACGTCGTCTCCGACGCCCTAGCGGCGCTCGCAGCACTTCCGGCGTTGCGCGACGATCCGCGCGGCGCCGAGGCGCTGGCAACGATCGCGGCGCACGTGGACGCCGCCGAGTTCGCGAAGATCAAGCGTCTCACGCGCGCCGCCCAGATCGTCAATTCGTCGCTCGAGGTCGACGCGGTGCTGCGCGACGCGCTCGAACTGGCCGTCGAGCTGGTCGGTGCCGAACGCGGGTTCCTCATGCTCGGCGAAGAGCGTCACATCGTCGCGGTGCACAACCTGTTCTCGTTTGAAGCGATGCTCAACCCCGACGCACTTCCGAAGACGCTCGTCGAGTCCGTTTTCACGACGGCCGAGCCGGTCTTCACGACCGATGCGCAAAGCGATCCACAGTGGAGCGCGCAGCGCTCGGTGATCGCACTGCACATCCGCTCGATCGCCTGCGTCCCCTTGCGCCATCGCGATCGCGTGCTCGGCGTGATCTACCTCGACTCGCGCGTGAAACCGGGACTCTTCACGCCTGCGGACCGCGAATTGCTGACGTCGTTCGCGCACCACGCGGCGTCGGCGGTCGAAAACGCGCGCCACTTCGAAGAAGAGCATCAACGTGCGCAACGCATCGCCGACCTTCAGATCTTCCAAGACCACCTGCTCGAGGCGATCGCCAACGGGGTCATCACGTTCGACGGCAAGCAACAGATCACGAGCTTCAATCACGCCGCCGAAGCGACGTTCGGCGTCACGTCCGAGAAGGTGATCGGCGAAAGCGCTGCGACCCTGGCGAGATACATTCCTGATTTTCCGGAATTGATCGAGACCTATTATTCGAGTGGTGGCGTCCTGTTGCGCGCCGAGGTCGAGGCGCGCCGGCTCGACGGCGCCGAATTGACGATGCAGCTGCGCTTCACGCCCCTCGACACGCTCGAGGAACGAGCCGTCGCGGTAGTGATCACCGACGTGACCGAGCAGCGACGACTGGAGGAGGCGCACGCCGCCGAGCTGGCTCACAAGAGCGCGATCCAGGAGTCGTTTTCGCGCTATCTCGCGCCCCACGTTCTGCAGTCGCTGGTCGAGGATCCGGCTTCGGTTCGGCTCGGCGGCGAACGGTATCTTGCGACCATGCTCTTCGCCGACGTGCGGGGCTTTACGTCGCTCGCGGCGACGCTCGAACCCGAGCGCGTCGCCGAAATACTCAACACGTACTTCGAAGAAGCGGTGCGCATCATCTTCGAGCATGAGGGTTTGCTCGACAAATTCTACGGCGACGGCTTGATGGCGGTGTTCGGGCCGCCGCGGCCGCGTCAGGACGACGCGAAGCGCGCGGTCGCCGCCGCGCTCTTCTTACACGAAGCGATGCGAGACGGACTCAAGGCGCGCCTGAGCGATCCGCTCGCGATCTCGATTGGCCTCGCCAGCGGCGTCGTCGTCGCCGGACACTTCGGCAGCCGGCAGCGTATGGATTACACCGTCATCGGCGATGCCGTCAACCTCGCGCAAGGCTTGCAGAGCGCCGCGCCGGCCGGCGCGGTCTACCTCGACGAAGCGACCTACCAGGCCGCGCAGCCGGTTGGACGCTTCCACCGCATCGCGGCGCGCGTCAAAGGCCGCGGCGACCTCGTCGCCGCGTATGCGATGTTGCCCGAGGCGTTACTCGCCGACCGAGTCTAACGCTTCGAGAACTGGAAGCGCTTGCGGGCGCGCTTGCGGCCGTACTTCTTCGATTCTTTTTCGCGCGGATCGCGCGTCAAGAGACCGTTCTTGCGCAGCGTCTCGCGCAGGGTTTCATCCATGTCGAGCAGCGCGCGTGCGATGCCGTGACGGACCGCACCGGCCTGGCCCGAGATGCCGCCGCCGTGCGTCATGACGTGGACGTCGAAGCGCGAGGCGGTCTGGGTTACTTCGAGCGGCTGGCGAATGATCTGTTGGAGGGTCGAACGCGAGAAGTATTCGTCGATCGGCTTGCGGTTGACCGTGATGACGCCTTGGCCCAACTCGATGCGCACACGCGCGACGGCGCGCTTACGGCGCCCGGTACCGGCAAACTGTTCGGCGGTTTCCATATATTAGAAGAGTGCTTTCGGCTGCTGGGCGGCGTGCGGGTGGTCGTTGCCGGCATAGACTTTCAGACGTCCGAGCAACGCGTCGCGCATGCGGTTGGTCGCGAGCATCCCGCGCACTGCGCGCTCGATCAAGCGTTCGGGATGCTTCTGGAGGACGTCGCCGGCGGTTTCGGTCTTGAGATTGCCCATGTGCTGGCTGTGGCGCCGGTAGAGCTTTTGCTCGAGCTTCTTGCCGGAGAGTTCGATCTTCTCGGCATTGATCACGACGACGTGATCGCCGTCGTCGATGTGCGGCGTCCAGGTCGGCTTGTGGCGACCCGAGAGGGCCCGGGCGATGCGCACGGCGAGCACGCCGAGGCGGTGGCCGGCGGCGTCGACGAGGTACCAATCATGGCGAGTTTCCGCCGTCGTTTGTTGATAGGTGCGCATGACAACCTTCGAATTCTATAGGAGGCCCCCGACCCTGTCAAATGCCGGAGTAGCGCGTTTGGGCTCCCAAGGCTGCAAAGCCCGCGCTGCCTGAAGGGCGTGACGAGAAGTCCGGATACCGGACCTCGACCAAATAGAGGCCTTGCGGCGGGGCTGTTAGGCCAGCGGCCTTGCGGTCGCGGGCCGCCAGGAGGGCGGGGAGCGCTTCCACGGGACGGTGGCCGGAGCCGATTTCCAGGAGCGTTCCGGTCATGATCCGCACCATCCGGTGCAAGAAACCGTCGGCGCGGAAGTGCAGGCGGACGAACGACGCTTCCGACTCGATCTCGAGGGCTTGCAGGGTTCGGACGGTTCCTCCGTGCTCGGGGAGCACGCCGCAGAAACTGAGGAAGTCGTGCGTGCCGACCAGATCGGCGGCCGCGAGCCGCATCCGCTCGAGGTCGAGCGGGCGGTGGTTGAAGGCGGACCACCGGCGGGCCGGTGCCGACGGTTCGCGCCGGTTGAGGACGACGTAGGTGTAGGTCCGATCGAGCGCCGACGCCCTGGCGGAAAACCCGTCCGCCGCGACGGTCGCATCGCGAACCGAGAGGTCCGCCGGCAGCGCGCTGTTGACGGCGAGCGCGAGCTTGTCGATCGGGAAGCCGTCGTGTCCGACGAACGAGACGACCTGGCCGAGCGCGTGGACGCCGGCGTCGGTCCGGCCCGCCGCGGTCACTTTCATCGGCCGATCGAAGAGCCGCGAGAGGGCACCTTCCAAGACCCCGGCGATGGTGCGCTCGTGCGGCTGATACTGAAAACCGCTGAAATCAGTTCCGTCGTACTCGACGACGAGCCGATAGGTGATGTCCACTCCCCACGAGTTTTGCGAAGATTCGACCGAGGTCCCTTGACACTCGGTGCGCGCCTATGGTATTGAATCGCAAATGCTTTTGATCGCGACGATCTGTCGGATGTGCATGTGTCGCTCGATTTCGAGTCGACGAGGCGCAGCTTGACCTGATCGAATCGGATCGGAGTTATCGCCGCCTCGCCAACCCGAGGCGGTTTTTATTTTCCCCGCTTTCCCTTCTCACCCGGAGGCGACATTCTCATGAAGACCAGAATCTCACGACGCGCGTTCGTCGGCGGCGCCCTCACCCTCTCGACGGCGGCATTCTTGACGCCTCGGCGCGGCGCGTTCGCGGCCGGCCTCGACAAGCTCGGCGTCGACTACGCCTATTACAACCCGCCGAGCCTGATTCTGAAAAAATACGGCTGGCTCGAAGAAGCGCTCGCGCCGATCGGCACCAAGATCGAGTGGGTCCTCTCGCTCGGCTCCAACAAAGCGAACAGTTTTCTCGCCGCCAACGCGATCCAGTTCGGTTCGACCGCGGGGAGCGCGGCACTGCTCGCGCGCGCCAACGGCTCGCCGATCCGCACGGTCTATCTCTATTCTCAACCGGAGTGGACGGCGACGGTGATCGGCAAAGACTCGCCGCTGCGCAACGTCAAAGAATTACGCGGCAAGAAGATCGCGGCGACGAAGGGAACCGACCCGTTCTTCTTCCTGTTGCGCGCGCTCAAGGACGCGGGCCTCTCGCAAAACGACGTCGAGATCGTCGAGTTGCAGCATCCCGACGGACGACAAGCGCTCGAGCGCGGACAGGTCGACGCCTGGGCCGGCCTCGACCCGCACATGGCCGCATCCGAACTGGATGCCGGCTCGCGCCTTCTGTACCGCAATCCGGCGTACAACACGTACGGTGCGCTCAACGTGCGCGAGGATTTCTTGCACGACCATCCTGACGTCGTTACGACGGTCCTGCGTCAGTACGAGCGCGCGCGCAAGTTCGCGGCGACCAACCTCGACGAGACGGTGAAAATCGTCGCCGAGGCCTCGGGGCTCGAAGCGCGCGTCGCCGATCGGCAGCTGCGCCTGCGGACGCGCTATCCCAACCCGTCGCCGGGCGCCGACTATCGCCGCGCACTCGAAGGCGTGATTCCGATCGTGCGCGCCAATCAACTGGCGCTGCCGGGCGCCGACCTCGACGGCGCGCTGGCGGCGCTGGTCGATCCCGCACCAACGAAGACGGCGTTGCGTGGCTAAACGTCCGGCGGCACTCGCTCTCTCACTCGCGGTGCCGGCTGGTCTGCTCATCGCGTGGTTCTTGGCGACCTCGCTCGGTGGCGTGAAGACCTACCAGCTCGCGTCGCCGGGCGATGTCGCGCGCGAACTCGGCGCACTCTGGTCGAACGGACTCCTGTGGCGGCACTTGGCCGCCTCGATCGAACGCGTGCTGCTCGGATTCGGAGTCGCGCTCGCTTTCGCGATCGTCCTGGCCAGCCTCGTCGGCTTGTCGCGCCCGATCGAAGCCGCGCTCGATCCGACGCTGCAAGCGATCCGTTCGATTCCGTCGCTCGCGTGGGTCCCGCTGTTGCTGTTGTGGCTCGGCATCGGCGAAAACGCGAAGGTTACGCTGATCGCGATCGGCGCGTTCTTTCCGATCTACGTGAACCTGGTCGCTGGGATCCGTAACGTCGACCGGAAGCTGGTGGAGGTAGGACAAGTGCTCGGCCTCGGGCGCTTCGAGTTGGCTCGTCGCGTCGTTTTGCCGGCGGCGCTGCCCTCGCTCCTGGTCGGCGCGCGCATCGGACTCACTCAGGCGTGGTTATTTTTGGTGGCGGCCGAGTTGCTCGCGTCGACCCGCGGTTTGGGATTCATGCTCACCGAGGGCCAGCAGATCGCGCGCACCGACGAAATTCTCACCGCGATCGTGTTGCTCGCGCTCTGCGGAAAGCTCTCGGAGAGCATCATGCGCGGGATCGAAGCCAGACTGTTGCACTGGACCGATGGGTTGCCGGCATGAGACATGCGATCGAAATCGACGGACTCTCGAAACACTACGGTCCCCGCGCGGTGCTCGAGCGGTTCGAGCTTTTCGTCGAACCCGGCGAGACGCTCGCGATCCTCGGGGCGAGCGGCTGCGGAAAGAGCACGCTGCTGCGTTGCATCGCGGGCCTCGTGCAGCCGGATGCGGGGACGATCGCGGTGCGCGACGAGCTCGGCTTCGTTTTCCAAGAACCGCGCCTGTTGCCGTGGCTCACGGTCGAGAGAAATGTCGCCTTCGCCGCGCGCAGCGATGTCGAACGCGCGCGCGTGAAGGACGTACTCGAACTCGTCGGGCTGACGCCGGCGGCGCATCTGCTGCCGAAGCAACTCTCAGGGGGGATGGCGCAACGCGCGGCGCTCGCTCGGACGCTGGTGCGCAATCCGAAGATCCTGTTGCTCGACGAGCCGCTCTCGGCGCTCGACGCGCTCTTGCGCCTCGAGTTGCAGACTTCGCTCGCGCAGATCGTGCGTGAAACCGGCTCGACGGCGGTGCTCGTGACGCACGACGTCCAGGAGGCGCTCTACCTCGCCGACCGGATCGTCGTTCTCGACGGCGCGCCGGCGCGCGGCGTGCTCGAGTTGGACGTTCCGGTTCCGCTGCGCCGCTCGCGAACGGCCGACCTCACCGACGAGCGGATTGCGCTGCTCGCGGCCCTCGGTATCGAAGGCCGCGTTCCAAAACGCTCGCATCGAGGACTCCGCGTCGTCGCTCCGTAGGCTCAGCCCTTGCTGGAGGCAGCAGAAGGCGCAGTAGTGATGCGCAATGCCTCAGCCGCCAAAATTCAGCGAAATCGAGAGCCGCTTGCTCAAGGATGGCTTTGTTATGGTTCGTCAGAAGGGGTCGCATCGGATCTACAAAGAGGGTAGCCGGCGCGTCGTACTCGCCGGCAAGCCCTCCGACCATCCGACGCAGCGAACCTGGCGCTCGATTCAGCGGGAGGCACGATGGAAGTAACCTACGATGTCGTCGTCGAGAAGTCGAGTGATTGTTGGTGTGCGTACGTGCCCGATCTTCCGGGCTGTACGGCGTCTGCAGCTACCGAAACAGAGGTGATCGACGCAATTCGAACGTCGATCGAGATGTACATCGAGTCCCTGCACGAGAGCGGCGAGCCGATTCCGCCGCCAAGCCAAGCGACGTACACGAAAGTCACGGTCGCCGCATAAGATGGTAATCGTTCCGCGATTCCCTCACCTCTTACTCGTTGCAACGCTTGTGTTGGTGGCGTGCGGCAGCGCCGGCAGCACGCCGAGCGGAAACGGAAACAACGTCTCGTCAGCGACGGTGACGGTCACCTTGAGCGGGGCCATCGACGCCAATCAGACCGTCGTTGAATCAACGGGCTTTACCGCCGGGACCCCAGGCACGCCGACCGGCGTCCTGGCGCAGCAGACGACCAACGGCTCCGGGCAGACCGTGTTCTCGGGGATCTTCGCCTCGGGTCAATATTGCTTCACCGCGACCGCCGGCGCGAAACAAGCCAATCAGTGTTACACGAACAACGTCCCCGCCGCGGTGACGCTGGCTCTGTAACTCGCCTTGGCCGGCTCCGCGAGTTAGCCGAGGGGGCGTTGCAGCGGGAACAGGATGACTTCGTGGATCGAGGCGTTGTCGGTTAGCACCATCACGAGGCGGTCGATGCCGATCCCGATGCCGGCGGTCGGCGGCATCCCGTACTCGAGCGCGTTCACGAAGTCCCAATCGGGCGGCGGGATCTCTTCGTCGCCCTTGCGGCGTTCCTGGATCTGCGCTTCGAAGCGCGCGCGCTGGTCGTCGGGATCGTTGAGTTCGGTGAAGGCGTTGGCCAATTCGAAATTCGCGCCGAAGAGTTCGTAGCGATCGACGACGTCCAGATCGTCGGGCTTCCGTTTCGCGAGCGGCGAGATCAGAACCGGATAGTCGTGGACGAACGTCGGGTCGACGAGACGCGGTTCGACGATGCGTTCGAAGATCTTGTCGAGCGCCTGGCCGTGGGTCTGCGAACGCGGTAGCCGGAGCGACTCCTGAATCCGAAAGACGCCGGCGGGGTCGAGCAGCTCGTCGCGCTTGAGGCCGCCGTATTCCGCCAACACGTCAAAGTACTTGACGCGCTTGAACGGCCGCTTGAAGCTGATGCGTCTCTCGCCGTAGACGAGTTCGTCGCCGCCGTGCACGTGCCGCACGAGATGCGAGAACATCTCCTCGTTGAAGTCCATCATCTCGTGCACCGACCAGTAGGCCGCGTACAACTCGAGCATGGTGAACTCAGGGTTGTGCGTGCGGTCGATGCCCTCGTTGCGGAAGATGCGCCCGAGCTCGTACACCCGCTCGAGCCCTCCGACGATCAAGCGCTTCAGGTTCAGTTCCGTCGCGATGCGCATGTCGAGCGCAAGGTCGAGCGCATGGTGATGGGTGCGGAACGGTCGCGCGGTCGCGCCGCCGGCGACGTGCAGCATGACCGGCGTCTCGCACTCCAAAAAACCTCGCTCGTCGCAGAAGCGCCGGATCTCGGCGACGATCTTGCTCCGCTTGATGAACGTTTCCCGGACTTGCTCGTTCACGGCCAGATCGATGTACCGCTGCCGGTAGCGCTTCTCAACGTCCACGAGACCATGCCATTTGTCCGGCGGAGGCGCTAACGATTTCGACAGAACCTCGAAAGAGGCAACGCGGAGCGTGAGATCACCCTTCTTCGAGCGGAAGACCGTCCCCGTGACCCCGATGAAATCGCCGATGTCGAGCAGGTCGAAGAGCGCAACGGCATCATGGCCCAGCACATCTTCCTGGACGTAAATCTGCAGGCGCCCGGTGCGATCCCATACGTCCGCCCAGATCGCTTTCTTGCCCATCTTGCGCACCGCCATGAGGCGCCCCGCCAATGAATGGACCTCGGTTTGCGGTGGCGAGTCAGCCGTCAGCGTCGCGTAAACCTCGGTTAGGTCGGTAGCATGCGCGGTGATCTCGAAATGGGTCGCCTTGAACGGGTCGATGCCGCGTTCGCGCAGCGCGTCCAAGTTCGCGCGCCGTGCCGCGCGCAGTTCCGCTTCGCGCCGGCCGAGCTCTTCGGAATCGTCCGGCGGCAAACGGCGGTCGTCCATCAACCGCCTAGTTAACTCGCCTTCTTTGCCGCGGCCTTCTTCTTTCCGATAGATTCGACTTTATAGGCGACGATGCCGCGAGGTGTTTGAACGTCGATGGTCTCGCCCTTCTTCTTGCCGATCAGCGCGTGCCCAAGCGGCGACTCGTTCGAGAGTCGGCCATTCTTCGGATCGGCTTCGGTCGAGCCGACGAGCGTAAACTCGAGCGTGCTCCCGCCCTTTGTATCCTTCACCTTGACGCTCGCGCCGAGGTGAACCTCGTCGGCAGCGTAGTCGGAATCTTCGATGATCCGGGCGTTGCGAATCATTGATTCGACGCGCATGATGCGGCCTTCGACGAACGCTTGCTCTTGCTTGGCGGCTTCGTATTCGGCGTTTTCCGAGATGTCGCCGAACTCTTTGGCCTGGCGAATGCGCTCGTTGACCTCGCGCCGGTGGACCGTCTTCAGGTCGTCGAGCTCGATCTCGAGCTTCTGTCGTCCCTCTCGCGTCAGGACCAAGTCTTTATCGTTCACGCAAACCCCGGTTGCTGCTCGTTAGCAAAAAAGCGCGGGCGTACCAGCCCACAGGCCAGCGCGGGTTGTTCGCCCCCGGCCGCCTCCTAGCCCTCCG
Organism: Candidatus Zemynaea palustris; assembly: GCA_003134695.1. Lineage (GTDB taxonomy): Bacteria > Vulcanimicrobiota > Vulcanimicrobiia > Vulcanimicrobiales > Vulcanimicrobiaceae > Zemelea > Zemelea palustris. The sequence goes on along the minus strand of PLCB01000026.1, from coordinate 170,495 downwards.
TAACCGGCCCGGCAGCCGAACCGTGAGCTCCACGCCATAGCGCAAACGGGACACCGAGAGTCAGGCCGCCTAGCTCGAACCAGCGGGTACCGACGTCGGCCTGGGCGATCGAGAGCGCGAGGATCGCGACGAGCCCGACGGCTCCGACGAGCGGGATCACGACGCCGCTCCAGCGCTCGCTGCGCTCGGCGCGGAACGTCCACGCCGCGGCGAGCGCCGAGCCGACGAAGAGCGCGCCCAAGAAGACCGACGAGCCGTTGAGGACGAAGTTGAGCGCGTCGGCCGCCTTCGAAAACAGCCCCGTCAGCAGCGTGAAGAGCGCGACCGGAACCGTCACCGCGATGAGCGCGTTGAGCGGGACGTCGCGGCGGTCGAGTCGCCCGAGCACCGGGAACATCACTCCGTCTCGACCCATCGCAAACGTGCTGCGCGAAAGATAGACCATCGTCGTCCAGAGCGCCGCCGACGTCGAAACGAGGACGGTCGCGACGATCGCGTAGCGCCAAACGCCCGCCCCGAGCCGATCGGCGACGTAGCTGAGCGCATCGGTTTGATGCGCGACGAAGCCGGAGACGGATCCCGCGTGAAGATACGCGACCATCGCAGCGAGCAGAATCGCGGTCGTGACGAGCAACCCGGCGATGCCGCCGGCGCCCGGCGTGCGCCGCGAACCCCTCGTCTCTTCGGACGTCGACGCCGAGATTTCCCAACCGTCCGACATCCAGATACCGAGGACCATCGCTCCGACGAGGCCGCCGAGCCCGCCGACGATCGGCAGGTGCGTCTCGACGACCGGCGGCGCGTGCACGAAGAATGCGGCGGCGACGCTGCTCGCCGCCAGCACCGCGATCTCCGTGGCGAAGAAGATCGCGGTCACCAGCGCCGTCGGGCGCAAACCAAACGAGAGCATAAACCCACTCGCAAAGATCCAGACGACGCCGACCACCGCGTCGGCGAGCGCTGAGTTCGCAAGCGCCGGCGCGAACAGAGCGAGCGTATAGGTGCCCGCCGGCACCGCCGTCGCCATCGTCGCAAAATAATTGGAGAGCACGAGCACCCATGCGGCATACGCTCCGACGCGATTGCCGAAGGCCTGTCCGATCCAGGCATACGACGAACCGGCGTTGGGGCGAACGCGCGAGAGCCGCGCAAAGCCGATCGCGACGCAGAGCATGATCGCCGAGAGAAGCGCGAGCGCGAGCGGCGCCTGTGCGCCGGCCTGCGCGATCATCGGGCCCATCGTCGAGGCCAGACTGTAGGCCGGCCCCATCGAAGCGCCGGCCAAGATCGTTACGTCAAACAAGCCCAACACGCGCGGCAGCCGGTGGCCGTGCGCGCTCGCCGGCGGCTGAACTACGGTCTCTGCCAAACGCTCACGCGCTCGGGTTCAGCTGCAGCACGCGCGGCTTCAAGCGGAGTTCGTCGAGCAGCCGCCGGTAGTCGCCCTCCGTCACGTCCTCCCAGCGCTTGCCGAGCAACGCGACCAAAACGGCTTCGACGACGTTCGTCCCGTAGGAACGCCCGCCGAAATCCGGCGTCGTCGTCACCAAGAGCCGCACGTTCCGTTTGCGCAGATCGTCGACGTCGCCCTCGGTCAGCGTGTTGGTCAGAACGATCTTCCCGTCGAGCCGGTCGGGCATGAACTGCCGCATGAAATGAAAGTCGCCGGCGATGATCTCGGCCTCGGCATAGTATTCGAGATATTTTGGTTGCGGCGGCCGGTCCTGTTTTTTCCCGGTCGGATAAAAGAACTGGAACGGTAGTTTGCACACGTCCGGCAGATATTTTTCGGCGAGCGCCTCGAATTCGGCAAGCCCGCGCACCGGCTTGTCGAGGTCGAGCGCGAAGATGAAGTCGCCGAAGAGGACGTCGGCGCCGGCGTCGACGAGCGCCTGCGCCATCCCGAACCGATCGAGCGCGCTGACCATCAGGACTTTTCGGCCGCGCAGTTCGATGCCGAGTTCGTCGCGCAGAAAACGCACGGCCTCGCGCTCGAGCGTGTTCTTGAGGCCGCTGCCGTCCACCACCGGCGTTTGCTTGACGGCGGCGAGCAGCCGCAACCCATCGCGCAGCGCGTAACGCTTGGTTCCGGCATAGAGGTAGACATCGATGCCGCCGAGCCCGATGGCGTCGACCTTGCCGTCCAACTCGTGCAGCTTCTCGAGCGCGCGATCGATCGAACCGTCGGTTCCGATGCGTTGAATGTCGAAGCGCTGCCCGAGAAACTCCGCCCGCGAACGGTGATCGCGCGACGACGAGCCGAGCGAAACCGAGACGACGTTCTTGACCGCCGGGGTGGTCGCCGTCATGCGCGCACTCCGGAGCGGCGCACGCTCGGTTCGTGCGTAACCGGAAAGTTGACCGATTTCGCGATGAAACATTCCGTGCTCGCGACGTCGTGAAGCGCCATCGCTCGCTCGACCCTCTCGTCGTCGATCTCGACCTGCGGACGCAGGACCGCGCTCGCGAACTTTCCGGTTCCGCCGGTTTCGCTCATCGTTCCGCTCGCCTCGTCGATATACGAGACGACGGCGATTCCTTCGCGCGCGCAAAGCGCGAGGTACGTCAGCAGATGGCAGGCCGAGAGCGCGGCGACCAAGAGTTCTTCGGGATTATAGTGCGTCGCGTCGCCGCGAAATGCCGGATCGGCGGAACCCGTCAGAAGCGGTTTGCCGGCGGCTTCGATCGTGTGCTCGCGCGAATAGCCGGCGTAGGTCTTCGTCGGGCCGTGGGCGCCGCCGCTCCACACGACGCGCGTTTGGTACTTGTGTTCGCGCGGAGAGTTCACACCGCGGCCCTCTTCCGTTCGGCCGATGTCGCCCGGCGTTTCTGCGCGGCCGCGCGCGCCGCCGCGATCGTCTCGGCGGTGATGGGCTTATCGAAGGCACGCATGTCGGCGAGTTCGAATCCGGCGCGTGTCGCGAGCGTTTCGATCTCACGAACCTTCGCGAGATCGATGCCGCGACCGAGCGTGTAGTGCGCGCGCCGGTTTTCGAGCGCGAGCACCATCGTCTCCGACATGCATGCGAGCGCCGTCCCGGGCGCAAAGGCGTTGTTGAACTCGCGACCCGGCTCGCGAACCCGTTCGAAGCGCACGTTGCCGGGGACGCGCATGTTCCCGCCCTCGGTGACGAGCACGTCGGGGCGCTCTATCGCGACCCGCTGACCGACGTCGTGCGGCAGCGAGAGTTCGCAGACGACCGCGCCGGTCTGGAGATCGGCCGGTTCGATCAACTCCTGGGTCGAGGTCGTCGCGGTCAAGACGAGTCCCCCGCGCGGCACCGCGGCGCGAACGTCGGTTTCGATCGAGAGCGAGCACGGCACGCGGTCCGCGAGTTCCGCTAGGAGTCTCTGCAGCCGCGTCAGATTTCGCGCCACCATCACGATGTGCTCGACGTGCGGCGCGATCAATTCGACGCAGGCCGAACCGATCGAACCGGTCGCACCGATCACCACCGCCGTCGCCCGCGGGAGGTCGACTTCCATCTCGCGCGCCCCGCGCAACAAGCTCTTCACCCCCGCGGCGATCGTCAGGGAGTTACCGGTGGTCACGGGAATCGGCGAGCGCTCGGCCAGCGTGATGCCCGCGTCGCCGACGACGCCCGTGAAGGCGCCGAGGCCCACGATCTCGGCGCCGAGGTCGGCGCCGATTCGAATCGCCTCCAAAATCTTCTGGTACACGCGCTCACGCGGCAGCGCCAGCATCTGCTCCGGCAAAAACGTCGCCCCGACGAACCAGCCCTCGGTCTCTCGCCCGTCGGGCGTCCGAACGCCGGTCACATGCGCCGCGGCGTAGGCCGGCATCCACTCCATGATCTTCTCGATCAGCGGCCGCCCCTTGCCGACGGCGCCGGGCTCGTAGCGCACCACGTCGTCGAGCGACGTCGGGTGAATCACGAAGGCGAATTTCACGGGATGCTGTTTCGTAACGCGGGGGGCCCATCCATTGAAAAGCGTAGTATCCTCGAGCAATGCCTCTCGCCGATCCTTCAGGTCCAGGCTGGTTGCGGAGCAGCGCGCTCGGCCGTCGCGCCACGTTCGGGTGGAGCAGCATCATCGGGAACCTCTCCGAGTCGCTGCGTCGCCTCTTCCGTGGAAGCCGGCGCCGTTCGCGCGCCAGGTTATCCACAGATGTGAACGCGAAGCCCCGTCCATGACGACATCTGCCGCAGAGCTCTCGGAACTCGCCGAGATCGTCCGGATTCCGTCTCCGGCGCCGGCGCCTCAAGCACTCGCTCATGATGGTGAACACATATGGCTCGGCTCCTGGGAGACGAGCCATATTTATGGGATCTATCCGAGTCAAGGGCGTGTCTTCGAAGAGATGGCCGCGCCGGGTCGCCCCGTCAGCGCAACGACCGTCGGCGACGAGCTGCGTTTCATCTTGTCGGAGAACGGCGACGCTGACAATCGCTTCATTCGACGTTTTGTCCCCGGCCACGGATTCAAAACGAACGGAGCGGTCGCGTGTCCGGAAGACACCGGTTCGTTCCTCGCGTGGGACGGCGAGCATCTGTGGTTGAGCCAGCGCTTCAACAAGCGCGTCCTCGAACTCGACCGGTCGTGCCGCACCATCCGCACGGTCGACGTCGGCGAGGAGATTATCGGCATTGCGTGGGTCGACGACCGGCTGTACATGTCGCTCTGGTTCGGGAAGGAGCGCGGCGGATGCCGGATCGCCTACATCGAGGCGCGGGCCGCGAAGCCGCAGCCCGTCCTCGTCGCGCAATCACCCTTCGCCGCCGTCTCGCTCGCTCGTGACGGCGCTCGTTTGTGGACCAACGACTTCAAGGCGAACCAGATCGTCGCGTTCAAAATCCCCGACTAACGCTTCGCTTCGGCCTCGCGTTTGAGCGCGGCGAGCATCATCTCGGCGTTCTCCTTGACCTTCTTGTGGAGCGTCGGGCCGATCAATTCGGCCAGCGTCGGAACGCCGAAGTCGTAGTCGACGACGAGTCGCACGTTCGTGCAGCCCTCGCCGTCGACGAACGTCCAGCTGCCTTCGAACTTGTCGAGGTCGCCCTCGATCAGGCGATAATCTACGCGGAGCGCCTCATCGTCAAAGAGGTCGACCTCGGTCCACTCGATCGGCGCCTCTTCGACCAGCGTCTTCCAGTGCGAAACGATCCGGGCGCCGTCGCGTTCGAGGATCGTGATCGATTCGACGTCCGGCATGAACTCCGGAAAACGTTCCTGTTCCTTCGCCAATTCGTAAACGACACGGGCGGGCGCGTCGATCAGGATCGTCGCTTCGAGAGAGGGCATCGATCAGTTGGTCAAAGTCAAGGTGCCGAGGCGATCGCGCGCGGCCCCAACGCCGGCGCGCAACGCTTCCAGCCCGCGCTCGACTTCGGCGGCAGTGACGATCAAAGGCGGTTCGAGACGAATGACGCGCTGCATGTTCAGCGTCCAAGCCGCGGTGACGCCCGCCTTGAGCATCTCGGGGATGATCGTCCCGCCGTATCCTTCGTGCGTCAGCTCGACGCCGACGAGCAAGCCGAGGCCGCGCACTTCGCGAATGACCGACGGATACTCGCTCGCGATCCGGCGCGCGCCCGCCAGCAGTTGCTCGCCGCGCGCGCGTGAGTTTTCAACCAAGGCTTCGTCCCGCAACACCTCGAGCGCGGCGAGCGCCGCCACGCAAGCGAGCGGATTCCCGCCGAACGTCGAGGTGTGCAGCAGCGGCGCTTGCCCGTAGGCCGCTTGCCAAACCGAGGGACGCACGACGTAGGCGCCGATCGGAACGACGCCGCCCGAAAGACCTTTTGCCAAGATCATCACGTCGGGGACGACGCGCTCGAAATCGCAAGCGAACAGCGCGCCGCAGCGTCCCAACCCGGTTTGAACTTCGTCGGCGAGCAGCAGCGTGCCGGCCGCATCGCACAATTCGCGCGCGCGCGTGAGATAGCCGGCGGGCGGAACGTTGACGCCGCCTTCCCCCTGCACCGGCTCGACGATGAAGGCGGCCGCGCCCTCCAAGACCGCGGCGAGCGCGCCCGAGTCGCCGTACGGAACGTGGACGACGTCGGGAACGAGCGGCGCGTAGGGCGTTTGAAACGCGGCGCGGCCGCTCACCGAAAGCGCTCCGAACGTCTTGCCGTGAAACGCGCCGTGGGTCGCGACAAACTTGGTGCGGCGCGTGGCGGCGCGCGCTAACTTCAGCGCGCCTTCGACGGCTTCCGTACCGCTGTTGCAGAAAAACGAAACTTCCAGATCGCCCGGGGCGATCTCGGCGAGCGCTCGAGCGAGGCGTCCCACAAGCGGATCGAACATCGTCTTCCCGGAGAGCGACATCAACTCGAGCTGAGCCTTGACCGCGGCGACGACTCGCGGATGAGAGTGGCCCAGCGTGAAGACGCCGTAGCCGCCTGCAAAATCGAGATACGCTTTGCCGGTGTGATCCCACACCGTCGTGCCGCTCGCGCGCACCTCAACCGGCGAGCCCGAGAGTTTCATCACGCGGGCAAGCGGCGGATTGAGATAGCGACGATAGTTCTCGTACGTCTCGTTATACAGTGTCTCAGGCGAAGCGGGTTCGCGTTCCTTCACGCCGCCGTTCCAACCGGTTCGGTTTCGGTTTCCAGACGCAATCGCTCGATCACGGCGTCCACCAGCGCAACCGTCTCGGCGGCGGTCTCGGTGCGCATGACGCGCTCGCGCAACTCGCTTGCGCCCCGGAAACCTTTGAGATAATAACCGAGGTGCTTGCGCATCTGTGGAACCGCTCGCGCCTCGCCCCACTCTTCGACCATGACGCCGTAGTGGTGCAGCGCGAAGTTGAGCCGCTCGGCGGCAGGCGGAGTCGCGGCTGCTTCGCGCCCTTCCATCAGCGCCCAGATCTGACCGACCAGCCATGGGTTGCCGAGGATCGCGCGCCCCAGCATGATCGCGTCGACCCCGCTCGCGCTCATCTTGGCAAGCGCATCGTAGGGGTCGGTGAGATCGCCGTTCCCGATTATCGGGATGCCGACGGCGCGCTTGAGCGCGCCGATGTGCGCCCAGTCGGCGCTTCCTTTATAGAACTGTTTCGCCGTACGTGCGTGCAGCGTGAGCGCGCGGATGCCGACCGCTTCGGCGCGCTTCGCGACGTCGAGATAGACGAGCGCGTCTTCGGTCCAGCCGAGTCGCATCTTCACCGTCACCGGACAGTCTACTGCGGCGACGACGGCGCGCATGATCGCCTCGCAACGCTCGATGTCGCGCAAGCAGGCGCTGCCGCCCTCGGTCTTCGTGACCTTCGGCGCGGGGCAGCCGAAGTTGATGTCGACGATGTCGGCGCCGCATTCGCGAACGACTTGGGCCGCATAGGCCATGATCGCTGGATCGTTGCCCCAAAGTTGCGTCGAGACCGGCTTCTCGACGCCGTGTTGGTCGATCATCTCCATCGTCCGCTTCGCGCCGTACTGTAATGCGTTTGACGAGACGAATTCGGTAACGGTCAACCCGAAGCCGAACGGTTTGTACAACGCGCGGAGGGTACGGTTGGTCACCCCCGACATCGGCGCCAGGACGATGGGCGGCCAAATCTCGACGGCTCCGATGCGGAGCGGCGCGACGGCGGGCAGCATAACGTCTACTTCTCCCCAAAATGCAGTTCGCATTTTGGGGAGCGTGGGGCCCCTAACGTGACGCGGGACCCCCTGCGCGGCTTTCGAAGTATTCGCGCAGGCCGTGCAAGACCAAGAACGGCTCGACGGCCTCGATCGTGCGCGTGTGCTTGGCGATGATATCCGCCAGACCGCCCGTCGCGATGACCTTCGCCGTCTCGCCGATTTCGCGGCGCATGCGCGCCACGATCCCTTCGGTTTGTCCGACGAATCCGAAAACGATCCCGGCTTGCAGCGCACTGACCGTGTCGCGGCCGATCACTTCGTCGATCGTTTCCAGCGACACCTGCGGCAATTTCGCGGTCCGCGCCGCGAGCGCGTCGATCGAAATTTGAATGCCCGGCGCGATCGCCGCGCCAAGGTATTTTCCGCCGGCGACGGCGCTGAACGTCGTCGCGGTACCGAAGCCGATCGCGATCACCGGATCGCCGTGGCGGCTGCGCGCGGCGATCGCGCCCGCGAGCAAATCAGAGCCCAGCTCTTTGGGTCGATCGGTCGCGACCGTCAGGAGGTTCTGCGTCGCCGCCGAGAACGTGATCGGCTCCGCGGCTTGCGCAAAATAATGGCGACACATCTCCGCGAGTTCACGGTCGAGTTGCGGCACGACGCTCGAAATGACGATGTTCCTGACCGACTCGGTAGGAATCTCGGCACGCCGAAAGAGCGCCGCGAACGCGATCCCGAACTCGTCGCTCGTGCGTCGCAGCGCGGTCGTGATGCGCCAAGTCTTGCGCAGCTTGAGTTTTCCTGGCTCGCCCGTGAAAAACCCGAGCTTCGTCTCGGTATTGCCAACGTCGATCCCTAAGAGCACTGGTTACCGCGCACTACGGATTTCCAACAACGCGTTCCACATGCGGCGAGCGAGCTCGCGCTTCGAAGCGCGGCCGAGTGGCCGGCGCCCGGCCTCGCCCCACAGGAGAACGAGCTCGTTCTCGCCCGTGCCGAAGCCGCTGCCTTCGCGCGAAACGTCGTTGACCGCGATCGTGTCGAGATGCTTCGCGCGCAGTTTCGCGCGAGCGTTCTGTTCCAAGGCTTCGGTTTCGGCGGCGAAGCCGACCAGAAACGCGCCGTCCTTTCGTTCGCCGAGCGCCGCGAGAACGTCGGGTGTTCGCACCACCTCGAGCGATCCGGTCCCGTCCTGCTTCTTTACTTTTTGCGCGAACGTCTCGACCGGGCGCCAATCGGCGACGGCGGCGGCGGCGATCGCGATGTCGGCCTCGCCGAAGCGGCTGAGCGCCGCGTCGTGCATCTCCTGCGCCGACGTGACGCGCACGGTGTGAGCGCCCTGGGGCGGCACGACCGGCGTCGGACCGAGGACGAGATCGACTTCGGCTCCGCGCGCCAAGGCTTCGCGCGCCAACTCGATCCCCATCGTCCCGGTTGAAGCGTTCGAAAGGAAACGTACCGGATCGATCGCTTCGCGCGTCGGCCCCGCGGTGATCAGCACGCGTTCTCCTTCGAGATCGCGCGCGCGACCGAGGACACCGTCGATCGCCGCGACGATCGCATCCTGCTCGGCGAGTCGTCCGATGCCGTTCTCCCGTTCTGCCAAGAAACCGACCCCCGGCTCGACGATCGTGACGCCGCGCGCTTCGAGCACCGAAAGATTTTCGCGCGTCGCCGGATGCTCGTACATCGCGTCGTTCATGGCGGGCGCGACGACGATCGGGATGCGCGCCGCGAGCGCCGCGTTGGTCAGCAGATCGTCGGCGACTCCACGGGCCAGCTTCGCGATGAGGTTGGCCGTCGCCGGAACGATCGCGAGGACGTCGGCCGCGCGGACGAGCGAGATGTGCGGGATCGTCTCCGGCGCATCCCAGAGTGAGGTCAGTACCGGGTTGCGCGTCAGCGAAGCGAAGGTGAGCGGTCCGATGAATTGCTGCGCGCCCTCGGTCAGAATCACGTCGACGCGATCGCCGCGCTGGACCAGAAAACTCGTCAGTGCTGCGGCCTTGTAGGCCGCGATCCCGCCGCACACGCCGAGGAGAATTCGCCGCATCAGGTGCGTCCCGCCGCCTGGAGAAGGGGCGGCGTCAGGATCGGATCGCCGCCGTCGGGCCTCGCGACGACGACGTTGTCGATGAGACGCGTCGCGCCGGCGCGTACCGCGCCGACGACGAGCGCCGGGCGCCGCACGTCTTTGCGCGGCTCGAACGTCGCCGGGTCGACGATCGCTAGGTACTCCCAAACGAGCGGAGATTCCAGCAACTCGCGGGCCGTGGCGATCACGTGATCGGCGTCGCCGTCGCGCTCGAAAGCGGCCGCGACCGATTCAAGGGCCCGGTGGAAGCTGGGCGCGGCGGCTCGCTGCGCGGCGCTCAGATACGCGTTGCGGCTCGAAAGCGCGAGTCCGTCGGGCTCGCGGACGGTCGGACAGACGACGACCTCGACCGGGATGTCGAGGTCCCCGATCATCCTGCGCAACACCGCCGTCTGCTGCACGTCTTTCTGCCCGAGATAGACTCGCGTCGGCTCGATTGCGCCCAACAGTTTTGCGACGACGGTGGCGACGCCGGCGAAGTGCCCGCGCCGCGCCGCTCCCTCGAAGGCCTTCGCCAGAGCGCCGACGTCGATCGACGTCGAGAAATTCGGCTGATACATCTCGTCGACGGACGGCGCGTAGAGCAGATCGACGCCGGCCGCTTCGAATTGCGCGACGTCGCTTTCAAACGAGCGCGGATAGCGTTCGAAATCCTCGCTCGGTCCAAATTGCAGCGGGTTGACGAACAACGACGCGGCGACGCTCGCGTTCTCGCGCCGCGCGCGTTCGAGCAGGCTGCGATGGCCGGCGTGCAGCGCGCCCATCGTCGGCACCAACCCCAACGGGCGCGGTAACGCTCGCGCCGCCGAGCGCGCCGATCCGGGGGTTTTCGCGGTGCGCATGTTATTCGGCTTGGCGCACCCGCAGCGTCGTGCGGCCGACCAGGAAACGATCGCCGAACGCGAGCGTCGCCCCGCCGTTCACCGGTTCGCCGGCGACCTTCGTCCCATTTCGGCTCTCGAGGTCCGTGAGCACCAACCCCTCCGCGTCGGCGCGAATGTGAGCGTGGCGCCGCGAAACGTACCGGTCGAGCGTGATGCAGGCTGCGGCGAGCGCGTCGTCGCGCCCGATCGTGATCTCACGGTCGAACGACCACGTCTTTCCGTCCAGCGGACCGCTGATGACTTCCAGGATATACATCGGCCTGCGAGACTTTGGTTCCCGCGGGTCGAAGTCCCCCGGAAGGCGTGCCGGCCGGGCGGAGCCGCGCCGTCAATTGCGAAGAGGGCAGCATGAGCAAGGGTCCCGAGCCGGGCGCGGGCGGCGCAATCGAAGATCTCGAGCGCCTCCTTTCCAACCTCGAAGCGATCGATCCCGACGCGTTGCGTGAAGAAGAGTTCGCGATGACGCAATCGATGCTCGATACGCTCAAGGGCAAAACGATCAAGCGCGCCACGATGGAGCCGAAGCGCATCGTGCTCGAGACGACCGAGGGGAACCGGTACTTCTTTTACGGCTTCATCGGCGAGAGCGACGCACCGACCTAGGCGGTCCGCCCTCGGCTAGCTGCTAGTCTGCGGCCGTCTCGCCCTCTAGCGCGAGGCGCTGCACTTCGGTCGCGACGTAGCGGATGATCTCTTCCTTATCGCGCGGATCGATGTGCGTGAACGAGATCCCGTGAAAGAACCGCTGTTCCTCGGCGTTGTAGAACGAGAGCACGATGCGCCCGCGCGCAACCATCTCGCGATCGCCGTGCGGCAGTTTGAAACGCAGCAGGAGCACGGCGCCGAGCGGAAGATCCTCATCGGTCGCAACGCGAACGCCGCCGCCGCCGAGGTCGGCGGCATGGCCCGGTTTGCTTTCCTCGGAGCCTTCGCGCGAATAGCTCACGGGGAACTCCGCGGCCACGCGGACGAAGCGCCGCCGATAGGGGGCTTCTCCGTTACGCGCGCTCTGGTCGGACTCGTTCACGTGGACTCCCCGAGGGTCATCGACCTCTCCTTTTGCGGGGTGGGCGTTTGCTTTCCTTGACGAGCTCCCGGGCGGCGAAGATCGCGCCGAGAACGGCGTGCTCGCGCATCGCCCCCCCTTGGAGATAGACCTCGTACGGGGGCCGCAGCGGCGCGTCGCAGGAAAGCTCGATGGTCGAGCCGCTCACGAACGCACCGCTCGACATCACAACCGGCTCTCGATAGCCCGGAACCGGGCCCGCTTCCGGCCGGAACGCGGCGTTGACCGGCATCGCCCGCTGCAATCCGCGCGCGAACGCGAGGACCCGCGCCGCGTCGCCCAGACGAATCGCTTGCACGATATCGCAGCGTGCCGCTCCCGGCGCCGGATCGACGGAGAAGCCGAGTTCGTCGAAAAGCGCGGCGGCGAAGTCCAAGCCGAAGAGCGCTTCGCCGACGACGAGCGGCGCATAGAAAAGTCCTTGAAGCAGCGCCCGCCCAAAGCCAAGGTACGGGCCGACGCTCGTTCCGAGACCCGGCGCATAGTGGTGCGCCGCGATTCGTTCGATGACGTCGGCACGACCGGCGACGTACGCACCGCCCGGCGCGAGACCGCCGCCGAGATTCTTGATGAGCGAACCGATGACGGCATCGGCGCCGTGATGGGTCGGCTCGCGCTCCTCGACCAATTCGCCGTAGCAATTGTCGACGAGCACGAGCGTTCTTGGCGAGATCGCCTTCACCGTGCGAGCGACGAGTCCGCACTCCTCGGCGGAGAGCGATCGGCGCGGCGCGTAACCGCGCGAGCGTTGCACGAAGACGACGTCCGCGCCGAGCGTCACGCGTTCGCACAACGCGTCGAAATCGACGCCACCCTCGGCGGCAAGCGCGACCTCATCGTATCGAATCCCGCGCGAGACGAGCGAATGAGGCGCGTCGGCGATCGCGTTGCGCAGCGTGTCGTACGGCGTGCCGGTCGCCGAGAGCAGGCGGCCGTTGTGCGGGAGGCAGGCTTCGAGTGCGGTCACGATCGCGTGCGTTCCGCTGACGAGTGAGAGGCGCGCGAAGGCGCGCTCGCACCCGAAAATTCGCGCCAGCAACGACTCGTAATGGGTTCGCGCCGCGTCGTCGTAGCCGTAACCGAACGCCCCCGATAGATCGCTCTCCGAGAGTTGCTCGGCGACGAACGCTCCCAACACGGCGATCTTGACGCGCGCGACGGCGGGGCGATTGAAGGCGGCGACGCGCTCGGCGGCGGCGCGCGCGGCGCGCTCGAGCGCCGGTTCGATCGCAAATTGAGCAACGAGCGCGTCGATCACGCTGTCTCGGCGGCCTCGTGCCGTTCGAAGAGGCGGACGAACGGCGCGTAGATCGCCGCCGCCAGGCCCACGTTGATCGCGATAAGCACGACCGCTCGCCAATCTTTGGTGGCGAGCACGACGCTAATCGGCAACGGCACCGAAGAGGGGATGTAGAGCGCGGGCCGCGCGACCAAACCCAGATGCATCGCAAACCAGGTAACGAGCGCGAGCACGAGCGGCGCGAGGACGAACGGGACGCTCAAGTACGGGTTGGAGACGAGCGGCAATCCGAACATCAACGGTTCGTTCGCGTTGAAGAGCGTGGGGACCAGGGTCGCGAGCGCGACCTGCCGCGCGCGTTTGATCTTGTTGCGCAGCAGCAACAGCACGAGCGGGAGCGTCGCACCGGCCCCTCCCGGGAAGACGAACAGAAAGGTAGAGACGGTCACGACGTGCGGCAACGGAAGCCCATGCGCCATCGCTTCGGTGTTTTCGAACTGCAATTGAAGGTACACGGGCAAGACGACGGCGGCCAGGAGCGCGGGGCCGTGGATGCCGATCGTCCAGAGCAGCGTCTCGACGAGCGTGATGACGAGCAGCGCCGCGAGACTATCGCCGAGCGTTCCGAGCGGCGCGATCGCGACGTCCAGCCATTCGGTCAGTGAGATGCCGAAGAAAAAGAGCAGCGCCGCGACGCCGACGGCAAGGCTTGCGGCCACGAACGTTCCGCCCGCCGACCCCAACCGAGCGCGCGAAACGGCCAAGAGCGCGACGACGGCGATGGCGACGACGATCGCCAGGAAGAGACCGCTCGTGCCGAGGGCCCGCAACAGCGCCACCGGCGACGAAGCGTGACGGTACGGCAACGACAACAAGAAGACGGCGCATGCGATCGGCAGCGCCGCAGCCGGCGGGACGTTGCGGCGCTTGGCGAGATCGATCGTCAACAGCACCAGCAGCAGCGCCGCCATGATGCCGAAGGCGGGCGCAAACGCACGGTAGAATTTCTGCAGAAATTCGCCGCTCGGCTGCAGTGCGACGAACGTCGCGATGCCAAGCACCAAACCCACGAAACTGTACGGAAGCGCCGTACGGATCGCCACCATCTCGGGGACGGCGGCGAACGCTCGCAGACGCGCAACCGCGGTTCCAGAGCGCATGGGGGCCCTGGGTTACACCGCGGTTATGATGCGACCTTGCTAGACTCGGCGGTAAATCGCCGCGACGCGGCCAAGGATCGTCACGTCGTCGGCGTAGATCGGCTCCATCGCGCGGTTCTCCGGCTGCAGCCGAACGCGGCCCGATTCGCGATAGAAGCGCTTGACGGTCGCCTCTCCGTCGAGCATCGCAACGACGATCTCGCCGTTGCGGGCATCGGGCTGGGGCGAGACGACGATCAGATCGCCGTCGAGGATCGCGGCCTCCACCATCGAGTCGCCGCTCACGCGCAACATGAAGCTGCCGTGCTTGCGAGCCAAGTCGGCCGGAACTGGAAACTCGCCCTCGACATTCTCGGCCGCCGTGATCGGGAGCCCGGCGGCGACCTTTCCGACGATCGGGAGGACGCCGTGTTCAACCTCCCGCCGGTCGTGCTTCCGCCCCGCGACCAGAGCCCTGGGCTTGGTGGGGTCGCGGTGGATGAGGCCGCGCTTCTCGAGCGATTTGAGGTGCGACTGGACCGTCGACGAGGACGAGAGCCCGACGCGCTCGCCGATCTCGCGGACCGACGGCGGGTAGCCCCGCTCGTGCGTGAAGTCGCGGATCACCTCGAGTATGCGCGCCTGGCGCTCCGTCGGGGCACGATCTACCATCTGCGCTCCTGTGAGTAAGCTGTTGGCTCGGGGTGGATAAGGGGCGGACGCGGGAACAACGTACCACAAAACCCCTGGAAAATGCAAACATACGTTCGAGCCATATTGACTTATCCACAAGCCCCTTGCTAAAATATGGTGGACGAACAGGCGTTTGGCCCTAAATGTGGGCCCTAGGGAGATAAGATGTACGCGCTGAGACGGAAGCGAGCGAGCCTGATGCCGGCCGTCGCGTTGGCGCTCCTAGGTGCGATCGTCACGATCCCGGCCCTCTCGTCGTCGCGCCTCTATGCCGCCGCTCCCGAGCGGTTCGGCACCGTCACGGTGCAGCGCGGCGACTCGCTCTGGGCCCTCGCCGAGCGTCGCACCCCAGCCGGCGGAAGCGTCCAAGACACGCTCGACACGATTGTCGCGGCCAACCACCTCGACAGCGCCACGATCGTCCCTGGACAGCACATCAAGATTCCGCGCTAGCGCCGGAATCCGCCGCGACGACCCGGAGGCCGCTGCAAAGCGGCCTTCGTTCGTTTGCGGCTCTTTCGTTCGATGGCTTCGTCAACTCGGGCCTCATGTGCGTTCCGAAGCACACTTCGGCCCTCGTTTCCTCGCCCTCAAACAAAAGAACTCGCAACGGTAACTATGGCCTTCGGGTGACGAAGACGCTGTGGCCATGATGGCGTTCTAGGAAGGCCATCCCCTCGCTGATCCACGTGTCGAGCCCGCCCTGCACGTGCTTCGCGACCTCACGGACGACGTGCGCGCGATCCTTGAGCCATTGCAACTCCGCCCGAGGAGCTGCGGGCCAGACGGCCTCTTCACATTCCTCACAGTGATACCCGTACTGCATCGTCGCGCAGTACCGTCTCGTCCTTACGGTCCCCTCCGGTGGAAATGCCGTCCCGTTCACAAGCAGGAATCAAGAAGTCTTCAGCCCGGCCGCCTTCGCGAGTTTCCCTTGACGTCCGTCGTACGTCCAAAACTCCTGCGCTTTCAGTTCGAGGGCCGCGGCGACGTGAAGCGTATCCAGTGTTCGAACCCCCAAACGAGCCGCGTAGCGACGGGCGAGCTCCACACAGGTTTCGAAGATCGCCTCGGAAAGCGCCGTCTCTTCCCACAACCCATCGGCGCGGTCGCGCTCGAAAGCCTTATACACCTGCTGCGCCTCACTTGCTGAAATCTCGTGCCGAAAGACATGCTGCGCAATCGCGTGAGTCCATTCCGCGCGATGTAACGGCGTCATGCAAAGCAGCGGCCGTCGAACAAGCCGCCGTTCAGCATCCTGCGAGTGACGATCAGGAAGGTATAGCGACACGATAAAACTCGTGTCGGGATACACGATCAAAAGCGACCGCGCTCCTCGATCACTAAGTCGGCTCCGGGCACGAGCCGGGTTCCGAATATTTTTTTCATGCGAACGGAGAACTTCGGCCACTTGCCGGGATCCCGGGTCACTCTGCCACCAGGGACGATGCGACCAAGGACTCGATCTCGCTCCCGAAGCTCAACCGTCGTCCCCGCCTGCAGCAACGATTTCAGCCGACGCGTGTCGCGAAGTTGGCGAAGGTTGATGGAGGTCATGACTTTGACAATATGCCACAATTTGTGCCACATTGTCAAGTCGGTCGGCGCGCGTAGGAAGCGGATGAACGCGCGGTGGCGGTGGTGCCGGTCTGGAATTTTTCGTCGCGGCGAGGAACGAGGCGCGCCGAATGGTCGGGACCCCATTTCAGCGCCGAGTGACGAAGCCGTGGCGAAAAAGAACCGCACCCATATAAGAGAAGGGCCCCCGCTTTCGCGAGGGCCCTTCTTGATCGAGACCGTGTTTGGCTTAGATCTTGATCTTGGCGTTGAGGTAAACGCTGAACGGCAATCCCACGAAGAACGGTTCGTACGGGGTATTGACGTACGGCTGGATGACAGCGCCCGGGTTGAAGGTGTTCCCGACGTCACCCGCCGCGCCGCCTCCAAGGACGCTGTAACCACACGCACCACTGACCGCCCAGCCGACTTTCGTGCCGCCGAAGCAGGTGCTGACGAGGTTCGTCAGGTTCGCAACCAACGTAACCTTCGGACTTACCTCGTAGCTGATTTGCGCGTGGAGCTCGAGCGCCGTCGGCGCGACGAACGCGCCGATGCCGTCGAACGCACCGGTGTATGGATTGGGGATACCACCGGCACCGATCGCGCCGCAGTTGTAGGCGTTGAACGGCGAACCGCCGACGCCGTTTTGATAACCGAGGCCCGGCGTGCTGTAGCGCGGGTCACCGGCCGTCGTGCCGGCGAGTCCCGCTCCACAGGTATCCGGAGCGATGCCGACCGTGGTCGCAGGCGCGCCGTAGCGCTGACCTCCGAACATCTGCAGGATCGGGGCGATCGACCACTTACCGACCCGCTCGTTGAGAACAAACGACGCGACGTACGGCGCCCCGTAACCCTGGACCGCGCTGCCGTAGCCTTGCGGCAGGATGTCGAAGGTCTGGAAGTTGCCGTTGATCGGAAGCAATCCCTGAACGGGAGCGTTCCAATACGGGTTGGCGATACTGCCGAGAGCGCACACATTGTCCGCCACACCAGCGGTGGTGTAACACGGAGCCGCGCCGGCGCCCCCGACGGTCGTACCGCCGCAGGTCGCCGTTCCGAACGCGGAGCCACCCGCCGCACAGGCCTTGGTGTAGGCGTTGTACGTTTGGATTTGCGCGTTGAGCGGCGTGATGACCGACCCGCCATTGGGCAGCGGCGTGTAGTTGATGTAGCTGTTGGTGTACGTGAAGGACAGCCGCGCCGACAGACCTTGTGCGGCGAAGTTGCCCTTGTCGAGTTCGAACTCGAGGCCCTGAGACGTCTGTTTGCCGACGTTCAGACCCGAGACGAAGCTCGTCGGTTGATTGAGGAAGAACTGTTGAACCTGGCCCTGCGTCTTACGCAGGAACGGGGTCACCTTGATCGACGTATCTCCCTTGAATTGGTGCTCGAACGAGAAATCGTAATTGTTCGAAACCGAGGGAGTAATCGGATGCTCCGGCGCGAGGAAGCCGAACTGCTGGAACGAGTACGTGTAGTACAGCTGTTGCGGCGAGTCTTGCTGGAGCATGTTGTACTGCTCGAAGGCGCTGTTCGGCCCTTGCGCGTACCGGCCGTAGCTGGCACGGATGACCGTTTGCGGATCGACCGAGTACGTGAAGCCGAGCCGAGGCTGCCATTCAGGGTAGGTTGACGTCAGGTTGCCGGCGGGATTCTGCGCGTTCATCGCGCTCAGCCCGCCCGGGCAGGCGCCGGCGACGGTCGCTTGACCCAGATCACGGACCTTATCGGCGATCCCGTACGGAGCGAGCCGGAAACCGTTGACCGTAACCGCATTGCCCGTGTTGTTGAAGCACGTGTCCATGTTGAACGCGTTGTAGAACAATGTCCGGGCGGCAGTCCCTTGGGTATTGGATCCAGTGTACTGGAAGTCGTCGAAGCGAACTCCGGCGTTAATCGTGAGCTTGCTGCTGGGACGCCACTCGTCCGTCAGCGACCCCGAAAAGAATTTCGGCGTCACCTGATTGAAGGTCGCGTAGGTCCCATTTTCGACGACGTAGTACGTGCACGGCCCGCCCCCGCAGTTTATGGCTGGCGCGGGCGTAATCGTTCCCTGATACGCTTGCCGCAGGGTGGCGATCTTCGCCGGGCCGCCGAGCGCGCAGGTCGTGGGGGCCCCCGTCAAGGTGTAGCAGAGACCGTTTGTAGGATTGGTCGGGTCGACTAAGACCGCAAACTGCGTCCGTGCGTTCACCGAGTTCAAGCCGTAGGCGCCGTTCACCATTTCGGTGTTGTTGTCACGGATTAAGCTCGAGGTGACGTAGGAGCCCGTGAAGTTGAGGAGGTTGTTCGGAGTGATCTGATCGATGAACGACCCGCTCACGCCGCGGCTGTGACTGGTCAGCTCGTAGTCGTAGGGGCAACAACCCACGAAATCCGCATAGAGCGACTGCGGCGCGGTGTTCATCCAGTCACTGTAGTAGCTGTAACCGTAGACCTTGAACAGCGCGTTGCTGCCCATGTTGTGCGTGTACTGGATCTTGTAGATCGCCTGATCGTTCAAGAACCCGTCGCGCTCACTCGGGTTGATTAGCGCCGGAAAACCGGTCGCGGAACTCGAGAACGGGTGCGTCGGAATGTTCGGGAAGACATACGGCGATGTCATCGTTTGGTAGTTCGCCGGCAACGTCTGGCCGGTCGGACCGTTGAACTGGAAGCCGTCGATGATGAACGGGGCACCGAGCGTCGTGTTGTTGAGGAAAGCCACGCCGCCCTGATCGTTGGTCGACCCGTAGTAATTGTTCTGGATGTAGTTGACCATCCCGAGCAACTGCAGGTCGTCCTTCGTCCCGTCCTTGTGCGGAATGCCGAAGTGCAGGTTCACGACGCTGTCGCGATCGACGATGTTTGCGATGCTGATCAGGTTGTAGGGAGCCAGGAGGAACGAGCCCTGACCGTTTCCACCACCACTGAACGCGCCCGCGTTCGAGAGCCTGAAGAGCGACGTGTTTCCATTGTAGCCGCCGGCCACAAAGGCACCCTGCCCGTTGACTTGTCCCCCGTAGCACGATGGGGCAAGTGTGGCAGACATCGACGGGTCGCAGAACCCGAGGGGTGAACCGTAGAGCGTGCTCACGCTCGCGCCGTTGAATTGATCGGCGTAACGGAAGTCTTGGTTGTAGCCGCCGAAGCCGAGGTAGTACGAGAAGTTCCGGTTCGGCGACGATCCGCCGACTTCAAACGAAGCCTTGTGGTAATACGAGGGCCCGCCGATCCCCAGATCGACGTTGGCGAACCCGGGATACGTCCCGGTGCGGATGACCTGATTGATGAACCCGGAGAGGCCGTTTGCCTCCGCATTGGCCGGCGGAACGCCGGTGTAGACCTGAAGCTCTTGCTGACCGAGCGACGAGGTCGGGCCCGACGGATAATTATCGAAGGCGCGATTGACGGGGACGCCGTCGATCTCGTATCCGATCTGGTCGTAGTCTCCGCCGCGGATGCTCAGCGTCCCGGCGGCGCCGATGTAACCGACCTGATTCGGCGACACGAACACGCCGGGAACCGACGCGATCGCCGACCAGGCGCTGTTGAGGTTACCGCCGCCGCCGACGGCGGCGACCTTGTCTTGCTGCGTCGCTGTGATCGAGTACACGTCGGTGACGGTACCCGGTTTGATCAACGACGAGGGAGCGCGGGATGTAACGCGGCCGATCGTCCGAAGGACGCGCCGCGTGGCGAGGTTGACCGAGCTGTTTTGGTCTGCGATCACGGTAACGCCCGTTTGCGAGACCGATTCGTACCCTTGCTTCTCGACCGAGAGCGTGTACGTGTCTGGGATCAACGCCAGGAAGTTGAACTTTCCGCTCGTGTCCGTGCTCGTGTGAGCAATTTGCGACGGACTTGCGACCGAGACCAGAGCGTTCTGGATCGGTGCGCCGTTTTCGTCGACGACACCGCCGTTCATCCCACCCGTCGTCCCGGCCAGAACCCAAGTTCCCTGGCTAACGAGCGCGACGAGCGTGAGAGCGGCGACGAGCGAATGCCAGAACTTGCGTTTTAGCATGCTGTCTCCTAATTAGATGTGTGGAAAGACGCCGGGGTGGGCACAAAAAAGTGAGCCAAGACCGGCGACTGAAGGCCCTCTCCTTCGGGGGGTCCGGGTAATCCTGTGCTCGGCGTCATTGATCATTCTTGAAGTCGAACACCAGTTCTATGTAAAATCAGCGCTTGGCGCCCGAGAGCCTCGACTTGACGACGTCCGGAATCTGCGACGGCCGATCAGCCACCGGCACGCCGGCCGCCGCGAAGGCGGCGAGCTTACTTTCGGGGGTTCCGAAGTTGCCCGAGATGATCGCGCCGGCGTGACCGAGCCGCTTGCCTCTCGGGGCGGAGCGACCGCCGATGAACGCGACCACCGGCTTGTCGGGCAGGTGGTCGTGGATGAACGCGGCGGCGTCTTCTTCATCCGAGCCGCCGATCTCACCGCAGAGGACGATCGCATCGGTCTCGGGATCGTTGGCGAAAGCTCGCAGCGCGTCGACGAAGGTCGTGCCGATGATCGGATCGCCGCCGATGCCGACGCAGGTCGATTGGCCGAGGCCGGCTTTGGTGAGGTTGTCGACGATCTCGTAGGTCAACGTCCCCGAACGCGAGATCATCCCGACGCGGCCTTCCTTGAAAATGTGGCCGGGCATGATGCCGACGAGCGCCTTCCCCGGCGAGACGATGCCGGGGCAGTTGGGACCCAAGATCCGCATGCCGGCGGTCGTCGCCACGACCCGCAGCATGTCGTGGACGGGAATCCCTTCGGTGATGCAGGCGGCGAAGCCGATCCCGGCGTCGTGCGCTTCGTAGAGCGCGTCGGCCGCGAAAGCCGGCGGAACGAAGATGATGGTGTGCGTCGCGCCGGTCTTCGCGACCGCGTCGTGCACCGTGTTGAACACCGGGATGCCGCCCTCGACGCTCGAGCCGCCCTTGCCGGGCGTGACGCCCCCGACGATCGGCGTCCGGTATGCGAGCATCCGTTGCGTGTGAAAAAGCCCTTCGCGGCCGGTGATACCTTGAACGATGATCTTCGAGTTCTTGTCAAGCCAGATCGCCATCTCTAGACCGTCCTACGCACGCGCCAGCTCAACGGCCGTTTTCGCGCCTTCGTCCATCGTCTCGACCGGATTCATCCCGGCTGCGGCGAGAATCGCGCGGCCTTCCTTTTCATTGGTGCCGGTCAAGCGCACGACGAGCGGGACTTTGCGGATATCGCCGCCGGCGAGCGCTTCGACGATCCCGCGCGCGACCTGGTCGCCGCGGGTGATGCCGCCGAAGATATTGATGAACATCGACTTGACCTTCGGGTCCGAGACGACGAGATTGTAACTCTTCTTCACGAGGTCGGCTTGCGCGCCGCCGCCGATGTCGAGAAAGTTTGCCGCCGAGCCGCCGGCGTTGCGGATCGCATCCATCGTCCCCATCCCGAGGCCGGCGCCGTTCGCGATGACGCCGATGTTGCCGTCGAGCTTGGCGTAATTCGATAGGCCGAGCCCGATCGCAACCGCGGCGGCTTGATCCTCATCGACCGGCGCCTCGGCTTTCCAGTCTTTGAGTTCGGGGTGCTTGTAGAGCGCGTTGTCGTCGAGGTCGACCTTCGCGTCGGAGGCGATCACCGCGCCGTCTTTGCTGAGCACCAGCGGGTTGATCTCGACCAGATTCGCACCGTAGTCCATGAAGAGTGAGTACAGCCCGCCGACGACGCCCGGAAACGTCTTGTGAAAACCGAGTGGCAATTTCGCGGCGAACGCGAGTCGGCGCGCGACGAACGGCCAGAATCCGGCGGCGGCGTCGATCCAGAGTTTTGCGATCGCATCCGGATCGTGCGCGGCGACTTCCTCGACATCCATCCCGCCCTGCGCGGTCACGATGACGACCGGCTTCTTCGCGGCGCGATCGATCGTGATCGAGACGTACGCCTCGCTCTCAATCGCAACTTTCTCTTCGACCAGCAGCGAACCGACCCGTTCGCCTTCGGGATTCTGCACGCTCTTGAGCACTTTGCCAAGCAACTCGCTCGCGATCGCGCGCGCCTGATTCGGGTCGTCGGCGAATTTGATGCCGCCCGCCTTGCCGCGACCGCCCATCAGCACCTGACTCTTGAGCACCCACGATCCCGGATTCGCGGCGACGAACGCGGCGACGTCGTCGGCGCTTTTCGCAAAGTGTCCGCGCGGCGTGGGAATCCCGACGCGACGAAACAGCTCCTTGCCCTGATACTCCATCAACTTCATGGCCCGCCCTCAGTTTGCTCGTAGGCTTCAAACCCCTAGTGGGCAGGCGCGATCACGCGACATCGCGTCCGCCGGAAGCGCTATTCGAGCCGGCCGAGGAGCGCGCGGGCGATGATCAGTTGCTGGATCTCGCTTGTGCCTTCGTAGATCTCGGTGATCTTCGCGTCGCGGTAGTAGCGTTCGACCGGAAACTCGGTCGTGTAGCCGTAGCCGCCGTGGATCTGGACGGCTTCGGCGGCGTGGCGGCGCGCTGCGGTGGACGCGAAGAGTTTGGCCTGGCTCGCTTCGAGCGCGAATCGCTCGCCCCGATCGCAGCGTGCGGCGGCGCGCCACGTGAGCAGGCGCGCGGCGTCGAGATCGGTCGCCATCTGCGCGATCTTGAACGAGACGCCTTCGAACGCGGCGATCGGCTTCCCGAACGCCTCGCGTTCTTTGGCGAACTTCACGCTCGCCTCCAGGCACGCCGCGAGAATCCCGGTCGCCTGCGCCGCGATCCCGATGCGCCCGGTCGTGAGCGCCGAAAGTGCGCCGTTGAGTCCCTCGCCTTCCGCGCCGAGCAGCGCGGTCGCGGGGACGGCAACGTCGTCGAAGGCGAGGTCGACCGTGTTGCTCGTGTGGATGCCGAGTTTTTCGGTCGTCTTCTCAAGCACGATGCCGGGCAACGCGTTGTCCACCAAGAACGCCGAGATGCCCTTGGCGCCCGGAGCGCCGGTTCGAAACATCGCCATCGTGACGCCGGCGTAACCACCGTTGGTGCACCACTGTTTTCGCCCGCGCAGCGCGTACCCGCCGGCGCTGCGCCGAGCGGTGCTGCGAATCGACGCCGCGTCGGAGCCCGCGTCGGGTTCGGTCAGCGCGAAGCCCGCGATCACGTCGCCGCCGGCGAGTTGCGGAAGATAGTGACTCTTCTGCACGTCGCTGCCGAGGCGCAGAATCGCGCCGGCGATCATCAGATGAACGGAAAGGGTTACGGCCGTCCCGGCGTCGACGCGCGCGAGTTCTTCCAGCGCGAGCGCGTAGGCGACGTAATCGGCGCCGGAGCCACCGAAGGTTTCGGGGATCGTCAAACCCATCAAGCCGGCCGCGCTCAACTTCGTGTACAGCTCGCGCGGGAAATAATGCTCGCGGTCCCACTTCGCGATGTGCGGTGCGATCTCGCGTTCGGCGACTTCGCGCGCCAGCGTAGCGACCTCGCGCTGTTCCGGCGTCGGCTCGAATTCGCCCGACGAGGACGAAATCGTTAGCGTGCCCCCACCGCCGCGCCGGCCCCGTTGCGCGCGACGATCGCGCCGCCCGGCGTGGCATATTCGTAGAAGCCGCGGCCGGCTTTGCGTCCCAACCATCCCGCATCGACGTACTCGCGTAGCAGCGGACACGGACGATACTTTGGATCCTTGAATCCGTCGTAGAGCACCTCGAGGATCGAGAGCAGCGTGTCGAGGCCGATGAAATCGGAGAGTTCGAGCGGTCCCATCGGATGGTTCATACCCAACCTCATCACCGTGTCGATCGCCTCGACCGAGCCGACCCCTTCATACAAGGCGAAAATCGCCTCGTTGAGCATCGGACAGAGCACGCGATTGGAGACGAAGCCGGGAAAGTTGCGCACCTCGACCGGCGTTTTCCCATGCGCGATGGCCAGATCGCGCACGGCGTCGAAGGTCGCCTGTGCCGTCGCGATGCCGCGGATGACTTCGACCAGCCGCATCACGGGGACGGGATTGAAGTAGTGCATCCCGATCACGAGTGCCGGGCGTTTTGTCGCCGCCGCCAATTTGGTGATCGAGATCGACGAAGTATTGCTCGCGAGGATCGCTCGCTGCGGCGTGTGCCGGTCGAGTTTCGCGAACAGGTCGAGTTTGATCTCGAGGTTTTCGGTCGCCGCCTCGATCGCAACGTCGACGTCGACGTTTTCAAAAGTAAGCTGCGGCTGAATTCGCGCGAGCGCCGCCTGACGCTCCTCGTTCGTCATTCGCCCCTTCTCGACGGCTCGCTCGAGATTCTTATCGATCGTGAGCAGGCCGCCGTCGATGTACTCCTGGGTGCGATCGTTGAGCAAGACCGCGTCGCCGGCTTGGGCGGCGACCTGAGCGATGCCGGCGCCCATCTGGCCCGCGCCGACGACGAGGATCTTGGTCAATCGACTTTGATCAGAACAGCGTCGCCTTGGCCGCCGCCGCTGCAGATCGCGGCGATCCCGTAGCCGCCGCCGCGACGGCGCAATTGGTGGATAACCGACGCCGTGATGCGTGCGCCGGACGCACCGACCGGATGGCCGAACGCGACCGCGCCGCCCTGTAAGTTGATCGATTTCGGATCGAGCCCGAGCAGGTTTGCCGTACTCCAGGCGACGGCGGCAAACGCTTCGTTCACTTCCCAAATCGCGATGTCGATCGGCTTGAGGTTGTGCTTGTCGAGCAGCTTCTGGGCCGCCATCGCCGGCGTCAAGGCAAGATAGGCCGGATCCCACGCGGCGGCCGCGTGCCCGACGATCTGCCCGAGCGCTTCGTAGCCGTTGCGCCGGGCGTATTCGTCGCTGGCCAGCACGACCGCGGCCGCACCGTCGTTCACGCCGGGCGCGTTGCCGGCGGTTACGGTTCCGTCTTTGTCGAGCGGTTGCAGCTTAGCCATCGATTCGAGCGACGAGTCGCCGCGAATCGGCTCGTCTTTGTCGACGAGCGTGAACGGAACGTCGCCGGTGACGTACGGCGTGAACCGTTTGGGGTTCGGAACGAGTTCGTCGGTTGATTCGTGTCCCCAAATGCGCGACGCCGTCGCGCCGTTTCCGCCGGCGTGCACCGGGACGCGCGCCCTCGTTTGCGCCGGAATCTCATCGACGACGAGTTTTCCCTTCGCCTTAGTCGCGACTTTCAGCGCGACGATCTCGCCGCTCAGCGTTCCGTCGGCGGTCGCCTTGGCGGCCCGCGCATGACTATTGAAGGCAAACTCGTCCTGCACTTCGCGGGTGATCTTGAGATCGGCGTTCACCTTGCTCTGTGCTTGCGCCATCGTCATCCGCGACCACGGATCGACAAGCGCGTCGTAATTCATCAGGTCGACGAGGACGCCGTCGCCGAAGCGATAACCGAAGCGCGCGCTAAGCGCCGCGTACGGCGCGTTCGACATCGACTCCATCCCGCCGGCCACCACGACCGAGGCCTCACCGTCATCGATCAGGCGCGCGCCGTGGACGATCGCGATCATCCCCGAGGCACACACCTTGTTGATCGTTTCGAACGTGATCGTCTTCGCCAAGCCGGCGTTGTAGGCGGCTTGGCGCGCCGGCGCCTGACCGGCGCCGCCCTGTAAGACTTGACCCATGATGACGTGCTCGACCTCACCCGGATCGAGTTTCGAGCGTTTGACCGCCGCGCGAATCGCCTCGCCTCCGAGCACCGTCGCGGGCAGCGAGGCCAAGGCGCCGCCGAGTCGGCCGAACGGCGTGCGGGCGGTCGCTAGGAAAACGATCTTCGATTGCATGGTGTCCTCGTTATTAACAGCACTACGCCCGTTTCGCGGGCTCCGCGCCTCCGTACGCACAGCGCACGGAGCCCGGTTTTGGGACTCCTGTTCTTCCTGAGCGGAGCCGGGCGGCCCTAGGAGCCTCTAGGGCTCCTCACACGGCCTAACGCGAGTTGATTTGCGTGCAGACGATCCGCTCGTCGTCGGCGCAGGCCTCGCATTCGAACTGCAAGGTGACGTGGGTGATGCCGAATTCGGCGCGCATCCGTTCGTCGATTCGCCGCAACAGTGCAGACGCTTCGCTGATCCGAGAATCGGGCAGCAGGACGTGAGCCGAGAGCGCGTGCGATCCGGGACCGAGCGTCCAGACGTGGAGGTCGTGAACGTCGACGACGCCCTCGAGGTCGCGAATCCGCCCGCGCACCGCGGGGATCTCCGCGTGCGGCGGGGCGCTCTCGAGCAAGACGTCGGCGGCTTCCCGGACGACGCGCACCACGCCGACGACAATGATCACTGCGATGAAAATGGAGAGCACCGGATCGAGCCACGCGATCCGGCCCACGAGGATGAACAGGCCGCCGAGCGCGACGGCGAATCCGCCGAGCACGTCGCTGGCGACGTGAAACAGCGCGGCCTTCACGTTGATGTTCTCGCGCGCGGCGCGCGACAACGACAAGCCGATCGCGAGGTTGGTCACGAAGCCGATCGTCGCGAACAACGCCATCAGACCGCCCGCCGGTAATTGCGGCGAGGAGAGGCGGTGGACGGCTTCGATGACGATCAGCACGGTGATCGCGAACAGGAGGCCGCCGTTGGCAAGCGCCGCCAGCACTTCGACGCGCGCGTAACCGAACGTTTGGCGCATCGTCGCGGGGCGCCGGTTCGCTTCGATGTTCGCGATCAACGCGATCCCGAGCGCGAAGGCGTCCATGAACACGTGGGCGGCGTCGGAAAGCAACGCTAGGCTCCCAGACATCAGCGAACCGCCCAGTTCGAGCAACGCGACCGCGATCGTCAAGACGAGTGCGACGCGCAGCGTCAACGTGGTGCGAGCGGAAGGCCGCTCGGAGTTCACAGGCTGCCGCGCCGCGCTTTGAAGAACAGGGTAGCCACCATCGCACCGAACGTGGCGAAGGTGCGCGTCTCGGCTTTCGCGATGACGCCGGCGTCGTAGCCCCCGCTTTGCGGCTCCGCCGGGCGAAGGCGGGGAACCAGTCGCGGGACTCGCTCCGCGTACTCGTCGAACGCAAGGCCGAACTTCTTACGCAGATACGCTTCCTCCAAAGGAATGATCGTCGCGTAGACGCCGAGCATCGTCCCAAGAGCGAGGGCCGTCATCGTCGCCCGGCCACGCCCGCTGAGTCCCCCGGTGAAGGCGACGGAGAAGCCGAGCGCCGTCAGAAAATTCCCCACGTACAGCGGATTGCGAACGTGCGCGTACGGCCCGGCGGTCACCAGCGACTGCGCGGTGACCGAGTCCGATCGCGTCGTAACGCCGGAGTAGCCGACGGCCCAGCAGCGGAGCGCTTCGCCGGCCAGCGCGAGCGGGAGACCGAGCGCGATCGAACCAGCGGTCGGCCGGCCGAAGGCGACGAGTGCGCACGCCGGCAGCGCCAAGAGCATGCCGCGATTCTTGAAAACGTTCTCCTGCCATTCGAGTGAGTCCATCATCGCACCGGTGCCTGGACTTTGGAACTGGCCTCCGCGTAAACGTCCTGCAGCGACTGCGCGAGCGAGACGCGCGGTTTCCAACCGGTAACCGCGCGCAACTTGGTGTTGTCCCCGTAGGAGAGCGGATTGTCGCTGGGACGCATCAAGTCGGCACTTTCGCGCACTTCGACCGCGACATGCGCAATCGAAATCAGTTCGCGGAGGATCTCCGCCATGCTGATCGGGCGACCGCTGCAAATGTTGTATATTTCACCGTCAAGCCCATCATCCGCGAGCGCGACGTACGCGGAAACAACATCGCGCACGTCAAGGAAGTCACGCCTTGTCGAAAGATTTCCGACCCGAAGAATCGGCTCGGCGCCGCCTGCGACGGCTGCCAGTCCCCGCGCAAACGACGGAACCGCGAAGCGCGGGTCTTGACCAAGACCGATATGATTAAAGCCGCGCGTCACGATCGTCGGAACGCCGAAGGTGCGGGAGGCCGCCAGCGCGATCGCCTCGCCGGCTAGTTTGCTGGCTGCGTACGGCGTCGCCGGTCGCGGCGCCAGCGTCTCACGTAGCGGATAATCGTCAGAGGTACGCTTTCCGTAGACTTCCGCAGAGCTTACGAAGATGCAGCGCGGCGGCGCGCTATCTCGGTAGACCGTGCGCACCGCCTCGAACAACCGCCCGGTCCCCATAATGTTGGTCTCGTAGGCGCCCATCGGATCAAGCGTCGCGTCGGGAACAAATGCAACCGCTGCCAAATGATATATTACGCGCGGCCGCGTCGATTCGATCAAGCTGCGTACGTTGTCCGTGTCGGAGAGATCGAGAGCGTAATCGACGCCGACGCCGTTGTGACTTCGCCCGGCGACGATCACGTCGTCGCCGCGTTCACGCAGGATCTTAACGAGATGCCGCCCGACGAACCCGTTCCCGCCCGTGACAACGACGCGCGCCATCAGACCCCCCCCGTCACACGAGTGCGAACGGCCGCAAGCGATCGAGGTCGGCGCGTACCATCATCTCGACGAGTTCCTCGAAGCTCGTCTCCGGCTGCCAACCGAGCACACGCCGGATCTTCGACGCGTCGCCGACCAAATGGTCGACCTCCGCCGGTCGGTAGAAGTGTGGGTCGACGACGACGTGGTCTTCCCAAACGAGATCGACGGCGTCGAAGGCCAGTTTGCAGAAATCTCGCACCTTGTGCGTTCGGCCCGTCGCGATCACGTAGTCGTCCGGCGATTCCTGTTGCAGCATCAGCCACATTGCGCGCACGTAGTCGCCTGCGAAACCCCAATCGCGCGCCGCTTCGAGGTTCCCCAAGTGCAGCTTGTCGAGCATTCCGAGTTTGATGCGCGCGACCGCGTCGCTGATCTTGCGCGTCACGAATTCCAAACCTCGCCGCGGCGACTCGTGGTTAAACGATATTCCGCTCGTCGCAAAGAGGTCGTACGATTCGCGATAGTTGATCGTGATCCAATGACCGTAGGCCTTGGCGACGCCGTATGGGCTACGCGGATAGAACGGCGTTCGCTCGGTTTGGGGAACCTCAACGACTTTCCCGAACATCTCGGAACTGGAAGCCTGATAGAACTTGATCTTCGGACTGACGTGACGAATCGCTTCGAGGATGCGCGTCACCCCGAGTCCGGTGAACTCGCCAGTCAGGACCGGCTGCGACCAAGAGGCCGGAACGAACGATTGTGCCGCGAGATTGTAGACCTCGTCGGGCTGCGCTTCGGCGAGGACGCTCGTCATCGAACTTTGGTCGAGCAAGTCACCCGAGACAATTTCGATGCGATCGAGCACGGCGCGAATTCGCTCGTGCACGTCGGTGCTCGAGCGACGCGTCATGCCGACGACGCGATAGCCCTTCGAGAGCAGAAAATCGGCTAGATAGGAGCCGTCTTGGCCGGTGATCCCAGTGATGAGGGCAGTTTTCGAAGCCATCGAATTGATTGTTCCGCGGCCAGGCCTCCTCCGCCTCGGACCGGACAGCGATGCTAATCCGTGATGATGCGGGAGAGAAGTTGGGCGCGGAGCGCGGCAAGGTCGGGGTAGCTGCCGTTCCAATCGTCGACGCTGAACGCGAAGGTGACGGCGCCGTGATGCTGGGTGGCGAGATAGCCGGCGAGGCCGCGCACGTGCATCATGCTGCCGGTTTTCGCGAAGACGCGGCCGGCAGCCGGCGTCCCGGCGATCCCTTCGATCGTCCCCCGCGCCCCGCCGACCGGCAACGCAGCGAGTACGATCTCGCGATACGACGCGTTCCAATCGTGTTGCAGAATCGTGACGAGATCGCGCGGCGTGATGCGATCGTATTGCGACATCCCACAGCCGTCGGCGAGCGTCAGCGTCGACAGATCGATCCCCAGCGCTTGCAACCAGTGCTCTTCGTATGCGATGCCTTTGAGCGTCGTCCCCGGTGTTCCCGCGGAGACGAAGCCGAGTTCTTTGAGCAACATCTCGCCGACCAGATTGTCGCTCGGCAACCAAAAGCGCGGCAGCAACTCCGACAGCGACGGCGACAGGTGCTTCCAAATGCGTCGCGTCTCGCTCGCCGAACGAGGGTCTACTGCTCGCGCGCGCGAGACGTCGACACCGTGCGCGCGCAAGCGCGCCACCAGGACCTTGCGAGCATACGCTTGCGGATCGGCGACGGCGGCGTCGATGGCGTGCCGTCCCGCGCCGAGCGCGATCCCGCCACTGAGATGGAGCCGCCCGCTCGGATCCGGGTCGACGTCGGCGCTCGTGCTTGCGCCGCGCGCGAGCGTCACGACCGACGACGCAACGGCCACGACCGGTGGATCGACGCTGACTCTTGCCGGTCCGCCACGCAGCGCTCCGGGCGCGACGTGCACGTGCACGACATTCTCGTCGACGGTCAGCGCCGAGGCTTTCGCGGCGTAATCGTAGGTGAAATCGTCCCACGTCCAACCCGGTGCGTACGGCGCGCGGTCGTAGCGCGACGCATCGATCAAAACCGGTCCGCGAATATGTTTGATCCCCGACTGGGCAACCGCGAGCGCCAAGTTATCGATATCGCGCACCGACAAAAACGGATCGCCGCCACCATGCACGACGAGCGCACCCCACAGGACGCCGCCGTGGGCGATGCCGGGAAGATCGGCGATGCGTGCGAGGGACGCCGTCGTGCGAAAACGATAATCTTCGCCGAGTTTTTCGAGTGCCGCGCTGCCCACCAACAGTTTGAAGGTAGAAGCCGGTTGAAACTCGTCGTCCGCGTTGCGCGCGTAGAGCGTCGCGCCGGTCCGCGTATCGCTTGCCAAGACGCCGACATGTGCGCCGCGCAGCGCCGGCGCGCCGGCGAGCAGCGCGTCGAGATCGTGCTGCAGCGTCGCCGTTTCGTCCGGCGTCCACGGATCGCCGACGGTGCTCGGCGCGACGATCGGCGCACGCGTCGAGGACGGCCCAGGCGACGAGGTCTGCGCGCCGGCCGGCTGCGCAAGGATAACAGCAAAAAGTGTAAGCGATAGCCGTGCTCGGCGCGTCACTGCCGAACCGTTCGGCGCTCGGCGGAGCGCGTCGCGATGAAGGCGGCGACCTCACTCGGGAGCGTCCCCCGGCCGAACCCTGCGTCGTAGCCAAGTTCGTTTGCCAACAGATTGGTCATGCGCGGTCCGCCCGCGATCAGTAAGACGCGGTCGCGTAGCCCTTCGGCTTCGAGCAATTCGCCGAGCGCGGTGAAATTTTGAACGTCACTGCCTTTTTGGGTCACGACCTGCGACACAAGGATCGCGTCGATCCGTTCTTCTTTCACGAACTCGACGAGGCGCTCGATCGAAACCTGGCTCCCCAGATTGAACGTCTCGAATTCTTTGTAGCGCTCGAGCCCGTAATCGCCGCGATAGCCCTTCATGTTGAGGATCGCGTCGATTCCGACGGTGTGGGCGTCGGTTCCGATGCAGGCGCCGGCGACGCGAATCTTCCGTCGGACGCTCTCGCGAATCAGCGCGTCGATCTGCTCCATCGTCAACGTCGCGACGCGGGCCGCAGGCGCGGCGAGCGCAGCGAGGTCGACCGACGCCGGCGTGCTCGCGTAGACGACGAAGAATGAAAAGCCGCTCGCGATCGAGCGTCCTTCGGCGACGGTGACGTCGCCGAAACCCATCGCGACGACGAGCCGTCGCGCCGCCTCATCGGCCGCCTCACTCCAGTCCATCGGCAGGGTGAACGAGAGTTGGACTTTCCCGTCGTCGAGCGTGTCCCCATAGGGTTTGACGTAGCGGCTCACGGTGAAAGTGCGTCCTCGAATGGATTCCAATAGCGTGCGTCGCGTTCGAAGACGCCGTCGAAGCCGCGGCCGCCGTCGGGCGAGCGCCGAACGTCGGCGAAGAAACCCGTTTCGATCGACGCCATCAGGCCGCGCTTGGCGACGCGCTCGAGCAACTCGTGGCTCCCACGAAGCACCTCTTGCGCGCGGCGCTCGACGATGCCGTCCGGCCGCAACTCGATCTCGTCGCCGAAATGGCGCGCAGTCGTCATGACGTAGCGCGCATTTTCCAACGACAGGGCACGGTCGCCGAGAAACGGAGTATGGATCGCCTCGGTCGGCATCCCGCAAAGATGGATCGTTTGCTTGGTCATCACCGACGTCAGATTGAAGAGCGCGTCGATCAGATGGCCCTTGAAGATATCACCGGTCATGTGCTTGGTGGGCGGCATGTACTTGAGGGGCGCGTCCGGGAAGAGCTGACGCGCGAGTTGCGCCTGAGCGACCGCGTACAAGAAACCGTCTTCGAGATCGGGGTCGATCTCGTACGCGTCGCCGAGGCCGATCTGGGCGTCCGGCAAGCCGGCTCGATGGGCGAACTCTTCATTGATGAACTGCGACGCCAGGACCGCCGGCGCTTGTTCGACCGCGTCGGCTGTCGTCAGATAGTTGTCCTCGCCGGTGTTGATCACGATGCCGGAACGCGCGTTGAGCATCCGTGAGAAGTGCTGGTCGACGAAGGTTCGCTTCATGTTGATGTCACGGAAGAGAATCCCGTACATCGAATCGTTGAGCAACATGTCGAGCCGCTCGAGCGCCGCGAGCGCGGCGATTTCGGGCATGCACAGTCCGCTTGCGTAATTGGTCAGCATGACGTAGCGGCCGAGGCGTTCAGAGACGGTGTCGAGCGCCTCGCGCATGATCGCGAAGTTGGCTTGCGTCGCGTACGTTCCGCCGAAACCCTCGGTGGTCGCGCCTTCCGGAACGAAGTCGAGTAACGACTGCCCGGTAGAGCGGATCACCGCGATGATCTGCGCGCCGGCTTCGGCTGCGGCGACGGCCGCAGTGCGATCTTCGTAGATGTCGCCGCTCGCGACGATCACGTAGAGTAACGGCGGTGGCAGCTGCGGTAACCGCGCCAGGAACGCTGCGCGCTCGGCGCGCCGCGCGTCGATTCGGTTCAGGGCTTCCTCTACATACGGCTTCAGCACCGCACGTGCCGCCGCTTCGGGTACGGCGCCGCACGCAATCGACGACGGCAAGAGCCCGCGTTCGGCCAGCGTCGCCGGCGAATGACCGGTTTCCGCAACCAGCGCACCGAGTGCGCGGACGGCACCTTGCGCGAGCACCTCGCTCGGCAGATCGTCGACGAAGCGGTTCGCGTGCGGGACGCCGTCCTCAGCGGCGCCATTCATCCCCAACAGGCGCAGCGCCGCGCGCTCGACCGCGACGGTCGAGTGCGTCTCGATAAAGGCCTCGACGGGGTCGACGATCGTGGCGGCGAGCCGGCGAGCACCGGCGACCCGGTCGGGATCGATCCGTAGCTGCATGGAGGCGCAAACCTTTTCCCGCTCCTCACACACGCCCTGTAACCTTTCGCCGCGGCCCTAGTAGGAACGACGCAAGGAACGAACGTTAGGAGGATGACGATCGAAGGGCGGACCGACGAGGAGTTGGTCAAGCTCGTTCTGGGTGGCGACCGCGACTGCTTCGCCGTCCTGGTCGACCGTTACAAACGGGGCATCACCAACTTCATCGGCGCCGCGGTGCGCGGCCCAGCAGACGTGGCGGACCTCTCGCAAGAGACGTTTCTGCGCGCCTACGCGCATCTCGGGACGTTCAATCCTTCGCTCGGCCGCTTTTCGACCTGGATCTATCACATCGCCCGCAACGTCGTCCGCACGTTCCTCGGAAAATCGCTGCGGCGCCCGCAGACGCAAGAGCTCGGCGACGAACGCACGCTCGAAAGCGCGCTGCCCGACCTCTCGCGTGAAGCGGATCCTTCCGGCGGCATCCTGCGCACCGAAGCGGAAGCCGAAGTGCGTGCGGCGCTCGCCGAGCTTCCGGAGCGCACGCGCGCCGTACTCGCGTTACGCTATTACGACAACCTCGAATATCAGGCGATCGCCGAGACGATGGGCCTTTCGCTCGGCAACGTCAAGACGCTGATCCATCGCGGCAAATTGGCGCTCGCGCAAAGGATGCGCGATCGCGAAGCTCGCTCGATCGAGACCCTCCCTGCCAGACGTCCCAGTCTTCCCGGAGTTCCGCATGCCCTGCTCGTCATTTAAACCGCTGCTCGACGAGTACGTCGACGGAATGCTTCCGGCGCGCAGGAATGCGCTCGTCGCCGCGCACCTCGAGGGGTGTGCCGAGTGCTCGGCGCTACTCGAAGAGTTGCGTGTGATCGACGCGCTCCTGGTCACGCCGCGCATCTTGGAACCCGCCCCGAACTTCACGTTCAAGGTGATGGCGGAAGTGCGCGCGCTGCCGCAGCCTCACGTTCATCGCGGAGCGCACGCGCTCGGTGTCACGGCCGCGTATCTCGCCTTCGCCTGGGCGTTTATCGGCGCGTTTTTCCTGTTCGGCGACGGCACCTCGCACGCGGCGTGGATCACGCTCGTCGCGGCAGCGACGCACAGCGGCGACGCGTTCAACGCGCTCGCCGCGGCCACCGCGCGCTTCTTCGGACCGAACACCTTCCGCGTGACCGCCGCCATGAGCGCGCTCCTGGCCGTCGACGTCATGCTGGCGTCGATCGTGGGAGCGGCAGTCTATCTTCGACGCAATCGCGTCGCGCGTTCGGTGGAGCTTTCGTGATGCTTGGCGTCTCGCGTCGCATCGGTTTGGTTCTGGTCTTGGTTGCCGTCGTCTTCTCCGCGACGCTCGGCATCGCATCGGCGCGCACGTACAATCACGGTCTGACGGTCTGGTTCAACGACGACGTGACGCTTGGCGACGGCGACGAGGTCCGCGGCGATCTCGACATCGTCTTCGGAGACGTCACCTGCAGCTCGGGCGCGGTCATCGACGGCAGCGTCCGAACGTACTTCGGCAACTTCAACCAACTCGACGGCTGCCGCGTCGACGGGCGCGTCATCAGCGCCTTCGACGGCGATTCCTGGAGCGTCGCGCCGTTCGTCCCGCACGGCTCGACCGTCGACATGTTGTCGGAGAACCGTCGCGTCTTTCAGAGCCTGGCCTGGAACGTGGTCGTGCTCTTCATCTTCTTGCTCTTTCCGTTGCGCGTTCGGGTCGCGCTCGATCGCGTCGAGCAACGGCCCGGGCTTTCGGCGGTGGCCGGCGTTATCGCGCTGATCGCAGTGCTCCCGATCTTCGTGATGCTGCTGCTGAGCGTCATCGGAATTCCGCTCATCGTGCTCGAGATCGCGGCGGTGCTGGCCGGCATTTGGATCGGCTACGCCGCGGTCGCGATGCTGATCGGCCGGCGCTTGCACGAACTCGTGCGCCCGCACACGACGCCCTCACCGCTGACCGCGCTCATCTTCGGGTTGATCGTCGTTAGCGCGGCGCAGATGCTGCCCGTCGTCGGATGGGCGGTCTCCGCGTTGGTCCTCGTCGTCGGGCTCGGCGCCGCGATCCTCGGATTCTTCCGCGAGACCCACTTCCAGGGTGGGAGCGCCGGCCCGCCGATGAATCGCCCCGCGTAGCGTCGAACCTCGCGCCCTCGCCGCTTTAGGAGGGTTCATGGTCGTCGTCGGCTTGTCGCAAACTGAAGACATGGGCGCGTTGCGCGCCGCTCTCACTGCGTCCGGGCTTTCGCCCGATGACCTGCAGTCCGTCGGACCGGACGACGCCGCTGAAAACCTCGCCCGCGAGGCAGCGCCCAGCGGAATCATAACCTCCGATCGCGGCATGTCGGTCCCCGGCATCACGAGCGGCGAAAGCCGACCGTTCTCCTACGACGAGTCGCTGGTCGACCGGTTAGGCGATTTCGCAATCCCCGAAAGCGAGTTCGACAATTACCTCCAAGCGGTCGAACGCGGCAAGACCGTCGTCGCCTACTTCGCCAAACCCGACAACGTCGACAAAGTCACGGCCGCCTTCACTGCCGCCAACCTCAGCAACGTAAGACAGTACTAGCCGCGCCCCAGGACCGGAAGCGACATAGCGCCTCGGGTACGTTCGCATTTTCGCATCCGTGCGAAAATGCTACTCGGCAGATCGCCGCCGCGTATGCCCTCCGGGCCGCGACGGCGACTTGCAACGCCCCTCGGCGCAACGTCGGCTTCCGGTCCTAAGGCGCTGCGCGGCGCTCGGGGGTGGCGATCAAGGTAACGAAGAGCGCGGTTGCGTCGGCCACGATCAGGATGCGCAGCACTTCGATCACGGCGTCGTGGAAGATGCCGATCGCCACGAGTTCGGCGAGCGCGACGATCGCCAGCGGAGCGATGAAACCGAAGCGGTGGATCCCGATCTTGTAGAGGACGACGGTGTTGAGCACCGCGAGCAGCGTCGAGGCAACGCCGTAGGTAAAAAGCAGCGGCGCAACCGCGACGTAGGCCGTGCCGGTAAGCGTCCCGATGACGAACGCCGGCGCGACAGAGAACACCCCCAGCCCCACACTCGTAAGCACGGCGAGCACCGCCGTCGCCTGCAGCAGCACCGGCAACGCGGACTTTCCGCGNNCGACCGTCGGAACGAACGCAACGAGCCAAAAAAGCATCTTCCCCGCCAGCGACATCGCGCTGTACAAGCCCGCCTGCTGATCGCTAAAGACGTGCTTGACGATCACGACGTCGGAGAAACCAAGGCTCGTCACGCTCAGCATCGCGATCGTCACCCCGCCGCTCGTGCGCGCGAGCCGCACGAAATCGAGCGACAACTCGGCTTTGGGCGCGCCGCGGTAACGCGTCCAAAGAGCCGCGCCGGTCCAAAGGAGCGAAACCGCGGTACCCGCCGCCCACGCGCCGAGCGCGCCCTCGACGCCCCAGCCGAAGCCGGTAAAGACGAAGGCGAGCGCGACCTTCACCACCGTTTCGAGGACGGCCGAGATCGAGAACGCGCGAAAATCTTCGACGCCTTGGAACACGCCGCGCAACACCGGCAGAACCACGTTGAGCGCGAGGATCACGACCGCCAAAATCACCGCAGCGAGGTCGCCGATGCGCAGATACGCTCCGATCGCCGGCGAAAGCGCCGCGCCGATCACCATCACCCCCAACGCGACGGTGCCGAGCGAGGTCGCGACGTATCGCGTGAGGGCACGCAAACGTGCGACGTCGCCGACGGCGCGGAATTCGGCGGCGTACTTGACGACGATCGTCGTAAGAACCAGCGTCGGCACCGTCAGCACCGTGAACCCCGCGAGCAGCGCGTTCAACGAACCGTACGCCTCGACGCCGATGCGCCGGCTGACCAGCGCGTGGAAGACGAAACTCAAGACGTTGACGGCGGTTTGCGAAACGAGGACGAGGGCGCCGTGCCGGATCAGGTCGTCGCGCGCCAAGCGTCGCAAACGGCCGCCGACGATTTCAAGCAATCGGCGCCTCGCGACTCTCCGGCGGACTAGGGAGTCGCCGTTCGAATTTTTGCAAGATCATCTTCACCGCAATCCCGATCTCTTCGACGCCAAGCAAGCGGGCCGCGCCGAGGAACACGAACGTAGCGATGGCGAGTTCGCCCAGCAGATACCAAGCTCGCGCCGCGAACGTCGGTGGAACCTGGACGCCGAGCGCGGCGATCCACTGGAGCGCAGCGATCATCGCGCACGAGCAGACGACGATGCGCAACGCCGACCCGAGGATCGCCTTCCAGTCCAAACCGTTGACCAGACGGAAGACGAGCACGAACAGTAAGGCCGCTTGCGCCCACTGGCTGAGACCGTTGGCGAGCAAGAGTCCGCGCGCGCCGAGCGTCGGCAACCACGTCACGCACAAGACCAGGTTGAGGGCGACGGTGAAGACCGAGATGGCCACGGTCCAACGCGTCTCCTTGCACGCGAAGCAGCAGCGCGTCAACACGATACTCGCCGCCACGCCGACCAATCCGATCGCGCCGTACGGCAGCAGCCCGGCCGTCAAGTCGGTGGCCGTCGAGCCGAAGGCACCGCGCTGAAAGAGCACCGAAACGATCGGCCGGCCCAGCACAATCAAGCCGAAGACCGACGGGATCGTCACGAGGTTGACGACGCGCAGCCCCATGACGACGCTACGCTTGATTCCGGTGCGGTTCGCGCTCGCGAATTGCGACGCCAAGAGCGGAAAGATCACGGTCGCGACCGCGGCCGCGAAGACTTGCTGAGGAAAACCGACCAGTTTGGTCGCGTAGTTCATCCCGGAGATATAACCCGGCGTAAGCAACGAGGCGAAGTGCCGGTCGAAGAAAATCGCGATTTGGCCCGCCGCCGAACCGACCACGATGGGGCCGAGCATCTCGTAGACCTTGGCCAGACCCGGATGACGCAGATCGAGCACCGGCCGATAGAGACCCGAGCGCAGAATCGACGGCAATTGCACCGCGAGCTGCGCCGCAAGACCAAGCCCGGTGCCCAGCACGAGCGCGTAGATCCCGAGCCGGGCGTTGAACGCGAGGACCACCGCGATCGTCACGACGTTGATCGCCATCCCCTGCACCGACGAAGCGCCGAAACGATGGTGCGCGTTGAGCATCGCGCTGACGACGCCGGCGAGGCTCGTGAAGACGATCGTCGGCAGGAGCCAGCGCGTCATCTCGATCGTCACGGCGAGTTCTTGCTGCGGAAAACCCTGCGCGACGATCGGAACGTACGCCGGCGCCAGGATCCACCCAAGCGCGGCCAGCAGCGTGAGCCCGATCAGAAGACCGTTGAAGACCGTGCTTCCCAAACGGCGCGCGGCGTCTTCTTCACCGCTTGCGACATATTCCGAGAACACGGGCACGAGTGCGCTGACCAGCGCGCCGTTGAAGATCCCGAACAGGATCGTCGGGATCGTCGCTGCGGCGAGGAACGCATCCATTTCCCAAAACGTGCCGTAAAAGCGCGCGTTGATGACCTCTCGTCCGAAACCGAGAATACTCGAGGCAAGCGTCGCCGCCATGACGAGCAGCGTCGAACGCGCCAACGAGACTTGGCTGGGAGGGGCCGCGGGCAGCGCGTGAAGCTGCCGCTTAATGTGCGCCCTCGCCTCGCACGACCGCCGGGATAGTCTTGAGGATGATCCCAAGATCCCCGAGCGGCGACCACGTATCGATGTACAGGTTATCGAGTCGCATCCATTCATCGAACGCGACGTTCGAACGTCCGGAGATCTGCCAGAGGCAGGTGATGCCGGGCTTGACGCTCAGCCGACGCAAGGCCGTCTCATCATAGTGCTCGACTTCGGAGGACAGCGGCGGCCGCGGGCCGACGATCGCCATCTCCCCGCGCAAGACGTTGATGAGATTCGGCAATTCGTCGATGCTCGTGCGCCGCAAGAATTTTCCGAGCGGATGCAGGCGCGGATCGTTGCGAATCTTGAGGACGGGGCCCGCGACCTCATTGAGATGGTGCATCTCCGAATGCTGCAAATGTGCGCCCGGCACCATCGTGCGAAGTTTGTACAACTTGAAGGCGCGTCCGTCTTTGCCGACCCGCTCCTGACGGAAGAACGGACGTCCCGGCGAGACCGCGACGATCGCGAGGGCCGCTGCCAGGACGACCGGCGCGGTGAGCAGCAGCGCGAGGGTCCCGAGGGTCACGTCGACGGCACGTTTGGTCGCGTGCCACGCTCGGGGCACTTCGCGGACACGCGTTTTCTTGCGGGGCAGAACGGCGAGGTTCATGCGACGCCCCGCGGACTCGCGAGCGTTTCGAGGACGCGGTCGCCGACGGCCTCCATCCCTTCGATCGTCCCACCTTCACCGCGCCGCTGTCCCAACTCGATGTACGGGACGTATTCGCGCGTGTGATCGGTCCCCGGCGCGGTCGGATCGCAACCGTGATCGGCGGTGAAGATCACGAGGTCGTCGGGACGCAGCGTCGATTCGAGCTTAGGCAAATGCCGGTCGAGACGCTCGAGCGCGCCGCCGTAGCCGCGCACGTCACGCCGATGACCAAACTTCGAATCGAAGTCGTTGAGATTCACGAAAACGAACCCTTGCTCGAGATGTTGCAAGATTTCGAACGTTTCTAGCATCGCCTCCTCGTTGTCCGCGACGCGGACGCTCGATGCGACTCCTCGACCGTTGAAGATGTCGCAGATCTTTCCGACTGCATATACCCCGACACCCGCCGCAGATAGCCTGTCCAGCACGTTGGGCGGCGGGTCGAGCGCGTAATCGCGCCGATTGGGCGTCCGAACGAACGCTCCGGGACTGCCGACGAACGGGCGAGCGATCACACGATTGACCTGATGCGGGGGGACCAGCATCGCGCGCGCACGCTCGCACCAGTCGTAGAGCGTTGCAAGCGGAACCACCTCTTCGTGGGTCGCGACCTGGAAGACGGAATCGGCGGAAGTATAAAGGATGGGCCGTCCCGTCGCCACGTGCTCGGCGCCTAGCCTTTCGATGATCTCTGTCCCCGAAGCGGGTATGTTTCCGAGCGGCGGTTTCCCGCAGATCGCGGTGAACGCGTCGACGACCTCGGGGGGAAACCCGTCGGGATAGGTCGGAAACGGGACCTCCGTGTGGATGCCCGCCATCTCCCAATGACCCGTTATCGTGTCCTTACCCTTTGAAGTCTCGCGCAAGCGGGCGACATATGCGGCCGGCGACGGTGAGCGGGACAAGCCCGGAATCTCCGTGAGATTTCCCAATCCCAACCGCGCAAAATTCGGCAACGCGAGGCCGCCCAGATGACGCGCCGTGTTGCCGAGCGTGTTGGCGCCGGGCGCGTCGCCGTAGGCGGCGGCGTCAGGCAGCGCACCGATACCACCCGAATCAAGAACGATTACGATGCACCGGGGCATGGCAGCACGCGCTTCGGTCTTAAATGCACTCCGCCTGCGGCTCCGCGCCCCCATACGCAAAGCGCATGGGGCCCCCTTAAATGCACTCCGCCTGCGGCTGCGCGCCCCCATACGCAAAGCGCATGGGGCCCCCTTAAATGCACTCCGCCTGCGGCTGCGGCGTTTGCGGTGCTGCTGGCGACGCTGGCGATGCTGGCGATGCTCCCCGCGCAGGCTGCCGAACCGGTGCCGGCACCGTCGCAGCCGCCCATCCCACTCCCGACGAGCGTCCCCGCGGCGGCGCCAAAGGCTCCGACGTTCGGTGCATTCAGCCTGACCGCCCGAGAAATCGACTTCTACAGCGCGCGCTACATCTTGACGGCGAACGGCAACGTGGAGGTCAAGCTCGCCGACGGTGCGCGGCTCACCGGCGAGACGTTCGCGATGGACGTTCGGCTGAACCGCTTCGTGATCGCCGGGAACGTGAAGCTCGTCACGGCCGGCGGGACGTACGACGGCGTCGCGTTCGCGGACTTCTTCGATTTCGACCGGCAATATTTCGTACCGCTCGGCGACGAACCGGACCGCTGGACTTACGCGCACAGCGACTACGCGCATCCGTACTTTGGGCGCGACATGCCGGGCGACACGTTCTTTCTCCCCGACGTCAGCCACGACCGCATCTTCATCTCGACCTGGAAGTGCGTCGTCCAGCCACGTGAAAGCATTAAATTCGACACTCCGACGATCAACTTCGGACTCGCGAAGTTGCCCTGGCCGAGTTACTTCTTGAACTTCACCGCGAATCCAAACTTCGCGCAGAACTCGCTGCCCGGCGCCTTCGTCGACGGACCGTACGACGCGTTGGGAGGCGGCCACTCATTATTTACGCCACACGTTCGCTACGACAATTTGGATGGTGTGTTTCTTGCAGCCGAAGCTCATCAGGTCAGCGACCGGCATTACCTCGTTGGCTCGATAAGCCCGTTGACGCGTCCGTTCAAACAATACAACTTCGACGCGTTCGATCGCCTCTCGCCGAAGATGCAGGTCCAAGCATCGTTTCAGGAGAGCGCGTTTCAGTCGGACTTCAAGACGCCGCTGTCGGCGACGGCCTTCAGCAACGTGCGCATCACCGCCGGTTTGCCGCATTCGTATCTGCAGCTGAACGCAGATCAATACTGGGACAGTTTGCTGGCTCAGCCGGCGCCCGGGATCAACGGCCTCTATTACTACGGCGACCCGACGCACAACTGGGTCCCGAATCATCCAAACGACGTGCAGCTGTCTTGGATCGGGACGCAAAACCGCTTCGTGAAGACCGTGCCGTACTTCGTCTTCTCATTGCGGAGCGGCATCGGTCTGGCGCACGAGGGCTATGGCGAGCAGGTCCTCGGCGGCGTCGTCTATTCGACGATTTGGAATCACTTTGCCGGGTTCAACATCGCGGTGCCGGGGCTCGACCTCATCCCCGACCGAGCGAATCTGCGGCGCGATCTTTATCTCAACATGAGCTTCGACAGGCAGCGTCAGTGGTACGACGTCCCGCACTTCGTCGATACGACCGTCACCAACGCTACGCTCAGCAAACGGCTTGACCGGCACGTGAGCATGCTCGTCGGCTATTCGGTCACAAACACGGGCGACTTTTGGGGCCCCAATCAAAGCGTGATCTACCCCTCGATCACGACATATGAAAGCCCGTTCACTGGCCAGACCTATCCGAGTTGGGCCGCTTTCGACGGATTTCAGACGCAGCGTTCGTTCGTCGGCCAGTTGCTGTACACGCCGAGCAGCGCGTTCGCGACAAGCATCCAGCTGCGCCACAACAAGGATTTTCCCGAGCCGATTCCCGGCCTGGCGCCACAGCCGAACGTTCTCGCCTGGCAAAACTACGGCGTGACGCCGAACCAACTCACGTACGAACTCCGTTTCCGGGTAACGCCAATCCTGACGATAGACTTCCTCGATAGCTACTACTTCAATTTCGGCGGATACCAGAAGTGGAGCCCGAACTACCAGATCACGGTGCTGCCATGAGGAGCCTCGGATATCGTCTCTGGTTCGCTGCGATCGGAGCGGTGGCGCTGGCGATTGGGTCGGGCATCCTGCCGCGCGTCGCATCGGTGACCCAAGCGGCTACGCCGCCGCCGCTCACCGGGCCGATCGTCACCCCGCCGCCGTTGAGCGCCACCGCCACGCCCTCGCCGTCGGGGCGGTTGATTCGCTACTCGGGCCAGCTGCTCGACTACCGAAAGGGCTTCGTGTTCTTCACGACGGGCGACGGCTTCCGCGTAGCGCAGACGATCAAGCTCGATGACGTGGACGGGAAGCCGACGCCGCTGCAGCCGGTAACGCGGCTCTACGCGCGTGCCGCTTTCGACACCGGCAACGGCTCCGTCGTCGAACTCGCGCTCTCGAAGACCCCTTTGCCGAACGAAGCGAAGTACGAAGAGATCAAGGGCTTCGCGGTGGCGCTCTCGACGCCGT
The DNA here is from genome assembly GCA_003134695.1 of Candidatus Zemynaea palustris. Classification (GTDB taxonomy): domain Bacteria; phylum Vulcanimicrobiota; class Vulcanimicrobiia; order Vulcanimicrobiales; family Vulcanimicrobiaceae; genus Zemelea; species Zemelea palustris. The sequence goes on along the minus strand of PLCB01000026.1, from coordinate 127,332 downwards.
TTCCGAATCCCGACCTCAAACCGGGCGAAGGGCTAAACGGGAAGCCGGTGCTCGTGGTCTTCAATGTCCAAGTTCCGCCGAAGACGCCGTTCGGCGCCACCGTCTACGTCGCGACCGACGTCAGCGCTTGGAGCGCGACCGCGATTCGCATGGACCGCGTCGACGCGCTCCACTACCGGGTTTCGCAAGACTTCGCATCGGGCACACGCTTCCTGTATCGCTACACCCGCGGCTCGTGGAGTTCCGCCGAGCGCGGACAAGACGGCCTCGAAGTTACGCCGCGACCGTTCACCGTCCGCAACGCGGACGTGCTGCGGATCGACGACACGGTCTATCACTGGGGTGACGAGGACCAAGCCGCTCCGAATCTCGGCAACGGGCCGGTTCCAACGCCGTTCAACCCGCTGCCGTTCAACACGCCGCCGCACAAGTAATTGATGAGCACCCGCGGAATTGCGTCCGCCGCGCTTGCGGCCGCTTTGGTCTGCCTGGGATGTAGCGCGGCGCGCGCGGCGCTGCCGCAGCGCGTCGACCTGCGCGCCGACCAAATCGGTCTCTACCCGTTGGCCGACGGAACGGCGCTGCTCGCCGCCGACGGCCACGTCGTCGTCCGCGCCGGAAACCGCACGATCGCGGCCAACGGCGTCCGCTTCAACCTGAAAGCCAACACGCTCGTCGCCGCCGGGGACGTCCGCGTGACCAACGGCAAACGCGTGCTCGGCGCCGCCGCCTACGCACTCGATCTCAAAACCGAAAACGCGCATCTCTTGACGCTCGACGAGCTGCCCGCGACCCTGACCGTGCGCGACGACGACCTCGCCTCGGCCGTCGAAGAACCGGCGCCGCTCGCCGCATTCACGTTCGCCGACGTCTCCACCGGAAAACCGTTTCTGCGGACCCGTCACGCCGTCGTTACGCCGAATATCAACGTCCGGCTGACCCCGGCGGAAGTTCCGACGGGTCCCGGTCCCTACGTGCCGACACCCAGCTACCTCTATACCTTCGCGCCGACGAATTTTTCGCAGAGCGCCTTACCCGCCGCGACCTTCGATCAACCGTATCCACTCTTCGGGACGGCGAACTCGCTGGCCGCCGGTCACTTCCGCTTCGACAGCCAGAACGGTCCGACGCTCGGGTTCGACGAGCACCTGGTCGACAGCAACCGCGCCTACGCAGTCGCATCGATCCTGCCGCTGCGCGGCAAGACCGTCGACCTCAACGCGTTCCAACAACTCGTGCCCGGGCTGACGCAATCCATCGGCGGCTTCCACGAGTACGGCGCGTATAACGTGAATTTCGCGAACTACGCGATGCAGTGGACGAGTCCGTCGAGCCGCACGACCCTGAGCGCGGACCAATTCAACAACTCGAATTCTGTGTCGCTGGTGCTCAGCACGCTCGATCATTTCGTCGCGCCGCTCTTCACCTACAAATTGCAGGTCGGTTACGGCTACGATCACCTCCCCGGACAACTTCCGTTCACCAACGATTTCCGAATCTCGACCTACGGCTACGTCTCGTCGCCCAATGCCCGCCTGCCGTTCGGCGTCGACGCCAGCGCGAAATACGAATACACGATCACGGAATACGATTTTCCGCACGAGACGACCAATGGAGCCGCCACCCTTACGCTCTCGCGCCGCGTAAACCGCAGCCTCTCGTTCCTGGGTCAGATCCAGTTTCAGCAGTTCGCGAACCACTATCGCGACAACGCCGCGCTGTATCTCGGCCTGCCGAACCCGGCACTGCCCTACTACGCCGCGGACGGGACGATCTATCCGGGCTACTTCGCGTACGCCGGGATCAACACGTACCGCATGTACTCGCTGCAGACGACATGGCGGCCGCGCGGGGGAGAAAACGCGCTGCAACTCTACCTCTATCATTACGACGATTTTCCGCAATTTCACGGCCTCGGGCGTCCGCCGTACTACGCAACGCTCGACGTGACGCAGCGGCTCGGTTCGACCTTGCGCCTCGAACTCGCGCGCTCGTACGCGTTCGGCTGGGGCGGAACGCATTTCGTGCCGCAATACTCCGTGAGCATCTCGCCATGAAGAATCTGCCCGCGCTGCTCTTGGCCTTCGCGTTCCTCGCCGGTTCGGGCCGGGTCGCAACGGCTGAGTCGAGCGCGTCGCCTGATCCGTTCGCGACGCCGGCGACGCTCTCGGTCGTCGGCCAAGTGTTGGTGATCGAGCGGGGCTATCTCGTTTTCACCACCGGTGACGCGGTAAAGATCGATCCGGCGCTGACGGTGCCGCCGATTCGCCTAGGCCAGTACGTGCGCGTCCTGATCGACCGAACGTCGCACGCCATCACCTCGATCGAGGTCGAACCGCACTCGCTCGCGAGCGGCGACATCGAAGCCGCGAAGCTGCGGCGCGAGTTCGTCAGCGCGTCGCCGCTGTCGCGCCGCGAAGAAGTCGTCGGCGGCCCTCTGGGCCAGCTCGTGCATCCCGTCACGGTCACCATCAGCGTGAAGGTTCCCGACAACACGCCGAGCGGAGACGACGTCTATCTCGCGACCGACCGAACGAGTTTCTCGCCCGCCGAGATCCGCATGACCCGCGTCGACGTGCGAACGTGGACCACGTCGCTTCAACTTTCGTCCGGGACGCAGCTCCGCTACGAGTTCACGCGCGGAAACTTTGCCACGATCGAACGCGACAAGCGCGGTGGAATCGTCGACCCGCGGCCGCTCACCGCCGCCGACAACCTGCAAACGCACGACGCCGTCGCGCACTGGGCGGACGTGAACTAGCGCTGTCCGTTTTAGGCCGGTGCGAGACTCTCGGCCCGCGCGGGATCGAGCCGGCAGTCCCGCATGAGATACTTGCGCGCGTAGTCGTCAACCGCAACGTCGAGCGGCGTGATCGATTTGTCGTAGCCGCTGGAGCGCAGGCGCTCGACAATGGCGCGGGTGTAATACTGGTACCTGTCGCGCAACGCCGGCGGCATCTCGATGAACTCGATACTTTCGGGCTGGCCCATCGCTCGGAATAGCGGGCGCACGAGATCGAGCCACGTGTGCGCGGTTCCGGAACCCAGATTGTAGATTCCAAACGCGTCGTGCTCCGCTAGATGCAACGTCATCGCGGCGGCGTCTTTGACGTACAGAAAATCGCGCCGCTGCTCGCCGTCGCGATAATCGCGGCGCCCGCTCTTGAAGAGCCGGACCGTCCCCGTCTCTCGAATCTGATGAAAGGCCTTGTTGACAATGCTGCGCATCTCGCCTTTGTGATTTTCGTTCGGCCCGAACACGTTGAAGTATTTCAGCCCGGTGATGCGATCGAGTAGCCCGTTGTTGCGTGCGTACAAGTCGAAGCGCGCCTTGGAATATGCGTACATGTTGAGCGGACGCAGCGTATCGAGGTCGGCTTCGTCGCTCAAGTCGGTCTCAAGGGCACCGTACGTGGCGGCTGAAGATGCGTATACGAGGCGAATTCCCTGCTCGACCGCCCAGTGCGCGACGTTCTTCGAGTACTCGTAGTTATTGCGCATCAGATAGCCCGCGTCGGATTCAGTCGTCGAGGAGCAGGCCCCCATGTGAAAGGCCGTGCGCGTGCCGGCAAATGCGGCGGGATCCCGGAGAATGCGAGCCTCGAAATCGTCGGCGTCGGCGTAGTCACGATACCGAAGTGCGACGAGATTCTTCCACTTTTCCGACGTGTCGAGACGATCGACGACGAGAATGTCGTCGACGCCCCGCAGATTGAGCGCCCAAACGATCGCGCTGCCAATCAGACCCGCGCCGCCGGTGACGACGACACGGCCGCGAGACAGGTCGTGCATGCAGCGTGGTACGTTCACGCCTAGCGCTCGCGGCTCCTAGAACGAAAGGCTCGCAGCTCAACGAAGGGCTCGCACCGCGGCGGTTGGAACCGCCTTAACGGTGAGTTTGATCAGCGTCGTCGTTCCGCTCAAAGACGAGGAAGGCAACGTCGTGCAACTCCTCGCAAGGATCACGACGGTGCTCGAGCGAGCGATGCAGGAGCGCGGCGACGACTACGAGATCGTCGCCGTCGACGACGGCTCAACCGACGCTACGCTCGCGATGCTGCGCGAGGCGCAGGCGGGACAGCCGCGCTTGACGATCGTCAGCCTCTCACGCAACTTCGGTCACCAGATCGCCGCGACCGCCGGACTCGAAACCGCACGCGGCGACGCGGTCATCCTGATGGACGGCGATTTGCAGGACCCGCCGGAATTGATCGAGGCCTTCTTGCGCAAGTGGCGTGAAGGCTACGACGTCGTCTATGCAACGCGGCGCGCGCGCAAAGGCGAAGGAACCTTCAAGATCTTGACGGCGCGGGCGTTTTACCGGATCATTCGGCGGCTGACCAACGTCTCGATCCCGGTCGACACCGGCGATTTCCGCTTGATGGATCGGCGCGTCATCGAAGCGCTGGCGCAGACGCGCGAGCGGCACCGGTTTCTCCGCGGCCTCGTCAGTTGGGTCGGCTTCAAGCAGACCGGCATCGAGTACGAGCGCGACGCTCGTCACTCCGGGCGGACCAAGTACCCGCTCTCGAAGATGGTGCGCTTCGCGTTCGACGGCATCACGTCGTTTTCCGAGATTCCGTTGCGCTTCGCGACGGTCTTAGGCTTCGTGGTCAGCGCTTTTGCTTTCGTTTACACCGCGATCGTGATCGTCCTCAAGTTCACCGGGCACAACGAACCGGGCTACACCTCGACGATGGTCGCGATCCTGTTTTTCGGCGGCGTCCAATTGATCGGCATCGGCATCCTCGGCGAATACGTCGGGCGCATCTACGATCAGGTGAAAGGCCGTCCGCTCTACTTGATCTCCACGCTCGAACGCGCCTCGGCGCGGCCGCCGGCCGAACGCGTGCCGGCCGAACCCGTCTCGCAATAGACCAGCGGCCGCTCCGGCGGCGACGCATCCTCGATCGCGAACGCGACCGCGACGCGCGGGAGCGCGCCCGGGTCGCCGTAGATGGTCGCAAGGGTTTCGCCGGCGTCGACGCGCTCGCCGATGCGTTTCTCGACGACGATGCCGGCGTTCGAGCCGGATTTTTCAACCAGCGCGCGAGCCGCCAAACCGAGCGCGACGGCGTCGACCGCAGCGAGGTAGCCGGCGCGCGCGGCGTACACCGGGGTTACGATCTTGTGCGGGACCAGTTTCTCGAGAGCTTTGTGCGCGGCGCCTTGGGCCGCGAGCATCTGCTCGAATTTTTCGTAGGCGGCGCCGCTTGCGAGCGCGCGCTCGGCGAGCGCATGCGAATCGTCGGCGAGACCGCCGACCGAGAGCATCGCGCCGGCGAGGCGTTCGCACAAGGCACGGAGTCTGCGGTCGCTGCGCCGCGCACCACGCAGGAAGTCACGCGCCTCGAGCGCTTCGAGTCCGGTGCCGATGGCGGGGCCGAGCGGCTCGTTCATGTCGGTGACCAGCGCGACAGCCTTGCGCCCAAATGAGGCAGAAAGACTGACGAGCGCTTCGGCAAGCTCTCGCGCGTCCTCGAGTTTCGCGACAAACGAGCCGCGACCGACCTTCACGTCGAACACGAACGACGGCGCGCCGGCGGCGATCTTCTTCGAAACGATCGACGCAGCGATGAGCCCCAGGCACTCGACCGTCGAGGTGCGGTCGCGCAGCGCGTAGATACGCTTGTCGGCCGGTGCCAGCCGCTCGCTCTGCGCCGCGATCGCGCAACCCACTTCACGCACTTGCGCCGCGAATCGCTCGGGTGAGAGATCGGTACGCACGCCGGGAATCGCTTCGAGTTTGTCGAGCGTTCCGCCCGTGTGACCGAGGGCGTGTCCCGACAACTTTGCGACCGGAATCCCGCACGCCGCGACCAGCGGAACGACGATGAGCGACGCCGTGTCGGCGACGCCGCCCGACGAATGTTTGTCGACGCAATTCGGTGCGGGAGCTGCGAGGGTCTCGCCGCTGCCGACCATCGCTCGGGTCAGCGCAGCCGTTTCGGTGGCGTCGAGACCGCGCCAGACGCACGCCATCAACAGCGCGGCGAGTTGGGCGTCGTCGACGAGCCCGTGTTGATGGCCGGCGACGATCGCGGTCCACTCCGCAGCATCCAGCCGCTCGCCGTCCCGTTTACGCGCGATCGCCCGCCGCACATCGAAAGTCATGGCGCCCCGGGTTTCGCGTCGAGCGGAGCGAAGCCCGCGCAGCTTGGGCCATTTCCTTCGAGAGCGCGCGTTCGTGCCGGCCGGCGTAACGCCGGTCGGCGTCCCGCTCGCCTTTGCCGCGGGCGCCGTCGCAGCCAGGCTGTTGCTGCATGCGGCACCGCCGCCCCGGCACATCGACTTGGCCCAGCCGCTGGTCGTCGTTACCGCATGGGGCCCGTACGGACTCGGCTTCGTCCTCATCTTCGCGCTCGCGATCGCGCTCGCGACCTTGGCCCTCGTCGTCACGCTCGGGCTGACTCGCGAGCGCGGCGCTGGATTGTCGTTGCCTGCGACCCTCGTCGTCGCGACGTTCGCACTCGCCGCGATCTTCGCGTGGCCAGTCGTTTTCTCGAGCGACGTCTACGCCTACGCCGCCTACGGCCACACGGTCGTCCACGGCGGCGATCCGTATCTTCCGGTTGCGCGCGCTCATCACGACGCGTTTGTCGACGCCGCCCGCTGGCAATGGGGTGGAACATCGTTCCCGCCGTGCGTCTACGGCCCCGCGTTCGTCGGAATCGCCGCGCTCGGCGTCCTCGCGGCTGGCGATCGCCTCGAGCCGTCGCTGTGGATCATGCGCATCGTCGCGTCGCTCGCGTTTCTGGGAAGCATTGCGCTGCTCCACGTTTCCCTTCGCGGAAAACGGTATCGCCGCTTCGCGATCGCGGCCTACGGCCTCAACCCGGTTGCGCTGTGGAGCGTCGCGGAGGGACATAACGACGCGCTGCTCGTGCTCGTCGCCTTCGCGGCGTTTGCGTTCCTGCGACGAAGCGCCGCACGCGCGTCGGGCGCGCTCTTCGGACTGGCGCCGCTCCTTAAGATCATCGGCGCCGCCGCCGGTCCGCTCGCGCTCGTGTGGCTGTGGGGGAAACGCGACGTGCGAAGTGGGCGATTCGCGATCGGACTGATGGTCGGTCTCGTCGTTGCGGCGGCGCTCGTTCTGCCGCTGCAACTCAAATTGCTCGGCGCGTTCGCCGGCCACGCGCGCTACGCACCGCAGTTTTCTTTTCAGAGTCTGGTCGGTATCGTACCCGCGCTCGTCGTCGTAGTCGCCGCGGCGCTCACCGGATTCCGCGCGCTCGCGCGCGGCGACGAGAACGGAGCGCTCTGGCTTGCGATCGCGGGCTGGCTCGCGATCCCCAATCCGTATCCGTGGTACGCGCTCTGGCTCTTGCCGGTCGCGGTTGCCTTCCCGCCCAGCCGAACGACGACCGCCCTGTGGGCCGCGACGATTTTCGCGGGGCTGCGTTACCTTCCCGAAGCCTTTGGGAACATGCCGCATCTAGCCAGCGCAATCCTCACGCTCGCGCTGCTCGCGCCGATCGCGTTCGCGATCCCGGCGCGGGTGAACGACCCAGTGCCTCGGAAAGCAACCCCCGCCCTATGATCGTCAGTTTGCTCCTCGCCGCCATGCTCGCGCTCGCGTCAGCTTACGACGCACAGCAGCCGTCCCCGACGCCGGAGCCGTCCGTTACGGCGACGCCGACGGTCGCGGTAACGCCGATCCCGATTCCGACGCCGGCGATCGCGACGCCGGCACCGTCGGCAAGCGCGAACCCGACTCCGGCTGGATCACAATCGCCGGAGGCGAGTCCGGCACCGAGTCCGACGCCGACGGGCCTCAATTTGCCGCCGCTCAAATATCACATCACGCCGAAGCAGCCGCCGAACCCGGCTCCTGATTCACCACAGATTCTCGAGATCGACCTGAACGATCAGGTCATCTATTCCACGAAAAACTTTTCGGCTCGCGTGACGACGAATGATGTCGTGACGAAGGTTACCATCAGCAGCAACGGACACTCCGGCCAAATGACGCGAATCGCTCCCGGCCGGTTTGAATCGACGGGAGACATTCCGAAGCTCCCCAGCATCATCGGGGGCTTGAACGTAAACTTGGTGTTCACGGCGACGACTGCCGATGGACGCTCGACGAGCGTCAAGGTTCCGATCAAGGTCAAGAGGTAAGGATGCGCGCGCTCGCGTTTCTGCTCACGATCGCCGGCGCGTTTGCCGTCGGCGGAGCATTCGGCCTCTCACACGCGCCGAGGCGGCTCGCGCAACAACAGCCCGCCGGCGAATCAACGTCACCACCGGCGCCCAACGTCGAAGCCAGCGCACGACCGAGCGCGCAACCCAATGCGAAGACTGCGACGCCGGTGCCCCTCTATCGCTTTATCTACGTTCCGACGCCGTCGCCGATCGTCACCCCGTTTCCGGGACCGCGCGCGCCAAAGATTTTCGAGGTCGACCTCAGCGATCAAACGCTCGTCACGCCCGCCGATCTGCGGGTGCGGGTCCTCACGAGCCCAGACGTCAGCACGGTCATCGCACGTGCCTGGGGCTACGAACTCGCGATCCCGCGCGTCGAACAGGGCACGTTCGCCGCGCAATACACGGTGCCGCAAGCGCCGGCGTTCCTGATCGGACGTTCGTTCGACGTCGATTTCGTCGCGTCGGTCCCCGACGGCCGAAACTCCACCGTGACGCTCCAACTCGGCCTGAAATAGGCGCCCCCGCTGAGGCCGCCATCGCAACCCTAGCCGCGTCGCTCGTTCGCGCGCTCCCGAGTTCCAGTCGCCCGCTGGCCGGCCTGATCGACCGCCTGCGCCGGCACCGCGCTGCCTTCGCCCTCAAGGAGACGACCGCGGCGGCGCGGCCCTACCTCCTGGCGGGACTCTATCGAGCGCTGCGCGTCCCGACGCTGGTCCTCGTTCCGACCGCCGACATCGCCGAACGCACCTTCGCCGATCTCACGTATTACCTCAGCGACGAACCCGACGTCGTGACGTTGGTTCGTCCGCGCGAAGAGAGCATCGGCGTGATCGAAAGCCCCTCCGAACGCAGCGCGAGGATGACGCTGTTCGCCGATTTGCACGAACGCAAGGCGCTGATCGCGATCGCGCCAGTCGCGGCGCTGCGCCAATACGTCATGCCTGCCGAGGTCTTCGCGTCGCTAGCTTTCGAGCTTCGCACGGGGACGGGTTTTGGATTCGAAGACTTGCAGGCGCGCCTCTACCGACTCGGCTACCATCGCGCCGACGTCGTCTCCGCCGCCGGCGAATTCGCGGTGCGCGGTGGAATCCTCGACGTCTGGGCGGCTTCGGCAAACACTCCGGCGCGCGTCGAGTTCTTCGGCGATGAGATCGAAAGCATTCGCGCCTTCGATCTCGCCACGCAGCGCAGTACCGAAACGCTCGAACGTCTGCCGATCGCGCCGTGGAGTGAGATTCCACGCGACCCCGCCATCCGAGAGCTCATCCTCGCGCGACTGGAAGGGTCGCCGGGCACGATCTCGGCGGCGCGCGCCTATATCGCGAGCGGCGCGGAGATCCCCGAAGCGTGGTTGCCACTCGCCTACGACGAGCGCCGCACCTTGCTCGATTACCTCGACGAGGACGGACTCGTCGTTCTCGAGGAGCCGGCGATGCTCGCGACGATCGAACGCGGCCTCGAAGACGAACGCTCGCGCGAAGAGCACGTCTTGCTGGCCGCCGTCGAATCGGGTGAACTCTCGGTCGACGAAGACGCCGTCGGCGAAGCGCTGCTGGCCGACGTCGTCGCGCCGCATCCGACGCTCGCGACGCTCGGAGCGTCGTTGTCGGTCCGCCGCACGCTGGTCGTACCGGGCGCGATCGAAGGCGAGTCCACGCCGTGGCTCCCCCAAACGCTCGAGACCTACGCGATCGAGACGCGGCCCGCGGAGCACTTCAACCGTCAGATGGCGATGTTTCTCGAGAACGTGAAGACGCGCGTCGAAGCCGGCGAGACCGTCGCGCTCGTCTCGTCCGGTTCGTCGCGCCTGGCCGAGATGCTGCGCGGCGCCGGCTTGCACGTCGAGCGCAGCGCGACGCTGCTGCATTTGAAAGAAGCCGGCCCCGCATCGTTCGTCGGCGATCGGCCCGGCATGACCCGCGGCGGCGTCGTGTTCGTCGATCAGGGAAACATCGAAGCGGGCTTCGCGATCCCCGGTTTGCGCTTGCACGTCCTCGGCGATCGCGAGATCTTCGGCCAACCACCGAAGCGCATCAAGTTGCGCGCGGTCAAAGAAGGCGTGCCGGTCACGTTGGCCGATCTGCGGGTCGGGGATCACGTCGTGCACGCCGTGCACGGGATCGCGCAATACTTGGGCTTGCGCACCGAGACGATCTTAGGGGCGACGCAAGACTATTTGTATTTGAAGTACGCGGGCACCGACACGATGCTCGTCCCCGTCACGCAGATGCATCAGGTGATGAAGTACACGTCGAGCGAAGGCGTCGCGCCGCGGCTTTCCAAAATGGGCGGCGCCGATTGGGCGCGCACCAAACACCGCGTCGCCGAGAACCTCGCGAAGATCGCCGACGGTCTCGTCGCGCTCTACGCCGAGCGGGAACTGGCGGCCGGACGCGCTTTCGGCCCCGACACGCCGTGGCAAGCCGAAGTCGAGGAAGCCTTTCCGTACGAGCCGACGCCCGACCAGCAAAAAGCCATCGATGACGTCAAAGCCGACATGGAACGCCTCCGGCCGATGGACCGGTTGGTGTGTGGCGACGTCGGCTACGGCAAAACGGAAGTCGCGGTGCGCGCCGCGTTCAAAGCGGTCGCCGATCACTGTCAGGTGGCGGTGCTCGTGCCGACGACGTTGCTCGCGGCGCAACACTACCGCACGTTCACGACGCGCTTCGCGAGCTTTCCGCTGCGCGTCGAGGAGCTCTCGCGCTTCAAATCGCGCAAGGAGCAGCAGGCCATCCTCAAGGACCTCGCTGAGGGGAAAGTCGACGTCGTAATCGGGACGCACCGGCTGCTGCAAAAGGACGTCGTCTTCAAGAATCTCGGTCTGATCGTGGTCGACGAAGAGCAGCGTTTCGGCGTGATGCACAAGGAACGTCTCAAGCAACTGCGGACCTCGGTCGACGTCCTCACGATGTCGGCGACGCCGATTCCGCGCACGCTCCATATGTCACTGATGGGGATGCGCGAACTCTCGCTCATCCAGACCGCGCCGAAGAACCGGATGTCGATCAAGACGGTCGTCGTCCCTTCGTCCGACGCGATCGTCCAAAAAGCGATCATACAAGAGCTGGACCGCGGCGGGCAGGTCTACTACCTGCACAACCGGATCGAGTCGATCCATGGCGTCGCCCGCGCGCTCGAGCAGCTCGTTCCGAAGGCACGCATTGCGATCGGTCACGGACAGATGCGCGAGACCGAAATCGAACCGATCATGGCACGCTTCATCGAAGGCGAGATCGACGTGCTGGTCGCCACCACGATCATCGAGAACGGCATCGACATCCCGAACGTCAACACGATCGTCGTCAACGACGCCGACAAATTCGGACTCGCGCAGCTCTATCAATTACGCGGACGCGTCGGGCGCTCGAACCACCAGGCGTACGCCTATCTCCTCTATCAAGCGCACAAGGCGCTGAGCGAGGAGGCGAAAGCGCGGCTCGAAGCGATTCGCGAATTCGCGCACCTCGGCAGCGGCTTGCAGATCGCGATGCGTGACCTCGAGATTCGCGGCGCCGGAAATCTGCTCGGCGCGGCCCAGTCGGGTTTCATCGGCGCGGTCGGTTTCGAGACGTACTGCGAACTGCTGGCGCAAGCGATCGCCGAACGCAAAGGCAAGCGCGCCGAGAGCGAGGAGCGACGCGAAGCCGTCATCGACATCAAGCTCGACGCCTTCATCCCCCTTGACTATATTCCACAGGTCTCGCAGAAGATCGGCGCCTACCAGCAGCTGGCCAACGCACGCAACGAGGCCGAGGTCGACGAGCTGGCGGCGAGTTTGCGCGATCGTTTCGGGCCCCTGCCCGAACCGCTGAAGAACCTGGTTGCGGTGACGAAGCTACGGACGCTGGCCTTGGCGAAGCGCGTGACGCGGGTCGTGGTCGACGCGCGCCGGCTGACGCTCGGGGTCGGCGCCGGCTTCGCCATCGACCCCGCGGCGATCCCAAAGCTTCAGTCGCTGACCAAAAATCGCTTTCGCTTCGGGGAGGGCCGGATTACCATCGACCTCCCGGAGAGTCCCCCCGCCGCCCATCTCGCGCTGCTCAATTCGCTCTTGGAGGCAATCTAGGGCGCAATGAGAGGCGGTCGGACTTTTCGCGCGAACTGGGGAGGGTTTTGCGCCCTCTCGAATCCGGAGCTTTCTTGATGTCCTACGTCTTTCGTGCGCTCGCCGGCCTGGCGACCACCGCTTTCGCCCTGACGCTTTCCGCGTGTAGCTCGGGCGGCGATGTCGCCTCGATCAACGGCCAGAAGATCACGCGCGCCGAGTTCGACGCCAAAGTCGAGAGCACGCCGCAGGCCAAGGGCGTCCTCAATCAGATGGCCCAGACGATCCTGATCGACCAGTACGCTCGCGACAACCACGTCACCGTCCCCGACGCCGACGTCAAGAAGAAAGAAGACGAGATCAAGGCGCGCTATCCGGCCGGCCAGTTCGAGCAGATTTTGAAGACGCAGAACCTATCCGAAGCCGACGTTCAGCGCATCCTACGCCAGCAACTGATCGTCGAAAAGGCGGTCGCGCCGCAGATCAAGATCAGCGACGCCGACGTCATGGCGTACCTCGACAAGAATCACGCGTCGCTCGACACGCCCGCGCAGGCGCGGGCGCGGCACATCCTCGTTCCCGACCTCACGACCGCTCAGCAGGTCGAAGCGAAGCTCAAGGCCGGCGCCAAGTTCGAGGACGTGGCGAAGCAATATTCGACTGACCCGTCGACCAAGGACAAGGGCGGCGAACTCGGGCTCTTTGCCAAGGCCCAGATGGTGCCGGCGTTCTCGAACGCCGCCTTCTCGCAACCGATCGGCGCGATCGGAGCGCCGGTGAAGTCGCCGTTCGGTTGGCACGTCATCCAGGTCGAAGAGCGCAAGCCCGCGACCGTCGCGACGATGGCGAACTCGGCCGACAAGATCAGGCAGCTGCTGACCCAACAGCAAGAGAACATACAGATCCCGCAATTTCTCAATACTCTGAAGGCGAAAGCGAACATCCAGATCTACGATCAGGCGCTGCAGGGCGCGATCCCGACGCCGATTCCGGCGCCGAATGTCTCAACTGCACCCGCAATAGTGCCGACCGCGGCGAAACCGGCCGCGACGTCGGCGGCCGCTCCCACTCCGCCCGCAAGCAAGAAGTAGCGCGCACGTTACCCGGGATGCGTCACGGCGCATCTCGGTGAAGGCAGAGAGCATGGCTGTGATCCGCGTCGTCGGACTCGGGCCGGGCGATCCGGATTTGCTGACGCTCGGCAGTCTCGAAGCGCTCCGTCGCATCGGACGTGCCGTCACGTTGCTCGCACCGCCCGATCTGGTGCTCTTCCTCGAAAGCGAAGGAATCGTGATCGCGCGCGACCGGCTCAAGGATGCGTCGCTGTTCGTGCGCGGCTCGAGCGAGGAGATCGAGTCGTTCGTCGCCTCCCTCGATGACGCCGACCTTGCGATCGCCGTCCTCGGCAACCCGCTCTCGGATTTTCCGGGGCTACCGATCTTGCTGCGCGCGTGCGAGCGCCGCGGCTTCACCTGCGAGCTCGTCCCCGGTATGTCGCGTGCGACGCTTTCGGCGTCGATCACGATGCCGCTCATTCCGCTCCCGCCGCTGTCGGATCACCACGGTTGGGACGACCTGGTCGAAATCATGGCGCGGCTCCGGCGTTCGTGCCCCTGGGATCGCGAGCAGACGCACGAGTCGCTCGTTCCGTATTTGGTCGAAGAGACGTTCGAGGTCGCCGAGGCGATCGAAGAGCATGCCGACGGCGAACTCTGCGAAGAACTCGGCGACTTGTTGCTGCAGGTGCTGTTCCATTCGCAGCTCGCGATGGAGCGCGGCAAGTTTTCGATCGCCGACGTCGTCGACACGCTCTCGAACAAGATGATCCGGCGACATCCCCACGTCTTCGGAGACCAAGTGGTGGCCAATGTCGGAGAGGTCTGGCAGAATTGGGATCAGCTCAAAGCGCTCGAGCCGGCGGGCAAGAAGCGTGAGTCGCGCCTCGACGGAATTCCGAAGGGTCTGGGCGCATTGCAACGCGCGCAAAAGATGCAGGAGAAAGCGGCGCGCGTCGGCTTCGATTGGCCCGACATCTCGGGAATCCGCGAAAAACTCGCCGAAGAAATCGCCGAACTCGAAGGTGCCTGGGCGGTTAGCGACCCGAGCGCGATCCGCGAAGAGGTCGGCGACGTACTGTTCACGCTGGTCAACTTTGCGCGCACGATCGGGCTTGACGCCGAAGGCGCGCTCCGCTCGGCCAACGAGAAATTCCACCGCCGCTTCGCCTTCATGGAACGCCGCGCCGAGCGCGACGGCCGCAACCTCAGCGAGATGAGCCTCGACGAACTCGAAGAGTTGTGGCAGCTCGCCAAAACAGAGGCGGCATGAGCTCCGAACGGCTGTCGGCGCCGGTGCTCATCCGCGTGCGGATGAGCGCGCACGATGCGCACTATGGCGGCAACCTCGTGGATGGGGCACGCGTACTGGGCCTGTTCGGCGATGTTGCGACCGAGTTGCTGATTCGCAGCGACGGCGACGAGGGGCTGTTTGCAGGCTACGAGTCGGTCGAGTTTCTCGCTCCGGTGCATGCCGGCGACTTCATCGAGGCCGAAGGCCGCATCGTGCGGTTCGGCGATCGTTCGCGCGCGATCGAGTTCGAGGCACGCAAGGTCATCGCGACACGGCCCGAGCGCTCGCCGAGCGCGGCCGAGGTGCTGGATCCGCCGGTCGTCGTCTGCCGCGCGCGCGGAACGTGTGTGATTCCCCACGTTGCTTCGCAACGCGGGGACCCCAATGGTTGAATTGCACTCCGGCGCTTCGCGCCTCCGCGCCCCCACACGCAAAGCGCGTGGGGCCCCCCCACGTGCGGATCGATAAGTTTCTCAAGGTTTCGCGGTTGGCGAAGCGGCGTTCCGAGGCGCATGAAGCGCTGGTCGCAGGCCGGATCACGCGCGACGGGCGCGCGCTCAAGCCCGGCTACGACGTCAAGGCCGGCGACGTGCTGGTGCTGCATTACGCATCGAAGTTCTTGACCGTCCGCGTCCTCGAGGTTCCCGAACGCGTGACGCCCGCGGTTCGTAAGGCGACGCTCTACGAGGTCCTCGACGAGCGGCGCGACGAACCGGCCGACTGGCTCGACGGCGCGCGATGACGTCCACCTTCTCGGCCGACACGAAGGACGCGCTGGCGCGCGAAATTCCCGCTCAGCCGCATTGCCGCAGCGCCTTGCGCGACGGTCTGTACTACTACGGCGGCGCGAGCGGCGTCGCGGGCGCCGAGGAACGTTTTCGAACGCAGCGGCCTTCCGTCGCGCGACTCGCCTGGTCGCTGCTCGACGACCGAAAGGAGCGCCCGATTCACAGGACCGCCGAGAAGCGGTTGCAAAAACGCGCGACCTTCGAGATCCGGATCGCGCGTCCACGCTCGCCGAAGCCGGCGGCGCGCTGCGACCGGCGGATGGAACTGCGCGCCGCGTTTCTTACCTGTGGCTCGCTCGCAGCACCGACGCACGGGTATCATCTCGAGTTCGTTCCGCCCGACGACGCCGCCGCCGAACGACTCGTGCAGCTGTTACGGGCTGAAGGCCGCAAACCAAAAATGGCGCGCCGGAAGCGACGGCTCGTCGTCTACTTCAAGGACATCGATGAGATCACGCAGTTCTTGACGTCGGTCGGCGCCTTCGCAGCCGTGCTCCGGCTCGAAGACGTGCGCGCGCTCAAGGAAACCAAGAACCGGATTCGGCGCCTCGTCAACACCGACGCCGCAAACGTCGACCGCTCGACGAGCGCCGCGGCGAAGCAGCGCGAATCGATCGCGCTGGTCGCCGACGCCTACGGTTTGCGCAAACTCTCGCCGCCGCTGCGAGAAATCGCCGAACTGCGCCTCGCGCACCCGACCGAAACGCTGACCGAACTCGGCCGCCGTTGCAAGCCGCCGGCCGGGAAATCGACGGTGGGCGGCCGCCTCGCAGCCCTGTTGCGCATCGCGCGGGAACTCGAAGCGAGCTAAGGCGTGCCGTAGTTTGACGTGAGGTAATCCGCGAGCGGCGCGACCTGGTCGTCGGAGATCTTCGCGCCGTACACGTTGCGCATCTTCACGATCTCTGCCGTCCACGCGGCCTTGTTGAACGGCGGCTGCGTCGCGACGTACGCTTCGGAATGGCAACTCAGACACAGCGAGTTCGCCAGATTCGACCCCGGCCCGGGTTTGAACGCGAAGCCCAGATCACCCGGCAACGAAATCGAGACCACGCCGCTCGAATTCGCCGGCATCTTCTTGCTCGGCGTCGCGGCGAACGCAGCCAGCGCGGTCAGTGCGGCGACGGCGGTCAGGGCGGCGACGGTTTTCGAGATCGTCATGCCACACTCACTTTGTAGGTCTCGATCGAGCTGCGCTGATAGCCACTCGGATTCCAGATCGGCGTCACGACTTGCATCGACCCGTCGTTGGCCTGCGCCCGACACGCGAGCGTCAGCTGCGTTCCACTTTGCAGAGCGATGTAGGCGTGCCAGCGCCGGAACGAATACGGCCCGTAGTCGGCCTCGAGCGGCGTGCTCGTCCAGGTCGTTCCGCCGTCGGTTGAAAGTTGGACGGCGTGAATCCCGCTGCCGCCGTCGAAGGCGATCCCGCGAACGATGTGGTTACCGGCTTTGAGCGTTGCGCCGTCCTTGAGATTGGTGATGAACGAACGGACGACCATCTTGTTGATCGGAACCGTCGCGTAGCCTTTGTCGGTCGGCGCAACGCTCGCGTTCGGCGTCGCCGGGATGCGATAGGCCGTCTTCATCCAGAAGTTGTCGTCGACGTGGTCGAGGACGGTGATCTCGCTCAGCATCTTCACCCAATAGGTGGCAAACCAGCCGGGGACGATCAGCCTCACCGGGTAGCCGTTGAGCAGCGGCATCGGCGCGCCGTTCATCTCGTACGCGACGATGATGTCGGGATTGCTCGTCGCCATCCCGACGTCGAGCGACTTCCTGAAAGCCGGTGTCTCGGGAAAAACCGGGCCCTCGAGCCCGTGGAATTGGACCTGCTTCGCGCCGGCGCCGACGCCGGCTTTGGCCAGAATGTCTTGAAGGCGAGCGCCCTTCCAGCGGGCGTTGCCCATCGCGCCATTCTGCCACTCGCCACCGGGGACACGCGGCGTGAAGAACCCGCGGCTGTTGCCCGAGCATTGGTTGACCGCGAGGACTTCGACCGCTTCGTATTTCTTCAAGTCCGCCAGAGAGAGAGAGAGCGGATGATCGACGAGCCCGCCGACCTTGATGCGATGCTTCGCGGCGTCGACCGTGGTCGGGATGCCGGCCAGATGCCAGCGCACGAAGAACGCGTCGTTCGGCGTGAGCACGCCGTCGTCGAAGATTTCGAACGGCGTCTCGAGTTGCGGGGGCCGCGGTGTCAGCACCATTAAGGGACGTTTCTGCGGAAACGCGACCAGCGGCCGGTCACCGTTGGCAAAGACGCCCTTGACGATCTTCGCCGCATCGGCGGCCAGCGGCGTGAAGCCGGCTGCGGCCGCAGCGGTTGCGGCCAGAAAATCGCGACGACTCGAATGCAACAACTCAAGCCTCTCTTTCGCGCAAAGCGCCGTCCAAGCGCGAACGCGTCCGGACCATGCTTGAATCGGTCGTCGAAGCCGGAAATCCTTCAACCGGTGACCCACCTGGCGATGATGAATGCAAACGCGGCGGCCACGCCGCCAATTGCTACTGTTTGAATTGCGGCGCGAATCCAAGAAGCGCCGGTTAACCTGCCTTTTACCGCGCCGAACACGAAAAGCGCAAGCGCTGTAACTATTGCCGATAGGTACAGGGCGCGCGCGGAATCGCTAATGAACAGGTACGGGAACAGCGGCACCAATCCGCCGATCACATACGATCCGCCGATGGTCAACGCACTCACTGGTGCGCGTGCCTGATCGGGTTCTTCAAGACCCAACTCAAAGCGCATCATGAAGGCGACCCAGCGTTTCCGGTCGGCGCTGATCGCGGACGTTACCTTCTGCGCATCGTCGTCGGCGAGTCCATATCCCCTAAAGATGTTGTAGACTTCGAGATTTTCTGCCGCCGGTATTTCTTCGACTTCTTCTTCTTCGCGCCGCCGCTCGCTTTGATAGTGCTCCGCATCGGTCCGCGCGGCGAGATAACCGCCGAGTCCCATTGAAATTCCGCCTGCAGCGAGCTCCGCAAAACCTGCGGTAACGACGATGTGCGAGGTGGCAATTGCGCCAGAAATGCCGGCTGCAAGCGCAAATGGCACCGTCAGGCCGTCCGACATACCAATCACGATGTCGCGTACGGTTTCCGATGCGGTAAAATGCTGCTCGCGATGAGGTTTGGGCTGAGGTGTACTCCGGGGGATTCGAGTCATCAAACTTCCTCCACTGCTCCAATGCACGGCTCCGAGTTCTTCCTTGTTAATATTCCATTCCTAGGGTAGATTGAGATCACCGTACTGCTGGCTTGGTGGGGGCCCCTACGTTGAAAAAGGGCTACGGAACGCGGAGCGCCTAAAACGACGTCATGCGCATCGGAATAAACGGCTTCGGCCGGATCGGCCGTAACTTTCTCAAAGCGCTCCTCGAGCACCATCCCGATATCGAAGTTGCGGCGGTCAATGACCTGACGACCGCCGCCGAATGCGCCCACCTCTTCAAGTACGACTCGAATTACGGGACGTTCGAGGGCAGCGTCGAGCATACGGCTGACACGATTTCGCTCGCCGGCCGCACGATCAAGGTGCTGGCCGAGCGCGACCCCGGCAAACTGTCGTGGAAGTCGCTCGGCGTCGACGTCGTGATCGAGTCGACCGGTCTTTTCACCGACGCCGGGAAGGCCCGAGCCCACATCGAGGGCGGAGGCGCGAAGAAAGTCATCATCTCCGCGCCGGCCTCCGGGGAAGACATCACGCTGGTCCTCGGTGTGAACCATCGGAGCTACGATCCCGAGAAGCACCACATCATCTCGAACGCGTCGTGCACGACGAACTGCCTCGCGACCGCCGTGAAGCCCATCGTCGATCAGATCGGCTGGGTCAAGGGCTTCATGACCACGATCCACTCGTACACGAACGACCAGAACATCCTCGACGCGCCGCACAAGGATCTGCGCCGCGCGCGCAACGCGGCGACGAACATCATCCCGACGTCGACAGGTGCGGCCAAAGCACTCTATCTGACGATCCCCGAGATCAAAGGCACCTTCGACGGATTTGCCCTGCGCGTCCCGACGCCGACCGTCTCGATGATCTATCTCGTCGCGCAGGTCAAGCGCGCGACCACGAAAGACGAAGTCAACGAGATCATGCGCCGCGCGGCCGGCGGCGAACTGAAGGACCTCGTACAGTACTGCGACGTCGAACTCGTCTCGAGCGACTTCAAGCGTTCGCCCTACAGCTCGATCATCGACTCGAAATTGACCAACGCCATCGGCGATCTGGTTCAGATCGCCGCCTGGTACGACAACGAGTGGGGTTATTCGTGCCGCCTCGCCGATGTGACGCACATGGTGCTCTCGAAACTGCCTGCGAAGGTCTAATACAGCGCTATGAGCTTCCGCACGCTGCGCGACGTCGAGGTTCGCGGCAAGCGCGTGGTCGTGCGCGAAGACCTCAACGTTCCGTTGAAAGACGACGCCATCGCCGACGACACGCGAATCGTCGCCGCACTCGAAACGCTGCGCTGGCTGCGCGGGCACAGCGCACGCACGATCGTCCTCTCGCATCTCGGCCGGCCCGACGGTAAAGTCGTCCCGCGCCTCTCGCTGCGTCCGGTGGCCGCAGAACTCGGGCGCCGGCTCGGCGGCGACGTCGCCTTTGCGGCAGACTGCATCGGTCCGGTCGCCGAGGCCGCGGTCGCGCAACTCCGCGACGGCCAGACGCTCGTGCTGGAGAACGTCCGCTTCCATCCCGAAGAGGAAGAAAACGATCCGGGCTTCGCGCGCAGCCTGGCGTCGCTCGGCGATTTCTACGTCAACGACGCGTTCGGGACGGCGCACCGCGCGCACGCCTCGACCGAAGGGATCGCACACGACCTACCGGCGGTCGCCGGTTTCTTGATGGAAGCCGAGTTGTCGGCGCTCGCGAAGTTGACGCGCGATCCGGTGCAGCCGTTCGTCTGCGCCATAGGCGGCGCAAAGGTCAAAGACAAGGTCGGCGTTTTCGTCAATCTCTTGGAGCGCGTCGCCGCGTTCTGCATCGGCGGCGGAATGGCGAACACGTTCCTCGCGGCCGGCGGTATCGACGTCGGGACGTCGCTGCGCGATGACGACCTGGCACCCGCGCGCGACATCCTGGCGCGCGCGAAAGCCAAGAACGTCCCGCTGCATCTTCCGACGGACGCCGTCGTCTCGACGTCGTTCGA
Organism: Candidatus Zemynaea palustris; assembly: GCA_003134695.1. Taxonomy (GTDB): domain Bacteria; phylum Vulcanimicrobiota; class Vulcanimicrobiia; order Vulcanimicrobiales; family Vulcanimicrobiaceae; genus Zemelea; species Zemelea palustris. The sequence goes on along the minus strand of PLCB01000026.1, from coordinate 106,837 downwards.
TGCCGACGATGCGGCCGAGACCGTCACGCTGGATAAGATCGGCGGGCGCATGATCCTCGACATCGGGCCGGAGACCGCGGCCGCTTACGCCGACGTCCTGCGCGGCGCAAAGACGATCGTCTTCAACGGGCCGATGGGCGTGTACGAAAAACCCGCCTATCAAAACGGGACGCGCGTCGTCGGGTTCGCGATCGCCGAAGCGACCAAGAACGGCGCGACCAGCGTCGTCGGCGGCGGCGACGCGGCGGCGGCGGCGCACGAGTTCGGCTTCGCCGACGCGATGACCCACATCTCGACCGGCGGCGGCGCGACGCTCGAATTCCTCGAAGGGAGGACGCTTCCGGGGATCGCCGCGCTCGTGTCGTCCGCCCAAAGCGTGCGCGCTTGATGCGCCACCCGCTCATCGCCGGCAACTGGAAGATGCACAAAACCGTCGCCGAGACGCGCGCGCTCCTGCGCGAATTGCGCGCCGCGACGTTGCCGGCGGGCGTCCAGGTCGTCGTCGCGCCGCCGTTCACCTCACTGTCCGCGGCGCACGAAGAACTCCACGGCTCCCCGATCGAACTCGGCGCTCAGACGATGCACCAGGCCGACCACGGCCCGTTCACGGGCGAGATCAGTCCCGTCATGTTGCGCGAACTCGGGGTCCAATACGTCATCCTCGGCCACTCGGAGCGGCGCGCGTACTGGAACGAAAGCGACGACGACGTCGCCTGGAAAGTGCGCGCTGCGCTCAAACACGGCATCACGCCGATCGTCGCCGTCGGCGAGACGGCAACCGAGCACGAGCGCAACGAAACGATCGGCAAGGTCACGCTGCAGGTCCGCGCGGCCTTCGCCGGCCTCGCCGCCGCGGACGTCGCCAAGTGCGTCGTCGCCTACGAACCGATCTGGGCCATCGGCACCGGTCGGAACGACGAGCCGGAGAGCGCCAACGGGGTGATCGCCGAGATCCGCGCCGCCGTCGAGGGTTTGCAAGACGCGCGCATCCTGTACGGCGGTTCGATGAAAGCCGACAATGCCGCCGCCTTGATGGCGCAACCGCAGATCGACGGCGGGCTCGTCGGCAGTGCGAGCCTCAGTGCGAAGAGTTTCCTCGCGATCGTCGAGGCCGCACGGGCGCGCGCGCGACAACCGTGAATCGCGCGCGCAAGGGGCCGCTCGTTCTCTGCATCCTCGACGGTTGGGGACAGCGCGACGAAACCTACGGAAACGCGATCGCTGCCGCCGACTTGCCGAATTGGCGACGCATCCTCGCAAACTATCCCAACACGCTGCTCGCGGCGAGCGGTGAAGACGTCGGCCTCCCGGCCGGCGTCATGGGCAATAGCGAGGTAGGGCACATCAACATCGGCAGCGGGCGCGTCGTCCCGCAGGGCCTCGTCGTGATCAACGAATCGCTCGCCGACGGAACGTTTGCGCACAATCCGGTCCTGCGCTCGTGCCTCGATCACGTGCGCACCTCCGGCGGCAGGCTTCACCTCATGGGATTGCTCTCCGACGGACGCGTCCACAGCTCGATCGAGCATCTCTTCGCGCTCATCGACGCCGCCGCGAAGGCGCGCGTGCCACTCGCCGTCCATCCCTTCGGAGACGGCCGCGACGTCCCGCCGTCGTCGATGCAGACATATCTCGACGCGCTCGAAGCGCATCTGATGCGTGCCGGGTGCGGCGGTGCGATCGCGACCTTGATGGGCCGCTACTATGCGATGGATCGCGACAAGCGCTGGGATCGAACCGAGAAAGCGTACCGCGCGCTCGCCGATGCGCAGGCCGAACACAGCTTTCTCACTGCGAGCGAAGCGCTGGCCGCGGCATACGCGCGCGGCGAGACCGACGAATTCATCGTTCCCACCATCGTCGGCGAGTCGCGCTCGGTGCGCGACGGCGACGCAGTGATCTTCTTCAACTTTCGACCCGATCGCGCGCGCCAACTGACGCTCGCGTTCTCGCAAACTGACTTCAAGGAGTTTTCGGTCCACACGTTCGCGAACTTGATCTTCGCGACGATGACCAAGTACGAGGAGAATTTTCCGAATCCCGTGCTCTTCGGGGCGCGGCCGCAGTCGAACACGTTCGGCGAGGTCGTCGCCGCCGCGGGGATGTCGCAATTGCGGCTTGCCGAAACCGAAAAGTACGCGCACGTCACGTACTTCTTCAACGGCGGTCGGGAGGACGTCTTCGAGCGCGAGGATCGTGTCTTGATTCCTTCAGACCGGCGCGTTGCGACGTACGACCTCGCGCCTGAGATGCGCGACGCCGAAATTACGACGGCGGCGATCGAGGACGTCGGCGACCGCGCGCACGACTTCATCGTAATGAACTACGCCAACGCCGACATGGTTGGTCACACCGGCGTTTGGGACGCGACGATCTCGGCCTGCGAGACGATCGACGTCTCGCTCGGACGCCTCGAGAACGCCGTGCTGGGCGCCGACGGCATCTTGGCGATCACCGCCGATCATGGCAACGCCGAAGAGAAGCTCGATTCCGACGGCAATCCGCTCACGGCCCACACGACGAGCCCGGTGCCGTTCGTGCTGATCGCGCGCGATTCGCCGCTCGGAGCGTTGCGCGCCGGCGGCCGGCTCGGCGACGTCGCGCCGACTTTGATGCCGCTCTTGGGACTCGAAGTTCCCGCGCCGATGACGGGGCGCAACTTGCTTGAATAAGAAACTCAAAGACGCCACGCAACGCGTCGTGCGCCGCGCGGGCGGCCGGATCGACGTCGGCATCGTGCTCGGCAGCGGCTTGTCGGAAGCGGTCAGCTCGCGTATTGAAGGCAGCGAGATTCCGTACGACAAGCTCGAAGGCGCGCCGCTCTCACGACTCGCCGGTCATCCGGGCATCGCGCACGTCGGGATGTGCGGCGAGAAACGCGTGATCGCCTTCGCCGGTCGCGCCCACCTCTATCAAGGAAAGACGCCCGACGACGTAACCTATTTCGTCCGGCTCGCGGCGAACGCCGGAGCGCGAACCGTCATCCTGACCAACGCCGCCGGCGGGCTCAATCCGAATTTCGTGCGCGGCGATCTCATGCTGATCGCCGATCACATCAACTGGACCGGAGCGACCGCCATCGCACCCGACGATCCACAGCCGTTCCTGAACTTGGTCGATGCGTACTCACCACGCCTGCGCTCGCTCGCGCACGTCCACGCCGGCGATCGCGCGCTGCGCGAAGGCGTCTACGCCGGGCTGCGCGGTCCGGCGTATGAGACGCTCGCCGAAGCCGATACATTGCGCCGGCTCGGCGCCGACGCGGTCGGGATGTCGACGGTATTGGAGACGATGGCCGCGCGAAAGATGGGGATCGAAGTTCTCGGGATCAGCCTCATTTCAAACGTGATTGGCCCCGCGCAAGCACCTTCGCATGAAGAGGTGCTCGAGGCATCGCGCGCCGGCGCCGAACGCATCGCCTCGCTCATCGAAGGCGTGCTCGCGGCGATCTGATACGGCTTGCGCGATCGAGAAGAAGGTCACTCAAGCCGGTAGCAACCGCTCAAGTCGACGGAGAGGCGGCAACCGCCGACCAGAATCGAGCGCACGCGATGCTCCCACGCCGTGAAGATTCGAACGACGACGGGACGCAATCGCGCGAACAATTCACGCGCGCGCAGCGACAGCGAGACGACGTCACGCGCCCAGGCCGGATGATCGCTTGGAAGCCGCGACTCGGGTTCGATCTCCGGATCGAGTGCGACCGGGACTGGTGCGCCCGGCGGAAGTGCCGGCGGCAGCGTTGCGGCTGCGCCCGGCAGCGCGCCCGCGTCGCGTTCGACCGCTCCGCTCACGCGGCCGGAGCCAGGATGTGACGCAGCCGCACGAGGGCGCTCATGTGAATCTGCGACACGCGCTGGGCCGAGATCTTCATCCGGCGCCCGATCGCATGCAACGACATCTCACCATAATAGTGCAGGGCCATGACCTGTCGTTGCCGCGCCGGAAGCAGGTCGATCGCGTCGCGCAACTCGCTCTTGACCGAGGATTTCACCGCGTGGCCTGACGGTTCGTCACGGCGATCGGCGAGCGCGTTCGACTCGATCACGATCGGCGCGTCGAGCGAAAGCGTCGAGAGCGCGAAAGCCATCTCGCGCGCGCGACGCAGCTTCGGGTAGCGGTATTCCAACTCGCCCATCGTCTCGAGTCGTCCGATGATCTGAGCTCGCTCGAAGCGTTCGCGCTCGGCGACTCGGATCGTGCGGCGCACGCGCTCAGAGACGGGGTCCATCCGGCGCAGGCCGTTGAGCATCGCGCCGAAGCACAAGCGTCGCGCGTATTGTTCCAGCGTCGTCCCGTACCTGGGGTCGTAGGTGTCGATCGCGCGCAACAGGCCGACGGATCCGTCGCCGATGAGGTCGTCCATCTCCACGGCCGCGTTGACCGAACGCGAGACGCGGCCGGCCCAACGGCGCAGTTTCGGAAAGAACGCCTCAACCCGATCGCTTCGTTCGGCCGGCGTCATCGTTCGAAGAGTCGCTCGAAGGTCGCGCTCAGAGCGTGGTCGTGCCGCGCAACCGTGAGTGCCACTTGCCCGAGCGCGACGTCGCCGAAAAAACCGAGCGATTTCGCGAGCGGCGCCAGCGCCGCCGCAAAGAGCACCGCCTCGAACCGCGCCGCCACCTCGCGCGCGCGGAGTGGATCAGCTACGATGCAGGTTGTTGGCGATCCGCTGCATTTCATCGGCGGCTTGCACTCCTTTGGAGTTGGCTTCATAGGCGCGCTGCGCGGCGAGGATCGCCATCATCGCCTCGATGATCGAGACGTTGGCGCGCTCGAGCATCCCGAACGCGAGCTTCGGACCGCGCGCGCCGCCGGCCACAATCGTCGTCGCGGCGCCCGATTCGCGCGTCGCCGCAAACAACGCCGACCCGATCGAACGCAGGCGTTCGGGCGCCGCGAAGAGCGCGAGCCGAATCCGCCCGATCTCACGATGCTTGCCGCCGGCGAGATCGATCGAGACGCGGCCGTCGGACGCCACGTCGATCGCGGTCGCTTCGGCCGGCACGCGAATGCCGGCGAGCCGCCAGCCGTCGGCGTTGCGCAGCGCTCCGTCGCTCGCGCGCGCGAACGAGCCGTTGCGCGTGTAGGCATGGCGGCCGTCGCGCTCGAGCGCAAAGAACCCGGCGCCGTCGATCGCGACGTCGAACGGGCCGCCGCTTCGTTCGAGTTTTCCCTGCTCGAAGAGCCGGCGAATGCCGAGCGCAATCGTGCCGAGATTGTCGCCGATCGCACCGAACGTCGCCGCCGCGCGTTTGAAACCGGGGACGTCGGCGTTGGCGAGGTTGTCGGCGACGACGTCGAGCGTCTGCTGCTGCGCGGCCATCCCGGTCGCCGCAGCGTACAGCGCGCGGTTCACGACTTCACCCGCGCGACGTCGTTAGCGTCTTTCGCGCGCGTCTCGTCGAGTGCGGCGAGCGTCTTCTCGGCGGTTTCAAAGGCGCGCTGGGCGGCGAGCACGTCGACCATCTCGCCAATGGAGTCGACGTTGGAGCGCTCGATGAAACCGCTTTCGACGCTCGCTCCGGAAGAGAGCCGGATCCGGTCGAGCACGTTTCCCTCGTCGCGCACGACGCCGCGCACGTCGACCGTCGCGCCGGAACTCGCGCGAACCGGACCGCGTTCGCCGAGCAGAGCGCGCCCGCGTTCGTCGACGAGCGCGCCGTTGGGGCCGAGCGAAAACGACGCCGAACGTTCGGCGACGACCGCGCCGCGCGGATCGCGAACGAACAACGAGCCGCCGACCGCGGCGAGGTCGAAGGTGCGCCCGGTTCGCTCGAGCGGACCCTGGCGGCGATCGAGCGCGGTCGCGACGACGAGTCCACGTTCGGTGAGCGTCGCGCGAGCGACGCGGCGCCGAAAGCCTGCGCTCGAAGCGTTGGCGAGGTTCGAGGCCGAGACGTCGAGCCGCGCCCGTGCTGCGTGCATCGCCGCAGCCATGAGATCGATACCATCCATGGCTCGATCCTAACGGTCGAAGATTACCGCACGATTGCGGCGAAGCGGCCATTCGATGAACGCCGGCCGGCTCGTGCTCACCGCGTCCTTGACATTACTTGCGGCATGCGCCCGCGGAGACAAGGGATTCGCATACAGTGGGACGCTTCTCGCTCCGAGCGCAGCGGTCGGCAGCACGATCGGCGGGCGCGTGAGCGCCGTGCTCGTCAGCGATGGCGCCCCGGTCCGTGCCGGCGACGTCCTTGTTCGATTCGACGGCGCGCAGGAGCGTGCGGCGCTCGAAAGCGCTCGCGGAAAACTGGCGCAAGCGCGCGCCGCGCTCGCCGACCTCGTCGCCGGCCCGCGCTCGGAAGATCTCGCGCGGTTGCAAGCACTCGCCGCGCAACAGCGCGCGGCGTATGACCGCGTCAACTTGAGCACGTCACACCAGATCGCGGCGTTGCGCGCGCAGGTCCGTCAGGCCGGCGCCCAAGCCGTCGAGGCCGCGGCGGCCGCTCGAGAAGCGCAGCGCGACGCGCACCGAATGCGCAGCCTCTACGCGACCGGCGACGTCTCGCAGCAGGTACGCGACGCGACCAACGCGCGCGAGGCCGAGACGGCGGCCCAAGTGCGAAGCGCGCAGGCCGCCGTTCGCGCGGCGCGCGCCCAACTCGCGAGCGCCGCGAAAGCGACGCTGCCCGAAGATAGCGCGGGGGCGCTCGCGGGTTATCGTGCGGCGCAAGAAGCGTATCGTTCGCTCGCCGCCGGTTCGCGTCCCGATCAAATCCAACAGGCCGAGGCCGCGGTCAAAGCGGCGCAAGGCGACGTCGCCGACGCGCAGGCACGGCTGCGCGAAATGGTCGTCCGCGCGCCGGCGTCGGGCGTCGTCAACGACCTCGACCTACATCCCGGAGATCTGCTCGCACCGGGAGCCGCGGTCGCGACCATCGATGAGACGGGCAATCCTTACGTGCGCATCTACGTCCCGCAATCGAATCTGAACCGTCTGCGCGCCGGACAGACCGTGCGCGTTCGCTCCGATGCGTTGCCGGACGTGACCTTTTCCGGCAACGTCGAACAGCTCGACTCACAAGCGCAGTTCACGCCCCAAAACGTGCAGACGGAGAGCGATCGCGCCACGCTTGCTTTCGGCGTGAAAGTGCGCGTGCAGGACCCGCAGCATCGTCTCCACGGCGGGACGACCGTCGAAGTCGCACTCCCTTGAACGAGATTGCGATCGAGGCCCGCAATCTGACCAAGCGTTTCGGGCCGCGGATCGCCGTGAACGACTTGTCGCTCAAAATTTTGCGCGGCGAGATCTTCGGATTCCTCGGGCCGAACGGCAGCGGCAAATCGACGACCATCAAGATGCTGTGCGGACTGGTCGCACCGACCTCCGGAACCGGAACGATCTGCGGCTTCGACGTCGAGCGCGAGGGCGACAACGTACGTCGCTCGATCGGCTATATGTCGCAGTCGTTCGCGTTGTACGAGGACCTCACCGTACGCGAGAACCTCGAATTCTACGGCCGCGCGTACGCCTTGGAGCGGACGCGCCGCGAGCAGCGCATCACGACGCTCGTCGACTTCTGTGGATTGCATCCATATCTCGACCAGCTCACCGCGACACTCTCCGGCGGTTGGAAACAACGCCTGGCTCTCGCCGGCGCGTTGCTCCACGAACCGCAGGTCGTCTTTCTCGACGAACCGACGGCCGGGATCGACCCGGTGGCGCGGCGCGAACTGTGGGACTTGCTCTTTCAGCTCGGCGAAAGCGGCGTCGCGCTCTTCGTCACGACGCACTACATGGATGAGGCCGAGCGCTGTAGCCGGGTCGGCTACATCTACGACGGGGTCCTGATCGCCGCCGGTACCCGCGACGAATTGCGCCGCCTTCCGAACGTGACGCCGGACGGGACTGTCCGTTACCGTCTCGGCGCCGTCTCCGACGTCGTCGCACTGCTCGCGACGGTGCGCAAGGCAGACTACGTCCGAGACGCGACGATCTTCGGCGACGAGCTGCATCTTCTGGTGACGAACGACGTCATGCCCGAGCGGATCGCGCGCGACATGAACGTTCCGGCAGAACGCGTCGAGCGGATCGAGCCGTCGCTCGAAGACGTGTTCGTCGCGCTCACGCGCAACCGGCGCGCCGCGTGAGCCGCAACGCCTTTGATCTTCGCGGCTTCGACGCCGTGCTCTACAAGGAGATCAAGCACGTCCTTCGCGACAGGATCACGCTTTTTCTTTCGCTCTTTCTGCCGATCGTGCAGTTGACGCTGTTCGGTTACGCGATCAACACGAAGGTCGAACATATCCGCGCCGCGTTCCTCAACGAGGACGGCGGCGCACTGTCCGTTAGGTTTCTCGACGGGCTGCGCGCCTCGAACATGTTCGATCTCGCCGACGTCGCGACGTCGCGCCGGGACCTCGATGAGTTCGTCGTCTCGGGTCGCTCGCGCGTCGCGTTCGACATCCCGCCGAACTTTACGGCCGATCTCCGCTCGGGCCGCCACGCTTCCGTCCAGGTAATGATCGACGGTTCGGACTCGGTCGTGGCGCAGCCGGCCTTTAGCGCCGCGACCGAGATCGGCGCCGCCGTCTCCGGCGCCGCGACGCAGCGCATCGACGTCCGGCCGCGCGTCCTGTTCAACCCAAGCCTGCGCAGCGCGAACTTCTTGGTCCCCGGGCTGATCGGCGTGATCATGCAGTTGATCACGATGTTTCTCACCGCGCTTTCGATCGTCGGCGAACGCGAGCGCGGGACCCTCGATCAACTCTTGGTGACACCGGTGGGCGTGATGGGGCTCATGCTCGGCAAGATCGCGCCCTACGCCGTGATCGGTTTTCTCGATTTCTTGCTGGTTCTCGGCGCGATGCGTTGGATCTTCGACGTCCCGATCGCGGGCAACATCTTCTTGCTGCTCGTTCTCGCGGCAGCGTTCATGATCGCGGCGCTCGGACTCGGGTTACTCGTCTCGAGCGTCGCAAAGACCCAAGTGCAGGCGATGCTCGGAGCGTTTGGCCTGACGCTGCCCTCGATTCTGCTTTCGGGATTTTTCTTCGAACGTTCGCTGATGCCGCCGCTGATGCAGTGGCTCGGCGACGCGATCCCGCTGACTTTTTTCCTCGAGATACTGCGCGGCATCATCCTACGCGGCGCCGGCCTCGCCGAACTCTGGCCGCAGGTCGTCGCGATGCTCGCGCTCGCGACGGTCCTCATCGTCGCCGCGAGCATCCGCTTCGCCCGCAGCGCAACGTCGTAACTACTCGTTCGGCTGCGGAGCGGGCCCGCCGAGCGAGCCGCGCACCTCGAACGACAAGCGCCAGTCGATGCGCGATTCTCCGTTGAGCGTGCAACGCCACTCGTAGCGCCCGTCGGCGAGGCCGAGCGGCGCCAGATTCAACGCGAACGGAACGTTGAACGAGACGCCCGGCGTCGAGCCCGGCGGCCGACCGATCTCGAACTCCGAGCGGAACTCGAACGGGCGGCTCCGATCGGAACCGATGGCGACGCCGTGTCCGTCGGCGTCCACCAACTGGAGCGCGAACCCGTGGCGCCGATTGGTCTCGGACCACGGTATCTCGAAGATGAGCGCGATCGCCGAAGGCGACAGGGCGTTGGTGATGTTCCAGCCGCCGCCCAAGATGAACAATTTCCCGCCTTGGACTTGCGCTGCGTCGGCGAGCATCAGCGTGACGCCGGCGCCCCGCGGCGACTCGGTCTCGCTCACAGTGCCCCCATCACCCGGTCGGTAAACGCCTCGGTGCCCAGCGACGGTGCACCGTCACGCGCGAGGTCGCGCGTGCGCGCGCCGGACGCGATGGTCTTCGCGACGGCGTTTTCGATGCGCGCCGCTGCGTCCTCGTCGCAGAGGCTGTGGCGGCACAGCAGCGCGGCCGACAAGATCGCGGCGATCGGATTCGCGATCCCCTTCCCGGCGATGTCGGGCGCGGTTCCGCTGATCGGCTCGTAGAGTCCGAAGCGTCCGTCCGCGCGCTGCGCCGCGCCGAACGTCGCGCTCGGGAGGTTGCCGAGCGATCCGGTCAGCATCGCGGCTTCGTCGGAGAGGATGTCGCCGAACGTGTTCTCGGTCAGGATCACATCGAAGCGCTGCGGGTCGCGCATCAGTTGCATCGCGGCGGTGTCGACCAGCATGTGCTCGAGTTCGACTTCGTGGTACTCCTCGTGCACGGCCACCACCACGCGACGCCACAGGCGGCTCGTCTCCAAGACGTTCTGCTTGTCGACCGAAGTGACGCGCCGGCGCCGTTCGCGCGCCAGCTCGAAGGCGACGCGCGCGATCCGTTCGATCTCCGGCCTGCGATAGATCATGGTGTCGACAGCGGCTTCCACGCCGTCGTCGCTGAATTGTTTCTTCGGCTGACCGAAGTAGAGACCCGACGTCGTCTCGCGCACGACCACCAAATCCAAATCGCGCAGCAACTCCGGCCGCAGGCTGGAGGCGTCTTCGAGGCCCGGAATCTGCTTGACCGGCCGGATGTTCGCGAACAGGTCGAACTCTTTGCGTAACCCGAGAATCGCCGACTCCGGTCGCGGGCTGCCCGGCGCGTCGTAGCGCGGATCGCCGACCGCACCGAAGAGCATCGCCGCGCTGCGTCGACAGAGCGCGAGCGTCTCCGCCGGCAACGCGCTGCCGTGGCGTTCGATCGCCGCACCGCCGACGTCGCCATGCGCGTAGTCGAGATCGGCCCGGACGGCGCGCAAGACACGCAAGGCCGCCGCGGTCACCTCGACGCCGATCCCGTCGCCGGGCAGCACCGCGATCGTCATTTTCGTTCGGTCGCTAGACGAAACTGAACGGGGCGCGCGGCCCCTCGAGATAATAGGTGATGCCGTGCGGGGCCGCGCCGAGCGAGGCATTGCTCACGTGCAGTTTGAGCGTCTCCGCCTCGCTTTCGGGTACCAGCAGCGCAAGGCTTCCGAGCAGCCCGCGCGCCGGTGAACCCTCGATGCGCCGCACCGCCGTCGCAAGCGTGCCGCAGGTTTGCCAGATCGCTTTCAGCTCGCGAGCGACATCGTCTTTGGCCTTCGGCAGCGCGACCCGCGTCGAGCGCGTGGCGTGCGCCGAGACGCGCAACAGATACGACTCGCCGCCCGGCGCCGCATGCGGGCCGGCATATGCGTGCAGCGCGAACTCTTGCTTTCCGCCCAGCCGCGTCAGCGAGCGGCACATGCGCGCATAAAATTCCGTCGCGGTTTCCTCGAGCGCGGCCGGGTGCTCGAAGACGGTCAGCAGCCGCGCCGGGACGATCGCCGCTTGCGCGCCGGCGCGTTGCACCGCGCGCTCATGAATGCGCGCTTCGGCACGCAGCCAAAGGGGGTCGCAACGATGCCGTTCGAGTTCGTCGCCGGCATAGTCGTTCTGATGGACGAACGCGATCACGAGCGCGAGCCGGCCAAAGCGAACCGCTTGAACACGTCGCCCCTCGACCACCAGACGGCGGCCGGCCAGTTCGGGCGCGGCGATGCCGTGCAAAACGACCGCGCGCCCCGCGGGGTAGACGCGCGGTTCGACTCTGGGTGCGGTCTGAAGCCTAGCTGCCAACCGACGTGACGCTAGACGTCGACGTACGCCGTCGACGGACTGCCGTTGGGCGGCGCCCCCTCGACGGCGGCGGGGATTTCGGCGTGCGCGTCCACTTGCGACTCAGGCTGCGCGGCAGAGACGATTTCGGTCCTGTCGAGCAACGCCAGATGCGTCATGAGCAGGCTGCGCAGTTCGCTGCGCGCCTTCTCGGTCGTCTCGACCGAACGCTGATATTCGCGCCGCGCCTCGTTGGCGCGGTCGCCGTACGTCGAGATTTCCTTCTCGATCGAAACGCGCGCTTCGACGCGGATCAGATCGGCCTCTTTATGGGCCGATGCTTTGACTTCGTCCGCGGTACGCTGGGCGAGGAGCAGCGTGTTCTGCAGCGACTCTTCCATCGCTTTAAAGTGGCTGATGCGCTCCTTGAGGTCGGAGATCTCGGCTTCGAGCGCCGCACGCTGCGACCCCTCGTCCTCGAGCGTCTCGATGATTTCGTCCAAGAATTGATCGACGTCGGCCGGGTCGTAACCCTGAAGCTTCTTCTTGAACGTCTTGTGCTGAATGTCGACGATCGTGATCTTCTGCATCGCTTTCTACCCTCGGTCGGTTGAAAAATCGAGCGTGCCTTCGCGCCCGAGGGACTCGCGCAAGCCCTGTGAATTCACCGCGATGCCGGCCGGAACGACGAGGTACATCGCCTCGGCGAGTTTTTGAATCTTGCCTTCGAGCGTGTAGGCGACACCCGACGTAAAGTCGACGATCCGCTGCAAGAGCGCGCGTTCCATCCCTTGGAGGTTGACGATCACGACGCGATTGCCCCGCAAGGCATCGGCGATCTCCGTCACGTCGCCGAACGAGCGCGGCGCAAACACCGCGACCTCGGCTCCGCTGCGGCGGCCCTCTCTGGCCGAGAAGGCGACCACGTTGCGGCGCGACGGCGTCTCTTCCTCAACGTACTCGCCTTCGTCGTCCTCGCTGAGTGCAAAAAACGAACCGATCCGATGTAAAACGCCCACGTTACCTCCTTGCCGGGCCTCCGCCCGGTCTTGCTCGTTCACGGTCGCGCCCCGAAAATCGCCGTTCCAAGCCGCACCATCGTCGAACCGCACGCGACGGCTTCGCGCCAGTCGTCGGACATTCCGAGCGAGAGCGTCGTCCCCCCGACTTCCCGAAACGCTTGCGCGGCACGCCGAAACGCGTCCACGACCGCCGAGCGGTCGGCGGTCAACGGCCCGATCGCCATCACGCCGTCGACCTCAAGGCCCTCTTCGCGCAGCCGGGCCGCTAACGCCGACGCGTCAGCGGGCGCGACCCCGAAGCGCTCGGTCGGCGAAACGTTCAATTGCACGAGCGTGCGGACGCGCTTGCCGAGAGCGCGCTGCGCCCGGCCGATCGCGCGCCCTGCCTCGAGCCGGTCGACCGATTGGACGACGTCGAAGGTCTCGACGATCGCGCGCGCCTTGTTGGTTTGCACGTGGCCGATGAAGTGCTTGTGCACGGGCGGCAGCGCGGCATACTTGACGCGAGCCTCCTGGACGTAATTCTCGCCGACGTCGCCGAGGCCGGCTTCGATCGCCGCCACCACGGCCGCGCACGGCTGCGCCTTGGTGACGCCCAGCAGAGCAACCGACGCGGGGGGCCGCCCCGCGGCGCGCGCGGCTTCGGCGATCTCTCGCCGTAACGCCGCGATCCGCTCCAAGAGTGAACTCGGAGCGCCGGACGGCATCGCTCCGACGTCGAGCCTCATGGACTAAAGTGGTTCCGGTGAAGCGGAGGCTTTCCCTAGGGAGCCGTCGCCGGCGGAACGGCTTCAGGGATCTCCTCGGTGCGCCGCCCGGCGCGAACGCACCGGACCATCATCACAATTCCGATGGCGATCATCGCGAGCGAGAACAGCTGCCCGCCGGTGAACGGCCCAACGGCAAGGTCGGTTTGCCGCCAGATCTCGGCGAGCGAACGCGTTACGCCGTAGAGCGTAAACCACGTCCAGGCGACGACGCCGTCCGGCGGCCGGCGGCGGTACAGAACGAGCAAGATCGGTAGCACGAGGATGTCAAGGATCGCTTCGAAGATCTGCGACGGATAGCGGAAACCGTCGGCGCTCGGAAACTTGATGCACCACGGCTGATCGGGGTTACAGATGTTGCCTACCAATTCGTCGTTGATGAAGTTCACGACGCGCGTCAGCGCCAGGCCGATCGGCAGCATCATCACGACTTCGTCAGCGAGGACGGCGAAGGTCAACGCGGGGCCGGTTCGCCCCGCGTGCTCGGCTCGGAGCCGCTGTCGCCGCACGAACAGCGCCATCGCGACGATCACGCCAATCAGCCCGCCGAAGAAACCCATGCCTCCGTTCCAGATGGCGATCAAATTCCAGAGACTCTTCGGCAGGTCGCCGAAATAGTAGGGCGCGTCGTGTTTGGTAACGATATCGGCCAGGACGAAGAATAACCGTCCTCCGACCAGCACGCCGACGAGGCAATAGACCAGAAAATCCTGGACCTGCTCGACCGTTAGCCCGAGGCGCCTGCGGTGCGCGGGGCGCGCCATCCAAATGAAGACCGCGACGAAGCCGGCCAAATACGAAAGGCCGTACCAATGCACGGCGAGGGGACCGATCCGAAACGCGACCGGATCGATATTCGGATAGGTGAACCAATGCTGCACGACTCCCCGGTTGCGTTGCCTGAGGGTCGCCGCCCTCCTTGCCCCTGCGTGGAGGCCGGCCGGACATAGCGCCTCGGGTACGTTCGCTTTTTCGCATCCGTGCGAAAAAGCTACTCGGCAGATCGCCACCGCGTATGCCCTCCGGGCCGCGGCGGCGACTTGCAACGCCCCTCGGCGCAACGCCGCCCGGCCTCCACGCGCGGCAATTCATTGACCCAATCTCGCCAGGCGCAACCGCAGCAGATATCATAGAGTTAAGGTCGCGATGGTACCGCACCTCAACGTCCTGACCGCATTCCTCGCCGGACTCGTCTCGTTCGTCTCGCCGTGCGTGCTGCCGCTCGTGCCGTCGTACCTCTCGTTTCTGACCGGGACGAGCCTCGAAGATCTTAAGACGCAGGACACCGCCGCTGAGAAAGCGCGCGTTCTGGCGCACGCGATCGCGTTCGTTTGCGGGTTCACGCTCATCTTCGTCTTGATCGGGCTTTCGGCCAGCGCGATCGGTTCGGTATTTGCGAATAACAAGGACATCATCGCACGCATCGGCGGCGTCATCATCATCGTCCTGGGACTGAACATGCTCGGCATCTTCAGGATTCCGACCCTGATGATGGACAAGCGCTTCCACCTGCAATCGCGCAAGCAATCGCTTGCGATCTCATTTCTCGTCGGGATCGGATTCGCGGCTGGCTGGTCGCCGTGCATCGGCCCGATTCTCTCCGCGATCATTCTGCTCGCATCGCAGGAAAGCGTTCCCCGCGCGACGTTCTATCTGTTCGTCTATTCGTTGGGTCTGGCGATCCCGTTCTTGATCATGGCTCTCGCGATTACGCAATCGCTGGCCGCGCTCAGCCGCATCAAGCGCTTTCTCCCGGCGATCGAGGCGACGGCCGGCGTCGTCCTCGTCGCAACCGGCATCGTTTTGGTCACCAATAACTTTGTGAAAGTCGCGGGGTTCTTCTATCAGTTCGTCAAACCGCCGAGTCTCTAGGAGTCTTTGAACAACCCCATGCAATCGTCCGAGGCGCCGCGCCCGCAGACGCAAGGAGGCGACGAGCGCGTATCGCCGCTGGTGTATGTGACCTTGGCGATTACGGGCCTCACCGTTTTCGGGCTCGACCAGTGGACCAAGCACATCGTCGCCGGCCAGTTTCTCTCTGGAGAAAGCCGCGTCTTGATCCCGCACCTGCTCTATTGGACATACGTGCAGAATCGCGCCGGCGCGTTCGGTCTTTTCGGGACGAAGTCGTGGCTGCTGGTCGTCATGGCCGTCATCGTTCTCGCAATCTTCTGGTCCGCGTATCGCGAGGTTGCCGCACGTTCGCTGCTCGTGCGCATCGCCTTCGGCGGGATCGTGGGCGGCGCGATCGGCAATATCGTCGACCGTTTTCATTACGGGTACGTCGTCGACTTCATCGATCTGCGCTGGTGGCCGGTCTTCAACGTCGCCGACTCGTGCATCACGATCGGCGTCGTCGTTCTCATCCTGACGACGTTCCGGCGTGAGCGAGCGGCGCGCCCGCGCGAAACTCCCGTCTGACGCACAAGGTCGAAGCGGCAGAAGCCGGGCAGCGCGTCGACGTCGCGATCGCGCGGCTGAGCGGCGCATCGCGTTCGGTCATCGCGGATGCGATTCGCACGGGGGCCGTCTTGCTCAACGGCGAGCCGGTCAAAGGCAGCAGCACGGTCGCCGCGGGCGATCGGCTCGAATTCGAACTCCAGCTGCGGCCGCCGCTGGAAGCCGTAGCGCAATCGCTGCCACTCTCGATCGTTTACGAAGACGACGACGTGATCGTCGTCGACAAGCCGGCCGGCATGGTGACGCATCCGGCCCACGGCGCACGCGACGGAACGCTCGTCAACGCGCTCTTGGCCCACGCCGAGAATCTGCCCGGCCTGCGATTGCGTGCCGGGCTCGTCCACCGCCTCGATCGCGACACGTCCGGCCTCCTCGTCATCGCGAAGACCGATGCTGCGTTGCGTGCGCTCGGCAAGGCGATGATGCAGCGCTTCATCGAGCGCGAATATCTCGGCTTGGTCGTCGGGATTCCGGAGCACGCTGAAGGGACGATCGACGGCGCGCTCGGTCGCGATCCGCACAATCGACTGCGCCACGCGATTCGCGCCGACGGCCGTCCGGCGGTGACGCATTACCGGTTGCGCGAGCGGCTCGACGGCGCGAGCGAGTTGACCTTTCGGCTCGAAACCGGTCGGACGCACCAGATTCGCGTTCACATGGCTTCCTTCGGACATCCGATCGTGAACGATCCGATCTACGGCCGCCGCGATCCGCGTCTCGACCTTCCGGGACAGGCACTCCATGCGTGGCGCTTGCGCTTCCGCCATCCGCGTACGCGCGCCGATCTTGAATTCGAAGCGCCGCCGCCGGCGGCATACCTGCGTGCGAAAGAGATCCTGCGCGCGTGAAGGCTGCGCTCGGCGACTTCACGGTTCGCGCGAGGAGCGGCGCGGCCCGGCGCGGGACGCTGACGCTCGCGCACGGAGTCGTCGAGACGCCCAGCTTCATGCCGGTTGGAACCGCGGCGACGGTGAAGACTTTGACGCCGCACGATCTCGTCGAACTCGGCGCGCAAATCGTGCTCGCGAATACGTACCATCTCTGGCTGCGGCCCGGACTGGAAACGATCGCGGCGGCCGGCGGGTTGCACGCCTTCATGAGCTGGGAGCGCCCGATCCTCACGGACAGCGGCGGCTTTCAAGTGTTCAGCCTCGAGTCGCGTCGCGTTCTCGATGACGACGGCGTGCGCTTTCGCTCGCATCTCGACGGCAGCGAGCATCACTTCACCCCCGAGAATGTCGTCGCGTTTCAAGAGACACTCGGAGTCGACATCGCGATGGCCCTCGACGTCTGCGTGAAACTGCCGGCGTCTTCCGAGGAGATCGAGGAGGCGGTGCGGCGGACGACGCTGTGGGCCGAGCGCGGCGCGGCGGCGCGCTCGCGTCCCCAGACGTTGCTGTTCGGCATCATCCAAGGCGGCCTCGACGAGGGCGCGCGCACGCGCAGCGCGCGAGCGTTGGTCGAGCTCGACCTCCCCGGTTACGCGATCGGCGGGCTCTCGGTCGGCGAGTCGCGCGCCGAGATGGATCGCATGACGCGCTTCGCCGCCGAACTCTTGCCGGGCGAGAAGCCGCGCTACCTGATGGGTATCGGCACGGTGCGCGATCTGCTCGGCGCCATCGACGCGGGGATCGACATGTTCGACTGCGTCTACCCGACTCGCTGCGGCCGCAACGGCCGCGCGCTCACGCGCGGCGGCGATCTCAATCTCCGGAATGCCGTCTACGGGCGCGATTTTCGGCCCGTCGACGAG
The DNA here is from genome assembly GCA_003134695.1 of Candidatus Zemynaea palustris. Classification (GTDB taxonomy): domain Bacteria; phylum Vulcanimicrobiota; class Vulcanimicrobiia; order Vulcanimicrobiales; family Vulcanimicrobiaceae; genus Zemelea; species Zemelea palustris. Next base: position 89,349 of record PLCB01000026.1, on the reverse strand, counting down.
CGCTGCGCCTGCACGGTCTGCTCGACCTTCAGCCGCGCGTACCTCTCGCATCTCTTCCGGGCCGGCGAGATGCTCGGGCCGCGCCTGCTCTCATACCATAACCTCGCGGTGCTGCTCGACCTGGTCGCCGAAAGTCGCGCGGCGATCGAACGCGACGAGTGGCCGGCGTTCCGGGATGCGAGCCTCGCCGCGCTCGCTCGGGAGACGCCCAACCCCACCTAACGCCGATGAGAACTCTCAGACCCGAATGAGGTTTCGTTGATTGATTGCCGGGTCGAGTTCCCGTACGCTCTCAACGTGCAACTTTTTGGCCGACCGACGGCTATATTGGCGATGCTCGAACGAACCTCGACGGCTTCGCGCTATCCGGCGGCGCTCGTGGCATGCGTCGCACTCTGCTGCGCGCCGGTTTCCGCATACGTCGACGCGAGCAAGTCCTTCCCGGCGATCTACGTTGAAAAGCCGCCCGAGTTCGACTTGAACGCGCCCGCTTGGGCCGGAGCTCCGCTGCTCGACGGCTTTGAGACGGTCACCACCCGAACGCCCGCGAAACTGCCCACCACGGCGCGAATCGTCTTCGACGCCACCAACGTGTACGTCGCGATCCACTGCGTTCAGACGAACACGCCGATCACCGCGACTCAGACGACCAACAACGTCGGTTTCGGCATCGACGACTTCGCCGGGGTCGGCATCGATACGAGCGGGAACGGCCAAGCCTACTACTTCGAGGTGACGCCGGCGGGAGTGCGCTACCAGCAAGCGACCGAATCGGCGCGGTACAGTCCGCAATGGGTCGCTCAGACCAAACGCATCGACGACGGCTGGGACGCCCTGCTGATCGTCCCGCTCAACGTCTTACGCGCGAGCAACGGCGCCGTGCAACGCTGGCGCTTCAACCTGATCCGCCACATCGCCGCCGTCAACGAGAACGAGACGTGGGCCTACGATCCGATCATGACCGACTCGCCGAATAACGGTGGCTTCCCGCAGTTGACCGACGCGCGCTTTTGGCCGTACGTCGACGGCATCAAGATTGCGGGCAATTCCGCGCGGCCGAAACCGCGCGCGGAACTCTTCGCGCTCGACAGCGTCGGAGGCAATCGAAACGTCTATCAACAGGCGACCGGCGTCTTCGCGCCGGAGGGGACGCGGAATTACGGACTCGACGTGAACGTCCCGCTCCTGGGGTCGATCGCCTACGTCGGCGCGTTTGCGCCCGACTTCTCGAACGTCGAGATCGATCAGCAGACGATCGCGCCCCAAGAATTCCGGCGCAACCTGACGGAGTACCGGCCATTCTTTGCGCAGGGCGCCAACTTCTTCAACCCCGTATCGCTGGTCGGCATCAATCAAGCGCCGAATCTGATTTGGTACTCGCCCGGCATCGGTCCGTTCGAACAAGGCCACAAGATCGAAGGCTCGTACGGTCTTCAGCAGATCGGCTTGATCGACGTGAACGGAGCAGGCTTCAACGATTCAGTGCTCGCGTTCAAGCACATCCTTTCAGATCACACCTTCTCGTACTCTTTCGATGCGGTCAGCGCGCATCACGCCGACGGCAATTCGACGGCCTACCCCTTCGCGGACAACGACGTGACGTGGGATGCGACCGTCGCCGGCCGAAATCTCCACAACGGCTTCGTCTACGCTCTCGACTACGGCGCCGAACGCGGGAGTAACGTGCCCGGGACGACGTCGCGTCTGGCCTACAAGACCGAAGATTTCGTCGACGTCCACAAGGGCAACTACGAAGTTTTCGTCGGTTATCGTGGGGTTGGCCCGATGTGGAACCCGATCGACGGCTTCACGAACTTGGCCGACCTGAACGGTCCCATGTCGTACGTCGACTTCAACGGAAATCCGAAGCGCGGCATCTTCAAGCGAGTCGAGTTCTTCGCAACCGCCGACCGGTTCGTCGATCGCTCGGGAGCGACCCACGAAGTGGATTTCGGGGCCAACCTCGACTTCCAGTTTCGCAACCAGCTTCACCTAAACTTCGGTCCGGGGTACAGCGCGGTGCGCTTTTATGAAAACGGTCTCGCGCCGGTTGGTTACGGCGTCGGTTACGCGGGCGGTGTCACGGTGCCGTTCTACGGGCACAACGTCACGCTCGGCTACAAGGACGGCACGCCGACGCCGATCGACTTCTACACGCAGTGGGGGCCGTTCACCACGTTCAACGCCGACGGAACCGTCCGGCCGACCTATCTGAGTCTCTATACCCTTACGACGTCGCGCCCGATCGGCCGCCGGCTTTCGCTCGGCCTCGAGTACGACGGGACGCTCGAGACCTTCCCGACCTCCAATCCTTCGTTGACGACGCGCGACGGCCAAAATCTCCGCCGCATTTCGTTGACCGACTCGCTCGGCGACGAAGCGAGCTTCTCGCTGTCGCTGCGTTCGATTTCGGGCACCGGCGGCTTCGCTTCGCCCGGGTTGAATCTCGCCGCCGCATATCATCAGCGCTTCCGCAACAACAGCGAGGTTTTCGTCAACTACGGCACGCCGGCCGCCAACGCGACGATCCAGCGCTGGATCGTAAAATATCTGGTCCGGATCGGCAGCGGCGCAGGCACGTAACAAGGCGGCGCAAAGAAGGCTACGTGACGAACGCGCCCCCGCGCACGTACTGGCTCGACGGCAAACTCGTCGCGCCCGGCGACGCCCACGCCCCGCTCCTCGCGCACGGCCTCAACTACGGCACGAGCGTCTTCGAAGGCATCCGCGCCTATCCGACGCCGCGCGGCGTCGCAATCTTTCGGCTCGACGATCATTTGCGCCGCCTCCTGGACTCGGCGCGGCATTACCGGTTGAAGATCCCTTACTCGCTCGAGCAACTGCACGACGTCTGTGTCCAGACACTGCGCGAGAGCGGGATGGACGACGCGTATCTCCGTCCGCTCGCCTGGTTCGGCGACGAGACGATTGCGCTGGCCCCGAGCCTGCGCTGCTCGACGCACGTGATGATCGCCGTCTTCGGTTTCCCGCCCCTGAGTGGCGACGCGCCGGGGTTTCGCGCGACGATTTCGCCGATCCAGAAATTCTCTTCGCTTGCGCTGCCTGCTACCGTCAAGGCCGGTGGTCATTACACCAACTCGGTTCTGGCGCTGCAGGACGCGAAGGATCGCGGCTACGACGAAGCGATCTTGCTCAACGTGCGCGGTGACGTCGCCGAAGGAACCGGCGAAAACCTCTTCATCGTGAAGAACGGCGCAATTTGCACCAACGACGCCTCGGCCGACGTCTTGTACGGCATCACGCGCGATTCGATTCTGCAAATTGCCGAACGTGAGGGCATCGCGTCGTCGATCGGCCCGATCACGGTCGACGATCTCATGAACGCGGACGAGGCGTTCTTCACCGGCACCGCCGCGGAGGTGATCCCGATCTTGTCGGTTGACGATCGCATCTTTCCGTCGTCGCATCCAATCACGGAGAAGCTGCGGGCCGTTTATGCAAACGCCGCCCGCGGCGGCGACCAGGGCTTCAACAATTGGCTTACGTATATCTGAGAGCATCGCTCGCGGAGGCAGTTCATGGGATCGATCTCTGTCGCGTGTTATAAGCCGAGACCCGGTTGCGAAGACGAGTTGGCCGAGCTCGTACGCAACCATCTCCCGCCCTTGCGCGCCGAGGGTCTCGTTACCGAACGGACGCCGATCGTGATGCGCGCAGAAGATGGAACCATCGTCGAGATTTTCGAGTGGGTTTCCAAAGAAGCCATCTTGGGCGCCCACAAAAATCCGGTCATCCTCGCGCTATGGAAACGATTCGAGTCAGCCTGCTGGTACGAGACGCCGTCCAACTTGGCCGAATTCCAAAACATGTTCTCGCACTTCGAACCAATTTAGGTGCGGCACCTGAGGGGAATCGCTAAGCGGGAACTGGTTGGGCGCTCTGGCGTGGGACGTCGCGAATTGCGATGACACGGTTGCGATGTAATTGAGGCCGAACGCCGCCGAGAAGAGGAACAACCCGACCGGTTCGTGGACGAACATCAACGCGACGAGCGCCACGGCGCACAACCCGCGCGCGCAAAAAAGGTTTTGCTCAACGCAGACGCGGAGCGACTCGGAGTGACTACGCGAAGGGTCGCCGGAATAGTGGGGGTTACAGCGTTGACGCTGGTGGCGCTCATCGTCGGCGTCCAAGTGTATTCTGCATGGACCAGCCGGCACGCATATGACGCACTGCGCGGAACGCCGTTCGCCCCGGAACGGAGCGCGCCGGCGGCAATGCTCGTCGACCAGCGCGGCCGGCCGGCGCCGCTCGTCGCTGCAAGTTCGCCCGCGACCTTTGTCTTCTTCGGATACACGCATTGTAAAGAGGCGTGCCCGCTCGCGCTGGCGACGTTGGCGAAGGCGTATCGCACCCTCCCGAAGTCTTCCGGCGTCCGCGTCGAGATGGTCACCGTCGATCCGGCGCACGACGATCCGGCGGCACTGCGTCGATTCGTGACGCAGTTCGATCCGCAGTTCGTTGGTCTGACGGCGAAGAAGTCCGAACTCAAGCCGATTTGGTCGACGTTCGACGTCGTCGTCGACGCGAAGACGAACGACGTGGTTCACGGCGAGGCGATCTACCTCGTCGATCGAGCGCGCAAGATCGTCGCACTCTATCCGCCCGACGTCGCGCCCGCCGACCTCGCCCACGACGCCCGCATCCTCGCCGGCATCTGACTAGGCTTAGCGGCTGCGAGCGGTCGTTTCGAGGAGGCTGGTCGAGTAGCCGGCCTCATTCAGTCTCGCCCGAATGCGGTCGAGGTCGGCCGGCGAGCGCGTCTCGCAGGTGATATCGAGTTCGGCGTTCTTCGAAGAGACGTCCCCAAACATCCGCTGGTGCGTGACGTCGAGGATGTTCGCGCCGCACTCGCCGATGACGCGTGCGACGTCGGCGAGTACGCCGGGCCGATCGCTGATGCCGACCCGCATCCGCACGACCCGCCCTTCTTGCAATCGCACGCGCATGATCACGTTGGCCAGCAAGCCGGTGTCGAGGTTGCCGCCGGTCAGGACGATCCCCACGTTGCGGCCGCGAAAGCGATCGCGATGCTCGAGCAACGCCGCGACGCCGGCGGCGCCCGCACCTTCGGCCAGTAGCTTCTCTTCTTCGAGCAGCGTATGGATCGCGAACTCGATCGCCTGATCGGAGACGAGGATGACGTCGGAGACGAGTTCGCGGACGATCGCAAGCGGAATTTGGCCGATCGATTTGACCGCGATCCCTTCGGCGATCGTTGCGGCGCCGTGCAGCGGCGGCAACCCGTTCAAGACGCGTTGCAGCGAAGGATACTGCTCGGTCTGAACGCCGATGATCTCGATACCGGGCTTCACATGCTTCGCCGCGAGCGCGACGCCCGCGATGAGGCCGCCGCCGCCGACCGGCACGAGCAGGACGTCGAGCTCGGGGACGTCAGCGACAAACTCGAGTCCGGCCGTTCCTTGTCCGGCGACGATCCGCGCGTCGTCGTAGGGAGGGACGAGCGTAAGATTTCGTTCGGCGGCGACGCGCGTCGCGTATTCGCCGGCTTCGGTGAGGCCTTCGCCCGTCAGCACGACCTTCGCACCGAACGCTTCGGTGCGGCGCACTTTGGTGAACGGCGTCGGTTCGGGCATGACGATCGTCGTCGGAATCCCGAGCCGCGTCCCTTGATACGCGACTGCCTGCGCGTGATTCCCGGCCGACATCGCGATCACGCCGTGCTTGCGTTCGCTTTCGCTGAGTTGCAGCAATCGGTTCGCGGCGCCGCGATCCTTGAAGGAACCGGTGCGTTGCCGCGTCTCGAGCTTCAGCCAGACGTTCGCGCCGCTGCGCTCGATCAGCGACGGCGCGCGCACGGCCGGCGTGCGCACGACCTGATCGGCAATCCGGTCCGCCGCCGCGGTCACATCCGAATACTCAACCAACAACTAAACGCCGAGTAGCTCGCCGACGAGCTGCCGCGTGTGCTGCAGCGCTGACCTACGAGCCTTACAGACGAACTTGAATCTTCGGGCGCGCCAATCAAGCGACTTTAATTGATCCGCCAAGACGACGCCTTGTATCGGTAGGCCCTTGCCCAGCGACACTTCGAACGGATATCCCTTTACCTTGGAAGTGATTGGGGCGACGATCGCGAGACCAGCCTTCGCGTTGTATCCCGAAGGGGTTAGAACAAGAGCAGGCCGGCGTCGCGACTGTTCGTGTCCCGCTTGGGGATCGAAATCGAGATACGCAATGTCGCCGACCTCAGGTACCTGAAGCGCGCTCAATCTTCAAGTACCTCGCGACCGATCGCTCGGCCCGTCGATACCTCGCCATGAACGTTCTCCGGCGTGATCCCCTCGATCAGCGCGCGCAAATTTAGACGCCGCGGCCTGCCGCGTCTGATCCACAGCCCCCCTCGATCGACGGCCATTTCGAGTTCTGAACCGTCTTCGAAATCCAGTTTTTTGGCTACGGCACTTGGGATGCGAATTGCGAGGCTATTGCCAGCCTTGAAAACCCGCGCCTCTTCAACCAGCGCAGAAACCCCGTTCGGAAGCCTCCGAGACCCTGAATTCTTCCTCAATGTGTGAACATTGTATATACATATTGTCACGCTGTCAATTTAGGTGGCGGCACGCCATCACGGCTGATCGAAAGGCGGAGAGCCAGTGGCGCCCAATCTCGTCACTCAAGCCGTTCGCAGAACGTCAGAGATCTCGAGAAGGTAAGCAATGATTGGATTGGCACGCATCCTATTCGCCTTCACGGCGCTGGTCGTGGCGCTCTATAGCCCGCCGTCACACGCTGCGACTACCGCGCCCACGTATCCGGCTACGCCTCGCGGCGACGTCATTGATAGCTATTTCGGAACGACCGTCGCCGATCCGTATCGTTGGATGGAAGATGTCGATTCTCCCCAGACCGCCCAGTGGGTCAAAGCCGAAGGAGAGCTGACGCGCTCGTATCTGGATGCGATTCCGCAACGTGCCGCTATCGCCGCGGCATATCGGAAGTTGTACGATTACGAGAAAGTCAATCCACCTTTCCGTGCAGGTAAGCACTGGTTCTATTTCCGCAACAGCGGCTTGCAAACGCAGTCCGTACTCTATATCCGCGATTCGGAGACCGGACCCGCCCGATCATTCTTCGATCCCAACGCGCTTTCAAAGGATGGGACCGTGCAGCTCGGTCGAGTCTCCTTCACGTACGATGGGACGCTCATGGCGTATTCGACTCAGACGGGGGGTTCCGACTGGCTGACCTGGCACGTGAAGTCGGTCGTAACCGGCAAAGACGAGCCCGACGTCTTGTACTGGTCGAAATACTCGTTTCCGACATGGCTCGGCGACACGGGTTTTTATTACCGAGGCTACGACGCGCCGAACGCCGCGAACCAAACGCTAGCTCCGCTCGGCGCGTTAAAACTCCGGTTCCATCGATTGGGCACGCCTCAGTCGTCGGATCGGTTGGTCTATGCGGCGAAAGGCAGCGAGTTGGCGGGCATTCGCATTATGGACGATCAACGCTATTCGTTCTTCCAACTCACCGCTGTAAACGGAAACTCGCTCGCATGGAAATATCGTAGCGAAGCCGACACCAGCTTTCGCGCCGTCTTCCCATTGCAAGACAATGTTCAGTATTCGATTCTGGGCAATGATGGATCGCGGGTTTATATAAAGACGAACCTGAACGCACCGCGAAATCGCGTTGCCTGGCTCGATCTTACCGATCAAGCGCACGTCTTACATGATATCGTGCCGGAAGGCGCCGATAAGATCGACCAAGTCTTACTCGTCGGGAACAACTTTTATGTCGCACGGCTACACGACGCCCATTCCGTGCTAAGCGTCGTCGATCTGCACGGGCGTCTGGTCAAGACGATTGCCCTCCCGTTTATCGGGACCGCATACCTCGGTGGGCGGCGCAACGATCCGGCCGTCTATTACACATTTGAATCATGGGCGTATCCCTTAGCCATCTTCCGCTACGCTCCGACGACGGCCAAGAGCACGCTCGTATTCCGCTCGGCCATCGCCTTCGACCCGAAGCCGTACGTTACCGAGCAAATCTTCACCACGTCGAATGACGGAACGAGGGTACCGGTCTTCGTCGTACATCGCAGGGACATGCCGCTCAACGGCTCGACGCCGACGATACTCTCCGGCTATGGAGGGTTCAACATCTCCTGGAATCCTTATTTCTATCAGGCGAATGCCATGTGGCTCGAGATGGGCGGTGCGTACGCCGTCGCAATCTTACGCGGGGGCGGCGAGTACGGCGAAACCTGGCACGAGGCCGGGATGCTGGCCAACAAGCAGCGCGTATTCGACGACTTCATCGCCGCCGCGCAGATGCTGATCGATCGCAAGATCACCTCCAAGCCGAAGCTCGCAGTCAACGGAGGCTCGAACGGTGGACTCCTCGTGGGAGCCGTCGTCACGCAGCGGCCCGATCTCTTCGGCGCAGTGATCGCTGAAGAAGGCGTGTTCGACATGTTACGATACCAGAAGTTCACTATCGGGAAGTTTTGGATTCCCGAGTATGGCTCAGCCGAGGCCTCCGAGCAACAGTTCAAGACGTTGTATGCATATTCTCCGCTGAATAACGTCAAGGATGGAACGCGTTATCCGCCCACACTTATCGCGACGGCGGATCACGACGACCGCGTACATCCGTCGCATTCCTTTAAGTTTGCAGCGGCGCTTCAGCACGCGCAGGCAGACGGAGCTCCAATCCTGCTTCGCGTTGAAACGAACGAAGGACACTTCGCCGGCTTGACGACGGACAAGGCAATTGCGATGACGGCTGACTTCTACGCGTTCTTGGCAAAAAGTTTAGAATTCAATCCCAGACTGTGAGTCAGCGGGTCACTCGACGGTCGAGCCGCTACGGCTGAGCCAGCTGCGGACGGCGTCGCGTTTGTTGGCGAGAAAGTCGAGATAACCGCCTTCCAGCAGGAAGCGCTTGCGCAGCGGATCGAGCGCGAATGTGATGACGCGAGCATCGGACGTCGCGATGGTCTCCGCTTCCAAGTCGATCTTTAGGCTCGGCGCCGCCATCAGCGCATCGATCTCGCCGGCGTCGACGACAATCGGCGCGACGCCGTTGTTGTACGCGTTCTCCTGAAAGATGCGCGCGAAACTCGGCGCGACGACGGCGCGGAAGCCGCGGTCGGCGAGCGCCCAGGCGGCATGTTCGCGCGAACTGCCGCATCCGAAGTTCTCGCGCGTCACGACGATCGACGCGTCGGGATGCGCCGCCAACAGATCGAGTCCGCCCGGCATCCCTTTGAACAGATGCACGCCGAGTCCGACCGACGTGATGCCGGTCAGCAGAAATGCCGGGATGACCTGATCGGTGTCGACGTTGGCGCGATCGACGGGCAGAACGTTCCCTTCAAGAACCACGCTACGCTCGCTGTCCGGCGACTTCGGCACCGAGTTCTTCGGGTGACGCGATGCGGCCGAGTATCGCGCTCGCCGCGACGACGACCGGCGACGCCAAGTGGACCCGGCCGCCGGCGCCCATCCGTCCCGGGAAATTTCGATTCGACGACGAGATGCAACGCGAACCGGGCGCGACGACGCCCATCGACATCCCGAGGCACGGGCCGCACGACGAATGCGTCCAGAGCGCGCCGGCGTCCTGAAAGACGTCGTGCAGGCCTTCCTTTTCGGCGGCACGCTTCACCGCTTGCGAGCCCGGCGTGATGATCGTGGGGACGCTCACCTTCCGTCCGCGCAAGACCTCCCCCGCCGCGCGCAAATCCGCGAGCCGAGAGTTCGTGCACGATCCGATGAAGGCTTGATCGATCGGAAGCGCGCGAAGCGCATCGCCGCGTGCGAGGCCCATATACTCGAGGCTCTTCTCGTTGGCGTCGGCGGGAACGCGCCCGTCCAGCGGGACTGATTCGCCGGGATTGGTCCCCCAACTCACCATCGGCCGCAACTCGCTCGCGTCGAGCGTCACGTCTTTCTCATAGCGCGCATCCGAATCGGAGCGTAGCGTTCGCCAGTGCGCGACGTTCGCTTCGAATGCTTCGCCTTTTGGTTGATTCTCGCGTCCGCGCAAGTACGAGAAGGTCGTCTCGTCGGGGGCGATCATCGCGGTCGTCGCGCCGGCCTCGACCGCCATGTTGCAGAGCGTCATCCGCTCGTCCATCGAAAACGCGTCGATCGCCTCACCTCGGTACTCGATCGCGTAACCGGTCGCGCCCTTGAACGTCAACGTCGAGATGACGTAGAGCGCAAGATCCTTCGCCGTCGCGCCATGGCCGAGCCGGCCATCGATCGTGATGCGCATGACCTTTGGTCGTTCGAGGACGACGCAGCCGGAGAGCATCGCGCCGGTCTGCACGGTCGTTCCGATGCCGAGCGCGAACGCACCGAAGGCGCCGAGCGTACAGGTGTGGCTGTCGCCGCAGATCACGGTCATCCCGGGCTCGATATGGCCGCGCTCCGGCGCGATCACGTGACAGATCCCGTTGTCGCCGATGTCGTAGAGCGTGATGCCGTGACGCTTCGCCCACTCACGCAAGAGCTTGGCTTGGATCGCCGTCTCGGTATCCTTCGCCGGAGAGACGTGATCGTTCATCGCAACGATGCGCTTCTTGTCGAACAGCTCGTCGCCGTAGCGCTGTTGGATTTCGAGCGCGCCTTGAGGCGTGGTGATCTCGTGCGCGACGATGCGGTCGACGAACAGCAACGCGTTGCCGCCGGGCAACTGCTCGACGACGTGCGCATTCCAGACCTTCTCAAACAGCGACTGCGTCATGCTCTCTCTCCCGCAAGGCCTGGTTCACGCCACCCAGCACGGCACGGAGCGACGCGGTCGTGATGCTGCGATCGCGCCCGACGCCGAAATGAGTTTTTTCGCCAAAGCCCAATTCGACGTACGCAATCGCGGACGCTTCGACGCCGGAGCCGACGGCGTGCTCGTGATAATCGTTGACGGCGAAATCGACGGAAAACTCGCGGCGCAGCGCTTCGACGAACGCCTCGATCGGGCCGCTCCCTCGCCCGCCGAGCCGTCTCTTCGCCCCGTTTTCGGCAAGCGTCGCATCGACCGTGACGGCGCCGGCGCCGTCGTCGACAATGTGATAGCGCTCGAGATTGAGTGGCCCGCTCGACGCGAGGTACTTGCGCTCGAACGCGGCCCATATTTCGGACGGCGTAATCTCACCGCCGCTCGCCTCCGTGAGATCCTGAATCACGCGACTGAATTCAATCTGCAGGTTCCGTGGCACGTCGAGCCCGTAGTCGGCGCTCAAGACGTACGCGACGCCGCCCTTGCCGGACTGACTGTTGATGCGAACGATCGCTTCGTAGGAGCGGCCGATATCTTGCGGATCGATCGGCAAGTAGGGAACCTCCCACGGCTCCTGGGTGGACGCCGGCCTCGCGGCGAGACCCTTCTTGATCGCATCTTGATGCGACCCCGAAAACGCCGTGAACACCAATTCACCGCCGTAGGGATGACGTTCGTGGATCGGCAGCCGATTGCAATGCTCGACCGTTTGCACCACGCCGGGGATGTCGCTGAAGTCGAGTTCGGGGTCGACGCCCTGCGTGAACAGATTGAGCGCGAGCGTGACGATGTCGACGTTGCCGGTGCGCTCACCGTTGCCGAAGAGCGTCCCCTCGACGCGTTCGGCGCCGGCCAGCAAGGCCAACTCCGCCGCAGCGACGCCGGTGCCTCGATCGTTGTGCGGATGGATCGACAGCACCGCACAGTCGCGGTGTGCCAGATGCCGGGCGAACCATTCGATCTGATCGGCGTAGACGTTCGGCATCGCGAGCTCGACCGTCGCCGGCAAGTTCAGGATCGCCCGGCGTTGCGGCGTCGGCTCCCAGACCTCCATCACTTGCTCGCAGATCTCGACGGCGAACTCGAGTTCGGTGCCGGTGAAACTCTCGGGAGAATACTGAAAGACGATGTCGGCCTCCGGCGTCCGCTCGGCAAGCCGCTTGATCCTGCGCGCGCCGCGCAGCGCGATGTCGACGACTCCGGCTTGATCGAGGCCGAAGACGACTCGTCGCTGCAAGGTCGAGGTCGAATTGTAGAGGTGCACGATCGCGCGCGGCGCGCCGCGGATCGCTTCGAATGTCCGCTCGATCAATTCATCCCGGGCCTGGGTGAGTACGCCGATCGCGACGTGGTCGGGGACGATCTTCTCTTCGATCAAGAGCCGGACGAAGTCGAAGTCGATCTGCGACGCGGCGGGGAAGCCGACCTCGATCTCGCGGAAGCCGAGCCGAACCAGCAGATCGAACATCCGCCGCTTGCGGTCGAAGCCCATCGGCTCGATCAGGGCCTGGTTTCCGTCACGCAGGTCGACGCTACACCACCCCGGCGCGCGCGTGAGCGTACGCGCCGGCCAGCGACGGTCCTCGAGCGGGACCGACGGGAACGCTCGATATTTTTGGAATGGCATCGTCTTCTTCACTATGAGCACCTGTAAATAAAACAGGCCCGCCGCTCTTGCGACGGGCCCCGAATCGGAGCAAACGGCGACGAGCGACTATCCCGAAGTGGGCTCGCTAAGGAGGAGAATCGAGAGCGCGAGGGCGCTGTTGATGCCGTCAGCCATGTCCGTACTGTACTCGTCGGCGCTGAAGGCGTCAAGCATGAGCACGCCGAGCCGTGCCCGAGGCCGGGCGCCGCGCATTTCGGATTACGGAAGAAAGAAAGTTTCATGTGGCGTGGAGTTGACTTTTGCCCCGAAATGACGATACAACATGTGAACATGTTACGCGGTCTCGTCCTCGTCGTCGTCACCCTTATTTGCCAGCCATCGGTTCGGCGCAGATAAGCTTTCGCGTAAGACGGGTCACAGAGAATACGCGGAGCCCTCGCCGAACCGGCGGGGCTCTTTTCATTTGAGGAGCTTTACATCGTGCCCGACACCGCCGCCTCGACCGGCGCTCAACTCATCCTCGACGTCCTCGCCGACGAGGGCGTCGAGACGGTCTTCGGGTATCCCGGCGGCGCGATCATGCCCTTGTACGACGCGTTGTACGGCCACTCGATCCGTCACATCCTGACCCGTCACGAGCAAGCCGCATCCTTCGCCGCCGGCGGGTTCGCGCGCTCCACCGGAAAGGTTGGCGTCTGCTTCGCGACCTCGGGTCCGGGGGCGACGAATCTCGTGACCGGGCTGCTCGACGCGCAGATGGACTCCGTGCCGGTCGTCGCGATCACGGGCCAAGTACGCACGCCGCTCATGGGAACCGACGCGTTTCAGGAAGCCGACGTGACATCCATCACCGGCTCGGTGACCAAACGCAGCGTCTGCGTGCGCGACGTCGCCCAACTCGAACGGACGCTGCGCGCAGCCTTTCGCTTGGCGCGCGGTCCTCGACCGGGGTCGGTGCTCGTCGACGTGCCGCAAGATGTCTTGAAGGCACCGTGCGCGCGCTTCAATCCACTCGCGCCGCGGCGACGCACGCAACCCACGTTGAAGGCCGACGACGACGCGCTCGACGCGACGATCGACCTGATCCGCGGGGCGCGGCGGCCGGTCGCAATCGTCGGCGGCGGCGCGCGCAGCGCGGGTGCGACGCACCTTTTCCGCGAGTTCTGCGCATTGCTCGAACTGCCGCACACCGCGACGATCAACGGCCTCGGCTGCGCCGAACCCGGTGACTTGCGGTTCTTGGGGATGCTCGGGATGCACGGCTGGAAGGCGGCGAACCTCGCCGTCAACGAGGCCGACGTGCTGTTCGCGTTCGGGATGCGTTTCGACGATCGCGTCACGGGCCGCCCCGACCGCTTCGCCCGCGGCGCGACGGTCGTCCATGCCGACGTCGATGCCAGCGAGTTCGGAAAAGTGATTTCGCCACACATCGCGTTGCGCGGCGACCTGCGCTACACGCTGGCTCAACTGGCGCAACGGCTCGCTCGCATGAAATCGCGTCCGTCGTTTGCCGCCTGGGGGCGCGAAGCGAAGGCCTTGGGCGGTCCGCCCCCTCCGGACCGGACGCCCCACGGGGAGTTGTCGGCGACGAGCGTCCTCGATCGGTTCTTCGCGCACGCACCGGAGGACGCGATCGTCTCGACCGACGTCGGCCAACATCAAATGTGGGCGGCGCAGCGACAGCGCGCCTCGCATCCGCGCAACTTCCTGACCTCGGCCGGACTCGGCGCGATGGGCTTCGGCCTCCCGGCGGCAATCGGGGCGCAGTTCGCGTTTCCGGCGCGTTCGGTCACGGCGATCGTCGGCGACGGCGGCTTTCAGATGTCCATAGCCGAGCTGGCCACGATCGCGCGCTACGAACTGCCGGTCAAGATCCTCTTGATCGATAACCGGCGCCTCGGAATGGTGCGGCAGTGGCAAGAACTTTTCTACGAACGCCGCTACTCGGCCGTCGACCTCTCGGACAATCCGGATTTCGTCGCGATCGCGCGCGGTTACGGCATCGGGGGCGCAAGCGTCACGGAGGCGGCGTCGCTCGACGCTGCGATCGTGCGAATGCTCGCGAGCGACGGTCCGGCGTTACTGCACTGCGCGTGCTATCCGGAAGAAAACGTCTGGCCGCTGATCCCCGCCGGAACGTCGGTCAACGAGATGATGGAAGCGCGACCCTTGGACGATGCGGTGCCGGCATGACGCTCGCGCTGGTGTTGCACGACTGGCGGATCTTGGAACGCATCGTCGGGCTGACGCACCGGCTCGGCTGCTCGTACCGCAGCGTCGAGGTCCGCGCGCGCGACGACAACCGCTACGACGCCCGAATTGAATTCGCCGGCTCGCACGATGCGCTGCGCCGGTTGGATGCTCAACTCAATCGACTACTCGACGACGATAAGGAGATGTGTCAATGAACGCCCTGTACGACCGCGACGCGCGTCCGGAAAAATTGCAAGGGAAGACGATCGCGCTCGTCGGCTACGGCAGTCAAGGCCGAGCTCACGCGCGCAATCTCAAAGACTCCGGCTACGACGTAGTCGTCGGGCTGCGCGAGGGCTCGGCATCGGCAGCGATCTGCGCCGCGGACGGAGTCGCGCACGATTCGATCGCCGCCGCGACGGCGCGCGCCGACGTGGTGATGATCCTCGCGCCGGACGAAGAGCAACCGGCCCTCTATCTGCGCTCGATCGCGCCGAATCTGAAGCGTGGCGTCTACCTCGGCTTTGCGCACGGCTTCGGGATCCACTTCGGAACGATCACGCCGCCGCCGCACGCGAACGTCTTCATGGTCGCACCCAAGGGGCCCGGACGCCTGGTGCGCAGCGAGTACGAGGCCGGGCGCGGCGTTCCGTGTTTGATCGCGGTCGCGCAAGATCCGAGCGGCGACACGCGCGATCTGGCGCTGGCCTACGCCTCGGCGATCGGCGGCGGTCGCGCCGGCGTGTTGGAGACGACGTTCCGCGAGGAAACCGAAACCGATCTCTTCGGCGAGCAGGCCGTTCTGTGCGGCGGCGTCACCGAACTCGTCAAAGCCGGATACGAGACGCTGGTCGAAGCCGGATATGCACCCGAGATGGCGTATTTCGAGTGCCTGCACGAGCTCAAGCTGATCGTCGACTTGATGTACGAGCGCGGCATCGAAGGGATGCGCGGCGGCGTCAGCAACACCGCGAAGTACGGCGACTACACGCGCGGCAGGCGTGTTATCGGCGAGCCCTCGCGCGCGGCGATGCGTGAGTTCCTGGCCGAGATCCGCAGCGGCGCCTTCGCCCAAGAGTGGGTCGCCGAGCATGCGGCCGGAAAACCGCGCTTCGACGAGTTCCGGCGGCAGGGGGCCGCGCACCCGATCGAAGAGGTCGGCCGCAGACTGCGCGCGCTGATGCCGTGGCTGCGCAAGGACGCGCCGGAGGCGGTCGAGTCGGCGCCGAGCTGGCATGCCTCGGGCGGAGCCCACGGCTTTCGCATGATGTAGCTCCCTTGAAATTCAGAGACCAGGAGAGCGGGGTTGCGCGAGGCGGCCCCGCTTTTCTTGTCGAGCAAAGGCACCAAGGGGAGACTCTGCCGCTCCCCAGCAAATTCCCAGCACTCGCCTGGATTCTCATGCGTTCCTCAGACGACGGCAGTATCATCAAGGCATACGCCGGTCCTCAAACCGGCCCTCAAAGGAAGTCCACATGTTCACCTCTCTCAAAGTCTTCTCGCGGATGCTCGCGGCAACGCTGGCGACCGCTGGCTTACTCCTTCCGGCGGTCGCGTCCGCGCAGTACGGGCCGCCTAACGGCCAACCTCAGGGTTACGGCCAACCTCAGGGTTACGGCCAACCTCAGGGTTACGGCCAACCTCAGGGTTACGGCCAACCTCAGGGCCAGCCTCAGGAAGAGACCATCCACGGCCGGATCTACTCGATCAACGCCACCTTCGAAATCACGGTGACCGACGACAACGGCTACATGGATAACATCGAGCTGCATCAGGGAACGATCATCAATCCGACCGGCCTCACGCTGGCGCCGGGGATGGAAGTGACGATCACCGGTTTTGGCGCCGGCTCTGTCTTCTCGGCGAACGAAATCGACACGCCCTACGCGTACGAAGGTCCGGCCCCGGTGTCGGTCTACTACGGACCGGGCTGGTGGTATCCGGGATATTCCTACGGATACGGCCCGTCGTTCGTGCTCGACTTCGCCTTCTTCGGCGGCGGCTACCGTTTCGAGCGGCATAACTTCGACCGCAACAACTTCTGGGCGGTTCGCAGCGACGTTCGCTTCCGCGGCAGCAACGGCTTCCGCAACGGCTTCGTGCCTCGCACGGGCTACTCATCGAACGGCAATCGCGGTTATACGACGACTCGTAACGGCAGCGCCAACACGGGCTACCGCGGCAACACCAGCACGGGCAACTATAACGGCACCCGCAACAACAATAGCGGCTATACCACACCGACCCGCACCTGGAGCAGCAATACCAACGGCAATCCAAACTACAGCACGCGGAGCGGCGGCAGCGCCAACTACAGCACGCGGAGCGGCGGCAACACTAACTACAGCGCGCGGAGCGGCGGCAACGCCAACTACGGCGCGCGGAACAACGGCAACACGGGCTATCGCGGCGCACCGCAGGGGCAAAACTCGCGCAGCGCCGGCTCGACGGTCCGCGCCGGATCTTCGACGCGGAGCGACAATACGCGAAGCGGCAACCAGAACAACCACGGTCACTAACTTCTTGGCCTAGTACACCACGAAGCGTCGCGCCGGTCTCAGGACCGGCGCGATTTTTTTTTAGCAGACTGCGGAAGAATCTCCGAACCGTTGCCGCCAGCCGACGACTTCGTCGAACCGCACGTTCGAACCGCACAGGAGCAGCAGCGTCGGACCCACGCGCTCGACCAGCCCGAGACCCAGCGCCGCGTGCGTGCACGACGCGGCGGGCTCGACGAGCACGCCAAGTTTTTCCTGAAGTTCGATGATCGCCGCCACGGCGTCACGATCGTCGACGACGACCACATCATCGACGTATCGCCGAACGGCGTGCAGCGTGCGTTCTGAGACGGAGGGCGCGCCCAGCGTGCGCGCGATCGACGTGATTCCGGGGAGCGTCACCGGCCGGCCGGCGTCGAGCGCTTGGCGCATCGCGTCGGCGCCCTTGGTTTCGACGCCGACGATCGTCACGTCGGGTTTCATCTGCTTGATCGTCGACGCGACGCCGGAGATCAGCCCGCCTCCGCCGATCGAAACGACCAGCGTCTTGACCTCCGGCATCTGCTCCAGCATCTCCAAGGCGAGCGTCCCCTGCCCCGCGATGACGCGAACGTCATCGAAGGGGTGCAGCAGCGCCAGCCCGTCGCGTGCCAGCTCGTCGACGCGTGCGAACGCTTCTGCGATCGTCTCGGTCAGAACGACCCGCGCACCGTCGGCCGTCGCGCGCTCGACCACAAACTGCGGCGTCGCCTTCGGCATCACGACCGTCGCCGGAATGCCGAGGACCTTGCCGACGTAGGCGATCGCGAGCCCGTGGTTGCCGCCGCTCACCGCGACTACTCCGCGAGCGCATTCTGCCTGAGATAATTGAAGCGCCGCGTTGAAGGCGCCGCGCACCTTGAACGAGCCCGTGTGCTGCAGAAACTCGAGTTTGTAGCCGAGGCCGTCGCGAAGCACGAGCGGGGTGGTGTCCGCGTAACCGGTGATGCGGCGGCGCGCCTCTCGCACGTCGTCGAGGCTTGGAAAGGCCGAAGCCGTCGTCGCCACGCGCTCTATTCGCCTAGAAGCGAGCGCACGATCGTGGCGCAGGGCGCGCAGAGCAACGGATGCCTGACATCGCCACCGAGCGGAAGCGTCTTCCAGCAGCGCGTGCATTTCTCGCCGACGGCGGGGAGCAGTTCGACGCGCGGCTCGGCCTCGGCGCCGAGTGCCGGATCGACCAACAGCGTGACGGCGGAGACGACGAGCGCTTCGCGCAGATTGTCGCCGAGGGCGCGCAGCGCGGGCTCGAGCGCCGCCGATGCGTGGACGTGCGCCTGCAATTGGTAGTCGCGCATCCCTTCCATCGCCGCGACGGTGCCGCGCATGCGCTTGAGCCGCGCCCACATCGCGAGCTCCGCGACCTCGTGCGTCCCGCGCTCGCTGCCGCGCGGCATCTCGAGATCGAAGACCGAGGCCGCCTCGCCACGCAAGCGCTGGGGGACGTGCTGCCAAGCCTCCTCGGCGGTAAACGAGAGCAACGGCGCAAGCAGCGCGCACAGCGAGCGCAAGATCGTGAACAACGCGCTCTGCGCGCTGCGGCGCCGCTTCCCCGCGCGCTCGCCGGAGTACATCGGATCCTTCAGAAGATCGATGTAGAAACTCGAGAGGTCCTCGCCGTCGTAGGCGATCAGCGCCAGATAGACGTCGTGCAGCCTGAACTCCTCGTACGCGAGCGTCAGCGCGCGCGCGAGGTCGTCGAGCCTCGCCAGCGCGAGCCGGTCGATCGGTTCCAGATCCTCTCGCGCAAGCACGTCTGCGGGCGTCAGATCGTCGATCAATCCGAGCAGCATGCGCAGGCGGTAGCGCAGATTTCGATAGACGCTGCCGATCGAATCTAAAAGCGTATCGCCGAAGCGCATGTCGGCGGTGAAGTCGACAGAGGACGTCCACAAGCGCAAGACGTCGGCTCCGTACTTGTTGATGGCCGCGAGTGCACCGACGTAGTTTCCGGTCGACTTGTGCATCGCGCGGCCGTCGGCGTCGACGACCCAACCGGTCGACACGACGGTCTTATACGGTGCGGCGCCCTGGGTCGCCACGGCCGTGATCAGATTGCTGCGAAACCAGCCGCGATATTGATCGCTGCCCTCGAGATAGAGGTCGGCCGGCCAGTGCAGTTCGGGATCCGGGCGCAAGACCGCGCGATGGGTGACGCCGGACTCGAACCAGATGTCGACGATATTGTATTCTCGTTCGAGGTTCGAGCCGCGGCACTTCGGACAGGCGAAACCGGGCGGCACGAACGTTGCGAGCGGCTCGGTCCACCACAGATCGGAGGCGTTCGCACTCTCCGCGCCGCGTTCGCGGTAAACGCGACCGGCCGTGCGCGCGACCTCCGGGTCGATGAACGATTCGCGGCAATCCAGGCAAACGAGCGCCGGCAGCGGGGTTCCCCACGTGCGCTGCCGCGAGATGCACCACTCCGGGTGGTTCTCGATCATCTGCAGCATCCGGCCTTCGCCCCAAGCCGGAATCCAGCGGACGTCGAGCACCCGCGCCGCGCTGCGTTTGCGCAGGCGGTTGACGTCCATCGCGATGAACCACTGTGAAGTCGCGCGGAAGATGACCGGGTTCTTGCAGCGCCAGCAGTGCGGATACGAGTGCCTATACTCTTCGCTTGCGAACAGTTTCCCGGTCGCCGCGAGATCGGTGACGATCCGCTCGTTCGCATCGAAGATCTGTAAGCCGGCATAGGGGCCCGCTTCGTTCGTGAAGATCCCGCGCGCGTCGACCGGATTGATGATCGGCAACCCGAACTTGACGCCGGTGTCGAAGTCGTCGGCGCCGTGGCCGGGCGCAGTGTGCACCGCGCCGGTTCCGCTATCGAGCTCGACGTAGTCGGCGCCGACGATCTCCGAGTCGCGCTCCATGAACGGATGGCGGACCTTTGCGCCGACGAGCGCGCTGCCGGGACCGCCGCCGACGCGCGTCGCGCTCGGACCGGGCGCGCGTCCGAAGACCTCGCCGGCCAGCACGTCGGCGACGACGAGCAACTCGTCACCACGACGATAGACGCCGTACTGCGCTTCCGGCTTGAGCGCGATGCCCGCGTTGGCGGGCAGCGTCCACGGCGTCGTCGTCCAGATCAGAACGGACAGCGGCAGCGTCTCCGACGAGCCTGCCGCGCCGACGCGAGTCAAGATGTCGGCGCGTTGCTCGGCGTCGGCCGCAAAGCGCACGTAGATCGACGGCGAGACGCGATCCTTGTACTCGATCTCGGCTTCGGCGAGCGCCGTCTCGTCGTGGATGCACCAGAGCGTGGAGCGCAAACCCTTGTAGAGCTGGCCGGCCTCGGCGAGATCGCCGAGCGTCTCGACGATCGTCGCCTCGAACTCTTTGTCGATCGTTCGGTACGGGCGCTCGAAGTGCCCGAATTCGCCGAGCCGCAGGAACGTGTCGCGCTGAATGCCGAGCCAGTATAGCGCGCGCTCGCGGCATTTGGCGCGCAGCTCGATCGGGTCGACCGTCCTGAAGTCGAGCTTGAGATGGCGCAACGTCTCGAACTCGATCGGCAAACCGTGCATGTCCCAGCCGGGGACGAAGTTGGCGTACTTTCCGTCGAGCAGATGGAACTTGACGAAGACGTCCTTGAGCACCCGATTCAGAAACGTCCCCATGTGGACTTCGCCGTTGGCGTAGGGCGGCCCATCGTGAAGAATCCACTTGGGATTGCTCGCGTTGCGCGCGAGCCGGCGCTGGTAGATGTTTTCGGTCTGCCAAAACCTGACGCGCTCGGGCTCGCGCTTCGGCAGCTCCGCGCGCATCGGAAATTCCGTCTTCGGCAGATTCAGCGTCGCGCGGTAATCCGTGCCGACCGTCTCCTTGGCTGACATCGAACCCCCCGGGTTCGGCCCGGCGCTGCCGCGGTCCTTACCGGGCGCGCCGTCCGTTCATGTGCGTTCTAAGACGATCACCGAGCACACGGCCTCGTCGAAACCGATCACGCCGCCGCCGTTCTCCGCGAGCGCAATCTCGACGTCGGGAATTTGCCGTTGCGCCGCCTCTCCGCGCAACTGCTGAACGAGCTCACCCACCATCGAAGCTCCGGTCGCGGCGACCGGATGCCCTTTCGAAACGAGCCCGCCGGAAACGTTGAGCGGTAATCGGCCGTCGCGATGCGCCGCGCCGCTCTCGATGAATTTTCCGCCCTCCCCTTCGGGGCAGAAACCGAGCATCTCGCTCTGATAGATCTCGGAGAACGAGGTCGCGTCGTGGACTTCGGCGATGTCGACGTCCTGCGGCGTAAGCCCAGACATCTCGTAGGCCTTGCGCGCGGCGACGTGCGAAAGGCCGCGCTCGTCGAGCGCACGGTATTTCCCGCCGGTCAGCACGCTCGCCCGAATCTTGACCGCGCGGTCGCGCACCTTGGCGTCGAGGCCCTGGAGATAGTCGGCGCTGCAGACGAGCACCGCGGCGGCACCGTCGCCGATCGGCGCGCACATCGCACGAGTGAACGGATACGAGACGACGCGATCTTCGAGTACCGCTTCGGGCGTCATCTCGAAGCGGTACTGCGCCTTCGGATTGAGCGCGCCATTGTTGTGCGTCTTCGCGGCGGCGATCGCGAGCTGCCGTTGCGTCGTTCCATAGCGGCGCATGTGGTAGAGTGCTTGCATCGCGTACGTATCCATGAAGATGCTGCGATCCGAACCCGGCTCGAAGGCCTTGCCGGTTTGATTGGCGGCCGCGCGATAGTAGTCGACCCACTCCTGCGGGTCGAGTTGGTCGATGCCGCCGCCGAAGTCGGAGATCGAACTCGCGCCCGGCGCGGGTTCGTAGATCTTCTCGACGCCGACCGCGAGCACGAGATCGCTTTGGCCCGCGAGGACGTCCTTCCAAGCGCTGTGGATCGCGGACGATGAGGTCGCGCACGCGTTCTCGACGTTGATCATCGGAACGCGTTCCGGAAAGAGACCTTCCCGGACCAGCGGCGTAAAACAGACCTGGCCGCGGATGCTGGTCTGCCCGACGCGGTGCATCGCGCAGTTCCCGAAGTACGCGAACTCGACGTCGCGCCCGTCGCTCATCCCCGCGTCCGAGAGGACGCCGAGGTAGGCCTCGCGCGTCAGATCCTTGAGGCTGTCCTGCGGCCGCTTTCCGAATGCGGTCGAGAAGGCCCCGACTATAAAGACGTCGTCCACTTTCGAACCCGTTAAGCCGGCGTCATCACCTTTCGATCGAGGTCGAATTCGTTTTCGGTGACCGTCATGACGCTCGCCGAGCCTTCGACGATCTGATGGCGCAGCCACGCGGCTTGGCTCAACACGTGATCGGCGTAAAAGCGCGCCGTGGCCAACTTGGTCTTGTAGAATTCGGCCTCGACGTCGTTCGCGGCGAGCTTCTGCTCCGCGATCGCCGCGGCGCGCGCCATCTGCCAGCCGCCGGCGACGATCCCCCAGAGTTTGAGGTACGGCACCGAGCACGCCATGCTCGCCGGAAGGTCGCTCGTCGCGCTCTTGCCGATCGACTGCGAGGCAGCGACGAGGGCGTCGAGCCCTTTGAGCAATTGCTCGCGAATCGCGCGCACGTCGGCGTTCGACGATGACTCGAGCGTAGCCGCGAACGCTTTTATCTCGCCGATGACGCGCATCGCGGTCTTGCCCATGTCGCGCAGAAGTTTGCGGCCGACCAAGTCGAGCGCCTGAATGCCGGTCGTCCCCTCGTAGATCGCGGTAATCCGCACGTCGCGGTACTGCTGCGCGATCCCCGTCTCTTCGATATAGCCCATCCCGCCGAAGACCTGGAGGGCCGTCGAGCAAATCTCGATCGCCGTGTCGGTCGACCACCCCTTGACGACCGGCGTCATCAGTTCGATGAAGGCACGGTGCTCCGCGCGTACTTTTTCGTCCGGGTGCCGATTCGCGTGATCGAGCGACGCCGCCGTGACGTATGCGAGGGCGCGCATCGCCTCGATCTGCGCCTTCATCGACATCAACATTCGGCGCACGTCGGGATGGTGGACGATGGTCACCGGCGCGGCCGAGCGGGATGCGAGATCCTTGAGGTCCCGGCCCTGGACGCGTTCCTTCGCGAAGGCCAGTGCGCTCTGATAGGCGCGATCCGCGATACCGATGCTTTGAACGCCGACGCCATAGCGCGCCGCGTTCATCATGATGAACATGTATTCCATGCCGCGATGCGGCTGGCCGACGAGATACCCGATCGCGCCGCCGCTCTTCTCGCCGTAGTTCATGGTACACGTCGGGTTGCCGTTGATCCCGAGCTTGTGCTCGATCGAGGCGCAGTGAACGTCGTTGCGTTCGCCGAGCGACCCGTCGGCGTTCACCAAGAACTTCGGAACGACGAACATCGAGATGCCCTTCGTCCCCTCCGGCGCGTCGGGCAGACGCGCCAGCACGAGATGCACGATGTTCGCCGCGAGATCGTGCTCGCCGAAGGTAATGAAGATTTTCGACCCGCTGATTCGATAGTGGTCGCCTTCGGGCGTCGCCTTCGTGCGCACGGCCGCCAGATCGCTCCCGGCTTGCGGCTCGGTGAGGTTCATCGTCCCGGTCCACTCGCCCGAGACGAGTTTAGGGATGTAGCGTTGCTTCTGTTCGTCCGAGCCCGTCAACTCGAGGGTCTCGATCGCGTTTTGGTTGAGCCCGGGAGCGTTCGCGAACCCGACGTTGGCCGCGTTCCACATCTCGTGCGTCGGCCCGACCATCAATTGCGGCAAGCCCTGGCCGCCGTATTCGCTCGGTACCGGAAGACCGATCCAGCCCGCGCGCGCGAACTGCCGATAGGCTTCCTTGAAGCCCTTCGGCGTGGTGACCTCGCCGTCGCGCCACGTGCAGCCCTCTTTGTCGCCGGAGACGTTGAGCGGGTCGAGCACCTCGCTCGCAAAGACGGCCGCTTCTTCCAAGATCGCATCGGCGACGTCGCTGGCCTCTTCGAAGCCGGGGAGCTTTGCGACCTCGTCGATCCGGGCGAGTTCCTTGAGCACGAATTGCATGTCGCGCAGCGGCGCGCGATACGATTGCGGCATGGTGACGGCCTTTACTAGCGGCTGGCTTTGTCGGAGAAGATCGTCCGGATCATATTCGGCGCTGGGCGGATCGGAACCCGGCCACGGGCTAAGAGCCGGCGACGCGGGCGAGGACGGTGAAGTTTTTCTCGGCGAGCGCGCGTTGCGCGGGGTACTTCTCGCGAAGATTCGCCGCTAACTCGTCGTGCCGCGTCCAGGCTGAGTCGACGAGTGCGTCGGGCGGCGCGGCACCGCGGCCGAGCGACGGCGCCGACCAGAGCGGCTCGAGCGGATACTCGAGATCCTCGCACAGGCCGAGCACTTTCGGGTCGTACGCGACCGCGAGAAACGGGACCCCCAATCGCGCCGCCAAGATCAAGGCGTGCAGGCGGACTCCGATGACGAGCCGCGCACGCGCGATCGCCGTCGCGATCGCGTCGATGCCGTCGAGTTCGACGAGAACCGGCTTCGAGCGGCACTTGCGAATGATCGCCGTCGCCGTCTCGGCGTCGGGTTGACCGCCGAACGGAATGAATGCGACGCGCGCACCATGTTCGTTGGCCAGACGGTCGACGGCGGCCGCGATCGTCGGCGCGACCGTGTCGAAGTGCGTCGTCTTGCGCACAGCGACGACGACGAGCGGTTCGCTCTCCGCTCCGAGACCGGACGGCACGAGATCGACCGGCTCGTCGGGTGGATCGTAGAGAAAGACCAGATCGGCCGTTCGCTCGATTTCGACGCCCGGCAGAATCGACGCGAGCAACGCGCGCGAGCGCTCGTCGCGCACGGTTGCGGCGGCGATGCCCCTGCAGCATTCCTTCACGGTCTGCTTCCCCCAAAAATCGAGCGGGCCGATCGATTGTGCGAAGATCATCGTCCGCTTCCCGGCCCGAACGCCGGTGCGAACGACGCCGGCATAATAGAGCAGGCTCTTGAAACTGGTCGCCGTTTGCAACAGACCGCCGGCGCCGGAGAGGACGACGTCGCTGCGTTCGATCGCCTTGCGGACCGCAACGAGGTCCATGCGCGGCGTCGCCGCGACGCCGTATTGGTGAGCGGTTTCCGCCGGATGCTGCGAAAGGACGTCGATCGTCGCGAGCGGATAGCGCGTCTTCAGTTGCGTGACGAGTTGGGCGAGCAGCGCCTCGTCGCCGAGATTGCCGAAGCCGTAGTATCCGCTGACTAAGAAGCGCACCGAGTGCTCGTCAATCGCGTGCGGGCCGCGTCGCGAGCGCGACGCGGTAGATCGCGATCAGCAGCACGCCGACGATGCAGCCGATCACCGTCCCGTTGATCACGCGCAAAAGCGAGACGAGCAGCGGCGTGTGCAGATGTGAAAACGTGTCGACGACGTCCGAGGTCGCAACCGCGGCTGCGACGGCGAAGATCCAGCCGGTCAGGCGCCGGTGCTCGAGACGGAGCGCCGGCAAGAGCATCAGGAGCGGCCAGCCGATCAAGAATTCCTTGAAGCGAGGCCGGACGCCGAGCAACGCCGTCAAATTCGACCGCAGGGCCAACTCGAATGACGAGGGCGTGATGTCGCTCGTATTCCCGCTGCGGGCGAGGTAGATATACGCCGAGCCGAGCAGCACGCCTAAGATCGCCAGTTGATAGATGCGCACCGGCGCGAACGCGCTTTGGCCGATTCCGGGCGGCTCGTTCCCAAAGCGGCGCGTGTAGACGTATAAAAGGAAAGCCAACAGCGGGGGGACGACGATCACCAATTTCACGCCGGTGAAGGTATCGATCTCTTCCATCAACAGCGGAACCGAGACGAGGCCGACGACGACGAGCGCGCCGAGCGCCGAGACTCCGAGCGCCGCGCCGACGGTCCGCAGTCCCGCCACGACGCACCCAAAAAACTTGCGCGGCTCGGGCGCCGTGAACGCACGCGGGATCGCGACGACCGCAAGCGTTGCGAAGCCGATCGCGCCGGCGAGCGCGAGAAACTTGCGGACGACAAGATCGTGATGAAGCGCATAACCGAGCGCGAGCAGGATCAGGTCGAGGATTAAGAGCGCCCACACCAGCCGCGGCCGCCGAATCCCGAACGCTTCGAACAGTAACAGATAAACGGTCGGCACCGTCAACGAAACGAGCGCGATGATGAGGGGATTGATCGGAAAGAGCGGGACGGGCGTCGCGCGCCCCAACTTGTAGCCGCGCTGACGGAGCCCGTCGGCGATGCGCCGGATCATCTCGACGTTGGTCATCTCGAGCGAAAGACCGTTTTGCTGATGCAAGAACGGGCGCAGATAGACGACGCGGACATTTCGTTCGCGGACGCCGAGCAGATAACGCGCGATCACCGTCTCGAAGTCCAACTTGTCCAGTTCGAGTTTCGAAATCGCTTGGACGCGCGTCGTGCGCTCGATCGCGCGCTCGGCCAGCCCCTCGTTCCCCTTCTGGATCTGGTTGCGGTCGTACACCTCGATCGACCCGAAGTTGATGCCGGTGGCTTTGAGATCGGCGGCGACGTCGTCGAGGTGGTCGGGGTAGCCGAGCACCTCGTTGCGCGCCCCGAAGAAGATCGCGGTGCTGGGCTTTTCGCCGTTCATGAAACTCGCGAACAGCGCGTCGATCTCGGGTTTCCCGAAGCGCTCGTCGTTCTGGATGCGCGGCACGAGCAGGAGTTGCAGCCGGCTCGCAAGCGCCATCGGTTCGGCCGGAAAGCCGAGCCCGAGCGTGCTGAAGAAATCATATTGCGAGCGGATCGCGAGAATCGTCGGACTCGAAGCGTGGAGCGTGCGGACCGCATGCGGACCGAGATGGAGCCCAACGGCCTGGCGATAGCGCGCGACCTCGCGAGGGTCGTAGATCAGAAGATAGAGTTCGTCGGCGCGCAGCGCGCTCCGGCGAGCCAGCCGCGCGAGCGTCGGCTCGCTGAGCGGCGATAGCCTCGCTTGCGCGATGAGCTGCGCGCCGGGTAGGAGCACGGCGGCCGTCCCGCTGTCGACGTTCGCCCCCAACTCTTCCGAGACGGCGAGCGACGTCAGGCCGGCGCGGCGCAGCGCGACGAGCAACTGCTCTTCATTATATGCATAGGACCGCGCCAGCGCCGAGAAATCAGGATAGTCCATCGCAAGCTCGACGCGCCGCGAGGCTCGCTCTTCCTTCGCGCGATAGGCTGCGACAAAGAGCGCGGCGAGCAGCCCAGCGACGAGCGCGACGGTCAACGCGAGGCGGTAACGCCGCGGCGCGCTCACGCCCGTCTTGTCTTGAGTAGGCTTACTTGACGCACCGGCGCGGGGTTCGGTATAGTGGGACGACTTCACTCCTGAACACCGGACGGATCGCTTGTCGCTCACTCACCCAGCGCACGCGGGTCGCACCCAACTCGACCGTGATACTGTTCGCATCGCCCTCCTCGGATGCGGCACGGTCGGAAGCGGCGTCGCGAATCTGCTCATCGGCTCGGCCTCCGCGATCGCCGCTCGCAGCGGTGTCGCGTTCACGCTGGAGGCGATTGCCGTGCTCTCGCTCGGCAAGCCGCGCACCGATCGGATCCCTCGATCGTTGCTGACCGCCGACGCCCGTTCGGTCGTGCTCGATCCGGCGGTCGACGTCGTGATCGAGTGCATCGGCGGCACCGGCGTCGCCGCCGACTTGGTCGAGACGGCGCTGCTGCGCGGGAAGCACGTGGTGACCGCCAACAAAGATCTCCTGGCGACGCGCGGACCGGAATTGCGAGCGCTCGCCCACGCGCGCGGTGTCACGATCACGTATGAAGCCGCCGTCGGGGGCGCGATCCCGATCGTTCGAACGCTGACCGCGTCATTGGCCGGTGAAGAGATCCTCGAGGTCGGCGGCGTCCTCAATGGGACGACGAATTTCATCCTTTCGGCGATGTTCGAGGGCGAGAGTTACGCGAGCGCTCTCGCCAAAGCGCAGCGTCTGGGCTTCGCCGAATCGGATCCCACGAACGATGTCGAGGGCGTCGACGCGGCGCACAAGCTCGCGATCCTCGCCCAGCTGGCGTTTGGGCGCGGCCTCGTCACGAGCGAGATTCCACGCGTGGGCATCACCCGCCTAACGCCCGACGACGTCACGCTCGCCAAGCGGCTCGGATATCGCTTGAAGCTGGTCGCGTGCGCGCGTCGCGACGCATCGCTGGTGACGCCGGCGTTCGTCCATACCGATCATCCGTTCGCGCAGCCCGCCGGCCCGCAAAACTGCATCCGCATCACGGGCCGAAACTCGGGTTCGCTGACGTTCGCCGGTGCCGGCGCGGGCGGAGCGCCGACAGCGTCGGCGGTGATCAGCGACGTCGTCGCCGTCCTACGGCACATCGGCGTGGGCCGTCACGTCGGGATTCTGCCGGTCGACGATTCGCTGACGCCGGTCACCACGGCGCACGAGCCGTCCATCCCGTTGCCACGCATCGTTCGCTTGCATTCGCTGCGCGATGCACGGCCCGCGCGCGAGGCCCTGCTCGCAGCCGGCTTTCAGGCGAGGGCACTCGACGGCGTCCCCGCGATCCGCACCGAACGGGTCGACGGCGAAGCTCCGGTGCGAATCGAAGCCATTCTTGCCGCGCACGCCATCGTCGCGCAAAGCATCATTCCACTCTGGGAAGATGTCGATCCCCACGCCTATCAGGAAGGGTCCCATGTCTGAGCAACCGTTCCAGTTCGAAACCGCTGCCATCCACGGCGGCCACAGCGGCGATCCAACGACCAAAGCGCGCGCCGTCCCGATCTACCAGACGACGTCGTACACGTTCGACGACGCCGATCACGCCGCGCGTCTGTTCGCGCTGCAAGAGTTCGGGAACATCTACACGCGGATCATGAATCCGACGAGCGACGTCCTCGAACAGCGCATCGCGCAACTCGAGGGCGGCGTCGGCGCCCTCGCGCTTGCGAGCGGTCAGGCCGCGACGATCTACTCGATTCTGAATCTGGCGCGCTGCGGCGACCACGTCGTCTCGTCGGCGTCGCTCTATGGCGGGACGTACAGTGCCTTCGGCCACACGCTCCCGAAATTCGGGATCGACGTCGCGCTCGTCGATCCGGCCAAGCCCGAAAACTTCGCGAAGGCGATCACGCCCAAGACGAAGGCGCTGTTCGCCGAGTCGATCGGCAACCCGAAGGTCGACGTTCTCGACGTCGAGGCGGTCGCGGCTGTCGCTCACGAGCACAAGATCCCCCTCATCGTCGACAACACGCTGGCGACGCCGTATCTGATGCGCCCCTTCGACTACGGCGCGAACGTCATCGTCCACTCGGCGACGAAATTCATCGGCGGCCACGGGACGTCGATCGGCGGCTTGCTGGTCGACGGCGGCAACTTCGATTGGGCCGCTTCGGGCAAGTTTCCCGAGTTCACTGAGCCTGACGAATCGTATCACGGCGTGCGCTACACCGCGTCGTTCGGGAATCTCGCCTACATCATCAAGGCGCGCGTGCAATTGCTGCGCGACTTGGGCGCCTCGCTTTCACCCTTCAACGCCTGGCTCTTCTTACAGGGGCTCGAGACGCTCGCACTTCGGATGGAAAAACATTCGAAGAATGCGCTCGAAGTCGCTCGCCACCTCAAAGCTCATCCGGACGTGACGTGGGTCTCGTATCCCGGTTTACCGGACCATCACGCGTCCTCGCGCGCCGAAAAGTATCTGCCGAACGGTCAAGGGGCAATCCTCACCTTCGGCGTCAAGGGCGGCGCGGCGGCGGCGAAAGCGTTCATCGATAACCTCAAGTTGTTCTCGCTGCTCGCGAACGTCGGCGACGCGAAGTCGCTCGTAATCCACCCCGCGACGACGACGCATCAGCAGCTCAACGTCGTCCAGCAAATCGAAGCCGGCGTCGCCGAAGACATGATCAGACTGTCGGTCGGCATCGAAAACCCGCGCGACATCATCGCCGATCTCGACCAAGCCCTGACGGCGGCGCGCGAGCGGACGGCGGCACGCGAGCCGGCGGGGGTTTAGGACGGAACCGACCCTCGAGCGCGACGTCAATATCGGCGCGTTCACGCTGGATTGCGGCGTCACGCTGCCCGCCGTCGTCCAGCGCGTCAGCATCTACGGCGAACCGCGCGCCGACGGACGCAACGTCGCGCTCGTCAATCACGCGCTGACCGGCTCGAGCCGCGTCGCCGATTGGTGGGGCGAGATCGCAGGCCCGGGTAAGTTG
Source organism: Candidatus Zemynaea palustris (assembly GCA_003134695.1). Lineage (GTDB taxonomy): Bacteria > Vulcanimicrobiota > Vulcanimicrobiia > Vulcanimicrobiales > Vulcanimicrobiaceae > Zemelea > Zemelea palustris. The sequence continues at coordinate 59,130 of PLCB01000026.1, read as the reverse complement.
CTCGATACGCGCGCCTTGGCGGTGATCGGCGTGAACGTGCTCGGGAGTTGCTACGGTTCCACCGGACCCACCTCGTTCGGGCCGGGCGGAAAACCGTACGGCGCCGATTTTCCGGTCGTTGGTGTCTCCGACATGGTGCGCGCGCAACGGCTCGCGTTGGGAGCGCTCGGCATCGAGCGCCTCGCCGTCGTCGCGGGCGGCTCGCTCGGCGGGATGCAGGCGCTCGAGTGGACGCTGCAGACACCGAGGCACGTCGATCGCGCGCTGATCGTCGGCGCGTACGACTGGTTCTCCGCTTTCGGCATCGCGCTCAACGCCGTCGCACGCGAAGCGATCGCGATCGGCGCGACGCCGCAAGCCGGGGTCGAACTTGCGCGAAAGATCGCGATGCTCACCTACAAGAGCGAAGCGCTGCTGGGAGAACGGCACGGCCGCAAGTTCGACCGCAAAGGCGGCGACCCGACGAAGCACGCAAACGACCGGTTCGACGTCGAGGGTTATCTCGACCATCAGGGTAAACTTTTCTCGGCCCGGATGGATCCGCAGGCCTATCTCACGGTGACGCGCGCGATGGATCTGTTCGACACGCGCGACCGCGTGCTCTCCGACCCGCACCCGGCCTACACGTTCGTCGGCATCTGGAGCGACTGGCTGTTCTTGCCCGAGTACGTCCGCGCCGCGGCGGAGCGTTTCGCGGCCGCCGGCGCAGACAGCGTCTACTTGGAACTGATCTCGAATCACGGCCACGACGCGTTCCTCGCCGAGCCGGAACATTTGAGGGCGCTGGTCGCCCCACGGCTGGCACCGCTCTACGCCGGCCTGGAAGCGGTGACGAACTAGGCGTCGAAGCTGCTCGCGATGCAGACTGACCATTCGCTCGACCACGAACAACCGAGTGCGCGGCAGATCGCGCTCATGGGGCTCATCGGAAACATTCGGGCGCACCAGAGCCTGACGCTCGGAATCGTCGGCGGCCTGATCGGGGCAGCGGTCGCGGCGGCTCTCTGGGCGGCGATCACCGCGGCGACGCATTTTCAGATCGGCTATATGGCGCTCGCCGTCGGATTCATCGTCGGCTTCGGCGTTCGCACGCTCGGCCGCGGCGTAGATCGTAGTTTCGGAATCGCGGGCGCCGTGTTGTCGTTCCTCGGTTGCGTCGCGGGCAATCTCGGCGCGACCATCGTCACGGTTGCGCAATACGCGAAGGTTCCGGCCCTCACGATCGTCGCGAAGCTCACGCCCGCGCTAGCGCTCCTGTTCCTCAAAGAGGGGTTCCAGGTAATGGATCTCTTCTTTTACGGTTTCGCGGTGTACAGCGGCTACCGGTATGCTTTCCGGCGCCTCACCGAAGCGGAGATCGCTGCACTCCCCGACTGATCCCGCTGCCCGCGAACTCAGTCTTCGATCGTGTAGAGCCACCAGCGTGGCGCGCCGGGCTTGCGTGTCTGCCGTTCGCAGTAGACGATTGCCGTGCTCCCTCCGGCGACGGCAAACTCGAAGTAGTGGCGCGCCACGTACTTCTCGCCCCGGTCCATGCGGTGCGAGCGCCACGTTCGCAGTAACGCCTCGACGACGAGTTCGCGCTCGCGCCACCTGAACGACACCGGCAGCGAAGGCTCGCCGCGCGCAATCGTGGACGCATCGAAACTCTCGGCCTTCGGCTCGAGCGCCTCACTTACGAAGTGGCGCGACACCGTCGCTCACTCGTCTGTGGCGCGGTCCGGGTCCTGGCGACGTGGAATATCCCGGAATCCGAAAGGTCTTCAATTATTCAATTGAATATACTACCACATGGCCACGAGAGCATTTAAGGACGCCCTTTATCCCCGGTTCGCCGAGATCGCCGCCGCCCTCGCAAGCCCGCGGCGTTTCGAGCTCGTCGACTTGCTCGCCCAGAGCGAACGGAGCGTCGAGGAACTCGCGCTGGAGCTCGATCTGTCCGTCGCGAACGCCTCGCAGCATTTGCGACGGTTGCTCGGTGCGAATCTGGTCGCGACGCGCAAACAAGGGACGCGAGTCTTTTACCGGCTCGCCTCGCGCGAGATCACCGGCTTATTGCGCGTCCTCCGCCAGACGGCCGAGCGCTATGACGCCGAGCTGCATCGTATCGTGCAACTCCACCTTGCGCGCCCCTCGGGGAGCGACGTTTCCGCGGATGAAGTCGCGCGCAGACTAGGCGATCCGTCGCTCGTCGTCCTCGACGTACGTCCCGTTCGAGAATACGACGCTGGCCACATCGACGGCGCGCAAACGCTGCCGATTGACGAGCTGGGCAAGCGCCGACGGCTGCCGTTTGCAAAAACCTGCGAGGTCGTCGCGTATTGCCGCGGCCCGTACTGTACCTTCGCCGACGAGGCGGTGGAGATTCTCCGCAAGCGTGGCTACCGCGCTCGGCGCATGCGTATCGGCTTCCCCGAATGGGAAGAGTTAGGGCTCGCCACCGCGCGTTCGGCGTGACCGCCTATCGACTGGGCCTGCGCGCGAACGCCGGTCGGTTTTGGCTGCTCGTCCTCGTCAACGCATTCGTCGGCGCGATGGTCGGAATCGAACGCGACGTCTTACCGCTCGCCGGCCAGCGCGTTTTCGGGTTAGCCTCCGAGACGGCGGTGCTCTCCTTCATCGTGACGTTCGGCTTCACGAAAGCGCTCGCCAACCTCTACGCTGGGCGCGCCGCCGATCGCACCGGACGGAAGCCGCTGCTCGTCGCCGGATGGTTGTTTGCGCTTCCGATACCGTTTCTGCTCATGTTCGCGCCGGCGTGGGGCTGGATCATCTTCGCGAACGTGCTGCTCGGCATCAACCAAGGTTTGTGCTGGTCGATGACGGTCGTCATGAAGATCGATCTCGTCGGGCCAAAACAACGCGGGCTTGCGATGGGGCTCAACGAATTCGCAGGATATCTTTCCGTCGGCGTCGCCGCGTATCTCTCGGGCGTCATCGCCGAGCATTACGGTTTGCGGCCGTGGCCGTTCGCGCTCGGTTTGGTCGCCGTCGCCGTCGGCCTCGTCCTTTCGGTATTCGCGGTGCGCGAGACGCACGGCCACGCGCGCTTCGAAGCGGGTAAAGCGGCTGGACCTTCAGCCGCGTTTGGGCAACTCTTCGCCGAAGTCTCGTGGCGCAACCCGACGCTTTTCTCAATCAGCCAAGCCGGGCTCGTCAACAATCTCAACGACGGCTTAGCATGGGGACTCCTGCCGCTATACTTTGCGGTCGCGGGACTCGACGTCGGGCATATCGCCGTGCTCGCCGCCGTCTATCCGGCGACGTGGGGGTTCTTGCAACTCTTCACGGGCGCACTCTCCGACACGATCGGCCGTAAATGGCTGATTGCCGGAGGAATGTGCCTGCAAGCCTTCGCGATCTGGATGTTCCTCGTCCCAGCCAACTTTGGCGCATGGCTGTTCGCCGCCGTCTTGCTAGGGACGGGTACGGCGATGGTTTACCCCACGTTGCTGGCGGCTATCGGCGACGTCGTCGATCCGCTCGTTCGCGCCTCGGCGGTCGGCGTGTACCGGCTCTGGCGCGATGCCGGCTACGCGTTCGGCGCGCTGATCGCCGGAATCGTCGCGCACTCGTTCGGTCAGCGCAGCGCGATCGTCGCCGTCGCGGCGATCACGTTTGCTTCCGGAGTCATCGTCGCGGCGCGCATGCGCGAAACGCACATCGTGACATCTCCGTTCCCGCTCCGGGGCGTCTCATGATCTTTCGACAGGTGCTCAACTCCGCAACCGGCTGCGCGTCGTACGTTTTCGGTTGAGGCGGCCAGGGCCGCGCCGCGGTCGTCGATCCTCAGTTCGAGGTCACTGACTACGAAACCATCGCGAACGAAAACGGAATGCGGATCGAAACGATCCTCTTGACCCACGTGCACGCCGACCATCGTTCCGGCGAGCGTGTTCTCGCGGCGCGCACCGGCGCGTCAATCCATCTTCACCGGAGTGCCGATGTGGCTTTTCCTTTCACACCCCTCGATGATGGTTCTGTGGTATCGCTTGGGAACGTGATCGTTCGTGTTCTGCACACCCCGGGCCACACGCCCGAAAGCATCTCACTCCTGGTCGTCGATCGTACCCGCAGCGAATGGCCGTGGCTCGTTCTGACCGGCGACACATTGTTCGTCGGCGATGTCGGACGTCCCGATTTCGGCGACGAAGGCGCGGCGCGCACGCTCTACGCTTCGCTGCACGAAAAAATACTAGCGCTGCCCGATGATGTCGAAGTCTATCCGGCTCACATCGCGGGCAGCCCATGCGGAAAGGCGATGAGCGGTAAGCCGTCGTCCACCATCGGATTCGAACGCCGTCACAACGCGGCGCTCGCTCACGCCTCTTCGGAGGCGTTCGTCTCGGCGTTGCTCGCAGGCGTCCCGTCAAAGCCGGCAGATTTCGAGGAGACGATCGCCTTTAACCGCGGTCACTCGACGTAGCTTCATCCGAATCGCTCTCGCGCTGACCATCCACGCGGCGTTCAGCGCCGGGTTGCAGTTTTCGGAATAGCAGCCCATAATCGGTCGGGCGATGAATAACCCTCCGTACACGTGCCCGATGCATCCCGAAATCACGGCCGGCGAGGCCGGCGACTGCCCGAAGTGTGGGATGGCGCTCGAACCGGCGACGCCGCTCGCTGCCACGCGCGTCGAGTGGACTTGTCCCATGCATCCGCAGATCGTTCGCTCCGAGCCCGGGGACTGCCCGATCTGCGGAATGGCGCTCGAGCCTCGTCAAGTCACGATCGAGGAAATCGAGAATCCGGAACTTCGCGACATGTCGCGACGCTTTTGGGTCAGCGCCGCACTCAGCGTCCCCGTTTTCGCGCTCGCGATGAGCGAGAATTTCCCGGGAGTCTACAACCCACTGCCACCCTTCGCGATCCGTTTGATAGAACTCGCGCTGAGCAGTCCGGTCGTGCTCTGGGGAGGTTGGCCGTTCTTCGTGCGAGCGTGGCGCTCCATCGTGACACGCAACCTAAACATGTTCACGCTGATCGGCCTCGGAATCGCCGTCGCGTACGTTTACAGTCTGGTCGCCACCATCGCGCCGTCGATGTTTCCCGCGTCCTTTCGCGGCATGTCGGGGCAGGTCGACGTCTACTTCGAAGCGGCGGCGGTCATTACGACGCTCGTCCTTCTCGGACAGGTGATGGACCTGCGCGCTCGCAGCCAAACGAACGCCGCCGTCCGAGCGCTGCTGCGGCTCGCTCCCAAGACGGCGCGGCGCATCAATGCCGACGGGTCGGAGGGAGACGTCAGCCTTGACGACGTCCACGCCGGCGACCACCTCCGGGTTCGGCCCGGCGAGAAAGTCCCAGTCGACGGTGTCGTCATCGAGGGCCGCTCTTCGATCGACGAATCGATGATCACGGGCGAACCGATCCCGATCGAAAAGGGACCCGGTGATTCCGTCGTCGGCGCGACCATCAATGGAACCGGCTCGCTCGTCATGGAAGCGCGCCGCGTCGGAAGCGAGACGTTGCTCGCACAGATCGTCCGGATGGTGGCCGAGGCGAGCCGCAGCCGCGCGCCGATTCAGAAGCTTGCCGACGTGGTCTCCGGCTATTTCGTCCCTGCTGTGATCGCGGTCGCGGTCGTAACCTTCGTCGTTTGGGCGGTCGTCGGGCCCGCGCCGTCGATGGCGTACGCGATCGTTAACGCCGTCGCCGTCTTGATCATCGCTTGCCCGTGCGCGCTCGGCCTTGCGACGCCGATGTCGATCATGGTGGCGAGCGGAAAAGGCGCGACCTTCGGCGTGCTCTTCAGGAATGCCGAGGCAATAGAAACGCTGCGTCTCGTCGACACGCTCGTCGTCGACAAGACCGGAACGCTCACTGAAGGCCGCCCGCGTCTTCAAGACGTCGTTGCGGGTGAGGGTTTTAACGAATCGACGATCCTGCGCTTCGCCGCCTCCCTCGAGCGCGCCAGCGAGCACCCCCTCGCTGCGGCGATCGTCGAAGGAGCGCGCAGCCGCTCCCTGCCGCTCGAGGCCGTCGCCGATTTTGAATCGCTTCCGGGAAAAGGCGTTCGCGGGCGGACCGGGACGCAAAGCGTCGCGCTCGGCAATCTCGCGTTGATGAACGATCTCGGCGTCGCCGTCGCAACCTTGGCGCCGCGTGCGCAAGCGTTGCGGAACCAAGGGAAAACCGTCATGTTCGTCGCGGTCGACGGCATGCCGGCGGGTCTCGTGGCCGTCGCCGATCCGATCAAAGCGACGAGCGCCGAAGCCGTCAGCGCGTTGCACCAGTCCGGAATTCGCATCGTCATGCTCACCGGTGACAACGAAACCACGGCCAAGGCGGTGGCCGGCCGGCTCGGCATCGACGAAGTCATGGCCGACGTGTTGCCCGATCAAAAGGCAGCGGTCGTCAAGCGCCTCCAAAGTGAAGGCCGATTCGTCGCGATGGCAGGCGACGGCATCAACGACGCGCCGGCGCTGGCGCTGGCTCAGGTCGGTATCGCGATGGGGACAGGAACCGACGTCGCGATGGAAAGCGCCGGAGTGACGCTCGTCAAGGGCGACCTGCGCGGCATCGTGCGAGCGCGGCACTTGAGCGAAGCTACGATCCGCAACATTCGGCAGAATCTGATCTTCGCGTTCGCGTATAATACGCTCGGCATCCCGATCGCGGCCGGCGTCCTCTATCCGGTAACCGGACTCTTGCTTTCGCCGATGATCGCCGCAGCGGCGATGTCGTTCAGTTCGGTCTCGGTGATCGCAAACGCACTACGCTTGCGAACCGTTCGCGTCTAAACTGCTACTGCTTCCATTCGGGCGAGCGGCGTTCGAGGAAGGCGCCGATGCCCTCTTGCGCGTCGGCGGCGAGCGCATTCATGCTCATGACTTCCTTCGCGTACGCGTACGCCTTCGCTTGGTCGAGATCGATCTGCGCGTAGAACGCCGCCTTGCCGAGGCCGACGACAAAGCCGCTCGACCCCACGATCTTGCGCGCCAGCGCGAGCACTTCATCGTGCAGCCGTTCTGCCGGAACCACCTTGTTGACGAGGCCCCAATCGGCGGCGGTCGCGGCGTCGATAAACTCTCCGGTCAGCAGCATCTCCATCGCGCGCTTGCGGCCGATGGCACGCGTCAACGCGACCATCGGCGTCGTGCAGAAGAGCCCGATCTTGACGCCGGGCGTCGCGAACTTCGCTTCCGTCGAGGCAATCGCGAGATCGCAGGTGGCGACCAGTTGACAACCGGCCGCGGTTGCGATTCCGGCGACTTCGGCGATGACCGGTTGCGGAATGCTCTGCACCTTCTCCATCATTTGGACGCAGACGTCGAAGATCTCGCGGAACGCCGCGACGTCGCTCTCATCGCCGGCGCAGCGTATCTCGCGCAAGTCATGGCCCGCGCTAAAGGCCGGGCCGAGCGCGCGCATGACGACGACCTTCACGGCCCGATCCTTGCCCGCGACGTCGAGCGCGCCGATGATCTCCCGCATCGTCGCCCTCGAAAGCGCGTTGCGTTTCTCGGGGTTGGCGAGCGTGAGCGTCGCGATCCGCTCGTCCGTTTCGTAGTTCAAGAACTGATAGCTCTTCGTTGCGATCATCGCCGTGTGCTCCAATTGAGACTGTTCCCTACGACCTTCGCCGCGTTAGGGCGGTTGCGCTGCCTCGCGAAGCCGTCAGGCCGGGACGGCAGCGATTGCGTCGCGGACCGCGCGCGTCACGTCGGCGGTGCCCGCTTCGCCGCCCAGATCGCGCGTCCGCGGGCCGTTCGCGGTGACGCGTTCGATCGCGTTCATCAAGCGTCGCGCGGGCTCGCGTTCGCCGAGATGTTCGAGCATCAGCACCGCAGTCCAAAACGCGCCAATCGGGTTCGCCACACCCTTGCCCATGATGTCGAACGCCGAGCCGTGAATCGGTTCGAACATCGAAGGCGCGCGGCGCGTCGGGTCGAGGTTCGCGGTCGGTGCGATCCCGATCGAACCGGCGAGCGCCGCCGCCAGATCGGAGAGAATGTCGGCGTGTAGATTCGTCGCGACGACGACGTCGAGCGAGCGCGGGCGCAACGCCATGCGAACGGTCATCGCGTCGACGAGTTCCTTGTCGACCGTCACGCTCGGAAATTCTCGCGCGACCTCGGCCGCGATCTCATCCCACAGGACCATCCCGTGCCGTTGCGCGTTCGATTTGGTGACGACGGTCAGATGCTTTCGCGGACGCGTCGCCGCGAGTTCGAACGCAAAGCGCATGATGCGTTCGACGGCACGACGCGTGAAGACCGAGGTCTCCATCGCGACCTCTTCAGGGAAGCCGGCGTGCGCGCGGCCGCCGACGCCCGAGTATTCGCCTTCGCTGTTCTCCCGGACGATGATCCAGTCGAGATCGCCTGGTTCGCAGTTGCGCAGCGGGCTCGCGATGCCGGGCAAGATGCGCGTCGGACGAACGTTGGCGTATTGATCGAAGCCTTGGCAGATTGCGATTCGCAAGCCCCACAGCGTGATGTGATCGGGAATGCTCGGACTGCCGACCGCGCCGAAATAGATCGCGTCGAACGGACGCAGTTGCGCCAACCCGTCCTCGGGCATCATCCGGCCGTGTTTCCCGTAGTACGCCGAGCCCCAATCGAAGGTGCTGACGTCGAGCTTGAAGCCGCCGTCGGTCTGCTGCAAGGCTGAGAGCACTTCAAGTCCCGCCTCGATGACTTCGATCCCGATGCCGTCGCCGGGGATGGCGGCGATTCGATGGGTGCGCATCAGGCGCTCTTCGGTGGCGACTCGCCGATGTCCCAGAAGAGTGCGGTCATCATCTGCAACGCTTCACGCGCGACCGGCGCGAGCAGATGCTCGTTGACCGCGTGCTGCGAGCAGGCCGGATAGGAATGCGGAATCCAAATCGTCGGCAAACCGAGATCGTTCGCGAAGATATCGTTTGGCAGCGAGCCGCCGATGTTCGGCAGCAGCGCGACGTCCTTGCCCGTCGTACGCGCGAGCGATTCGACGACCCAGCGCACCCAAGGATGATCGGGGTCGAGACGCGTCGCTGGAAAATACCCTTTCTCGGCACGACTGACTTCGACGTTGTGGAAGCCGCGCGCGTCGAGATGACGGCGCAGCGCCGGCAAGAAGCCGTCGGGATCGGCGCCGACGACGAAGCGCATCTGACAATGCGCGCGCGCCGACGGCGGAATCGCGTTGACCGGTTTTTCCGGATTCCCCGTGACGAACGATAGAATCTCGAACGTGTTCCAGCCGTAGACTTTCTCAGCGGTCGTCATCCCCGGCTCGCCCCAGTCGCGATCGATGACGGGGCCGTCGCCGCCTTCGCCGATCGCGAGGTCGCGCACGAGCTGGCTAACGCGTTTCGGTAATTCGGGCGGAAGCCAGCCGTCGACGAGAATTTTCCCCTTGGAGGTCGTGATGCTCGCGAGCGCGTGCGCGAGGATGATCCCCGGATTGGCGAGCGCGCCGCCCCAGTTGCCCGAATGGTGCGAGCCTTCGCGCAAATTGAGGCTGAGATCGAAGTTGAGCGCGCCGCGCGTCCCGAGAAAGATCGTCGGCCGATCGGCGCCGACGCGCGGCCCGTCGGAGCCGATCAAGACGTCGGCGCGCAGCCGCTCACGCTCGAGGACGCAGAACTCACGCAAGCCGGGCGAGCCGATCTCCTCACCCGTCTCGATCAAGAACTTGCAGTTGAAACCGAGCCGGCCACGCGTTTCGATGACCGCCCCGAGAGCCGTGATGTTGATCGAGTGTTGGCCCTTGTTATCGGCGGTACCACGACCGTAGAGCCGGTCGCCGTCGCGCGTCAGCGTCCACGGCGACAAACCGTCGCGCCACTTCCCTTCCATGCCGAGCACGACGTCGCCGTGCCCGTATGAGAGGATCGTCGGCAACGAGTCGGCTTCGATCCGCTCGGCGACCAGAAACGGACCGCCGCTCGCCTTTGGGTTTGGGAGGACGGTGCAAACGAAGCCAAGCCGCTCGAACGATGCGCGCATCTCGCCGTCGAGATACTCGCGCAGCGCGGCGCCGCGTGCCGGATTCTGACTCTCGGTCGGAATCGCCACCCGGCGACCCAAATCGGAGATGAAGGTCCCGCCGTCAAATACGGCCGTTGCGCGGGTAAGCGCCATCCTCTTGGTCATACCAGGCTGCGAAGATTCGGTCCCCGCCCAAGAGAATCCGTGAACCCGAAATGATCATACGTGAGGCCGGCAGTGGCGACTTCGAGGGCCTCCTCGCCGTCATGCGGAGCGCACCGTGGGATAAGACGCAGTATCTCGAGCGAACGCTTGAACGACGCAACGTGGTGGTCGCAGAACTCGACGGCCACATCCTCGCCTACATCGTTTGGAATCTTGAGTTCTTTTCACTGCCGTTCATCTGGCTCGTCACGGTCCTGCCGGAATACCGCCGTAAGGGACTCGCATCCAGGCTCATTGCGTGGGTCGAGGAGCGTTGCACAAACCAGCGGCTGTATTCGTCGACGAACCGCAGCAACGTCGCGATGCAGCGGCTGCTCGAAGGTCGCGGGTATCGCCGCTGCGGCGAGGTCGATGTCGACCCTGGTGACGCGGAGGTCTTCTATCACAAGACTTTGAGCGTGAATATGGGCGATGACGGGCTCGAACCGCCGACCTTCGCCTTGTAAAGGCGCTGCTCTCCCAACTGAGCTAATCGCCCGCGCGGATTTGAGACTTCGTTGAGCGGCGCGTTCGAGGGCCGGCGAATCGGCCCCTCGAACGTGCGCGGTCGCTCGATGGAGGGTGTATTGGCTCGACTTCGGTTTCTCGTCGGCGCGTTGATCGCGGCGTTCATCCTGGCTCAACTCGCGCCATGCGCTTCCGCTGCCGCGCCGGCGCGATCGGCAACTTACGCAGCACTCCAAGACCTGTCGCGTCACATGACCTTCGATTGGGCGAAGCGCCATCCGATTGTCGCGACCGAGCTTGGACTCACCGATCTCGACGGCGAGCTCGGAACACCGTCGGCTGCCAGCCGCGCCGCCGACCTCGCGCAGATCCGCGCTTGGCAAGCCGGCCTCAAAGCGATCCCATTGACGCGCGCGACGCTCGTCGAGCGCGACGACGCGCTGCTGCTGGGGGCGCAACTCGTCTCGATGGAACGCGCGCTGACCGTCTATCGCAGCGACGAGAAAGACTACTCGGGGCCCGCGCGTGCAATCGTCGACGCGCTGTTCACGCAGTTCCTCCATTTGCCGATTCTCGGCGAAGCGGGCGCGAGCAAGGCGGATCGTGCGAAGGCTTGGGCGCGCATCGTCTCGCGCATGCAGAAAGCGCCGGCTTATATCGTCGCCGGTCAACAACTCGTCACGCAACCCGGCCACCTGTTCGGCCTGGTCGGTCTCGAGCAACTCGGCGGCTCACCGGATTTCCTCAATGGTCCGTTGAGCGCTACGGCCAAAGAACAACTGACCGCTTCAGGATTCGCGACCTTCATCAAAGCGCGCGACGCGCTCGACGCAACGCTCACCGCTTCGGCGAAGCACATCAAGACGAACGTCGCGCGGTGGCCGGAGAATTATGCGATCGGTCGTGCGGCTTACGACGCGATGCTACGCGACGAGCAACTCTTGCCGTACACCGCCGGCGACATTCGGCGCATGGGCGCCGACGAACTGGCGCACGGCTGGGCCGAGCAGGTCTGGCTCGAACATCTCGCGCGCGTTCGCGGGACGCCGCTGGGCGCCGCGACCGGCGGCGGGATGGCCCCCTCGGGGACGCCGATCATCGCCTACTACCGCGACCGCATCGCCGAATTGACCGCCTTCGTCAAACAGTCGCGCCTCATCACCTTGCCGGCGTGGCTCGGAGCCGTGCAAGTGGTCGAGACTCCGAAGTTCTTGCAACCGGTGCAGCCCGGCGCGTCGATCAATCCGCCGCGCATTTTCGCGAAGGAGACGACGGGTTTCTATTTCATCACGCCGCCGAAATCACTGGCCGCCGCGGCGAAGCGGCTCGACCTCTACCAGGACTTCGATCGCGACCGCATCTGGTCGACGGCGGGGCACGAAGCGATGCCCGGCCACTACCTGCAATTCTCGATCGCGCGCCGGCATCCAGATTTCGTGCGCAAGACCTCTGAGAGCGGCGTCTTCTCCGAAGGCTGGGCCTACTACGGCGAAGAGATGCTCATGCAACTCGGCCTGTATGGCGAAGACCTCGATGGCCGCCTCGACATCGCGCAATGGGAGCGGCTCCGCGGCGCGCGTGCGATCGTCGACGCCGAACTGGCGAGCGGCGACTGGACGTACCGGCGCGCGGCGAATTACTTCGCACGCGAAACCGGCTCGACCCAAGGCCAAGCCGACGCGGCCGTCGCCGGCATCGCGCTCAGCCCCGGGGACGTGATTTCCTACACCGTCGGCCGATTTCAACTCGAGAACCTGATGACCGAATATCGCCACCGCCTCGGCGCTCGCGCTTCGATGCACGATTTCCACGACCGCTTGCTGTCGTACGGGTCGTGCCCGTTCGCGATCCTCGGCCCGGAGTTACTAGCCGACCTCGGCAGGTCCAGCGCTAGCGTCCGCGCTGCCGCCCACTACTGATATCGGCGTCGCTTGCTCGACGAAGCGGCACAACATGTTAACCAACTTCACTTGCTCGGGTTTCGCGCACGCCGTGTCGAGCAGCGCCGGCGAACAGACGAGAATCGCAAGCGCCTGGGCGCGTGAGACGGCCACGTTCAGTCGATGGAGATCGAACAGAAATTCGACGCCGCGTGGCAACTCTTCGCCGCTCGACGATGCCATCGAAAAGAAGACGACCGGCGCTTCCTGGCCCTGGAACTTGTCGACGGTGCCGACCCGCACGGCGCCGAACCCTCGCGCAGCGAGCGTCTGGCGCAGGCGGCGCACCTGCATGTTGTACGGCGTCACGACCAGCACGTCCGACTCCGTCAGCGAGCGCGTCGAGCCGTCGCGCGCGGTGTACGACCCGCGCAGCAACTCCGTGATGAGCGCGGCGATCGTCTCCGCCTCGTCGATCGATTGCTGGACGTTGCCTTCGGTCGGGACGGCAACGTAGCGCAATCCGGCGCCCTCGAGTCCCGCGAACGAAGGCGACGGCAAGGTGACGCGTTGCAATTCACAGCCCGGCAGGCACTCGAGGCGGCCGTCATACGCGAGCCGGGAACAGAACGCACAGATTTCCGGATGGAGACGGTGCGTAAAACGCAAGAAGACGCCACGCTCGGGAGTGACGGTCGAGTGTTCGCCGAGCAAGTGCTCCAGAACCGACAGGTCGGCGGCCTTTGGATGGGTCCCGCGCGAGACGTGAGGCAATTGCATCGGGTCGCCGAGCAAGATCAGGCTGCGCGCCGCGGTCGCGCTCGCGATCGCGTCGGCGAGCGAGACCTGGCCAGCTTCGTCGATCACCAAGATGTCGACACTCTGCCGCATGCGCGGGTTGGCGAAGAGCCAAGCCGTCCCCGCGACGAGTCGCATCGCCGGGTCCGTGCAGGCGGCAAAATCGCTGCTCGACTCGATCAGGTGATGCTTGGACACATAGAGCCCTTCGTCGTCGCCCGAGTGCCGCTTGACGCCGCGCAGCGGAACCTTGCGCTCGACCGCAACTTCTTCGACCCGGTCAAGAAAATTGTGGATCGCCTTGTGGCTCTTCGCGCTGACCCCGACGCGCAGCCCGCGTTCGATGAGGTTGACGATCGTCTCAGCGCCGAGCCACGTCTTCCCCGAACCGGGCGGACCTTGAACGAACAGGCAACTCTCGTCGAGCCCGAGCGCGAGCTCGGTGAGGGCGGCGGCGGCGGCGCGCCCATCGTCGATCGGTGCACCCGAGACGCGGCCCCGCAGGCGCGGGAATTCGCCGCGCGCGATATCGCCCGCCGCGCGAAATGCCGAGCGTGCGCCGTCTGCGGCGAACGCATCGCCGAACTCGACGAGCGCGTCGCGTAGAACGTCGGTTTGGCGCGGCTTGCCGACGATGAGTGCGCGCGGATCGGAGCCTGAATGCCACACGTTTTTCGCGCGTTTGAGGTCGAGCGTGCAGCCGTCGTCGTCGAGGGCGACGATCGTTATCGAGCGTTCGTCGAGATCGATGACGCCGCTACCCGCATGCAGCTTATGTTCTTGCGGCGGGAAGCGGAAGCGGATCACCAGCGACTTGTCGACCTCTTGCGGCAACTCGTCGCTGCGTTCGAGGCAGCCGATCGCGTTTGCGTCCTCGACCAATTCTTCGGGAGTACGCACGGCGCGAGCGAAGTATTCCCACCAGTCCGGCTTCGCTTCGCGCCGGTGATAGTGCACGAGGGCGGCGACGAGCGCACGCGCGTGTTCCTCCGCCGTCGCTGGTTCGCGCCCGGCAAACGGCGCGAGGAGAGCCGCGATGACGCGATCGCGCTCGGGATCGGGCTTTGGCCCTTTTTTCTCGCCCTCGATCCCGACGCTGCGCCAAGGGAATTGGTCGCCGAATCTTTCGATCGCGTCGAGGCGCTGCTCGCAGAGCCACTTGTGGAGATCGAGCGTCGAGTCGCAATCCCGTCGATTGTACGCTTCGATGTCGTCGAGGATTTTCTGATCGCCGCTCGCGCGCCAGCGCGCGTACATGACGACCGAGCCCATCGCATCCTTGATCTCTTCGTCGCGCGGCGGCGAATAGAATCGCTCGATCGCTTTGAGCGAATAGCTCTCGAACGGGGCGCGGATGCTTTGCCGAACGACGTTGAGCAAATCGACCATGACGCGCTCGCGCAGCAAAACGTCGATTTCATCCTCGCGCGTTCCGTGCGTTGCCGCGAGACGTTTGAGCGCCGTCGGCTCGTATGCTGCGTAGTGGTACACGTGCAGGTTGGGATAACGCGCGCGCCGCTCGAAGACGAAGTCGACGAATCCTTCAAAGGCGGCACGCTCCTGATCTGAGTCGTGACCCCAGAAGGGGTGAAACGTCGCCTCGCCGTTCTCGCGGTACGAGACGCCGAAGAGATACTCGAGACCCTCTTCGCCGCCGAACGGATCGCCCTCCATGTCGAAGTAGAGGTCGCCTTCATCGGGCGGCGGGAGCGAGCGAAATCCGCGTTCTTCCGGTTCGGCGTCGCTGCCATCGTGGTTCTTCTTCGGCGGCGCTGGCGGGAGCAACAGCGGCTCCATCTTACCGGCGTCGCGGAAATCGACTTGCAGTTTCGCCTGCTGGCGAAGTTTTTCGAACGTCGCCGCCTCCATGCGCTTTGGCCGCGCGTCGTCGCCGGCAGCGGCGAGCGCGGTCATCGTCGTGATACCGGACGACGTAAGCCGCACGATTTGGCTGCGGCGCATCCCGGCGACGAGGCTCGGGTAATCGTCGGCGCGGCGACGCGCGTCGCACCGCTCCGACCAGCGGCAGCGAGCGCATTGCGCCACCGGTACGGGGTACGACGGCGCCGCAAAATCGTGCGCCAGAAAATCTTCCTTTAAGCGCCGGTAATACGAGCGAGAATCCTCGCTCGGATACGTCGCGATCGAGCCGTCGCCGAGGATCGCGTGCATACTCTCGGGCGCGACCCCTTGCACGCGCGTGAGGAGTTCGTCGTAGACGCATAACTGCACGATCGCCGAGGCTTTCGCGTGACGCGCCAACTTGGTGTCGGCGACCTCGTAGTGCCAAGCGCCGAAGTCGGAGTGGCCCTCGACGCGCATCAAGAAATCGGCGATGCCGAGCCAGCCGCCTCCGGGGGCGTCGGGTTCGAAGAAGGTCGCGTTGTGGATCACCTCGGCGCCTGCGCGCATCGCCTCGACGGTGGCGGCGGCGGCGGTGCGCCGGCCCTCGAACGACGGCGCGGTGACGAGGTCGACGACCTCCTTCCCCTCGGCGCGCAGGCGCTCGAGATACGCCCGCTCGTGGGCGCGACCGGCAGCCAAGACCAAGTCGTCTTCTTCCGAAAGGTGCGGAGGGCGCTCGACGCCCCGGGCCACCAGGGCCTCCATCGCGCTCAGGTGGCGGCAGGCGACGAAGTCGACGAGGTCGCCGGCCGAGTAGATCATGCGGTCCCCGATGCGTTCCATGCCGATATTCTCTACGATGAGAGTGCCAACAGCCTGGCACAGTGCCGGCCGGCTCGTGACGACCGCACCTCTTTGGGCCTGGACCCGGCGTCCCCCCTACACCGCGCGCTCTGCGCGCCGATAACCAGAGCGTGACGCTGAACACGCCTCGGCTCGGCTACCTTGATGCGCTGCGCGCAATCGCGGTGGCTGCCTTCCTTCTGTACGAGATCGTCGAGCAGGCTCCGGGCCTGATCTTCCCGCACCCGATCGCCCATCGTGCCGCCTTCGCCGGCCTCCACGGCTTCGAGATCTTCCTGGTCATCTCGGGCTTCGTACTGGCTTATCCGGCGCTCGCTGCGCTACGCAACGAAGGCGCGGCGTCACTCGACGTTCGGCTCTACGCGTTGGGGCGTCTCGCCCGCGTCATTCCGGCGTATTACGCCGTCCTGGCCGTGACGATACTGCTTCCGTACGCCGCGGCGCGCTACGGTCTGACGGCCTTCGGCCATCCAGTGGCGCTTCCGCCGCTGCGCTCGATCGTCACCCAAGCGCTCTTCACCGAGCAACACTTCGGCAACGACGCGTTCTGGGCGCTGGCCGTGCAGATGCGCGCGTTCCTCGTTTTCCCGATTCTGTTCGCCGCCTACGTGCGCCGCCCGATCGTCTTCGTCGCCATCATCGCCGTCGCGATGTCGGCCGATCTCTTCACGACGGCGCATCGCTTCGACCTCGGTGCGCTGCCCGCGTTCATGCTGGGGATCGTCGCCGCCGACTGGCGCGTTCGTCCCCCGGTCATTGCACGCGGCGTGCTGCCGCTTGCGATCGCCTTCTTCGTCGCTGCATTCTTCCTTGACCCGTTCGTCTCGACGCTGCCGGGACCACGGCTGATGAGCGGCATCGAGAACTGGAACCCGCTCTGGACGCTCGGCGCGTTCGCGCTCGTCGTCGGATGCGGATCGCTACGCTGGGCGGAGCGGACGCTCGCCTTCCCGGGCCTGCCGCAACTCGGCCTCGCCGCGTTCGCGATCGCGCTCGTCGGCGAACCCGTCGCTTCATACGTCATGCGCAAGGCGACGCCGACACTCGGCTTGCCCGCCGCGGCGGCCAATGCGTTCGTCATCGCCGTCGCCGCCGGCATCGTTCTGTGGCTGGCGATCGACCGGCGCTTCACCGATCCCGCGATGTGCCGACGGGCGATCGAGCAGGTCGGCGCCTTTATCCGGAGCGTGCGCGGCAAGATGCAACTCGGCCCACTGACGTTCCAGACTCCGCTGCCGCCGGTCGAGACCGAGAGTGAATGCGCCGTTATCGAGATGGCGCCTGCGCTCACCCACGGCGACGTCGCGATGCTGATCAAACGAAGCGGCTCCACCGACGACCTCGCCAGCGAGATTCGCGCCGCTGCGGCATGTTTCGCCAGGCGCGGTTCGTTCGATCCGTCCTACTTCGACCCACGGCGCTTCATCGGCGTAGCGGCGGCCGGGGAGGTCGCCAGCGATGACATTCCGGCAGTTGAATGGCGAGCACAGGCCGAAGCGCCGCGTACACCCATTCACTTCCACCTCGGTCCATCGAACGAATCAGGATGATGCACGACTCCAGCGACTCAACGTTCAATCGAAGCCTGGCCGACCTTTCGTCGGCCGCAGTTAATTCCGGGGAAGGGAGCATCGACGCCGAGACGGCGATCAAACGCGCGCAGGCGTCGCTCGAAGCGGTGCAGGCGCGCTTGAGTGAGGCCGAAGCCACCGCGCGCGAGAAGCGCCGCCTGCGCGCCGAGGCCGCCGACGCGCTCATCGAACTCGAAGCGAGTTTGAGCGAGGTCCGCGCGCACGAAGCGGCGGCTCGCGAGCGCCGCGAGCAAGTCGAACAGGGGATGGGCGGCTATCGCGCCGTGCAAGCTTTCGCAGCCGCGGCGCGCGCCGACGCCGAGCGCATGGGCGAACACGATCGCGCGTTGCAAGAGAAAACGGTGGAAGAGCGCGCCGCCTACGAAGCTTCGGTCTTTCTCAGCCGCCTGACCAAAGAGCGCGACGAGGAAAATCGCTGGCGCGCCGAACGCGGAGAACTCGAGCGCCGGATTGTGGCGGAGCGGCAAAAGGAGGCGACCTGCGCCGAGGAGGGCGACGCCGCCGAGACGCTGGCCAGGATGATGCGCGGCGAAGTGGCGCTCGCCGAAAACGACGTCGACCGCACGTTGGCCGCGCACGCGCCCACAGACGCGCCCGCGGAGATCGCCGAAGACCCGACGGACGCGCGCGAGGGGCTCGATGCCGAACACGTGCTCGCGATGCTCGTCGAGCCACCGCGTGCGGCGGAACCGGTTCCCGTTATCGAAGAGCGCGCTGCGAAAATTCCCGAGCTCCCACAGCCGGCGCGACGGCCGGTGATGCAGCCGGCGATGCAGCGGGTGATGGAGCCGGCGATGCAGCCCGCGCGGCCGTCAGCCGATTCGGCCGATGTCGCCGAAACGATCGTCGCGATGGCCGGCACGATCCTCGGACTGTTCGCGTTCGGCCGGCCGAAAAAGTAGCGCTTCCCTAGCCGGCGGCTCCGGGACGACGAACGCAAACTCGCAGAACGTCCCATCCTGCGAGTCTACCGAGATCTTCCCGCCGCACTCATCGACGATCTTCCGTCTAACGACATTCATGCCGCCGGTCAATTCCGGCGCGAAGATGAACGCCGCAATGTGCGAGTCGTCGGCGGTAGCCGCCCGCTCGGGCTCGAGCAATCCACGCTGGACCGCACGCTCGCGCAGGAGAGGGGCGTCGAGTCCACGGCCGTCGTCACGAAACGTAAAGGCGAACGATTCGGTCGCACCGTTGCCGGTTTGGCGAATCCGGATGTGACCCGCGCGCGGTTTGCCGGCGACTTCGCGCGCCTCGGGGTCTTCGATGCCGTGTTCGACGGCGTTTCGCGTCAGCTCGGCGAGGACGTCTTTGATGATCTCGCGGCGACCATCGCTCAGCGTTCGCGTATCGAAGGCTTCGAAGTCGACGACGATCTCCTTGTCCGACATGTTTGCGAGCCGCTGCGCGAGCGTTTCGATTTCATCCACCACCTCGTCGCTCGTCTCGACGGCCGTCGGCACCGTTTCGACGCCTTCGGCGGGCGGCCGGTCGAGCCGCGCGCGCAGCTCCTGAAGATCCTCCAACTCGGCGCGGAAGGCCGACTGCTCCATGACGAGCGCCAAGAAATCGTCGCCGCCTGGGACCTCGCGCACGGCCAGTTCGGCGACCTTCGCGCGATATGCGCCGGCACGCCGCTCGAAGTAGCGGAAGGGCGCCTCCCCGGCCGCACTCTCGATCGCTTCCACGCGCTGCAGCACGTCGCCGAGCCGTTCGCGAAAGACGTCGGCCTGAGCGGCGAGCGGCTCGTCGCCGGCTCGCAGCAACGCGTCGATCGCGCGCACCTCAGCCTGCGCCGCCACGACGAAGCGGTCGAGCTCGGCGTCTTCGACCCGGACGAGTTCGAACAAGAGGTCGAACTGTCGCGCCTTGAGCGCGGCGGCCGAGCGCGCTTGCTGCCCGTCGCTGACACGCTCCGTTACATCCTCGACCCACATCAGCGCGCGTTCGACCGCGTCCCCATGATAGATCCGCTTGAAACCGAACGAAACGATGTGCGGCGTGCTCGAACCGTCGGCGCCCAGAATCATCGCATCGACGTGCTGCAGCGGATTGGCGCGCGCGATGGCTCCATCCGAGCGCCTCGCGTCGAAGAGCGCCGCCAGAAAGTCGCGCGCGGCCTTGAGTCTTGGTTCCGGCAAGACGCGCCGCAGGACGCCCAAGAGGTTTTCATCGCGCAAATCGTGCGCGCGGAAAAGCGTAGCAAGCTCGGGCGAGTAGTCCCCGAGAATCTCATAGGTCGGATCGATGAGCAGCATGTGCAGCGGCGCCGCTCCGAGCACCGCGACCGCGTCGTCGTGCGTGGCGGTCAGATCGGCGAGCTTCAGTTTCAGCGCGTCGCACTCGAGTTGCAAACCGTCGTTCGTGGCAACCAACTGTTCGTGATGATCGGCGCGACGCACCAAACCGAGCACGAAACCGATCAGACCGAGCGCCGCAAGAACGATGAGCAGGCCCGCGACGGATGCCGGAAGACTGAGCCGCATATTGGCCGCCAGCACCAACAGCGCTCCCGCGAAAACGACAAGGCCGCCGATCGCCAGCGGCGACGCCGCGGACGGCGGCAGGGCGGTCAGCCGGAGTCCGGTTAGCCGGAGTCCGGCGTCTCCTCGCTCAGCGCCTCGCGCTCGCGCTCCGCTCGAGTCTTCTTTCGCTTGTCCTGGTGCGCCCCGGCTGGACGGAGATTCGACGGCGGGCCGAGCCTCGGGAGGGCGGCTTTGCGCTTCCGTTTCTTGGCCATCACGACGTCTCCCGAATTGCAGCATATCGCTTGCGAACGAGGTTTGTCGCGCGGCGTCCGGGCCCTCCGTCGGCTCGCTTACGGAATAACTTGGAAGTCGCCGTTTGGATTGCTGCTAACGCCTGTGACCGCGGCCGCCTCCGAAGAAGAAGTCGAACCCGAGGCCGAGCGAGTAGTACGGATACGGATAGTAAGCCGGATACGGATACACCGGATAGTACGGCGGCGGATATGGAGACGTATATCCCGGTGCGTACCCGTAACCCGGTGCGTACCCGGGCGCGTATTCCGGCGGTTGAATCGAATACGGCGTGTCGATCTCGAACGCGAGGAACGTGTTGCCCGCCGGCTCGCCCATGATCGTCACGCGCATCCCCGCGGCCAAGCGCAACCCCGTCGGATTGATGATGGTCCCGTCGCGCATGGTCACGCGATCGACGTAACCGCGATCGTCGCGGATCGTGAGTCCATATTTGCCGTCGAAGCTCGCAATGCGACCGTGAATCGTCGCTTGCCGGACGGCGTAGCTCGGCTGCGCGAGCGCGGGGCCGGCGCTGAGCGATAGGCCGAACGCGACGGCAAGCGCCAGGCCGGTAGTTCTGATCGAATCGATCTTCATGCGTATCGTCGGGCGCAAGGCGGCGCGCCACCCCTCCGCTAGTGATTATAGCCTAGCAGGTGGCCCTTGTCCTTAGACCCCCGCCCCGTCGCCCGGGGCCGCTTGCGACGTGTTGCGAGGCAGTCGAGCGACGTATTTGGCGATCAGCGCATCGATCGACAACGCGCCCGGCCCGGTCAGCAAGAGCAATATCATCACCGTCAGATAGAGCAGCGGAAGTTCGAACGCTCCCCTTCCGCCGACGAATTGTCCACCGTTTGGAATGTGCACGGTGAAGATCGCGACGGTCATGTCGCAGCCGATCAGGAAAGCGGCCAGCGGGGTCAGGAACCCCAGAATCAAGACGAAGCCGCCGCCGAATTCGACGAGCGTGACGATCATTTGCAGCCAGCCCGGCGCGCTCGGCAGCATGTGAGCCGCCCAGTGTGTGGGGTCGGCGAGCTTCGAGCTCCCATGAAGAACGAACGCCAGCCCGACGACGCAGCGCAGCAGCAAGAGCCCCAGCGACCAGCGCGCTCCGTGGAGTGGGACGAAGTAGTGCAGGTGCATCTAGCCCGGCGCGAACAGCGCGTCGCATCTCGCGGCGAAGATGACGTCGCTCTCGGTCAATCCGCGAATCTTGTGCGTCCAGATCTCGACGCCGACTTTTCCCCAGGCGACGTGCAGGTCGGGATGATGCTGCTGCTCTTCGGCCATCTCCCCGACCCGGATCGCATAAGCCATGGCGTCCTTGAAGTCTTTGAAGCGATACGTCCGAGAAAGAAGCGTAAAATCTCTGCCCTTCTCGTCGCGCCCGTCGCGAACCGACCACTCGGAATCAATTTGCGAGAGGAGCGGTGCGAGCTGTTCGCGCGTCAGCGGCGGAACGTCGCCGCGACAAGGGACGCAGACTTTTTCGGCAAGCGCGTTTGTCATTTCACGGCCGCAACGTCTTGCTCGGTCACCGGGCCGCCTTTGTTGCCCCACGCCGAGCGAACGAACGTCGCGACGGCGGCGATGTCGCCGGCCGACAGCTGGCCTTTCCAAGACGGCATCACCTTTCGTCCATGTTCGATGACCCCGATCATGCCCTTCGGATCGCCCGCGTTCACGAGCGAATCGCCCGCCAGTGCCGGAAACATTCCGCCTCCGCCGCCTTGCCCTTTCGCTCCATGGCAACTCGCGCACTTGGTAGAAAAGATCGAGGCCCCAACGGTGCTCAACACCGCAGCGCCGGCGGCCGCGACCTGTTGTTCGCTCACGCCGGACGCTTTATTGCTCCACGCGGAGCGCACGTACGTCGCAACGGCGGCGATGTCGGCGTTCGAGAGCTGGCCTTTCCACGTCGGCATCTTGCCGTTGTAGGTCGTCCCGTTCACCACGAGTGGTCCTGAGCGCCCGTTGACAATCGTCGCGATCATCCCTTTGGGATCGCTCGCGGCGACGTCCGGATTGCCGCTGAGCGGTGGATATACCGTCGTGCCTGCGCCATTGGGTTGATGACAGGTCGCGCACTTGGCGGTGAAAATCTGCGCACCGCTGAGCGCGGTAGGATTGCGAGCCGCCGCGACTTGTGGTGCCGTCACCGCAGCGGCGTTGTTCGTCCAGGCGGAACGAATATAGGTGAGCACCGCCGCGAGGTCGCCGTCCGAAAGTTGATCTTTCCACGCCGGCATGGCGCCGCTGAACGTCTTCCCGTTCACCTGGATCGGACCGCTCCGGCCGTTGAGCACCGTCAGAATCAGGTTCGCCGTGTCCGGCGCCGTGACGTCGGTGTTCCCCGCGAGCGGGGGATAAGGGCCGCCACCCAAACCGGTCGCTTGATGGCAGGCCGCACATTTCGAAGCAAAGAGCATTTTGCCGTCGGGCGCCGCTGCTACCGCAACCTCGGCGCGGAGATGCAGAACGTAGCTCAGCGCGCCGGCGAGTCCGACAGCGAGCACGAAGGCGAGTCGAGAGTTCATACGGCCTCCTGGTCAACGCTTTGTCATCCGTCCCCAGGACCCCCGCTATTAGAGTGAGGACCCGCGTCCAACGCGGGTCCTTATGGTGTTGTGTTTATGTCCCGGCACGATGCGCCGGTTCACCGGTTGCTACTGTTTGAAGGGTCCCCGAATCGGTCCGGCCCACTTGACCGAGAAGCGCCAGACCGGCTGGCCGTTGGGTGCGTTCGAACTGGCAGCGAAGGCCGATTCGAGGGTTGCGTACAGGTACGGAATGTGTGGGTCGTGTAGGCCGATGTCGAAGTTGCCGAAGTGCTTTATCGTTCCGAAGCCGTTGTTGGTGAACTCCACCGGACGGAATCCGATCATGACGTCGCCGTTGAAGATCGGCTCGTAGAGTTCTACCGCATAGGCGTGGCCAGCGGCCGGCACGATTGCACCTTTACTGCCCGTCCCTGTGTTCGAGTCGGAGGTAATTTGATAGAACAGGATGACTCCAGGGACGCCGTTGACTGGATCGCGCTGCGCGTACACCCCGCTGGCAGAGTAGCGATCGAGAGCCGTCGTCGAGATTACGTACCCGCCTGAGGCACCGTACACTCCGATCTCATAGGGCTTGTTGGGTGTCGCGTAGGCGAGTTTGTAATGGAGCACCTTATCGGCGCCGGGGTTCGTCGTGAAATCCGCGGCACTGATGAGATTACTTCCGCCTGCACTCCAGGAGATTTCGGCGTCGATCGGAGCATGCACGTAGTTGAACGCCGCCCCCCAGCGCGCCGAGCCGAGTGCGTACGTGTGCTTACCGACCGCGATGCTTGAGCTGGAAAAGCCCGTCATGTCCGACCAATTGCTGTACACGGGCATGGTCGACGGCTCGAGCTTTCCGACCATCAGGTGGCCGTTCTTGTTGAACAGGTCGTTGTAGGAAAACCAACCTCTGCCAAAGCCGCCACCGCTCACATCGTTGCTGTAGAATGACTGTTCGGCACGGTAAGTGACGGACGTTCCGATGAAGCCGACCGCATCGGCGGATAAGCTCGTGCTGGTGATCTTGACGTTCGGCTGGGTGGCATCTAACTTGCCGGTGCTGCGACCGTTAACCGCCTCTCTGATGAGAAACGGCAAGACCTGCTTCATGACGCTTGGATCGAGCGCGGCGAGCCCCGTCCGTTGGATGTACCGGCCGTAGGAATTGAGTGCCGGAACCATCGTGTGACAAACTTTGCAGTCGACGTGATAGGCCTGAGCGAACGTCGGTAGAGCCGTCGCCGTCGGTTTCGACGGCCCGAAGAACGCAGTCGCAAGAAGCGCGACGCACGCTATCGCGACGATAGCTGGTCGTGTCATGCCTGCACGTCCACCTCGACCATCATCTTGTCATGACCCGGTCCGCACGGAAGGTGGCAGTGGATGTAATACTTCCCCGGCTTTGTCGGCGCGACAAACGTAACGTCGACCGTCTTGCCGGGTGGGAGCATCACGGACTTGATCCCCAGATCATCTGATATGAGCGCGTGCATCCCCTCGGTCGACTTCGCGTGCAGGACGATCGTCTGACCGGGGTGGGCGACGATGGTTCCGGGCGTGAACTTCCAATTTGAGGCGGTAAATTCGATCCCCGGAGCCGTCGTCGTCGTGTCGGCGAGTGCTCCCGCGATCGAAAATACGAACGTCGCGGCGAGGGTTGCGACAAAAGTCCGAAGATTCATAACGTGTTTTCGCTTTCTACCGAACATGCGGTAACTGAACGTTAGCAGCGTCTGACGAAAGCCGTGCGAAATCATAGCGGCTGACGTTCACCACGCGTTCACATTCCGCATCAAATGCAGGCTGAGAATTTCGCGCGCTTCGACTTTTGTCGCAAGCGACCCAATCCGGGGCGAGTCGCCGTTCGTTCACAAGATGTTCATACGATGTTGCTTAAATCACGGCATGGTCCCATGGGCCTCGCTCGCCCCGACGTACGACCGCGCGCCGCGCATCGTGATTTGGGAGACGACCCGCGCCTGCGCGCTCGCGTGCCGGCACTGCCGGGCAGAAGCACAGCCGCGGCGCGATTCGCTAGAGCTCTCGACCGCCGAAGCCTTCACGCTGATCGATCAAGTTGCCGGCTTCGGCAAGCCGCTGTTCGTTCTGACCGGCGGGGACCCGATGATGCGCGACGATCTGTACGAGCTCGTCGAGTACGGTTGCGCCCATGGTCTGCCCGTCTCGATTTCGCCGAGCGCGACGGGCCGGCTGACCGACGAGGCCATCCGCAGGCTCGCGGCCGGCGGCATCCGCCGTATCGCGCTCAGCCTCGATGCGCCCGATGCCGCCGAACACGACGCGTTCCGCGGCGTGCGCGGCTCGTACGCTCGAACGTTGCGCTCGGTTCGCGTCGCGCGCGAGCACGGGATAAGCGTCCAGATCAACACGACGCTATCGCGGATCAACGTCCATCGCATCGAAGAGTTCGGCGACCTACTGGCCGGCTTGGACGTCGCGATGTGGAGCGCGTTCTTCGTCCTCCCGATCGGACGTGCAACCGCGGATATGTGTCTCTCCGCCCAGGAGACCGAGCGCGCGTTCGCGCGGCTCGCCGCCGTCGCCGAAGGCGCACGCTTCGACGTCAAGACGACCGAGGCGCCGCACTACCGCCGGTATCTGATGCAACACGCCGCGAGCGCTCCGCCGCGCGAGCGCCCGGCCGGGGCGGCCGCGCCGCCGCTGCGCTTCGCCGGCATCGGCGACGGCCGCGGTTTTGTCTTCGTGTCGCATCAGGGCGACGTCTATCCGAGCGGCTTTCTGCCTTTGCGCATGGGGAACGTCCGCGAGCGATCCCTCGGAGAGCTCTATCGGGACGCGCCGGTGATGCAGCGCCTGCGCCGCCCCGAGACGTTCGGCGGAAAGTGCGGCCTCTGCAAATTTCAGCACACCTGCGGCGGCTCACGGGCACGCGCCTATCTCGCGAGCGGCGACGCGTTCGCGAGCGATCCGTCATGCGCGTACGTCTCGACCGCCGCCGGGAGCCTCGCGCATGTTTAACGTCACCAAGATTCTCTTTGGGCTCGATCAGCCGATGGATGCACTCCGCTACGGTCACGGCGCGGGCGCGCCCGGTTCGGCTCGTGAACGCCGGCCCGTCGTCGTCTGGAACGTCACGCGAACGTGCAATCTTCGGTGCACGCACTGTTACAGCGACTCCGCCGCGAAGAAATATAGCGGCGAACTCAGCTTCCAGGAAGGCTGCTGGCTCCTCGACGACCTCGCCGGTTTCGGCGTCCCAGCGGTCCTTTTTTCGGGCGGCGAGCCGCTCGCGCGGCGCGACACGCTTCTGCTGGCGGCGTACGCACGGTCACTCGGGCTGAAGCTCACGCTTTCGACGAACGGCACACTAATCGACGAGGCCACGGCGTGGAAGATCAAGGCGCTCGCCTTCGCGTACGTCGGCATCTCACTCGATGGCATCGGCGTGACGAACGACCACTTCCGCGGCGCCGTCGGCGCCTTCGACCGGGCCGTGCGCGGGATCCGCAATCTCAAGGCGGTCGGCCAGAAGGTCGGCCTGCGGCTTACGTTGACACCGCACACCGTCGCCGATTTAGACGCGATCTTCGATTTCATCGAGCACGAGAACATCGAGCGCGCCTGCTTCTACCATCTGGTTCCGTCGGGGCGCGGAAAGGACGTCGTCCGGCTCGGCGCCGACGAGACGCGCGCCGCACTCGACAAAATCTTCGCGCGCACCGGCGAGCTCGTGGCGAAAGGCGATCCGCGCGAGATTCTCACCGTCGACAACCATGCCGACGGGCCCTATGCCTACTTGCGACTCGAAGCCCAGGGCGATACGCGCGCGCAAAAAGCCTACGACTTGCTGCGCTGGAACGGCGGCGGCGGAAATTCGTCGGGACTCGGGATCGCCGACATCGATTGGCTGGGCGGCGTCCACCCCGATCAATTTCTACGACAGATCACATTCGGCAACGTCAAGGAACGGCCGTTCAGCGAGATCTGGAGCGACGAATCGAATCCGACCTTGCACGCGCTCCGCAACCGGCGCGAGCATATCGAAGGACGCTGCCGCTCGTGCCGCTTCTTCGATGTTTGCGGCGGGAATTTTCGGGCCCGTGCTTTCGCGGTGACGGGCAATCTCTGGGCTTCTGATCCCGGCTGCTACCTAGACGACCACGAAATCGAGGTACTCACATGATGCACGACGATCTCTTGTTGCTCTCCATGCGTTCGATCGGCTGGGCGAGCGACTCAGCCCTCCGGCGCACGCGCCTGGGCTCGTCGTTGGGTTTGCGCGAAGGCGAACTCGTCTTCGAGCGCTCCGATGACGTTGGGGAATGCCTCGCCGAAGCCGGCGCGCGAGATGCAGTTTGTTCGACTTCTGATCCCCCGCTCGATTATATTATTTAAGAAGACGGCATGCGTCGTCTCGCCGCCTACGTCACACAAGAGCCGGCTGTTCGAGTAGCGAGGGAGCATGGTACCACTCCTAGCTGCGCTCGAAGCGGCCGGTCTTCTCGATGAGAACGAGCCGATACATCACTCCCCACCGTTTGGCCCGCGCGACATAGCTGCGCCCGGAGCCTTTTATCCCGGCGCTCGTTTCAACGAAGGCGCGCAGATGCGTCGACAGACGTTCGAGGGCGTCGCGCGCCGCGTCATCATGGAGTTCTTCGAATCGGCCCCAAGCGACGATACTACGCCAGTCTCCAAGGCCGTCTATCTCGTCGACCTGAAAACAGGCGAGCGGGTGAGCACGCAGCGCACGAAGCTTCAGACCGTCGGCACTGTAACTATAGAGGAATCGTCCATCGTATACGTAGCTCACCGGCACCACGTAGGGGCGCCGCCCGTCGTGACAGCCGAGCCGACCAACGGAGTGTCGAAAAAGCAGATCGTCGATTTGAGGTTCGCTGAGTTCGCCCGTCACGTCAAAGGCCGCCGTACCACCGCGGTCTACTTTACAAGAAAGACGCCGAGCGCGCCTTGAACGGCCATGGCCCCAAGATATGGGTTGAATGTCCAGATGCTATGAAAGAATGGTGAACGATGCCGATCGAGACGCGTTGGTTTGTCAAGACGGGTTTAGCGTGGCTCGTGCTGACCTTTGCGTTCGGCGCGTTTCTCCTCGGCGAGAAAGCGTTTGGCGTCACCGCGCCTTCGTGGGCTGCCGTCGTTCACGCGCATGCCGGATTCGTCGGCTGGCTGGTCAACCTCGTCATGGGCATTGCTTTGTGGTTCTTGCCGGTTAATCGCGCGCGTTTCCCGAAATCGCGCGGACGTTATCCCGAAGGCGCCGTCTGGACGATCTTCGGGCTTTTAAACGTCGGCCTCGTCCTGCGCCTTGTCGGCGAGCCGCTCATCGATTCGAGCGCTCACAACATTGCAACTCAGACGCTGCTCGTCGTCGCCGGCGCGATGCAGCTCGCCGCGGTCACATTGTTCGTATCGATCGCCTGGTGGCGCGTTCGTAGCGTCGATTGATCGCCGCGAACCACGACGGCCGGGATCGGACTGTTTCGAACGACGCCCTCGGCGACGCTTCCGAGTATGAAGCGATCGAGTCCGCGGCGGCCATGCGTTCCGAGAGCGATCAAATCGGCACGTGAGGCTTCAGCGCTCGCGATGATAATCTCAGCAGTATCGCGGCCGTGCACGGTGAGCGTAGCACTCTCGACGCCACGTTCCGCAGCCAGTTTTTGCGCGATTTCGAACGTACTCGACGACTCTTCTTTTTCACCGACGACGTGACAGAAGACGATCCCAGCGCCGCCGACGGCGGCGAGATCGATTGCAAAACGCGTCGCCGCCGCCGCCGAGATCGAGTCATCAACTGCGACCAGGATTCGCTGGAAGGGAGCTCGGCCGGCCGCCGGTGTGTATCCTTCGTGGATGACAAAGACGGGAACCGAGGCGGTGCGGAGCACGCCTTCGGCGATGCTGCCGGTGACGAGCCGTTCGATTCCGCGACGGCCGCTCGTCCCCATGACGATCGCGTCGGCGTGGCGGTCGCGAGCGACCTGTACGATCTTTTCCGACGTGGCGCCGTCAACTGCGATCGGCGTCGCAGGGACGCCGGCTTCTCGCGCGCGGGCGACTGCCGCATCGAGAATCTCACGCTCGTCCACTTCGAGGATATTGAGCGCGGCGGTCGGGTCGCCGCCATACGGCGTTACGCATTCGGCAGCCACGGCCGCCGTATTGATGGCGTGGACGATGAGCAGCTGGTCGACACGCGACCGCGTCAGGGTCAGTGCCAGGGTCAGGGCAACACCGGCCGCGGCCGACCCGTCGACGGGGACCAAGAACGTTTTCATGCGCCGAGTGTAGTGCGCCGTCGAGAATGTGCTATGAACGAACGTTCACCGATCGGTTGCAAGCGCCGGCGCTTCCAACTTCCGTTGCTTCTAATTCACGAGTGTTTCGCTCGGCCTTCATCCGGCCTTCCTATGCCAGGTCTACGTTTGAGAGTGGAGCTTTCGAGATTGCGCGGAGCGCGCATCGCCTAAGTCCCCTGCAAAAAGACGAAGGAGAAACTCCATGGCCACGCTTACGCCAGAAAAAACCAACGAATTGCCGATGACGTATCGGAACCCGTTGCCCATGTTTAACAGCGACTTCTTGTGCGGCGAGGATTTCTTCGCGCCGCTCAACGCGTTTCGGCGCGCGATGCTGACGCCGTTCGCCGCCCCATGGGTATTGCCCGAATTGCCGACGCTCACCACCACGCCGGCCATCAACCTCTATGAGAAGGACGGCGGCTACGTGGTTGAACTCGCCGTCCCCGGATACCAGAAGGACGACCTCACGATCGAGGTCTCCGGCAACATCCTCATGGTCAGCGGCAAGTTCGAGAGCGAAAGGAAGGATGCCAAGAAATACCACTGGCACGAGCTTCGCACTGGGACGTTCTCGCGCACGGTGACGTTGCCGTTGGAGATCGATCCCGAACAAGTGACGGCGACGATCCAGTACGGCATCTTGAAGATCGCGTTGCAGCCCGAAAAATCGATTCAACGCAAGACGATCCCCATCCAGGGTTAACGTCCAGCAGCAGCGACGGCTAACGGTCGCGGATCGAAAGGGTTGACGCAAGAGAAGGAGGGGCCGGAGGGCCGGCCCCTCCTTACCATGTAGTAAACCGGCATGACCAATCGCAAAGTGCTCATCGTCGACGACGAGCGCTCCCTGCTGGACGTCCTCGGACAGTACCTGCAAGACGAAGGCTTCGAAGTGGTTCGGGCGTCCGACGGACCCATGGCCGTTGAACTCTTCTCCACGAGTCATCCGGACCTGGTCGTGCTCGATCTCAATCTTCCCGGCCTTCCGGGTACCGAGGTCTTGAAGCGGATTCGCGCCGAGCGCGACGTTCCGGTCATCATGCTAACGGCTCGTACCGACGAAATCGATCGCGTCGTCGGTCTCGAGTTGGGCGCGGACGATTATATCGGCAAGCCGTTCAGCCCGCGGGAGGTGGTGGCGCGCGTGAAGAGCGTGTTGCGCCGGAGCGAACGCGCCGAGCACGAGCCCTCGGCCACCGAACGGCAGATCGGCGCGATCACCATCGACAACGTCGCCCACGAAGTCCGCGTCGACGGCAAATGGGTGACGCTTACGCCGACCCAGTTCAAGATCCTCGACGTTCTTGCGTCGCACGTCGGTCAGACGCTGACACGCGACCAGCTGCTCGAACGCGTCAGCGCCGACGGCGACGTCTTCGACCGGACTCTCGATCGCCATATCGCCAATCTCCGCGCTCGGATCGAACCCGATCCCACGAAGCCTCGGTACATCGTGACGGTTTTTGGTGTCGGCTACAAGATGGTCAAGCCGGCATGAGGCAAGTCATCCACGAGGTTCGCAACCATCTTGCCGTCGCGATCGCAAACGTCGAGGGCTTTCGCGACGGGATCATCGAGCCGACCCCGGCTCGGCTCGATGCGGTGCTTCACGCTCTCGGGGAGATCGAAGTCCTTCTGGCCCGGGCCGCCAGCGCGGAGCGGAAAGAAGGCGTTCCCGAGTCTTAGTAGGCTGCCGGCCTTCGGCACCCGCTCGTGAGCCGAAACTTCGCACCGCCTTCACCGCTTGCGGATATCGAACCGGTAGGCTTACGGGAAATGCTCAGCCACCTGAATCTTAAAAGACCCGTGGCCTGTCCCGTCGCCCAGGCTCCGCAATTCCTGGAGCGGTTCTTCGCCGACTATGCCGTCGACGATGCGGCGGTGCTGGCGCTCAGGGTGCCGATCGTGCTGCCCGGTTTGCCGCTCCTAATGCTGGCGCGCGACTGTGTCATTCGGCTGACGCGCGTCCACGACGAAGGCGCGATGATCGTTTCGTACGCCGTCGAGTGGGCGCCGGTCGCCGGTGGTCCGTTCCCGCGCTTCACGGGCAGAATCTCGCTTCCGAACGCCGACGACTACGAGAGCTGCTTTGTTGCCCTCGACGGCACATACGAACCGCCGCTGGGGGCGCTCGGCGAAGCGTTCGATCGCACGATCGGACGCGCGATCGCCGAGAGCACGGGTCGCGATTTGCTCCAGCGGATCGGCACGTTCATGGAGCAATCCTCGCGCAGCGTTGAGACGGCGAAAGCCAACAAACGAGCCGCGGCGGGGCTATGAACGCCCAGCCCATCCGCCGCGATGCCGTGCTGCACATCGATGCTGTTCGAGCCGACGACGCGTTACGAACGTACGCGCTCGATCACGGGCAGTTTGCCGTCAATCCGGTTTGCGCGTTACCCGGGCTCGGCACCGAGATCTCGCTGGTGCGTGACGTTGTCGTAACGGTGAAGCCGGCTGGAGGAGTCTATGGCGGCGACGGTTGTTACACCGTTCACTGGCAGCCCGCCGATCACGGACGATTTCCGCGTTTCGACGGGACACTACGCATCCTCAGCGACGGCGAGATGACGCGCTTGCAGCTCGACGGCGCTTACGACGATCCGGTCGCGCCGCGAGGCGACGTCGCCGAGGTGGAATTGGGGTTGCGGTTCTCGCAAGCGACGGCGCGTGCGATGCTGGACGAAATCATCGCCACGGTTTCGGTTTGACCTAGCCGCGCATGACGAGCACAGCCGTTTCCCTTTGCAGTGCGTTCTTAGCGCCAGCGCCGGCACCGTCGCGCGTTCGAACCTGGGACGTCGTGCGCGCGGCGAACGCTCAACATGGACGCTGCGGCGACGTGGCCTTCGCTCTTCCGCTTGGCTCGGGCCGCGCGGTGATCGTCGTCGTCGATGTCATTGGCCACGGCGCGGCGCCTGCCCCGCTTTCCTCGGCGATCGGCGACGCGATCGCCACCGCGCTTCTGCGGGGCGCGTCGCCGGCCCAAGCGCTCGGCTGCGCGGACAACCGGTTGCGGACGCTCGCGGCCGAGTCGCCGTACGCGGTCGCCTTCGCTGCGTTGGTCCATCCGTCGCGGACCCTCGTTTATGCATCGGCGGGTCACGACCTCGCGTTCGCGCTCCACGACGATGGCCGCATCGAGCAACTCGCACCGACCGCGCCGATGCTCGGCATCGCGCTCGTGTTTCGCGCCTGCGATGCGGTGCTTCCCCTCGATACGACTGAGACGCTCGTCATCGCGACCGACGGCGTCGCCGACAGCCACCCTGCCGGATCCAAGAATTTTTTCAGCGTGGCGCAGGTCGCACGCGTCGTCAAACAATCGTTGCGCGAGGACGGCGATCCGGCGCGCGCCGTGCTCGACGCCGCCTGCGCGTACGGAGGTGGCCGTCAGAACGACGATATGGGCGTGGTCGTTGCGCGCGTCGGCACGGCCGAACCACTCAGCCGATATGGTAAGATTCTCGAGCGTTGCATCAGGTAAGCTCCCAACCGCCATGCACGCTCCAGCAGGCGGCCGATCTCCAGGCTGAGGATGTTCTAGTTCGCGGAGATCAAGTGCTCGCGCCAACGCGCCTCGCGGCTTTCGAGGGATCTGCCGAGCCGTTCGGCGAGATCGCGAAGGGTCGCTCGCGCGATGCGGCGCCCGATCAGCCGGTCGAACATCGTGCCGAAGAAACCCAGGGGCGGGCAATAGCGCCCCGCGACGATCAGCAGCGTTCCCGGCGCCGCAATCCGCGTACGAATGACCCCGGAAAAGTCGGGGAGCAGTTTCGCTCCGCTCTTCCAAAGGATCTTGGATTCAAAATGCGCGCGTCCCGGATCGTAGCCGTCGCGCTTACGATCGAATGAAAGTTCGACGTTCCTGCTTATCGTAAAACTTCCGGCAACGAGAGGGAGCTGGACCGTCGCCTCTGGACCGCCCTTTGCCGCCCGCTCGAGATAATCGCTGACGTACTGCTCGGCGACGGAAAACGGGCAGTCGACGTAGCGTTC
>PLCB01000026.1:0-25900 GCA_003134695.1 Candidatus Zemynaea palustris | reverse complement strand
GCGTGCCCCGACGATCTGAGGAGCCAGAAGCTGAGCCTCGATCTCGAAGACGACGATGAGAAGCACCGCGACGAGGACGCCCCGCATGATCCCACCGTCGGCGACGGCAAAGAAGAGCGACGGCACGAACGCAACGATTCCGCCGAGGTAAGGCACCAGATCGAAAGCGGCGGTTCCGATTCCGATCAGGAGCGCATAGCGCACGCCGGCCAAGGACAGGACGACCGTCACCAGAATACCGACGATTGCGCTGACGATCAATTGTCCGCGAATGCACGCCGTGACGATCGGAAGAAACGATGGCAGGCGCAATGATTGGGCGAGCGGACGGTAGCGGGGAGCGTCGGCTTGCAGATAGGCCGCTAGGAAAGGCACGATCGCGGCGGCTGCCGCAACCGCTGCCGCCGAGCGCGCTAAGTCGAGAGCATAGCGCAGCGCTCGCTCCGTCGCCGTCGCGGCGAGCGAGTCCAGATGCGTTGTGAGCCAAATCGCACGCGGATCTTGAGAAGCGGCGACTGCCGATTGAAGCTTGTCGGCTACGCCGGGGACGGCCGTCGCCGCTCCTTGTAACTGAGCGTACGCGAGCGGCGCGAGCGCGGCCGCGACTCCGAGGCCGATGAGCGCGACCGCGGCATTGATCGACGCAATTGCCGCGCCGCGCGGAATCTTGCGCGCGGCCCATTCGACGAGCGGCCAGGTTAACACCGCCCAGAAAAGCGCCGCGACGACGATCGGCAAGATCGAGCGGACGCTCCAGGCGGCGAAAAGCGCGAGCGCGATGATAACGGCGTTTTCCCGAAGCCTACGCGCCACGTCGCGCTCCCACGGCGACAAATGGTTGCAGCCAGAGAACCGAAGCGAGCGCGACGGAGACGCAAGCGAGTAGCGTCAGGGGCGGCACCGCCGCGAAATGAACGAGACGCGCGACCGCCGGTAGATAGACGGCGGCGGCAACGGTCGCCATCGTTCCGCCGAGAATCGGGAGAATCGTCCGATTGTCACGGATGCGAACCCGCCAGAGAGGTTGAAACCCGGCGCGCTCGACGAGAACGAGCAGGCATTGGCCGGAAATCATCGCCGTGATGGATGCGGCTCGGGCTGCATCGGGATGATAGCCGCCGTGGAGAAGAAATGCGTAGATGCCGAGGACGGCGATGCTCAGCGTCGTGCCGAGTGCGAGCGCCTGGAGATAGTCTTCGCGGCGAAGGAGCGGCGCACCGGCGGCGCGGGGCGGCCGATGCATCGCCGTTTCGTCGCGGGGATCGTTCTCGAAGACGAGCGCCGAGGTCGGATGAACGATCAGCTCGAGCCAGATCAAATGGATCGGCATCAGCAGCAGTGGTGCGCCGAGCAGGGGTAGGATGAAAGCCGACAAGAGCAGCGGCAAGTGAAATGCGTTCAAGTATGAGAACGCGTGCCGCAAATTGTGGAAGATTCTGCGGCCGTCGGCGATAGCGCTAACGATCGTCGTTACGTCGTCGTTCAGCAGTACGAGATCGGCTGCGGCTCGCGCGACCTCGGTTCCGCGTTTGCCCATCGCAATGCCGATGTCGGCTTCGCGCATTGCAAGCGCGTCGTTCGTGCCGTCGCCCGTCATTGCCACGACGTCGCCCCTCGCGTGCAAAGCGCGGACGATGCGGAGTTTCTGCTCTGGACGAATTCTCGCGAAGACGGCGACGCTCCCGACGCATTCTGCTAAACGATCGTCGTCGAGCCGATCGAGTTCGTGACCGGTCAGCACGTCTTTCCCGTCGAGTCCGGCTTGCCGAGCGATAGCGCAAGCGGTCTCCGGGTGATCTCCGGTAATGACGACGACGCGCACGCCGGCTTCGCGACACGAGGCGACGACCGCCGGCAGTTCGGCGCGCACCGGATCGCTGAAGGCGATGAGGCCGGCGAGTTCGAGCACCGCTTCGTGGGCGTGACGCAATGCGCCATCGCGCACCTTTGCCGTCGCGACAGCGAGGACGCGCGAACCGCGCGCGGCGGCGGCGGAGGCCCAAGCGCGCAGGCCGGACTCGGCGCCATTCGACGCGATGACGCGCGGAGAGAGCGCCTCGAGCGCACCTTTCAGGACGAGCCGGTGCGTGCCGTTCTCGCTGAAGATCGCACCCGCGTACCGCCGCGCCGGGTCGAATGGGACGAGCGTTTCGTGCTGCGGCGCGGCCGATTGGCCCGTTCGGGCCGCGACTGCGAGGATGACCTCGTCGAGCGGATCGCCGGAGGCCCCGTCCGACGCGATCGTGGCGAAGCGTAGGACGTCATCGGCGGTCGCACCCTCGACCGCGTAGATCCCTTCGACTTCGAGCGTCCCGTGCGTCATCGTTCCGGTCTTGTCGAGACAGATGACGTTGACGGAGCCGAGGGTTTCCACTTTCGCGAGTTTGCGCACGAGCGCATGATCTCTGGCGAGACGCCACGCACCGAGAGCCAGATAGAGGGTGTACACCATGGGCAGCTCTTCCGGAATCGCCGCCATTGCGAGGCTCACGCCGGCGATCACCGCGATCGGCCAGGGGTCCCCGTGGAGGTGACCGATTCCGATGACGATGACGCAAATCGCCGCCACGCCGACGCTGACTTGCACGACGATGCGATGGATGGCGCGTTCAATCGGCGCCTTGACGTCGCGCATGCGCGCCATCGTCGCGCCGATGTTGCCATATTGCGTGTGTCTGCCCGTGGCGTCGACGATGGCGACGCCGCGACCGGAGCGCACGATCGTTCCGGCCAGAATTCGCCGCATCTCCGACGATTGGTCAGGCGTCTTGTGGACGGGCAGCGATTCGCCGGTCAACGCCGACTCGTCGACTTGCAGCGAGGCCGCTTCGCAGAGCGTCGCGTCGGCCGCGATGACGTCGCCCTCGCGGACGAACAAGACGTCGCCGGGGACGACGTCAACCGCGGGAATTTCGCAGACCCGGCGGTCACGCAACACCCTGGCGCGCGGAGGAGCCAGTTCGCTCAGTCGCTCGAGCGCGCGTTCGGAACGCCATTCGAGAACGCCGCCGACCAAGAAAATCGGTAAGACGGCGACGGCGGTGACAGCGGCATCGAATCGATCGCCGAGCATCGCGTACGTTCCGGCCGCGATCACGAGCAAGAGCACCATCGGATCGAGGACAAGCCGCAGCAGCCACGCCGCCGGCGACGAAGCCGAACGGCGCGGTGCGAGGTCGTTCGGGCCGACTCGCGCGACGATCGCCGCAGCCTCTTGCGAGGTGAGGCCGCCGGGCGAGCGCGCCGAGAACTCCGCTGCGGCGATCACACCGTGGCTTTGGCCTGCAATTCGACGCGGATGGTGATCGCGCCGTCGGCGAATCGCTCCTTGGTCGGCAATCCTGCGTCGCGTACGAGTTGCAGAAGCGGCGTGTTTTCCGGAAGCGTCTCGAGATAGACGGTCTTGATGCCTTCGGACCTCAATTGCTCGAAGAGGGCCGAGCGGAGCGCGGTACCGACGCCGCGATGCTGCCAGGCACCCGAAACCACGAAGGCCGCTTCGGCCTCGGTCGGATTCAAGTAGGCCGCATACGCCTCGCCGACGATCGTCCCGCCGTCGTCTTCGGCGACGAGGGCCGCGCCCTCGGTGCGGCCGGCGAGGGTCTCGTGCCGGAGTTCTTCGATGGCGCACTCGCGCGAGACGCCGCCCATGAAACGCAGGCGGACCGATTGCCGCGAGAGCGAGCGGGTCATCACCCCAACGCCGGCGACGTCCTCGGGCCGGGCCGGACGAACGTGGATACGGGGATCGGTCATCATCTGCTCTAGCGTGCCAACGCTCCGCGAAAACCGTTGGAACGTCGTTCTCACCGGCGTCACCGGCGCTTCACATCCGCGGGCTACCGTCGAGCAATGGGGTATCTATTGGAAGAGCCCGAAGCGCAAAAGCTGCTTCGGCGTTATGAGATTCGGGTTGCCGAGAAGCCCGCCGAGCCGGGGCCGGACCTTGTCCTGGAGGGGTACGAGGACGAGCACCACGGCCGGGTGATCGCGTTGCACGGCGGGGCCCACGCGGCGCGCCGTCGGCTCCCGCTCACCCAACCGGACGCCGCGTCGATGCTCGACGCTTTTTCGTCGGAACGTTCGGTCGCACACGATCATAAATCGCGAGCGATGTTGACCCACCTCGTGCTCAAGGCGGCGCGAATGTACGAAGAGACCGGCATCGAGCGCTTCAACCTGATCGTGCGCATTCGCGACAACGGTTATCTGGTGCGGCACGTAACGATTTGGACGAACAGCGAACCACACGTCACTCCCCGGCTCGCTCCGCACGCGCACGACAATCCGCCGCGAAGCTACGGTTACCATCCCGAACGAGCCAAACGCGGCTTCTGCGGATGAGGACCCTCGAATCGAACGGCTTGGCGGCGCTGATCTCGGCGACGCGCCGGCTTCCGCCGCTCATGACCGCGGTCGTCTATCCGTGCGACGGCGTCGCGATCGCCGCGGCGGTCGAGGCGGCCGCCGAAGGTGTGCTCGAACCGATCCTGATCGGCCCCCGCGCCGAGATCGCGCGAGCGGCGGCCGAGGCCGGCTGCGACATCTCGGGCTTTGCGCAAATCGACGCGATCGACCCGTATGCGGCGGCGAAGGCAGCCATCGAAGAAGTCGAGGGCGGCAACGTCAGGGCGGTCATGAAAGGCAGCCTTCACACCGACGAGCTGCTCGGCCCGATCGTGCAAGAGACCGCGCTTCACACGATGCGCCGCATGAGTCATTGTTACGTCTTGGATCTGCCCGATCGCGACGAGTTGCTCATCCTGACCGACACGGCGGTCAACATCGCGCCGACGTTGGAAGAGAAGGTCGACATCGTGCGCAACGCGATCGATCTCGCGCGGGCGATCGGAATACCGGAGCCGCGCGTGGCGGTCTTGTCGTCCGTCGAGTTCGTGAACCCGCAGATCCAGTCGACGATCGACGCCGCTGCGCTCGCAAAGATGGCCGACCGCGGACAAATTACCGGGGCGCTGGTCGACGGTCCGCTGGCGCTCGACGACGCGATCGTCCCCGAGGCCGCACGGCTCAAGCACATCGTTTCGCCGGTGGCGGGTCGGGCCAACGTGCTCGTCGTCCCCGACCTCGATGCCGGCAACATGCTCGCGAAAGAATTCGAGTTCATCGCCCACGGCGAGGCGGCCGGCATCGTCCTCGGGGCAAGAATTCCGATCATCTTGACCAGCCGCGCGGAGACGGTGCGGACGCGGGTCGCTTCGTGCGCGTTGGCCGCACTCTATCTGGAGCGCCACCGAGTCTCCCGGGAGGCGCGTGGACAGGGCTAAGAACCTAGCGCGCTGGGCGGCGCTGGGCATCTATACACACGCTATTCGGAGGACTTCGTTTCACATGGAATCGCAACGTTATCATCAACAGTTAAGCCCGCTCGGCTTAGCCATCGCCGCCGGTGCCACGGCACTGATTCTTTCTTTGCTCGTCGGTCTGCCGATGATGGGGATCGGGGGGATCGGCGGCGGCATGATGGGTGGCTACGGCCGTGGCATGATGTGGGGGGGATACGCTCAACCGTTCGTCGGCTTCGACGTGATGTGGATCGTTTGTGCCCTCATCGCCGCGCTCGCCGGCGCGATCCTCGCTTGGATCTACAACGCCGTGAATGTCGCCTCGAGCCGGAACGTGCAAGCGCAAAAGCCGCAGAAATGAGCGGCCACCTAATCGATTGAAGAGGCCATGCCAATGAAAGCTGAACTAACATACGGGAAAGAGACTACCACGTCGCTGCCGTTTCAACAGGCGCTCGATCGCGTCAAAGACGCGCTCAAGACCGAAGGATTCGGCGTACTCTGCGAGATCGACGTCGCGAAGACGCTCAAGGAGAAGTTAGGCGCTGAATTCCGGCCCTACGTTATCCTCGGCGCATGCAACCCCCAGTTAGCCTATCGCGCGCTGACTCTCGAACCCCACCTGGGACTCCTCTTGCCCTGTAACGTGCTTGTATCGCAGGATGCGAATATCACTAAAGTCGCAGCCATCGATGCCAAGGCCATGCTGAACGTGGTTGGCAACGCGGGACTCGATGCGATCGCACAGGAAGTCAACGCTCGTCTATCACGCGTTCTAGAAAAAGTAGGCAGTGCCGCCTAGCAAAGCCCGATATGACGAGGCGATGACCGAGGTCAGCATTCAATTGGATTCCGCCACGCTAACGTCCGAAGAGGTTCGCCGGATTCACGCGTATTGGCGCGCGGCGAATTATCTTTCGGCCGGCCAAATATATTTGCTCGCTAATCCGCTGCTGCGCGAGCCGCTGCGGCTCGAGCATCTCAAGCCGCGGCTGCTGGGGCATTGGGGGACGACCCCCGGTCTCAACCTCATCTACGCCCATCTCAATCGCCTGATCCGGCGCCACGACGTCGACATGCTCTACGTCGCCGGTCCGGGCCATGGCGGTCCGGCGCTCGTCGCCAACGCGTACCTCGAAGGGACGTATAGCGAATTCTATCCCGACGTTACGCGCGACGCAGCCGGGATGCAGCGCCTGATGAAGCGCTTCTCGTTTCCGGGCGGTATCGGAAGTCACGCGACGCCGGAGGTTCCGGGTTCGATTCACGAAGGCGGCGAGCTCGGTTATTCTTTGGCGCACGCCTACGGCGCGGCGTTCGACGATCCCGATCTGATCGTCGCCTGCGTCATCGGCGACGGCGAAGCCGAGACGGGCGCGCTCGCGACGAGTTGGCATTCGAACAAGTTTCTCAATCCGGCGCGCGACGGCGCCGTTTTGCCGATTTTGCACCTCAACGGTTATAAGATCGCGAATCCGACGATTCTGGCGCGCGTTCCGCGCGAAGAATTGACGGCGTTGCTGACCGGGTACGGCTACGAACCGCACTATGTCGAAGGCGACGAGCCCGAACCGGTGCACCGGTCGATGGCCGCGACGCTCGAGAGCGCCTTGGAGAAGATTCGCGCGATTCAAAGCGACGCTCGCGAACGCGGCGTGACGACGCGGCCGCGCTGGCCGATGATCGTGCTCGTCACACCGAAAGGCTGGACCGGTCCAAAGAGCGTCGACGGACTTCCGGTCGAGGGAACCTTCCGCTCGCATCAGGTGCCGGTCGCCGATTTCGCAGCCCACCCCAAGCATCTTCAGATTCTCGAGACGTGGCTTCGCTCGTACCGGCCTGAGGAGTTATTCGACGAGCGCGGGACGCTGCGACCCGAGATCGCCGCGGAAGCGCCGGTTGGGGAGAAGCGGATGAGCGCAAGCCGCCGCGCGAACGGCGGGCTCGTTTTGCGCGATCTCGCCATGCCCGATTTTCGAACGTACGCCGTCAGCGTAACGACCGGAACGACGAAGGCCGAACCGACGCGCGTACTCGGCCGTTTCCTGCGCGACGTCATCCGAGCCAATCCGATGAATTTCCGGCTCTTCGGCCCCGATGAGACGACGTCGAACCGGCTCGACGCCGTCTTCGAGGTCACCAATCGCGAGTGGACCGAGCGCGTCCTTCCCTCCGACGATCATCTCGCGCTCGATGGGCGCGTGATGGAGGTCTTGAGCGAACATCTTTGCGAGGGTTGGCTCGAGGGTTATCTGCTGACCGGCCGGCATGGCTTGTTTTCATGCTACGAGGCATTCATCCATATCGTGGACTCGATGGTCAACCAGCACGCAAAATGGTTGAAGCTATCGAAAGAACTTCCGTGGCGCAGACCGATCGCGTCGCTGAACTATCTTCTAACGTCGCACGTCTGGCAACAGGATCACAACGGCTTTAGCCATCAGGATCCGGGCTTCATCGACCACCTCGCCAACAAGAAGGCGAATACCGTACGCATCTACCTACCGCCCGACGCGAACACACTGCTTTCAGTCGCAGACCATTGTTTGCGCAGTCGCAACTACATCAACCTCATCGTAGCCGGGAAGCAGCCTGCATTACAGTGGCTCGGTATCGACGCTGCGATCCGACACAGCACCGAAGGCGTCGGAATTTGGGAATGGGCATCAAACGATGACGGCGCGGAGCCGGACGTCGTGATGGCCTGCGCCGGCGACGTCCCGACGCTCGAGACGCTCGCCGCCGCGGCGTTCCTACGCGAGCATCTCGACGATATCAGAATCCGCGTCGTGAATGTCGTCGACTTGATGACGTTGCAATCGTCCGGCGAGCATCCCCATGCTCTGAGCGATGCCGACTTCGATGCCTTGTTCACGACCGATCGGCCGATCATCTTCGCGTTTCACGGCTATCCATGGCTGATTCACCGGCTGACCTATCGACGGCACGGCCATGACAATCTCCACGTCCGCGGCTACGTCGAGGAAGGCACGACGACGACGCCCTTCGACATGGCCGTGCGCAATCGCCTCGACCGTTTCCACCTCGCCGACGATGTCATCGATCGCGTCGCGCGTTTCCACGATACCGCCGGCCACGTCAAGCAGAAGCTGCGCGACCTGCTCGTCGAGCACCGCCTTTATATCGAAGACCGCGGCGAAGATCCGCCGGCGATCCGAGACTGGACCTGGAAACGCTAGGCACCGAGAATCATCGCCGCCGCGCGTGCAAGCTGCCAGCCTTCGCGCGCGCGAACGACGTAGACTGCGACCATCGAATCATCCGCGGCGATCCGGCCTTCCCCTTCGAGCGCCGCATTGCGCGCGGCATCGAGTTTCGCACCGGATGCTTCGACGCCGCGCGTGCCGTCGGCTCGAATCGGAGCGGCGTGTTCGCCGACGCCGCCGGTGAAGACGAGCAGATCGACGCCGCCGAGGACGCCGCTCATCGCGCCGATTCCGGCGCGGAGACGCCAGCCGAGGACGTCGAGAGCGAGCGCCGCATCCGGGTCGCTCGCGCGCGCGGCCAGCAGTTCGCGAACGTCGCCGCTCCGTCCCGAGACGCCGAGTAACCCCGAGCGCCGCTCGAGCATGTCGTCCAACTCGTCGAGCGGCATTCCGCCTTTGAGCAGATGCAGAAGCAAACCGGGATCGACCGATCCGCTGCGCGTCGTCATCGGCAGACCTTCGAGCGGCGTATATCCCATCGTCGTATCGACGCTCGCTCCGTTCTCGATCGCACAGAGCGACGAACCGCCGCCGAGATGCGCGGTGACAATCCGCGCTTGGTGGACATCGAGCCTTGCCAGCGCGGCGCCGCGATGCGCCGCGTATTCGTGACTGAGCCCATGATAGCCGAGCCGGCGAAACCCTTTGCGCGTCAGTTCGCGCGGAATTGCGTACGTCGCGGCGGCGGCCGAAAGCGTGTGATGGAAGGCGCCGTCGGTGATCCCGAATTGTCGCAGGTGCGGTCGCAACCGGCGAACCACATCCGCCGCCTGTAACGTTGCTTTGTCGTGTAAGGGAGCGTCACCGCCGGCGCGGCGAATCTCCGCGACCATCGGTTGATCGAGCGGAACAGTCGGCGCCGCATCGGGGAGCCGGACGATGCGATGCGCGACAGCATCGAGCTCGTGCTCGAGTTGTGCGGCGATTGCATCCTCCAGTTGCGCGACCTCGATCGAGGCGCCCGCGACCGGGTCGGGCGGTTGGGCGATCGGCGGCAGAGGCTGATCTAGGTCGTAGCGCTCGAGTTTGAGCGAGGTCGAGCCGGCATTGACGGTCAGGATGCGCACGAGGCGCCTTCGGAAGCAATCAGCGTCCGGCAGTCTCCCTCGGCGCGGAGAGCCACCGTTCGAGCATCATGCGCAGCGCTTCCATTCGAACCGGCTTGGCCAGGTAATCGTCCATGCCGGCGGCCAGGCAGGCTTCGCGATCTTCCTTGAATGCGTTGGCGGTCATCGCGATGATCGGTGTGTGACGTCTCGACGTTTGCTCTTCCCCACGAATGAGACGCGTCGCCTCGAAGCCGTCGAGGTTGGGCATCTGGCAATCCATCAGCACCGCGCCGAATCGTTCTTGGCGCAAAGCCGCGACGGCTTCGGCACCGTCAGAGACCAGTTTCGCATCGATGCCGAGGGCGCGAAGTTGGTGACCGAGTAGTTCTTGGATGCTGGCATTGTCTTCGGCGACCAGGACGGTTTCAGACGCCCCTGGTTGGCTGCTGCGCGGTCGGGACAGCGGAGCCTCGCGAGTGACGGATTCGATTCTGGCGGTCTTGCCGAGAGCATCGCTGACTCGATCGAAGAGTTCCGATTGGCGGATCGGCTTAGAAAGTTGGTTCTCTTCGTCGCCGACCGTAACGATGCGCGACGCTCCGATCTCGGCCTCCGCAGCGAGTGCTGCCGCGACCGTGCCGGAATCCGGCGCGTCGGCGTCGACGACCGCGATCCATTCCGGAGGCGTCGCGGCGTTCGCCGACTCGAGTGTCGTCCGAATCTCGGTCGCGGCGCGGATGCGGCGGCTGGCCATCCCCCAAGCCTCGAGATAGCGCACGACGATGTCGGCGAACGTCTCGTCGTCCGAGACGACCAACGCGCAAACGCCGAAGACTTTTCGGTTCGAGAGGATGGCGGTCGGCCGTTTGAAGGGAACGCTGAACCAGAAAAGCGAGCCGCGACCCGGCTCGCTTTCGACGCCGATTTCGCCGCCCATGAGGATGACCAGCCGCTTGCAGATCGAAAGTCCTAAACCGGTCCCGCCGTACTTCCGCGACGACGAACTGTCGGCTTGAACGAACGGTTCGAAAAGTCGCGGCAAGGTTTCATCGCCGATTCCGATGCCCGTATCTTGGACCTCGAAACGGATGACCGCGCGCCGAAGCGACGTTTCCACCGGCAACGCACGCACGACGACGTTTCCGCGCTGCGTGAACTTCACCGCGTTGCCGATCAAGTTGAGCAGGATCTGCATCAGCCGGTCGGCGTCACCGCGGACCAGCGGCGGAATTAGCGGATCGACGTAGGTGTGGAGACGCAACGACTTTTGCCGGATTTGCGGTGCGAGGACGCTCGCCGCGCTTTCGACGACGGCCTGCAGTTCGAAGTCTCGCTCGTCGAGGTCGATTTTGCCAGCTTCGATTTTCGAAAAATCGAGGATGCTGTTGATGATGGAGAGGAGCGCTTCCGCCGACTCGTTGACCTGCTCGCAGTAGCGCCGCTGCCGATCTTCGAGGGACGTTCCGCTGAGAAGTTCGGTCATGCCGATGATCGTCGTCAGCGGCGTGCGCAGCTCGTGGCTCATGGTCGCGACGAATTGCGATTTTAGGAGCGATGCATCGAGCGCCCGATCGCGATCGAGCTCGGCGTCGAGCCTCTTACGCTGTTCGCGCGCCGTCAGCAGGCGCAACTCCTCGGCGTACTTGCGTTCGGTGATATCGACGATCGTGGCGAGGACGAAACTTCCGTCGGGAGTCATGAAGGGGCTGAGCCCGATCTCGATCGGGACCTCGGTGCCGTCCTTGCGCAATCCGAAGAGATCTCGCCCGGCGCCCATCGGCCGCATCAACGGCGTCTTGTGGAAGCCCGCGCGCAGGCCGGCGTGGCCGCGGCGAAACCGTTCGGGGACGAGCATCTCGAGGGGCTGGCCGAGCATCTCGCCGCGGTGATAGTTGAAAAGGCGTTCGGCTTGAATGTTGACGAGCGTTATCCGGCCGCTCTCGTCGG
The DNA here is from genome assembly GCA_003134695.1 of Candidatus Zemynaea palustris. Lineage (GTDB taxonomy): Bacteria > Vulcanimicrobiota > Vulcanimicrobiia > Vulcanimicrobiales > Vulcanimicrobiaceae > Zemelea > Zemelea palustris. Next base: position 14,374 of record PLCB01000026.1, on the reverse strand, counting down.
CGACGATAATCGCGATCGGCGCGGCGTCGACGACGAGTCTAAGGTGTTCGTCGCGGGAGGTCTCAGCCATGGACGTCCTACTCGAACCTCACGCCGCCGGGCCCTGCTTGGCGACACCGAGGTCGAACGGCAGTACTACTTCACGGCCTTGATCGGAAGCGTGAGCCAGAGCATTCCCTTCCAGGTCGGCCCGCCGGAGGCGCCGGCCAGTGCTGAATTACCTCCGAGATTGGCTTCGAGGTAGCCATGCAAGTAGTTGAAATGCGGCACGTTGAAGCCCAGATTGATCGAGTTACCGTTCGTGAGCGTCGCGTAGCCGTCGTTGTTGAAGTCGTGACGCAGGCCGATTACGGCGTTGCCCTTTAAAATCGGCTCGTAGAGCTCGACGCTCGTGCCGCGGCTGATCGTCGCCGGCATGACGTTGCCCGAGGCTGAATCGACGCCGGGATTCGAGTCGCCGGCGACCTGATGGATTGCAAGCAAACCCGGCCGTCCGAACTCGTTGGGGTCGATTTGCACGTAGGCAGCCACCGAGTTGTAGTGATTGGTGCCCGTGCTGACCGGGATGGAACCGTTGCTTCCAAAAAATCCCGCTTCGATGGGCACTTTCGGCGACGCGTAGGCGAGCTTCCATTGAAAGGTCTTGTCGCCGGCGCTAAAGTCGCTGATGCCCTGCAAGTCGTCGCCGGTCAAGTAGTAACCGGCTTCGACGTCGAGCGAGCCCTGGACGTAGGCGAGCTTCGCGCCCCAGCGGTTGCCGTAAGTCGCGGCCCAGTCGTGTTCTCCGACGAGCGTGTTTGACGCTGACGGTCCGTCGATATCGAACGTCTGACTGTAGGGTGACGGCGCCGGGTTCAACTGTTTGCCGATAAAGAGGTGGCCGCTGTGATTGAAGAGGTTGTTGTACGAAACCCACAACGTATCGATGCCACCATGTTGCTCGTTTTGCACCACCCATTGTTGCGCGTGGTAGGTGATGTCCGGCGTGACGAATCCGGCCGCGTGAACCGCGAAGTTGCCGAACGAGTACCGTGGCAGCCCGGTGCCGGCACCGGCCGTCGAATCGTAGTTCAGGCTTTCGCCGAGCCAAACGGGATTGGCTCGGGCGAGCGTGTGGCGATCGAGCACCGCGTAAGCGGTGCGCTGCACGTAGCGTCCGTAGGCGTTGAGCAGCGGTACCTGCGTGTGACAGACGCTGCACTGAAACCCGTAGGCCTGCGCGAACGTCGGCATGGCCTGCGACGGCTTGGGCTTCGCGAACATCCCGAAAACGAGGGCGCCCAAGGCGAATGCCCCGATAAGAGCGGGGAAAAGACGAATGCGCATGTGGGCTCCTTCAGCGAACAACCTATCCGAAGGCTACCTTGCCCATTGGAAGAGGTGAGGAAACCCTTTGAACCAACGCACGACCTTGAGAATAATTTGAGAACGCGAGGGCCGGTAGCGGCGCCGAATGACGAGGTGCGCCGGGGCGTCAGCCTTAAAGCCCGGTCGCCGGAAGCGAGGACGCATGATCTCATTGAACGTGAACGGGCGGCACTACGACCTCGACGTCCCCGACGAGATGCCGCTCTTGTGGGCGCTGCGCGACGTCGCAGGGCTCACGGGGACAAAGTACGGCTGCGGCGCCGGATTGTGCGGCGCGTGCACCGTACACGTCGACGGAAGGCCTCAGCGCTCGTGCGTCATGCCGGTCGCCGCAGCGCGCGGAAAAACGATCGCGACCATCGAGGGGCTCTCGCCCGACCGTTCTCACGCGCTGCAGAAAGCCTGGATCGCCGAACAAGTTCCGCAATGCGGCTACTGTCAGTCGGGACAACTGATGGCCGCCGCCGCGCTTTTGGCGCGCAACGCGAATCCGAGCGACGACGAGATCGATGCGGCGATGACGAACGTCTGCATCTGCGGGACGTACGATGGGATTCGCGCCGCGATCCACCGCGCCGCGGTCCCGACGAGGAAGCCGTGATGAGCGCGGCGCTTTCTCGTTCCGATTTCGTGAAATGGACGGCATCCTTCGCCGGAAGCTTCGTCTTGCTCGCCGGACGCGACGGCGTCCTGACGCCGGCCAAGGCCCAAGCGGCGGCGGATTTTTCGCCGAACGCGTGGCTGCGCATCCACCCCGACGACACGATTTCGGTGTTCATCAACCGCTCCGAGATGGGCCAGGGTGTGATGACCGGCTTGCCGACGCTCGTCGCCGAGGAGCTCGACGTGCCGCTCGCGCGCATGACGGTCGAGGTCGCGTCGCCCGCACCACAATATCTCTATCCCGGTCAGCGCGAGATGTCGACCGGCGGAAGCGTCTCGCTGCGCTCGTCGTGGAAACCTCTGCGCCAGGCGGGCGCGAACGCGCGAGCCATGCTCGTACAAGCGGCCGCGCAACGATGGAGCGTCGATCCCGTGAGTTTGACGACGCGCGACGGCAAGGTCGTGCATGCAGCTTCGAATCGAAGCGCGACGTATGGCAGCCTCGCCGCCGCAGCTGCCAAATTGCCGCTTCCGAGTGACGTCGCGCTCAAAGTGCCCGAGCAGTTCGCGCTCATCGGCAAACGCGGCACGCAGCGGCTCGACGTTCCCTCGAAGGTCGACGGTAGCGCGCACTATGGTATCGACGTCAAGGTGCCCGGGATGAGGTACGCGGCGATCGCACGCTGTCCCGTGTTTGGCGGAACCGTGAAGCGTTTCGACGCGAACCAAGCGAAAGCGATCAAGGGCGTGCTGGACGCGGTTCAAATCTCTCGCGGCGTCGCGGTTATTGCCGACAACACGTGGGCGGCATTTCGCGGGCGCGACGCGCTGGTCGTCGAGTGGGACGAAGGGCCCCGCGCCGGCAACGAGTCGGCGGCGATGTTCGCCGAAGCAGAGCGGCTCGCGCGCGATCCGTCGCGCAGTACGGCCACCACCAAACGCGGCGACGTCTCGAGCCTGAGCGGCCGGAGCCTGGACGCCATCTATTACGGACCGTTCCTCGCGCACGCGACGCTGGAACCGATGAACGCGACGGCGTACGTCCGCGACGATTCGTGTGAGATTTGGGCGCCGACGCAGGCCCAATCACGTGCGCAGGCCGCCGCGATGCGGATCACGGGCTTGCCGGCCGAAAAGATAGTCATCCACACAACCATGCTCGGCGGCGGCTTCGGCCGGCGGTTGCAGTCTGATTACATCGAAGAAGCCGTCGAATTATCGAAGGCGATCAAAGCGCCCGTCAAGGTAACCTGGTCGCGCGCCGACGACCTGCAACACGATTTCTACCGGCCGATGATCGTCGACGTCATGCGTGGAGTGCTCGACGCCGGCGGCCGGATCGCCGGCCTATCGTGCGCCGCATACGGCGACTCGGGCAGCGAGGTCGCCGACGCAACGTATCAGATTCCGAATCTTCTCGTGACCACGGTCGCCGCCGACCACGGCGTTCCGACCGGCGCGTGGCGTGCGCCGAACGCCAACTGGACGGCCTTCGTCATGGAATCGTTTCTCGACGAGCTGGCGCACGCCGCCGGTCAGGATCCGGTTGCGTTCCGCCTTGCGCACCTGCTGCCGGATTCCGCCGCCGCAGCGTGCCTCAAGCTCGCCGCGCAACGGGCGAACTGGGGAACGGCGCGCGCCGGAATCTCGCAAGGCGTCGCACTCGGATTTTGGAACGGCAGCACGTGTGCCACGGTCGCCGACGTCGCGCTGAATGGGAGCATGCCGAAGGTGCGGCGCGTGACGGCCGCCGTTGCGGTCGGAATCGCGGTTAATCCCGAAATCGTCGTCGCGCAGACGCGTAGCGGCGTCAACTACGGGCTTTCCGCGGCCTTGCGGAGCAAGATCACGCTCAAGAACGGGCGCGTCGAACAAGCGAATTTCGACACGTATCCGGTGATGCGCATCGCCGAGGCGCCCGCCATCGACGTCGCTATCGTTCCGAGCGACGCCAGCCCCACAGGAATCGGCGAACTCGGCGTACCGGCCATCGCGCCGGCCGTCAGCAACGCGATCTTCGCCGCAACCGGCAAGCGCATCCGCCGCCTCCCGTTCAGCGACGCGCAAGACGCGTAACGCATTCTCGGTGAAACCAGGGCAAGCGAGTGGTTGCCTTTAGAGATTCTTCAGACTTGAGCGGTACACGATGGTCATCTCTCTTTCTCACTATCCGGCGCTGGGAGTTGACACATGCCTTCATTCTGGAAAATCCTAACGGCGACGTGCGCTTTCGCCATACTCGGGCCGGCGTTGGCGGCATGCTCGAGCGGCGGCGCGAGTTCGAACCCGGCGGTCTCCATGCCGTCTTCATCGGATTCGCAAGCGGTGGACACGCTTAGCGCCGATCCCCCACAGAACGACGTCGACCCGGACAACGGCAATTCGGTTCTCAAGCAGCTCAACACGACCACGACGATCGGTTCGACTGTCGATCCCAACGGCGACCAGAACCCCTACGGACTCGACATCACGCCGATCGACGCCGGCCTGCTCAAAGCCGGCGATTTGGTCGTTTGCAATTTCAACGACATCACGAACACTCAAGGGCTGGGCACGACAATCGTCGCGCTGCACCCGCACCCCGGTTCGACCCCGACCCACGTCGCACAGGACTCGCGCCTCCTCGGTTGCGACGCACTCGCCCTAGCTCCGAACGACAACATCTGGCTGGCCGCGTTCAACGCGAACGACAATCCGATCTTCGGACCCGACGGAGCCTTTGTGACCGCGCTCGCCGGTGGTCCGTGGCATCATCCCTTCGGTGAAACCTTCGCGCCGGCTCGCGACGACCATGGGACCCAGGCGTTTTACGAGAGCAACGCCGGCGACGGTAGCATTGTTCGCATCAACATCAATCCCGGGCCGACATTCACGTTCGACGTAATCGCGACCGGTTTCGCCGTCAACGGCGGAGCGCCGGGAAGTATCTTGGGTCCCTCGGGCGTGCAATACGACGACAACCACGACCGGCTCTACATCGTCGACGGCGCAAACAATACGTTGACGTCGATCTCGCATGTCTCCAAGATACCGGCCGGCGGCATCACCGTGAACGGCACGACGTTCGGCGGCAGATTCAAGAAGGAAGCGCGACTGGTCTTCTCCGGGTCGCCGCTCAACGGGCCGATCAGCTCGGCACTCCTACCCGACGGACATCTGGTACTTGGCAACACGTTGGACCCGAACGGCAGCAACCTCATGGTCGAAATCAAGTCCGACGGGCACCTCCTCGCGGTCAAGAACGTCGACACCGGAGCGGCCGCCGCACTCTTCGGGATGGTGGCGAGCGGCCATGACGCCGGCGACACGAAGATCTATTTCAACGACGACAACGACAACACGGTCAAACTGTTGAGCCGCTGACGCTCAGCCCCGCCCGCGCGAACGCGACGGGGCCCCCCCGTCGCCCCGTTCAGCGATTCAGAATGACCTGACGGCCTCGGCATTGTAAAGGGGCCGCCCGGTTGTTTTCTGTTTTCGGATGGAGGTTGATCCCTTGGCAGCATCCCTGAAGCGCGGCGTCGTCCTCAAAGCGATGGGCGCGACCCTCGTCCTCGGTTCCGGCGCCCTTCCCGCCGTCGCGGCCGCGTCGGCCTTGCGCGTCGGGATGATCCCCGACGCCGGCGCGACGCAGGTTTCGACCGACGAGAAGGCACCGCTGCGCGATTACCTCAGCGCGAAGATGGGGCAGCCCATCGAACTCGTCATCCCGACGAATTATAATGCGACGGTCGAAGGTCTCGGGAACGGCTCGCTCGATTTTGCGTATCTGGGCGGGCTCACGTACCTGAAGGCTCGCGAAGCCTACGGCGTGATTCCGCTCGTGCAGCGCACCAGCGACAAACAATTCCACTCGCTCTTCATCACGCAGACCGGTTCGACGATCAACAAGCTCGCGGATCTGAAGGGCAAGCGCTTCGCGTTCGGCGACATCAGCTCGACGAGCGGTCACCTCATGCCCGACTACGCGTTGCGCAACGCCGGCATCGACCCCGACACGGACCTCACCGCGCGCTTCACCGGCAATCACCCCGCGACTGCCAAGGCGGTCGAGTCCGGCACCGTCGACGCCGGTGCGCTGGACGAAAGCGTCTTTAAGGCCGTGACCGACGGTGGGCAGATCGACAAGACCAAGGTGCGCGTGTTCTACACGACGCCGCCGTTTGTCGATTACGTCTGGGTCGCGCGCAAGGACGTCGCGCCCGCGAGTCGCGAGGGTTTAGCAAACGCGTTTCTCGCCTTGCGCGCCGGGAGCGACGACAAGGTCCTCGCGATTCTGCGCGGGACGTCGTTCGTTCGCGCCGACGACGCAGAGTATGCGACCTTGCGGAGCATCGCAAAAAAACTGAAACTCCTGTGACCGTCAGGCGATGATCAGCCTTCGCGACGTCGTCGTCCGTTATCCGGGCGCCGCCCGGCCGGCACTCGACGGCGTGAATCTCGAGGTCGCCGCCGGCGAGACCGTCGCGCTCGTCGGCCCGAGCGGCAGCGGGAAGACGACGCTGTTGCGCACTATCAACGGATTGGTCCCGATCAGCGCCGGGAGCGTCTTGGTCGACGGCATCGCGGTCGGGGAACTGCGCGGACGGGCGCTGCGGGGCTTGCGTACGCGCCTCGCGATGATCGCGCAGCATCACGATCTCGTCGACCGGCTATCGGTTCATCAGAACGTCATGGCCGGCGCGCTCGGGCGATGGAGCACGGCGCACGCGCTGCGTTACCTCGTCTTCCCGCTCGAGTCCGAACTCGATGAAGCGCGCGCCGCGCTCGAGCGCGTCTCGATCCCCGAAAAACTTTGGGCGCCGACGCGCGAGCTTTCGGGCGGCGAGCGCCAACGCGTCGCGATCGCCCGCGCGCTCGTGCAACAACCTGAAGCGATTTTGGCGGACGAGCCGGTCGCTTCGCTCGACCCCCGGCTCGGCACGCAAATCATAGGGCTGCTCTGCCGGCTGACCCGAGAAAGCGGAATCGCCCTCATCTGCTCGTTGCACCAAGTTCAATTTGCGCAAGACTATTTCGACCGCGTCGTGCTGGTGGAGCGCGGCAGCCTCTGCGAAGTCGAATCCAAGCAGCCCGTCACGTGAACGCCCTTTTGGAGGGCGCGGTCCGCGCCGTTCCGCTCCTCGTCCCCGTGGCGCAAACCTTCGGCATGGCCTGCGCCGGGATGCTCGTCGCGCTCGTCGCGGGGATCCCGCTCGCGGTCGCGGTCGCGACGCGCGCGCCGGGCTACCGCTTCATCGCAACCGCCCTCGGCGCGCTTCGCGCGATACCCGATCTTACCTTAGCGATTCTCGCCGTCGTCGTCATCGGGCTCGGCCCCGCCGCGGGCATCGCGGCACTCGCCGTCTTCTACACCGCGATGATCGGGAAAGTCTTCGGCGAACTCTTGCTCGCCGCTCCGAGCGCGCCGGTCGACGCGCTCAAGGCAACCGGCGCGGGACGCGTCTCGATCGCCGCATTCGGGCTGATCCCGCTGACCTCGCGCGACTTGCTTTCGTTCGGAGCGTATGCGTTTGACTGCGCCGTGCGCGCTTCGGTGATCGTCGGCGCGGTCGGTGCCGGCGGCCTCGGCACCGAACTCGTCGGCGCCATCAACGCGCTCGACTACCGGCGAGCGGCGCTGCTCATCCTGATCCTGGTCGTCATGGTCGCGGTGGTAGACGCGTTCGGCTCGCTCATCAGGCGGTATCCACGCGCGACGCTCGCGTTGATTCCGATCGGTCTCCTAACGCTGTGGGTCGACCGCCCGCAGTTCTTTGCATTCGGCCATGCGCTAACGACCTTTGCCAAGATGCTTCCGCCGCAACTCAACGGCGCCGAGCTCAGCGCGCTGCCGTTGCTCTTGCTTCAAACCGCGGCGATTGCGGTGTTCGGGACGGCGCTCGGCGCGTCGATCGGCTTCTTTACGGCGTTGATCGCGGCGCGGACGATCGTACCGTTCGCGGTCGTCGCCGTCACGCGCCGTCTGCTCGACACGGCGCGAGCGATTCCGGAAGTCGTCTGGGGACTCATCTTGGTCGTCAGCGTCGGCATCGGTCCGATCGCCGGCATTCTCGCGCTTGGATTCCATTCGGCCGGCGTGCTCGGCAAGCTGTACGCCGAATCGTTTGAAAACGTCGTGAAAGAGCCGGTTGCGTCGATCGCGGCGACCGGCGCTTCAACCGTCTCGACGATCGCCTACGCGATCGTTCCGCTGGCCTTCGGCCCGCTCGCGATCCACACGCTCTTCCGCCTCGAGTGGAACGTGCGCGCGGCGGCCGTGGTCGGCATGATCGGCGCCGGCGGGATCGGCCAGGCGCTCTTCAACGCACAGCAACTCTTCTTTTATAAGACGATGGTCGCGTATGTGCTCATCACGTGGGCGATCGTCTTGGCGTTCGATATCCTCACCGAACGCCTGCGCGGCCGCGAGCTCATGACCTAAGCTCGTCACGCATCCCGATGGTAGCGTCGACGGAAAGCGCTCCGCCGACGCTACCATTTGATGTTTACATCCGACGGGCGCGGCGGGTGATGTCGACCTCGCTGGCGTTGATCGCGCCGTTGCCCGCCCGCACGCCGGTCACGGTGACTTGCATGCCGGACCGCAAATGCGCTCCCCTCGGGTTGATGACCGTTCCTTGTTTGAGGAATACCGTTCGGCCGCTGTCGAGCGTAAAGCTCGAACCTTGCACGGACTGAATGATGCCGGTTACCTGACCATTGAAGCGGGCGCGCCCGCTGCCGTTTCCGTTGTTGTTATTGTTTCCGTTGTATCCGTTGTTTCCATTGGGGTCGGCGACGGCCAGGCTGGGAGCGGCGATAAGCGCAGCCAAGACCAAAGCGCCGAGAAGTCTGCTTGTGTTCATGAACATGTCCTTTCCGGATTGCCCGCACAACCGACCAAGCGAAAGCACGGGATATCTTCTTTCCCAAACGAGACGAGGCTCAACCCAAGGGCTTCAGAACTAGGTTGGGCCCACGCGCGGCCCACGGAAACAAGCCTAAGGGCGTAACGATGCGAACAAACAAGCCTCCGGCGGTGTCTTTAGTAGAGAAGGCGGTGAGGCGTGGCTGGCGCGCGATCGGAGACCATGGGTTTTTCGACTGCATCGGCACACAGCGCGACCGAGTTCGAACGTCGTCTGCGGGAGACTCAACGCGTGGTTTACCAAATCGCATACGGGGTCCTCGGCAACGACGCCGATGCGGAGGACGTTAGCCAAGACGTCTTTTTGCGCGCGTATCGCAAACTCGGCGGTCTTCGGGACCCCGAGAAATTTCGCGCTTGGGTCGCGCGCGTGAGCCTGCGACTTGCCCTTAACCATCAGCGCGCCGCCGACCGTGCGCAGCGCCGCAACATAAGTTGGTTTGAAAATACCGCACTGCCGGCGGCAAGCGCCGAAACCGAAGTCGAGGCGCGCGATTTCCACTCACGTCTGCGCGACGAAATACATTGCCTGCCCGAGAAATTGCGCGGCGTGCTATTGTTGAGCGCCGTCGACGGATTGGACACGCGCGAAGTTGCGAGCATCCTCGGCATCCCGCCGGGCACCGTCCGATCACGACTGCATTCGGCGCGTAAACAACTGCTGCGGAGGTTTTCGCCATGATGACGTGCGCGCGATGGCTGGAGGAGCTGATCGATCGTGCGCTCGACCGGCCCGCGAGCGCCGCGTTGTCCGCGCACCTGGCGACGTGTGCCGGCTGCGCCGCCGCTCTCGCCGACTTGCGCGCTCGGGCGGACCAGCTCGATGCGGACGTGCGCACGCTTGTGGTCCGCGAACCTTCATCGAATTTACGTTCCCGCGTGCTGGCCGGAATTGAATCGGGGCCGGTGCTCTTCACTTGGGCTTGGCGAACGCGCACGGCCATGGTCGGGGCGGTACTGATCGCGAGCATCGTCTTGGTTACCTACGACGTCGATGCTCTGAAAAACGAGCGCGCGCAATCAACGGCTACTGCCTCGGCCGGCGCCGCGCTCTCGCACTGGCGCGCGCCGACCGACGCCCTACTTCACGATAAATGATACGAAGGAGAAAACAATGCGACCAAAACCTGTAATCCTCGCAGTGTTGCTTGGCTGGCTGTTGCTGGGCTGGAGTCCGGTGTTCGCGCAGCCCACCCCCGGCGCGCCGAGTCCAGATCCAATCGGTCAAAATCTCTTTCCACCCGACCTCGTGTTCTCGCAAGCCGAAGCCATCGGGCTCACCGACGCCCAGAAAACTTCCATCCAATCGGCGGTGCTGAACGCGCAGTCGCGCTTTGTGGAGTTCCAGCCCCGCCTTCAACACGCCATGCAGACGATGGTACGCTCGATTGGCCAAAGTCGCGTGGATGAGTCGCGGGTCTTGTCGCAATTGGAGAAGGTCTTGAGTGTCGAGCGCGAGATAAAACGCACGCAGATCGGCTTGATGATTCGCATCAAGAACGTGCTAACGGTCGAGCAGCAGGCCAAGTTGCGTCAAGTACGGGCCGAATCCGGGCCGCATTAGGGAAAGGGCGAACGGCGAGCGCGACTCAGGCGCCCTTCGTGCACGCCACAAGGCATCTCACGGTTTCAGTGTACAAGGCCAAGTGTCGGTCAAGCGCACGAATCCCAGCCTTTCCAGGATTGGCCGACTGGTGGGAAGAGCATCCACGATCAGGTAACGAGCACCGAACCTTGCTGCATCTCGTGCGCGGGCCGCAACCGTCGCTCGGTATCGGCCACGACCACGATGCTGTTCGAGCGTTCCTCCGCCATACAGACCTCCGAAAACACTCTCTGGATGAGTATACAGTCGGCCGATACTTACCGCGATGTTCCCATCGATCACCATATAACCGCGGTGTTGTGTCGAGCCTTTCCTTATGCCAGAGAGTAACTCGGCGGCGGTAAATTCGTAGCTTTTCTCAAAAATTTCTTCCGCTGCTCGGCGGTACAGATCAACCTGGTGGGCGTTTTTGACACGACTAACTTTATGAGCGGATGGCTCGTCGATCCAATTCGGCCGATTGTGCAAATCCAGCACGAGCACGGTTTCACACGGTCCTATTTCAAATCCATGCCGCTCGAGGCGTTCCAGTAGATCCGCCGGGCTGTCGTACTCATAGACCTTCCATTCCACTTCAGTTCCCAGGGCTCGATAGTGAGCGACTTGCTCGGCTACAATAGCATCTGCAGTGTCATTCGATAAGGCGGAAAACGAAATCATATGATGCGATCCATCGGCGGATCGAATTCGCGAAATGTGGGGCAAGGCTTCGAGGACTTGGCCTTCTTGCGCCGGCGTGCGGCGCTCCAAATCCAGCTGCCGACGAATGGATTCAAGATCGATCATGAAAGCAAACATCTCGCGACATGGGGAAGCCATCTGCTCATACTGTTCGCAGGGTTGAATTGGTAGCGCCAACGGGAATCGAATCTGAGCCCGTTGATCGGCTCGATTAGGCTTATAATCGGCTGCAGCCCGATCCTGTTGCGGTTCATTGAATCGGATCGTCGCTCAAGTCGTCTGAGATCGGCTCCCTCGGCTAGAGTTGGGCCCACAACGGGCCCACGGATTCTCGCGAATCATCGCACCCGCACGGCGAGCGTAAGAATCTTGAGCGAAATTCCCTCATCAAGGTTTTCCGCCCTCGGGGTCTTCGCATTCGACATCCTCACCGAACGGCTACGCGGCCGCGAGCTCATGGCCTAGCCGCCGATGAGCTAAACGGCTCGGATAGGCCGGTAGCGCGGTTCCCACATCGCGTCTACAATCGCGCGCTCAAGATCGGCCGGATCCTCGCGCGTGAGCCCTTCGGCGGCCGCCTGCCGCGCGACGGCGAGCGCGACCTTCGCAGAAACCCGACGTAAGTTCGAAATCGGAGGCAAGATCGAGGCTCCAAGTTGCGAGACGTCGACCATCTCCACGATTGCCCGCGCCGCGGCGGCGAACATCGAGTCGCTGATGAGGCGAGCGCGGGTGACGATCGTCCCCAAGCCGAGCCCGGGAAAAATCGTCGAATTGTTCGCTTGCCCGATCGTGTAAGAGACGCCCTGGTAGAGCACCGGTGGGAACGGGCTACCGGTAGCGATCAAAGCCCGTCCGTCGCTCCAGGTGATGAGATCGCTCGGGATCGCTTCGCAGAGGCTCGTCGGATTCGAGAGCGGCATGATGATCGGACGCGGCGTCCCTTTCACCATCTCTCTGACGATCTGCTCCGAGAACGCACCCGCAACGGTGGAGCTCCCGATGAGAACCGTCGGATGGACTTGGCGCACGACCTCGGCCAGCGTGATCCCGCGTTCGACGTCCTTCGACCACGCCGCAACCTCGTCGGGACGCCGCGCGTAAGGTGCCTGATACTCGCGGACATTCGGCATTCCTTGGACGATGAGTCCCTGGCGGCCGACGAGCCAAAAACGCTGCAACGCCTCATCGCGAGACAATCCGTCGCTCATGAGTTCTTCGACAACGAGATCGGCGATACCGCAGCCGGCCGTCCCGGCGCCGAAAATGACAATCTTTTGGTCACGCATGCGGCTGTTCGCGACTTTCATCCCGGAAAGGATTCCTGCGAGGACGATGCCCGCCGTCCCTTGGATGTCGTCGTTGAACGTGCAGATGCTGGCGCGGTACGTGTTGAGAATCCAGCGCGCGGTCATCGCGCTGAAATCTTCCCAGTGCAAGAGGGCGCTCGGGAAGAGTTTGAGCGCCGTCGAGACGTAGCGATCGATGAATCGCTGGTAGCGCTCTCCCCGAACGCGCGGATGCCGGTAACCCAAATACAATGGATCTTCGAGGAGCGACGTGTTGTCGGTACCGACGTCGAGGACGACCGGGATGACGCGCCTCGGATCGATCCCGGCAGCGGCGGTGTACACGGCGAGCTTTCCGACGCAGATGTCGATCCCGCCGACGCCCCAATCTCCGATTCCCAAAATCGCTTCCGAGTCGGTCGCGACGATGAGGTCGACGTCTTCACTCTCGGCGCCGGCGTTGCGCAACGATTCTTCAATCTGTTCGGGCTCGTTGATCGAAAGAAAGACGCCGCGCGGGCGGCGGAACTGATGACTGTAACACTGGATCGCGGTTCCGACCGTCGGCGTGTAGACGATCGGAAACATCTCTTCGACGTGCGAAACCAGCAGGTGAAAGAAAAGCGTTTCGTTGCGATCGTGGAGCGCCGTCAAGAAGTCGTTTTTCGCCAGCTCGTCGGGTTGGCGTAAGTAGAGTTGGTAGGCACGCTGCGCTTGCTGTTCGATTGTCAGAATCGCAGACGGCAGCAGCCCCGTCAGTTCCAGCGCCTGACGCTCGGCTATCGGAAAGGCGGTGCCCTTGTTGATTTCCGGCGCACGCAAGACGTCGAAGCCGCGAGCGGAGACTTCGAACTCGCCGGTTGACGCAACCCGATACGGTCTCATGGAATTGCGATACTCAGTCAACGTCATGGATGTCCCCTCTCCTTGCGGCTAGCATTGCCGCGAACCAAACGGCGAGCGGCGCCTCTCAGGTGCCGACCTTCAGTGGGACGTCGATCTCCCGCGATTTGTCATAACGAATGTGAATCGTCCAGGCGCCGGCCATCGAGAATCGCAGTTTCGCCTGTAAGGTGTGCGGATCGCTCGTCTTCTGCAGCCGGACGCGATTGATGACGTGGCTCACGCCGCGCATCGCCATGCTCGCCGAAACCGTCACATCGGGTGGCGGCATTGCGGCAAACGTAACGCGGACGGTCGCCGACCGACTCGGTTTCGCGAAGGAAACCGAGACCGTTGGTTTAGCACGGCTTGCGTTTAGGGCCGGAGCGGCCGGCGCATTGGAACCGCCCCCCAGCAGAAATGCCAGCGCGAAGCCTGCTATCGCGACCGCCGAGACGATCGATACCGGCCGATGGAAAGAAGGCAAATCAGACTCCCAGGCCGCTCGACGGCCCCCGGTCAGTATGCCGCGTCGCGAGGATGAAACTGAAGAATTCGCCCGGCAGTTTTGTTCACACACCGTTCACGTCCGCGGGTTCGACCGGAATAGCTCCGTCGACCCTACCGGAGCCTTTGACGACGGGCGACTTCGACCTCGCTGGCGTTGATCGCGCCGTTGCCCGCGCGCACCCCGGTCACGGTGACTTCCATGCCGGAGCGCAACCGCGTTGCCTCGACGCGGACGTTGCGCGACGTGTTAACGCTTGCTGCGAGCCTCATCGGTATTTCAACCCGAATCAGCGTGCTGCCATCCGCGCTAGCGCCGATTGTCGGCCTCTTTAGCAAAGAAATCCGGGAAATCGCCGAGATGCGTTTTCAGTGGGACCGCCCATACCTCGTCGACTCGTCAAAATTCGCTGCCCGCTTCTGGACCGATGCGACGACTTTCGAGAGCGGCCTCGGTGACACGATTTCGTTTTATCGGGCTGCATCGCAAAAGTAGCGCGGGCCGGATTGGTAGCGCCAACGGGAATC
>PLCB01000047.1:492-3068 GCA_003134695.1 Candidatus Zemynaea palustris | reverse complement strand
CAGCGCGCAGCTCTTGATCGAAGGCGAAGCGGGCCGCTTCGTCTACACCGGCGATTTTAAGCTGGAGCCGTCGTACACGGCCGAGGCGCCCGAAGTGAAGCGCTGCGACGTCGTGCTGATGGAGTGCACCTACGGCCGGCCGCAGTACGTCTTTCCGCCGCGCGCCGAGATCGCGGGCGCGATGGTCGAGTGGGCGCGCGAAGCGCTCGAAAACGGGGCGGTTCCGATCTTCTACGCGTACTCGCTCGGGAAAGCCCAAGAGGCGCTCGCGATTCTCGGTAGCGCCGGCCTGCCGCTCGTGGCGCACCGCGCGATCTGCACGATGGCCGGCGTCTACGAGGAAGCCGGCGTCGCACTGCCGCCCTACGTGCGCTACGATGTCGCCACGTTCGACGGGACGAGCGTCTTGGTTTGGCCGCCCTCGGGGCGCACCTTGCCGAAGGCCGTGCGCGGCCGTTCCACGCGCACGGCGATGCTCACGGGTTGGGCGCTCGACGGCAGCTCGCGCTACCGCTACGGCACCGACGCCGCCTTCCCGCTCTCCGATCACGCCGACTTTCCATCGCTCTTGCGCTACATCGAGTTGGCGCAACCGCGTAAGGTACTGCTGACGCACGGCTGGCGCGACTTCGTCACGCGCCTCCGCCACATGGGCGTCAACGCGGAGTATTTAGAGGCGAACGCGCAACTGGCTTTGTTCTAGTCAGGTGCCGATGTCCCACATCAGGCCAAGATCGCGTTTGGAGTAGGCGTGGAAGGCGATGAGCGTCTCGGTGCGGATCACGCCTTCGAGGTGGGCGATGTGGTCGCTGACGAGATCGGCAAGATCGTCGTGGTGCTTGACGCGCGCGATCGCGACGAGATCGAAGGGACCGGCGACGCTATAGACTTCGGCGATACCCGGCACGTCGAGCAATCGCTCCGCCAAAGGCTTGACCAAGCCCGGTTGCGCGGTCATCAAGACGAACGCGGTAATCATCCTTGGAAGTCGCTATCCTTCAGACCGATGTTGGTCTTGATCTCCTTGAACTTCTCGGTTTTCACCAGCAGCGACCCGACGTACTGATCGCGGCCGAGCGGAAGATGGCTCGAGTTCGAAAGAAATAGGACGTCCTTCGAAACGTTCGCGTTCGCTTTGGGGTCGGAGACCGCCAACGTTACGGCGGTCGTCGCTTGGCCGTCGATCGTGGGGCCGGCCGCCTCGGCGAGCGTCCCCGCCGTCTCGGCGAAATGCTGTAGCTCGGTGTCGTACGCGTCGGAGGTCAGAATGTCGCCGCGCAGCGAGGTCGTGTCGCGATCGTGAATACTCTTGGTCAGGTGTATGCCCGACAAGAAGCCGCCGTGATGGCCGCTGACGGTGTCACCGCCGTGCCACGTCGCGGCGCCGCCTTTGTCGCGGCCCTGTTGCACCATGATCTGGGCGTCGCTCGGCTTGCGGTACCGGAAGAGGTAGACGCGGTCTTCGGCGTGCTTCCCGTCGTCGGTCGTCTCGTGCGTCACGATCTGGAACTGGTAGTCCTTGATGCCTGCGAACGTCTTTTGAAACTCCTCGAGCGCGGGCGTCGGTTTATTCCCCGCGGCCGGCGCGGAAAGCGTCGCAGCAGCGGCAAACAGGAGCGCGAAGGCGACAGCCGCACCGGTCCGCACTTGACATGAAAGCAGCTTCTCCATCTTCCTCCTCGACGTGATCTCGTGATCGCTTTCGCAGCCGTCTGTGACGCGATCGCCGAGACGGCCGCGAAGTCGACGAAAATCGAACGCCTGGCCGCCTATTTGAGTTCCCTCGAACGCGATGACCTCGTCGCCGCTTCGCGCTTTCTCAGTGGCGCCCCGCTTGCTCAGAGCGACGAGCGCCGGCTTGCAATCGGAGGCCGCACGATCCTGAACGCGGCGCGCCGCGTCTGGGCGTTCGACGACGAGACGCTCGGGCGCGCGTATCGCGCCCACGGCGATTTGGGCGAAGCGCTCGGCTCGCTCTTCCGCGATCCGGCGGTTCCGTCGCTGTTCGTGGAAACGCTCGCGCCTGCGTCGCTGGCGGCGTTGCTTGACGAGATCGCATCGGTCCGGGGGCAAGCGTCGGGGAAGAAACGCGAGTTCGTTTGCGAGCGCATCCTGCGCGCGTGCCGCACCGACCGTGAGGCCGTATACGCCATCAAGATCCTGACGGGTGACTTGCGCATCGGCCTGCGCGAAGGTTTGGTGCTCGATGCGATCGCCGCCGCGTTCGGCCGCGACCCCAGCGCCGTACGGCGGGCGGCGATGGCCGCGGGCGACGTCGGTGCCGTCGCCAGCGCGGCCCGCGACGACCTCCTGGCATCGATCGAAGTGCGCTACGGCGCGCCCATCGGATTCATGCTGGCCTCTCCGATCGCGTTCGGCTCGTCGTTTCGCGAATTGGCCGAAGGCGTGTGGCTGGTCGAGGACAAGTACGACGGCATCCGCGCGCAAGCGCACAAGTTCGGCGAGAAGGTGCGGCTCTACTCACGCACGTTCAGCGACGCCGGACGCGCCTTTCCCGAGGTCGTCGCCGCCGTCGCCGCGCAGCGCGGCGACTTCATCCTCGACGGCGAGATCGT
>PLCB01000047.1:0-383 GCA_003134695.1 Candidatus Zemynaea palustris | reverse complement strand
GTCCCCGGCCGCCGTGGAAAGTGGTGGCTCAAACTCAAGCGTGAACTCTCGACGCTCGACTGCGTCGTCGTCGACGTCGAGTGGGGCCATGGGAAACGCGCGAAGGTGCTGTCGGATTACACGTTCGCCGTACGACGCTCGCCCGAGAACGACGAGTTGTTGACGATCGGGAAGGCGTACACCGGTTTGACCGACGCCGAGATCGCGACGATGACCGAATGGTTCCAAGCGCACAAGCTCGTGGCCGGCCGTTACGGTTTCGCGGTCGAACCAGCCGTCGTCATCGAAATCGCCTTCGACGTCATTCAAAAGAGCGAGTTGCATCCGAGCGGTTTCGCGTTACGTTTCCCGCGTATCGTGCGGCTTCGCCCCGACAAGCGAGC
>PLCB01000033.1:6928-7750 GCA_003134695.1 Candidatus Zemynaea palustris | reverse complement strand
TGTCCGAGTTCGAGGCCGATGTAACCGCCGCCGACGACGAGCAGCCGCTCCGGCAACGTCTCGAGGTCGAAGAAGTTGTGGTTGGTCAGATACGGGACGTCCGCCAGACCCTCGATCGGTGGCTTCGCGGCGCTCGTCCCCGTATCGATGACGACTCGCTCGGCGCGAATCTCGCGCTCGCCGCCGCGCACGATGCGTTCGCCCGCAAACGACGCGCTCGCATAGACGATCTCGACGCCGGCCTTTTCCAACTTAGGGGCGATGCCGTCGTGCCAGTCGCCGACGACGCGTCGGACGCGCTCCATGACGGCGCGCTGATCGACGCGCACGTCGGCGTGAACGCCAAGACTCGTCGCCAGACGCGCGCGGCCGGCGTTGTGGGCCGACGCCAGAAACGCTTTCGAGGGCGTGCAGCCGTAGTTGACGCAGCTTCCGCCGAGTTTTTCGCGCTCGAACAGGACGACGCGTTTCCCACTCTTAGCGGCATCGGCCGCGAGCGGGACGCCGCCTTGCCCGCTCCCGACGACGACGAGATCGACATCTTCCATTCGGGCTAACCTCCTTGCACGACGACGCGCTGCGCCGCCAGACGCCAGATGACATACGAGCAGACCGCGAAGACTCCGAGCCACATGATTTGCGCCTCAAAGGCCGCCGGCCATTGCGCTCGGGGCAGCGTTCCGATGTAGATTTGTAACGGCGTCGAGTAGATCGCCGCGAAGGGGAGGCTCTGTGCAATCTGGCCCAGGATGCCGGGAAAAAAGGCAAGCGGCAAGATTTGGCCGCCGAGCAGATCCGACGCCCAGCGCACCATCAGCTGGA
>PLCB01000033.1:0-6891 GCA_003134695.1 Candidatus Zemynaea palustris | reverse complement strand
TAGAGCGGCAGGTTGATCGGCTTCATCAGATCGGTTGCGATCGTTCCCTCGCGAATCTTCTCGCGGATCGCGCGCGTCCCGTCGACTTCGAGGATCAGCGACATCAGAAGCGCGACGGTCGCGTAGGTGATCATCGCGTGCAGCGGGATGCCGGCAGGCGCGGCATTCTGTGCGTAGAGCGCCGTCCAGACCGAGCGCAACAGATAGACGCGCAGGACGAGCGATCCGATGGCGCTGATAACCTCGAACCGATAGGTCGCCTCGCGCGAGAACGCTTTGCGCGCGAACTCGACATAGGGTTCGACGCGTTCGGCTACCGTCACGCCACCGGTTCCTCCGGGGGCGACGCCACGTAGCCTTCGAGGTAGATGCGGCGGATGATCGACTCGAGCTCGGGCTCCTCGATCGAGACGTCGGTGATGCTGTACTTCTCGGCGACGCGGCGAATCAACTGATCGGCACTCGTTTCGCGCCGGTCGAAGCGCAGCCGCACGACGTTCCCCTCGCGCGACACGAGTTCGGTGCCGTCGATCGAGACGTCTTGCGGCTCGGTGAGTTGGACGACGAGCGTCCGATGCGTTCCGTACTGTTCCTTGAGCGTTTCGATCTCGCCGTCGTAGACGAGCCGGCCGTGGTCGATCAGCAGGATGCGCCGGCACAGCCGCTCGACGTCGTTGAGATCGTGGGTCGTCAAGATGACCGTCGTTCCGCGCTCGGTATTCTCGCCAGCGATGAACGTGCGGATCGCCTCCTTGGCGACGACGTCGAGGCCGATCGTGGGCTCGTCGAGGTACAGGATCTCCGGGTCGTGCAGCATCGCCGCCGCGAAGTCGCCGCGCATCCGCTGTCCCAGCGAGAGTTGGCGCACCGGCGTGGACAGGAAATCGCCCATCTCGAGCATCTCGGTGAAGCGCGCCATGTTGTGCTTGTACCGTGCGCGCGGAACGTTATAGATCGCGCGCAGGAGTTCGAACGATTCGATCAGCGGGAGATCCCAATACAACTGGCTGCGCTGACCGAAGACGACGCCGATGTTGCGCGCGTTGCGCTTGCGTTCGCGATAGGGAACCAGGCCCGCGACGACGATTTCGCCTGAGGTCGGGACGAGAATTCCGGTGAGCATCTTGATCGTCGTCGATTTTCCGGCGCCGTTCGGTCCGATGTATCCGACGAGTTCACCGGCTTCAAGCGACATCGTCACGCCTTCGACCGCGACGCGGTCGACGTGCTCGCGCGAGAAGAGCGTCCGCAGCGCGCCGATCGCGCCGGGATACCGTTTAACGGCGCGAAAGACCTTACGCAACTCGCGCGTTTGGATGATGGGCATCAGCGTTGTCGCATCAGAGGTTCAAAGTCGCGATGCGGCGCGCCATCGCCATGATCGTGAGCATGGGATTAACGCCGCTCGCCTGCGGGAACAGCGAGGCGTCGGCGACGACGAGGTTTTCATGATTCCAAACACGGCCGCGCGCGTCGGCGACCGACCGCGCCGGATCGCTTCCCAGCGCGGCCGTCCCCATCTGATGCGCCGAGAAGAAGGGCTGGCGGTTTGAAGCGGCGCCGATCTCGCGGACCCGTGCGACCAGCGCCGCGCGCGCGGCGTCGTCCCAGCGCTCTCGCGCGATCTCGAGCGGGCGGTTGTGGAGCGACATGACGCGCCGCGCCCCGGCCGCGAATGCGACCTCGAACAGGCCGACGAGTCCCGCGAACAGATTCTCGGAATCGAACGGCGAGAGCGCGTACCGGATCGTCCCCTCGTCGTCGAGATCGATCGTACCGGGGTCGCGGTCGCGTGCCAACGCGATCAACGTGGCGGAACCGCGCGCGCCGTCCATTTCGCGCGCGTGTTGCGCGCGGCTTTGCCACGGCAGCGCGAGCGCAGCCAAGCCCGGATGGGTCGGTGCGGCTTCGAGTTTCGCGCCGTAATTGCCGCTGCGGTAGTTGTACGCGTCGGAATACGCGCTTTGCATCGGGCCGCAATAGGCCTCGACCGGATGGTCGAATTCGGCCCGGCACCCGGCGACGGGGTGGAGGAAAAGCCGCCGGCCGAGCGCCGGGTTTTTCACGCCGCTGCGCGCGAGGAGCCCCGGTGTTCGCAGTGCGCCGGCGGCGCATACGACGAGCGGCGCGAAGACGGTGAAGCGCGCGTTCGATCCACTCGGATCCGATTGCACGACGGTGACGCCGCTCGCACGCCGGCCTTCGAAGAGGATTCGCTCCGCTCGCGCGCCGGCGTAGATCGCCCCGCCTGCCGCAACAACCTGCGGAAGATGGACGCGCACGGTGGAGTGCTTTTTTCCGTACGCACAGCCGAAGCCGCAATACCCGCAGCCTGCGCCGCAATCTTGCGACGCATTGCGCGGCTGCACGTCGAAATGGACGCCGAGCGCGCGGCAGCCGTCGACGATGGCAGCGTTGTTCGGATTGTGCGCCGCCGCCGGCGCGAGCGCGAGTTCCGTTTCGAGCGCATCGAAATGCGGCGCGAGTTCGGCGCCGAGTCCAGTGAGACCGGACTCGTCTTCCCACTCGGCGGCGATGCGCTCCGGGAGGCGTAGCGACGTGCACCAGTTGACGGTCGTGCCGCCGCCCAGCGTCGCACCCGCCAAGATCACGACGCCGAGATCTTTGCTGGCGGCCGCTCCGCCGTCGAGATAGAGTTGACCGAACGAGGCTTCGCGCTGGTTGAAATCTTGGGCGAAATAGGCGCCGCCCGCCTCGAGCACGACGACGCGCTTTCCGGCCCGTGCCAAGGTCGCGGCCGCGACGCCGCCGCCCGCGCCGCTTCCGATGACGATCGCGTCCGCCTCGCAACGTTCGCCCTCGCGGGCGCGAGCGAGCGGCAGCGGCGTCTCGACGACGTTGCGATCGCTGCGCGGTCCCGGATAGCCGATGCGCGTCCACGTCGGATTCTCGGAGCCCGGCTCGCTCTCGGCGTACGTCAAGAACAGCGACATCCGTTTGAACGCCGCGAAACCGGCGCGCAAGTCGGCGAGAGGCGCGTCGGCGAGCCAACTCAGGAGCGCTCCGCGCCCGAACGGGAGGCACATCGGAAGCCACAAGAGGTCGAGCAGCAGCGAGAGATCGGCGCGCCGCCGCGGCGAAAGCTCGTCGATCGAACGCTCCGCCAGCGCGACGATGCGTTCGACGCGCGCATCGGGTGGCGCGAAGGTCGTGACGATGACACGCAGTGTGCTGCGCCGACGTGGCTTCATGTGTCCGGCGCTTCTCACGGTGTCGCCGGGGACCTTTGGGGCGGCCGCGAACGATGGGCACCGTGATCGTCACGGTCTCGCGTGAATACGGCGCCGGCGGACTCGCCGTCGCCGACGGCGTTGCGCGCGCGCTCGGCTACGAACTGATGACCGACGATCTTCCGGCGATCGTGGCGGCGCGGCTGGGACCCTCGACGGAAGAGATCGCGGCCCGCGTCGATTCCGATCCTTCGATCTCGGAACGTATGCTGAGCGACCTCGGCGCGGCGACGCCCGAAGACGTTTCGTCGTCCGCGCCCCGTGCCGGCGCAGACTTCGACGAGGACGTTCGGCGAGAAATCGAAGCGGCGATTCGCGCGCGCGCGGGCGTCGGCGACGTCGTGATTCTCGGGCGACTCGGCAATGCAGTCCTCGCCGGCTTTCCGAATCTGCTGCGCGTCTTCTTGACCGCGTCCCGCCCCTGGCGCATCGCGCATCTCATCGAGACTTTTCATTTTACCGTGGAACAAGCGGCGCGCGAGGTCGAGCGGATGGACGCCGCGCGCCGCAAAGCCGCGAAGGAGCGTTACCAGTTCGCCTGGAGCGATCCGCGGCATTACGACCTGGTCGTCGATACGTCGCGTTTCGGCGTCGACGGCAGCGTCGAGCTGATCGTTGCCGCCGCCCGCGCCGCCGGCGCATGAACCTCACCCGCCCCAACGTCGCTCTCGAAACCAAAGCCCCACGCCGCCGTGCGACGATCCTGGCGCCGTTTCGATTCCACGACTTCCGATTGCTGTGGTTCGGACTGCTCATCTCCAACCTCGGAACGTGGATGCAGATCACGACGCTCGGCTATCTCGTCGTCGCGCTCGCCCCTTCGGCCGCGAAGGCGGCGCTGTACGTGGGGCTCCTCGGCGCCTCGTCGGCGGTGCCGGTCGTCTTGCTTTCGCCGATCGCGGGCGTCGTCGCCGATCGCTTTCCGCGCCGGCGAGTACTGGTGATCACCAATTCCCTGCAGGCCCTCACCGCGCTCGTCTTGGCGCTGCTCGTCACCTTCAACGTGCTGCAGCTCTGGGAGATCTTCGTCCTCGCCGGGTTGCGCTCGACGACGCAAGCCTTCGACGCGCCGGCGCGCCAGAGTTGGGTGCCGCTGCTCGTCCCGCGCGAGTACATCGGCAACGCGATCGGATTGAACTCGCTCGCCTTCAACGCACCGAGCGTCGTCGGTCCGCCGATCGCCGGCTTCCTCATCCTCGGCGTCGGCCCACAGGCGTCGTTCTACATCAACGCCGTCACCACGCTCGCGGTCATCGTCGCCCTTGTGTTCATGGCTCCGTCGGCGCCGAGTTCGACGGTCCGCGAAGGCGTCTTCGCCTCGATTCTCGCCGGCGTGCGCTTCCTCTTCGAACACAGCGTTTTGCGTGGGGTCGTGCTCCTGCTGCTGGTCACGTGCCTGCTGGTACGGCCGTTCCAGCAATTGCTGCCGGCGTATGCGGCCCACGTCGTCTTCGTCGACGCGCGCGGGCTGGGCGTGCTGCTCGCCGCCACCGGCATCGGTGCCATCGCCGGAGCGCTCGTCACCGCGATCGTCGGCAGCCGGCGGCGCGGTGCCGTTTGGTTCGCGAGCGCCATCGTGCAGTCGCTCGGCTTTATGGTTCTCGGTTTCGTGCACGTGTACGCGGTCGCGATCGCCGTCCTCGTGCTGATCGCGATGGCGGTCCTCAGCTTCGCGGGCAGTTCGAACGTGATGATTCAAATGCTCTCTCCCGACGACATGCGCGGTCGAGCGATTTCGGTGTTTTCGATGATCATGCTCGGCGGCGTCCCGGCCGGCTCGCTGTTGCTGGGCTCGGTCGCATCGGTGATCGGCTTGCCGTACGCGATGATCGGCGGCGGCGCGCTGTCGCTCGTCATCGCGGTCTGGATCTACGCGAGCGATCGGCAACTCCGGCGCATCTGACGTGGCACGAATGAGCGGGTTCTTCGCAACAGGGATGCTCCTAGCGTTCGGGGCCGGCGGCGCGACCGCAGCACCGAATGCGCTTCCGCGCCCGGCTCACGTGGTGGTGATCGTCGAGGAGAACAAGTCTGGCTGGCAGATCGTCGGCAATCGCCGCGACGCGCCATACATCAACGAACTGATCGATCGCGGCGCGTTGTTCACACACGCCCACGGCGTCGCGCACCCGAGCCTGCCGAATTATTTCGCGCTGTTCGCCGGTGTAACGAACACCAATCGCGACGATTGTCCGGCGCTCGGGATTCCGCGCGACGCGCCGAACCTCGCGAGCGAACTGCACGCCGCGCATCTCAGCTTCGCCGGATACTCGGAGAGTTTGCCGGAGCCGGGTTTCACCGGTTGCTGGGCCGGCCGCTACGCGCGAAAGCACGCGCCCTGGGTCCACTTCTCGAACGTCCCGCCTTCGGAAAACCTCCCGTTCTCGAAATTCCCGGCGTACGACAACCTGCCGACGGTCTCGTTCGTCATCCCCGACGTTGAAGACGATATGCACGACGGCTCGATCGCCGAAGGCGACGCTTGGTTGTCGAAAAAGCTCGGGCCGCTCGTCGAATGGACGGCGACCCACGACACCCTCGTCGTGTTGACGTGGGACGAAGGGAACGATCCTTTCAACACGATCCCGACGCTCTTTTACGGTCCGATGGTGCACCCGGGCCGCTACGCCGAACGCGTCGATCACTACCGCGTGCTGCGCACGCTCGAAGATCTCTATGGCTTGCCGCACGCCGGTCAGAGCGGAAGCGTAACCCCGATCGCCGACTGCTGGCGAAGTTAACGCTACTTCGAGTTTGCCGCGACGTCGCGAAGTGCCTGATCGAAACGTGTCAAGATCGAATAGCGGTGCAGGAGAAGGAGACTCTCCGAATCCCCGGCGTTGCCCCAATCTTCGCTGAAACCGAGCGCGTAACCGTTGGCGGCGGCGAGCTTCGCCAGCCGTTCGTCGTAGTTATCTTCGGGATAGACGAGCGCGTAGACCGGGCGGCCAAGGCGGTGCTCGAGCGAGAACTTCGAGAGCCGCAACTCGTGCACGACGGCCGCATCGCTCAGGGCGCGCAGGTCGGGAGGATGATTCGCCGTGAGACTCTGCACGTCGACGAGTCCGCTGCGCTCCATCTCGCGCAGCTGGTCCCACGTGTTGTGCCGCTTGGTCGTCGTCTTGCCGACGAAATTGGTGTGCACGAACAGGGTCGCGTGAAAAGCGTAGCGGCGTAGGAGCGGAAAGGCGTTGTCGTAGATGCCGTGCCCGTTGTCGTCGAAGGTGAGGGCGAGCGGTTTCGACGGCAGCGGCGCACCGCGTTCGAGATGGTCGCGAAGTGCGGCCAAGGTCACGACGTGAAAACCGCCCCGTCGAATCGCTTCGAGCTGGGCCCGAAAAGTGTCGACGCTGGTATCGAACCAAACTTCCTTTGGCGTCACCACGTCGTGCCAGACGAGCACGGCCACGTACGGCTGACGCCCGCCGGCGGCGACCTGGGGAAGTGTTTCCGCGGACCGCACCCCGACGCTCACCCCCAGCAGCAAAACGAGAGTCGCAAGCGAGGCAAATGTTGGAAGAGCGCGCACAACGTGCAGGTGTTGCGACGGCGGCTGCGCAGAATCCCCGGTTGTGCGCGCCCGCCTCGAGTTCGTCGCCGGTTACAGCGTCCGGCGCATCGCGCTGGCGCTCAGCACGAC
>PLCB01000050.1 GCA_003134695.1 Candidatus Zemynaea palustris | reverse complement strand
CCGTACCGGATCGTCGACAACCCATACAGCCTGCTCGACAAGAGCGACCTCGTTTTCATCGACATGCCCGCGAGCGGTTTCGGCCGGATCGTCGGCGCCGGGAGACCGAGTGATTTCTTCGGCGTCGATCAGGATGTCGCGGCCTTCGCCCAGTTCATCACCCGCTACATCACGGCGTTCGGGCGCTGGAACTCGCCGAAATTTCTATTCGGCGAAAGTTACGGAACGACACGTTCGGCGGCGCTCGCCGACGCGCTGCTCCGGCAGGGCGTGGCGCTCAACGGCGTCATCTTGCTGTCGTCGATCCTCAATTTCGGGCTCGATTACGGCAACGGCGATCCGATCGCGGGCGGCGATTGGGCCTACGTCTTCTATCTGCCGAGCGAAGCGGCGACCGCATGGTACCATAACAAGATTCCGAACAAGCCCGCCGACCTGCGCGCGTTCTTAGCTCGCGTCGAGCAGTTCGCGATGACCGATTACGCCGATGCGCTGGCGCAGGGCGATCGGCTCGGCGGCGCCCAGCGCAACGCGATCGTTCATAAGCTCAGCGGCTTCCTCGGGCTTTCCGAGCCCTACATTCGCAACTCGAATTTGCGCGTTCGCTACGGACGCTTTCAGAAAGAGCTCAGGCGTTCCGAGGGAATCGTGGTCGGCCGGCTGGACGGACGCTACCAGACGTTCGATCTGGACGGCGCCTCAGAGCGCACGTTCTGGGACGCGACCGAATCGTCGATCAGCGCCCCCTATACGGTCGCAATCAATCAATATCTGCGCGCCGACTTGAAGTACGACACGCCGCTCCAATATCGCTCGAGCATCTACGCCCTCATCCGCGCCAACGGCGGCTCTTGGGACGAGGCCCACAACCGCCGCCAGCCGGCCAACGTCGCTTCGGACCTCGCCGACGCGATGACCCAGAATCCGTCGCTCAAAATCTTCTCGGCGAACGGCTACTACGATTTTGCGACGCCGTACTTTGCGACCGTCTACACGCTCAAGCATCTCTCCATCGCGGCGCCGCTACAAACGAACATCACGTTCGGAAATTACGAAACGGGCCACATGACCTACCTCAACGACGCGGCGCTCGCGCAGTTCAAGACCGACCTCGCACGCTGGTACGACGTGGCGCTGGGACGCTAATGCGCAACCGTCAGATGCTCGCTGCGCTCGCCGCGCTGCTTTTTTCGGGCGCGCTGTTCGGAGCGGCGCCGGCACCGTCACCGACGCCCAGCGC
The DNA here is from genome assembly GCA_003134695.1 of Candidatus Zemynaea palustris. GTDB lineage: Bacteria > Vulcanimicrobiota > Vulcanimicrobiia > Vulcanimicrobiales > Vulcanimicrobiaceae > Zemelea > Zemelea palustris. Next base: position 1,486 of record PLCB01000050.1, on the reverse strand, counting down.
GCTGCCGACCCCGATGCCGGACGCGGTAACGCATCACGTCGCGCACGTCGCGGAACAGACCATTGCGTACACCGCGCGCGCCGGGACGATCTCCCTGCACGACGCGAAAGAGCACCTCTCCGCGCGCATTTTCTACGTCGCCTACACGAAAGACGGCGCCGATCCCAACAAGCGACCCGTGACATTCTTCTACAACGGCGGCCCCGGCAGCTCGACGATCTGGCTGCACATGGCGTCGTACGGCCCGATGCGCGTCGTTACGGCGAACGCCGCCGTGACGCGGCCGGCGCCGTTCACCCTTGCTGCGAACGGCTATAGTCTCATCGACAAGAGCGACCTCGTCTTCGTCGACGCGCCGAACACGGGCTACAGCCGAGTCGTGGGCGCGGGCGAGCCGAAGGATTTCATGGGCGTCGACCAGGACGGGCGCGCTTTCACGCAATTCATCGAGCGCTACATCTCGCAGTTCGGCCGCTGGAATTCGCCGAAGTTCCTGTTCGGCGAAAGTTACGGCACGACGCGCGACTGCGTGCTGGTGAACATGCTGCAGGGCGCCGGCGTGCAGATGAACGGCGTCATCCTGCTCTCCTCGATCCTCAATTTCGGGCTAGGCGGAGGCGGCGGGTTCGGCGGCCTGGCGGTTGCAACCGGCGATTGGTCCTACGTCTTCTACCTGCCGACCGAAGCGGCGACGGCGTGGTATCATAAGAAGGCGAACGCACGCGGGAAGAGCCTCGACGCGTTCCTCAAGGACGTCGAAGCCTTTTCTCTCGGGCGTTACTTCCACGCACTCGCACAAGGTGCCGACCTGAGCCGCAGCGAGTACGACGGCGTCGTGCGGCAGTTACACGACGACCTCGGTCTCTCCGAGGACTACATCCGCGCGTCGAATTTGCGCATTCCCTATCCACGCTTCGAAAAAGAGTTGCTACGCAATGAAGCGACGATCATGGGGCGCTACGATTCGCGCTTCATGACCTACGATCTCGACAACGCCGCCGACCGGCCGGCCTGGGATCCGTCGGACGTCGGAATCTCCGGCGCGATCGTCGGGACGTTCAACCAGTACATCCGCGGAACGCTTCATTATAACAGCGATCTGCGCTACCGGCCGACCGCGTACGGAGGAGAACTCGGCGCGCCCTGGGACATGCATCATCGCGGCGATAACCCGCCCGCAAACGTCGCGCCCGATCTCGCTCAAGCGATGGCGCAGAACCCCCATCTACGGGTCTTCTCGGCTAACGGCCGGTACGATTTTGCGACGCCGTACTTCGCCACGGTCTACACGCTCACGCACTTGGGCATCCCGCCGGCCTTGCAAAAGAACATCCGCTATGGCTTCTACGAATCCGGCCACATGGTGTATCTCAACCCGGCCGCAATTGGAAAATTTAAGAACGACCTAGCCCACTGGTACGACGACGCATTAGCCGGTCGTTAGCACGGTCTCAGTCGGCTGACTTCTCGGCCGCATTCTTGATCA
>PLCB01000032.1 GCA_003134695.1 Candidatus Zemynaea palustris | reverse complement strand
GCGATCGCCGCGATCGTCGGCTACGGCAATGTCGACCGCTACTTTCAGTCGAGCGGGAACGTCGTCGTCGTTCTCGAGAACTCGGTCATCGACGCGCGCCGCTTCACCGCTCACATCGCCGACGGCGACGCCGAACTCGAGAATCGCCGTGTCCCCGAAGCGCTCGCGCACTATCGCGCGGCGGAGGCGCTCTACGGTGGCGAGTTGCTGTCGGGCGAATACCCGGAACCGTGGTATGCACCGCGAGCCGCGATGTACACCTCGCTGTTCGTCGGCCTGCTCGAGCGGCTGGCCGACCTCTACGCCGAGCACGGCAGCGCACGGCGCTCCCGCGAGTATGCCGAGCGCGCGGCGGAGCTACGTCCGACGTTGAGTTTGGCGAACGGCCCCGAGTTGGGCGGCACCGGAGCGTAACCAGAGCCGGTAACGCTTGTCGGCGTAGGCGGCGCGCCAACCGCCGGCGGCTGCGAGCGCTTGATCGAGCGGGACGTCGCGGCCCGCGACGATCGCGTCGACGCGATAGTCGGCCAGTTTTTGTTGCCATTGCGGGCGAAGCCGCGCGATTTCGAGGTAGTCGTTCCAGACGCGCTCGGGGTACGGGTCGGCGCGGCCGTCGAGAAACACTCGAACGTTCGGCTTCCCTACCAAGAGGCCACACCAGGCGAAATCAGTGCACAACACCCGATGCGCGCCCGGCTGCCGCGCGAGCGCGGCCAGCGCCGGATCGGCCAGATTGTCACGGCTGGCGCTCTCACCGTGCACGAGCAGCGCGGCGACGACGAACGACATCGACATCGCCAGCGCCGGCAAGCCGAAGCGCGGAATCCAAGCGAAGCGATCGTTTTCGTCGTCGCGCGGGTCGCGCGCGAACCATGGGACGACCTCGCTGAGCGCCGCAGCGACCGTGGGTAGGGCGACGAGCGCGAACAGCGCGATGTTGCGCGCGGCGCCGAGCATCAGCCAGCAGAAAGCGACGAATACGAACAGCCGTTCCCAACGAATCACGCGCAGATCGTAGCTGCGTGCGATGCCGATGACGACAGCGGCGAGCAGCAGCGCGAAAGCGCCGTAGGCGAACGATGGGTCCTCCAAACCAGTGATCTTCCACTCGATGATGTTGGCTCTGATCGACGGGTTGCGCAAGAGCATGAGCGAGTAGGCCGGCAATTTCCAGCCGAGCGGGTTGAGGCAGATCGCGCCGAGCGACGCGACCGCGATCGCAAACAAGCGTCGGACGCGCGGGGTGAAGCGGCGCGTGTCGAGCCACGCGCCGATAGCGACGAGCGTCGCCAAGGCCGGGGCGAGCGCGGCGCTGCCGTGGACGTTCGACCACAGCGCCGCGACGATGAGCGCGGCCCAAGCGAGCGGCCCTTCACACTCGAGCAGCATCAGGAAACCGACCAAGAGCGGCCAGGCGACGACCTGCGCGCGGACGCCGAACGATTCGAAGAGCGCGATCCCCGCGACGACCGTGCAGAGCGCGACGGCTTTCGGCGACGCGCCGCGCCGTTCGGCTTCGAGGGCCGCGAGCGCGAGCGCGCCGACCGCGCACAATGCGACCGCGCCGGAGAATATCGTCCAGCCGAGCCCGCCGCTTCCCAGCGCGGCCGCGATCGAGAACAGCCACTCGTGCGGAAGCCACGGCGCGCCGGCGGCGGTGAACGTCTCGGCGCCGAGCGCGTGCGGAACGGAGCCGCTGCGCAAAATTTCAAAGCCGAGCCAGCGTTGCCATGAGATGTCGCCGTCAAGTTGCGGATAAGCCACCGCCGTCACGAAGAAACGTGCGGCGAAGACGGCGATCAGCAGCCAGGCGTATCTCATCGGGCGGAACTCACTTGTCGCTCGCGCTCGAACAGGATGATTCCGTCCTGGAGATCGACCGCGTTCCAGCCGGGAGCGAGCTCGAGCAGCGCCGCAAGCGCGTCGCTGCGATGAGCCAGGACGGCGTCGATGCCGCGACGCGCGAGTTCCGCCTTCCAGCCCGCCGTGACGCGAGCGATCTCGTGCTGCGCGTCGCGCGCCGGCCCATCATACCGTTCGGTCCGACCGTCCATCAAGACGCGCACGTTTCCAAACGCGATCGCGTAGTTGCACCATTCGACGACGACACACACCAAACGGTGTGGCCGGCCGTCGGCGGCAGCACGCCGGACGATCGCGTCGGCCGGGTCACGCTCGGCGGAGCTACGCGCGATGCGCGCCTGCGTCCCGGTGGCGAAGCCCAATGCCAAGAAGAGTGCGATCGACGCGATGAGTCCGTTGACCAGCCGTTCCCGTGGCGCAGGCCGCGCGAAAAACTGAGGAGCCACGCGAACCACCGTTCCGACCAGCACCGGCGCCGCGACGATCCCGACCAGCGGCAGGTCGTCGCCGTTCCAGAACGCCAGCACGATCGCCGCGGCGAAGAGCAGCCGGTCTTCCCAGCGGCAGCGCTGCATCCCAAGCGCCGCGCCGATCGCCAAGACGAGGAAGAACGCGGCGTAGGCGCGCGGCGCGACCAAGCTCGGGGCGAGCGGAATGACGGCGGTCAGGCTGCGATCGAGATGCGCCGCAAGCGGTGCAAGCGTGAGATACTTCGCGCCCGCCGGCGTCAGGAGGAGCGCCGCGGTGCAGCCCAACGTAACCGCCCACGCGTGCAGGATCTCGGCGCGCGGCAGGCGCCCGTCGAGCACACGACCTAGCGCGATCAGCCCGGCGATCGCCGGAGCGAAGATCGCGTCGGGCGCGAGATTCGCCCAGATCAGCGCAATCGGAATCGCCGCGTAAATATACGCCCCTCGAGCGCGTTCGAGGAGCAGCAAGAGCGCGGCCGCGCAGACCCAATGCGCCGCACCGCCGCTGACGCGCAACGCGTCGAGGAAGCAAAACGAGCACAGGATCATCGCGGCCAGCGAAAGGACTTCGCCGGTCCTCGGGCGCGCGCGAAATTCGACCAAGGCCAACGTGACCACGACCGCCGTGCCGCCGAGCGCGGCCATCCCGCCGAAACCGGCGGCGGTATGCACGAGGTACGCGAACGATGCGCCGAGCCAACCGAATTCGAAGGAATGCTCGACGACGGCCCGCCGCCCGAGTTCGAGCATCAGGGCGATCTGCGGCGCGCGGGGCGCCGCGACCGCGAACCATGCGAAGATCACCACGGCCAAGAGCGCGCGCAGCGACCAGACCGCGGCATGCCGGTACGTCGAGTCGCGCGTCAACGGTTGGATCGTCGCATTCGCCGCTGGGCTACGTGCGAAGCGAGCTTCAATCATTCGAGGATCAGGCGGTCTCCGACCAAGACGTCGCGTCCGATTTCCGGGCCGGAGCCGAGTTCGACGACGGCGACCGCGTTGCGGCACGTGACGGCCAGCCGGTTGGGCCGGATCGCGCTCGCGATGCGCAAGACGCGATTCTCCTTGTCGAGGAAGTAAAGATCGAGCGTCGCCCGCATCCCCATCGTGTGAACCGCCGAGCAACCCTCGATCCAGATTCCCTCGTCGGGTGAGACCTGGGAGCGCGGTATCAAACCGAGCCCACGCGCCACAAAGTTGTTAGCGCGGGCGACGCGCGTCGCCAAGACTTTCCCGTTGGTCGCGTTGCGCAAGACGAACATGTGTGACAGGAGCCCTTAGAAGACGTCGAACGTAAGCGCGACGGCGATCGCGCCGGCGAGATAGGGGGCGAACGGAATCGGTTCGCTGCGCCGTTTGAGGAGCGCCGCCACCGCGACGGCGATCAAACACGCGGCCGCAAAGGCCAGGACCGCCGCGTGAATGCCGAGCACGGCGCCGCCGAGTGCGACCAGCTTCACGTCGCCCCAGCCCATTCCGCGTCCGCGCGAGAAGAGCGCCGCAGCGGCAAACGGGATCGTTACCGCGCCCGCCGCGATCAGGATGCCGTAATCGCCTTTGATGAGACTGCCCAGTGCGAGCGCGCCGAGCGGAACGAGGGTGAAATAATCCGAGACGATGCCGACGCGAACGTCACTGTACCAACTCGCGACCAGCGAAACCGTCAAGACCCCGGCGAGGCCGACTTGCGGCAGCGGCATGCCGCGCAGCGCGAGCGTGAAGCCGATGGCGGCGGCGCCGCCGATCAGCCACGGCGTCGGCGGTTTGCCGGGCTTCGGGCCGTCTTCGAACGGCGTGACGTTGCGGCAAATCGCGGCGCTGAGCTGAATGCCCAGAAAGGCCGCACAGCCGTATAAGATGGCGACGAGCGGCGGCACCCACCAACCGCTCATTTTCCCATGTATTGCGCGGCGACGCCGCCGAAGATCATCACGAACAGCGCGGGCAACATGAACAACGCCATCGGAATGACCATCTTCGTGGGCATTACGTTGGCGATTTCTTCGGCGCGCATCATGCGCCGGTTGCGCGTCTCTTCGGAGAGTTCTTCGAGCACGTTCGCGAGATTCGAACCGAGCCGTTCGGCTTGGACGATCGCCGTGACCGTCGTACTCAATTGCTCCTGGCGAACGCGCCCGGCCATCGCTTTGAGCGCCTCGGCGCGAGAACGGCCGAGACGGATCTCGGAGAGCACGGCTTTGATCTCTTCGCCCAGCGGACCGATCGCGATCTCCTGTGCGTATTGCAGCGCGGCGTTAAACGCGAGCCCGGCCTGCACCGTGGTGCCAAGCATGTCGAGCAAGTCAGGCAGCGCGCGCTGAATCGCGATCTTCCGCTTCTGCACCGCCATCTTCAACTGCGACATGGGAAGGTAGGCGCCGCCGAACACAAGCAGCGCGACGCCGGCCAAAAACGTTTTGTCCCATATTCCCAGATACGTGCAGAGCGTCAGGCCGATCGCGAGTCCGAAACCGCCGCCGGAGATGATTCGCGCTCCCAGCTTGGCGGGCGTAACGTGATACCAGCCCGCTTCTTGCAGCTGCTGCTGAAGTTTGCCGCGCTGCTGCTGGCTGAAAATGCGCTCGAAGGCTTGCGCGCGCGTCCCGGTTCCGTCCCAGCGCAACCCCTCGAGTTCCTCGAGCCGCTCGGTGACTTCGCTCCTGCTCGGGATCAGCGAAAGCGTCATCAGGAACGCGGAGAGCGCGAAGCAGCCGGCGACGACAAAAATGATAATGGGCATTATTTCTTCTCGCTCATACGTCGAATTGCAAGATCTTGCCCAGGGTAAGGGCGGCCGCCATCTCGAGGGCTGCGACGATCCCGAGCGTTATCCAGCCTGGTTGCGTGTGCAGCAGCGTCTGGGCCATGTCTGGTTGCGTCGACAGGACGAAACCTCCAACGAGGATCGGCATGCCGCCGATGATGCACGCGCCGAAGCGTCCTTGGGCGGTGAGTGCGCCCATCTTGCGAACGACGCGACGCCGATCGCGGATGGTCGTCGCCAGCATCTCGAGCACGTGCGCCAAGTCACCGCCCGTTTGCGACTGAACGCGAACGGTACGCGCGAACATCGTCATCTCGTGGCTTGGCATGTTCTTGGCGAGCTCGTCGAACGCGTCGAGGATACTGATGCCGATGTTGGTACGGCCGACGACTCGCATGAACTCGCGGCGTGCCGGATCGGGGATTTCTTCGGTCACCAGGATGAGTGCCTGGCGCAGACCGAGGCCGACGCGCAGCGCGCCGGCCAACATCCGCAGCACGAGTTCGAGCTGCTGGCCGAAAGCGCCGATACGGCGGTCGCCCTTGAGGCGCAGGTACATCGAACCGAGCGAGAGCGCGGCGCCGACGACGAGGGGTAGAAACAAGAGCGAAAACAAGAGGCTGGGCCGCATGGCAAAAACGACGGCGATCCACAGAATCAAGCCCACACCCAACAGGATCAAGACGTACTCCTGGGGCTTGGTCGACAGATCGGCCCGAACCAGCCGTTCCGCGTAGGTGGCGGCGAAGCTCTTCAAATACTTGCGTGGATCGCCGCCCAGGCTGAACATCAGCATCGCCCCGGTCAGGAGGACACCGAGGCTGATGAGCAGCGGAAACATTCCTACCATAGTCCCCCCGCCGATTGCAACTTCGCCAACTCGCGCACGTCGTAGTGGATGCCCACCTCGTCGAAGCGGTCGATATAGTGCGGTTGGACCCCGGTGTATTGGAAGTCGCCGATGACCTTGCCGTCCTTGTCGATACCGCGTTGCGCGTAGCGCACGATCTCCTGCATCGTGACGACCTCGCCTTCCATGCCGACGATCTCCGCGATGCTCGTGACCTTACGGCTGCCGTCGCGCATGCGCGAGACCTGGACGACGACGTCGACCGCGCCCGCGACCTGTTCGCGGATGGCCTTTACCGGCAAGTCGAAGCCTGCCATGAGAACCATCGTCTCCAAACGTGAGAGCGCGTCGCGGGGAGTGTTGGCGTGAAGCGTCGTCAGCGAACCGTCGTGACCGGTGTTCATCGCCTGAAGCATGTCCAGCGCCTCGCCACCACGGCACTCGCC
>PLCB01000014.1:50433-83066 GCA_003134695.1 Candidatus Zemynaea palustris | reverse complement strand
GCCGAGATAGTACAACGGCCCGACCTGCGCTAACGTTCCCGCCAAGGCCAAGAGCAACATCATGGCGACGTGCAGGAGGATCGGAACGCGCCGCCCGCTCGCCTCACCGAAACGAGCGGGGATCGATTGCAGGTTTTGGGCGAGGTCGACGTCGCGGTCCATCAGCGCGTAAATGATGTCGAAACCGGCGACCCAGATCGTCACGGCGAAGAAAATCAAGAAGGCCGGCAGCGAGAATTTCCCGGCGACCGCGACGTAGGCGCCGAGCGGGGCGAGTCCGTCGACCGCGCCGAGCACGAAATGCGTCCACCAGCCCCAGCGTTTGCAAAACGGGTAGAGGCCGATGCCGAGCGCGGCGATCGGAATCAGCGCGACGCAGAGGGGGTTGAGCGCGAACGCCGCGACGACGAGAAGCGCAAGGCCGGAGACGGCCGCGGCGAGCATCGCGCCGGGCGATAATCGTCCGGTTGCAAGGGCGCGCCGGGCCGTGCGTGGATTGCGCGCGTCGATGTCGCGGTCCAGATAGCGATTGGCCGCCATCGCCGCCGTTCGCGCTCCGATGACGGCGAGCGTGATCCAAACGAATTGGTAAAGGGTCGGCAGGCCGCGCGCCGCGAGGATCGCGCCGACGTAGGCGAAGGGCAACGCAAACAGCGTGTGCTCGAGGCGCAATTCGCGCAGGACCAGATAGAGCGGCGAACTTTTCACCTCTCGGGGTCTCCGCTCGGCGCATTGTGGGGCGGGGCTTCGAGCGCCGGCACTCCTTCGGCGTGGAGTGCGCCACGATCGACGGAGCCCGGAACCAGACCCGGCGCATCGAGCAACCGGCGCAAGGCCGCATCTCCTTGACCGGACCACGCGTCGCTGGTGCCGCCGAGACGCAATCCGTATTCGTGCCAGCGCCGGTTCACCAGATCGCGCGTCGGCTCGTCCATCACGATTTCCGGCGGCCAGGTGCGCGCGTAGCCCTCATCGGGACCTTTGCGCGTCGCATCGATTCCAAGTTTGTGTCCGAGTGAGACGAGATACGAGCCGCTGTGATCGAGATCGTCGACGGGGCCCGGCATCACGATCAAATCGCGCGACGGATCGACGTTGTTGAGTGCGTACCAAGCGACGGAGCGAACGTCGTGAACGTTGATGTCCGCGTCGACCACCACGATGCAACGCGTCAGCATCAGCATGTGGCCCAGGCCCCACAGCGCGTTCATCACTTTTTTCGCTTGTCCCGGATACGACTTCTTGACCGAGACGATGCAGAGGTTGTGAAAGCCGCCTTCAACCGGAAGATTGTAGTCGACGATCTCCGGGACGATCATCTGCAAGAGGGGCAAGAAGATCCGCTCCGTCGCCTTTCCGAGCCAAGCGTCTTCCATCGGCGGTTTTCCGACGACGGTCGCCGGATAGATCGGTCGGCGCCGGCGCGTCACGCAACGCACGTGAAAGGTCGGATAGTAGTCGGCGAGACTGTAGACGCCGGTGTGATCGCCGAAGGGTCCCTCGACCCGCACGTCGTCGTTATCGACGTATCCTTCGAGCACGAACTCGGCGTCTGCCGGCACCTTGAGATCGATGGTCTTGCATTTCACCATGCGCACCGCCCGTCCGCGCAAGAAGCCCGCGAATGCGACCTCGTCGATTACCGGCGGCAACGGAGCGCTGGCGGCATACGTAAGCGCCGGATCCGCGCCGATCACCGCCGCGACCGGAATCTGCCGGCCCCACTTGCTCGCGTGCGCGCGACCGTGTTTGTGCTTCTGCCAATGCATCCCGGTCGTTCGTGCGTCGTATACCTGCATGCGATAGAGGCCGACATTTTGCGTCCCGTTCTCCGGGGCGCGCGTGATGACGAGCGGAAGCGTGATAAAGGGCCCGCCGTCGAGTGGCCACGTCGTCAACACCGGCAACGCACGCAGGTCGGGCTCGTCGTCGACGATCTCCTGAACGGGAGCGCGCACGACCGTGCGCGGCAGGGCGAGCGCGAGCGCACCTAGCGCGGCCGCTTTGGACAGACCTTCCATCAAGGTGCGCGGTCGGTGCAGATCGAGTGCGCCCCGGACACGCGCGCCAACCTCATCGAGCGATTGCGCGCCGAACGCGAGCGCCATTCTCCGTTCCGTGCCGAATTGGTTGGTGAGCACCGGGTATTCGGAGCCCGCCACGTCGGTGAACAGCAGCGCCGGCCCACCCGCTTTGACCGTCCGATCGGTGATCTCGGCGATCTCGAGGTACGGGTCGACGCGGGTGTGGATCTCGGTCAGTTCGCCGGCGCGCCGTAGCGCCTCGACGTATTGCGCGAGGGAATCGAACGCCATGGGAGGTTAGCAGGTTGGACGCCGCGCGCCGATACCCCGGCTCCCCGTGCCGGCGGCGCCGTCGGCGCGATGCCCGGGCGGCGGGTGACTACGAGTGGTGCGCGGCGAGCGAACGGAATCGGAAGGCGAGGATCACGAGCGCGACGCCGGCGATGATCGCATAGACTCCGATCACCCAGATGCCTGCCAGCAGTGCCGTGAACGGATAGAACGCCAGGTAGATGCCGAGCGCGACGGAGAGCAGTCCGGCGATCAGCAGAAAGATCTCGCCCGGAACGTTCTTGCGAAGTTGGACCGCCGTCGCGATCTCGAAGACGCCGGTCACGATCGCCCACGCGGCAACCATGATGCCCAGCACCCACGCGGTGATCCCCGGCCAAAAGTAGGTCAGAACGCCGGCTGCGATCCCAGCGAGGCCCTGCAAAATCATCCACCACCAGCGTCCGCTATCGGGGTGCGCGAAGCGCAGTCCCGCGATGAGGACGAACAGTCCGTCGACGAACGCGAAAGCCGCGAAGAGAATCACGAACGCCGCGATCGCCGACCCCGGGTAGACAAAGACCAAGACGCCGAACGCGATCGCCAATAGGCCGCGGAGCAAGACCCAGCCCCAATTCGCCGCGAGTTGATGAGCGGCCATCATGGCCGCCGGCGCCTCCGGCCGCCGTCACCGCCGCGGTCGCCGCCGCGATCGCGCGGTGGGCCGTCGCGTGGTGGACCGGTGCGCAGCGGGCCGGTTGGATCTTCGCCGGTGAGCACCGCCTTGCGTGAGAGGTTGATGCGTCCTTGCGAATCGATCTCAACGACCTTCACCATGATCTCGTCTCCGATCTTTACGACATCTTCGACGCGCTCGACCCGTGTGGGGGCGAGTTGACTGATGTGGACCAGGCCTTCCTTGCCCGGCAGCACGGCGACGAAGGCCCCGAAGTTCATCAGGCGCGTGACCGTGCCCATGTACGTCTCTCCGACTTGGACGTCCTTGGTCAGCGCTTCGACCATCTTCTTGGCCTTCTCAGCGCCTTCCCCGTCGGGCGAGGCGATGAAGACCCGGCCGTCGTTCTCGATATCGATCTTGACGCCGGTGTCGGCGATGATCTTGTTGATGATCTTGCCGCCCGGGCCGATGACGTCTTTGATCTTGTCCGGGCTGATCGTCAGGATGATCATGCGCGGCGCGTACGGCGAGAGTTCCTTGCGCGGCTCCGCGATCGTTTCTTTCAGCTTGTCGATGATGAAGAGGCGGCCGCGCTTCGCTTGCGCCAGCGCTTCGCGCATGATGTCGATCGTGATTCCCTGGACCTTGATGTCCATTTGGATCGCGGTGATGCCGTCGACGGTCCCGGCGACCTTGAAGTCCATCTCACCGAGCGCATCTTCGATGCCCTGAATGTCGGTCAGGATCGCATGCTTCTTCCCGTGGAGGATGAGGCCCATCGCAATCCCCGCGACGTGTTTCTTGATCGGGACGCCGGCGTCCATGAGGGCGAGCGTCGAGCCGCAGACCGACGCCATCGACGACGAACCGTTCGACTCGAGCGTCTCACTCATGAGACGGAGCGTGTATGGAAAATCTTCCTCACTCGGCAGCACCGGCAGCATCGCCGTTTCGGCGAGATGGCCGTGACCGATCTCGCGCCGGCCGGGTCCGCGCATCGGCCGCGTCTCGCCGACCGAGTAGGGCGGGAAGTTGTAGAAGTGCATGTAGCGTTTGTTGGGGACGGCGATGATCCAGTCCAGGCGCTGTTCGTCGGATATCGAGCCGAGCGTCGCGGCGGTGAAGACCTGCGTTTGGCCGCGTTGGAAGACGCCGCTACCGTGGACGCGCGGGACGTAGTGCGTCTTGCTCCAGATCGGGCGAATCTCGTCGTTCTTGCGCCCGTCGGGACGTAAGCCTTCGTCGACGACCATGACGCGGAGTTCTTCCTCTTCCATCGCCTTGATGGTCCGCTCGAATTCCTTGTCCGACGAGTCCGTAAGTTTGGTCTTGAACCCCTCGTCCTTGCAGCGCGCCAGCGCTTCCTCGCGACCGATCTTGTCGAAAGCTTCGTTGCGTGCGCCTTTGTCGATGACGCGCATCGCCTTGGCGACGTCGCTCTTAAATGTCTTGCGCACCCAAGCTGCAAAATCGGCGTCGGCCGCACTCACCGCGAATGCCCGTTTCGGCTTACCGGTTCTTTTCGCCAGCTCGTCGATTGCGGCGACGATCTTCTTGACCTCTTCGTGCGCGAAGGCGACGGCGCCGAGGAAGTCCTCCTCGCTGAGTTCTTTGCCGGCGCCTTCGACCATCATCACGGCGTTGGCAGTGCCGGCGACGACGATCTCCATCCCACCGGGCTCGTATTGGGGAAGCGTTGGATTGCAGATGAACGCGCCCGCTTCGTCGCGTCCGACGCGAACGGCGGCGACGGTCTGTTCGATGGGACAATCCGAAACCGCGAGCGCGGCGCCCGCGGCGCAGACCGCGAGCACGTCGGCGTCGAGCTCGGGATCGATCGAGAGCACCGTCGTCACGATCTGGACGTCGTTACGGAAGCCGTCCGGAAACAGCGGTCGAATCGGACGGTCGATCTGGCGCGCGGACAGCGTTGCGTGTTCGGTCGGTCGGCCTTCGCGCTTGATGTACCCGCCGGGAATCTTGCCGGCGGCATACATTTTCTCTTCGAACTCGCAGGTCAGCGGAAAGAAATCGATCCCCTCACGCGGCTTCGAAGAAATGGTGACGGCGGCGAGGACGACATTTTGCTCGCCGTAACGGACGAGCGCGCTACCGTTGGCTTGTTTCGCCAATTCGCCGGTCTCGATGACCAGCGTGCGGCCGCCGATCTCAAGAGAGACGGACTCTGGCACAGGATGCTCCCAATTCTTTGTTCTTACTTTTTTGTTAAACGTGGCCGGGTTCGGGAGCCGGTCGCCTTCCCCCCGCCGCAGCCGTCCGGTGAACGCCGGCGCACTCGAATGCAGACGAAGAAGGGCTTACCTACCTGCTCTTGCGTCGAAGGAGGCCTGCGTGAGGAACGACATCGAGATTCGCCGCGCGGGCCCAGGCGACGTACCGCTGCTCGCCGAGATGCGCGTTCGTTCGTATGTCGAGCGGCACGCATCCGGCGATGCTGGCGCCGAAGCATTTCGGCGCGCGAGCGAAACGGCGTTCGGGGCAGCGCTCGGCGACGGCAGTTTGCGCACGTGGCTGGCCTTCGACGGCGAGCGTCCGGTCGGGACCGCGAGCCTCATGTTCCTGCCGAGTCTTCCGCGTCTCGGCGTCGCGGTCGTCCGCGACGGCCGCGTGCGCAACGTCTATGTGGAGCCGACCCATCGGCGGCGCGGGATCGCGCTCGCGTTGATGCGTGTCGTGCTCGACGAAGCTGCCAGCGCGAACGTCGATCGATTGACGCTCGGAACGTCGACGTTCGGCCGGTCGCTCTACGAACGTCTCGGCTTCGTGCAAAAAGAAGACGAGCTTATCTACGAATCAGGTTCTGATTCGCAACGTTCATCTTCTCTTTAGAGGTCGGCAGAGTTCTGCCGAACTCGTCGTCGTTCTAGGCGCAGACGCCGTTCTTGCAAGTCTGTCCGGGCTGACACTGGCTGCTGCAACTGCCGCAGTGGAGCGGATCGTTGGCGACATCGACGCAGGCCCCGGCGCAGTTGGTAAGTCCAATAGCGCCGCATGGCCGTTGGATGCACACACCGTTCTGACAGGTCTGACCTGGTGCGCACGTATTGCCGCAAGCGCCGCAGTTGTGAAAGTCGGCGGTGATCTCGACACAGGCGCCGTTGCACAGTGTCTGACCGGGCCGGCACGTGCGGCTGCACACGCCGTTCTGACAGCGCTGACCTGGTCCGCACGTCTTGCCGCAGGCGCCGCAATTCAGTGGGTCGGTTGTGACGTTGACGCATTTCCCGGCGCAGAGGACCTGTCCGGCGGGACACGCTTGTGCATGGCATTGGCCCGCAATACACGCACCGGATGGACACGTTCTTCCGCAGGCGCCGCAATTCAGCGGGTCGGTTGTGACGTTGACGCATTTGCCGTTGCACAGGATGTATCCGGCGAGACACGCTCGCGCAGGGTGGCACATGCCGTTCCGGCAGGCTTGACCGGGTGGACACGTTCTGCCGCAGGCGCCGCAATTTAGCAGGTCGGTCCTTAGATCGACGCATTTGCCGGCGCAGCGGACATATCCGGCGGGACACGCTCGTACAGGGAGGCACATGCCGTTGCGGCAGGCTTGGCCGGGTGGACACGTTCTGCCGCAGGCGCCGCAATTCAGCGGGTTGGTTCTTAGATTGACGCATTTGCCGGCGCAGTTGACGCGTCCGGGAGGACAGACCAGAGCTGCCGCGGCCCGCAGCGGTGTCATGATGATCGCGGTGATCAAACCGGCCGCGATGCGACCGATCGCGCGCCAGCGTGAGATCGCCGACGGCGCGGCCGGAGTGCCGGCGAGCGCGAGGATTCCGTCGACGCCTATCGCGACGGGTTGCTCGATCACGCCTTCTTCGTCAATAAGGAAAGCGACGGGCGTCGCGAAGATCCCGTACTCCTTCGAGAGGTTCCACTTGTCCTGAAGGACGAGCGGAAACGCGAAGCCATACTCCCGCGCCTTCAGCCGGTTCTCTTCGAATTCGCCGCGGCTGACCACGAGCAGCTGGAGTGCGGGGTTCTCCGCATCGAGCCGAACGAGCTCGGGCGCCAGCGCGTTACACGGGCCGCAGTTGGGGTCGCTGAAAACGAGTAGTACTCGCCGCCCGCGATACTCTTCCAGCGAGAGCGCCCGCCCGTGGAGGTCGGGCAGGCTGAACAGGGGAGCCCGAGTGCCGGCTTTGAGTCCCTCGCGCTCGATCCGACTTTCCGCTACCGGTCGTTCGGTTGCGAGCTGTTTCCGGTCGTGGCCGTCCGCCGCACTTGGTGTCATGCCGCACCTCCGGGACCTCGGGCTGAGGTCTAGAGATGTTGCGTTGAGACGATTCCCGGGCCTGCCGCTAAGAACTCCGCTAACTCCGCGAGCGCGCGCTGCGGTGGAACCGGCAGGTGATGGTCAAGCGCGCGGGCAGGAGGCGCGAAGTCGCGCGAGTTCGGCGTCGGTTATCGACGCAACCCGAGTTCGTTGATCAACTTGCGGTAGCGCTCGAGATCGACGCGCTGCAAGTATACAAGGAGCCGGCGGCGTTGACCGATTTGCATCAACATGCCGCGGCGGCTGTGGTGATCGTTCTTGTGATCTTTGAGGTGCTCGTTCAGTTTATTGATCGACGCGGTCAGGACGGCGATTTGCACGTCGGCCGAGCCGGTATCGCCGGCCTTGCGACCGTATTGGGTCGCGATCTCTTGTTTCTCGGTTTTGGTCAGCGGCACGCTAGGAACTCCTTGCTCAGGAAAGTCTCGCTCGGCTCCAGATCGGCAGGCCCGCTGTGGCCGCCGCCCGGTCCGGCGACCGCCGCATCATAGCATCGCCCAGGCGGACCGTCAACCGATTACGCCGGTGCGGCGCTCAAGCGGAGGCTTGGATTGATGCAGCCAGATCTGATTGCCGTCGGGGTCGCGGACCACCGAAATCCAGCAGACCTTCGTCTCGAACGTTTCGCTCGATTCATGGCCACGCTCGGCGAGCGCTTTCCGAAAGGCGCTCATGTCGTCGACCTCGAGCGCGAGCGACTGCGCCGTACCGGCTTTGCCGACTTGTTCGAAGTTCCCGATGCCGAACGTGCTCGCCGCTACATCGAACTCGACCCAGAAGTCGGTGGCGAAATCGGTCTTCTTCAAGCCCAGCACATCGGTATAAAACGTGACGGCGCGCGCCATGTCGGTAACGGGATACATCGTGAACGCGATACGGGCAATCGACATCCTATTCTCCGCCCTCGCTAGACTTCGGAACCCGAGAGGCCGATGATTTCTTTCGCCTCCCAGTGGTCGAGCGGGTCGTGGGCGATCGCCTCGCGCCCGGCGAGCCGGCCGGCCAGGTAGGCGGCCTCGGATTCCCACAACGTCATGCCGATCAGTCTGCCGTCGTCCGTCGTAAAAACGCCGGTACTCATGAACCCCGCTTGCGCCTTGAGCGCCGCACCGAAGCGGTGCATCGAGTCGACGAGGTTCGCGAGGTGCGCGGGCACGGGCGTATGGATTGAAAGTTGGATATACACGCGTCTCTCCTAGCGGAGGGTGTCGCCGCAACTCGAGCGGCCCCTTGTGGTTAGCCTCAGGCCGCCCGTTTCATGCCCCATTTGACGACCGTGCGGCGTTCGATGAAACCGAACAT
Source organism: Candidatus Zemynaea palustris (assembly GCA_003134695.1). GTDB lineage: Bacteria > Vulcanimicrobiota > Vulcanimicrobiia > Vulcanimicrobiales > Vulcanimicrobiaceae > Zemelea > Zemelea palustris. The sequence goes on along the minus strand of PLCB01000014.1, from coordinate 74,488 downwards.
ACCTTCGACCAAGATGCCGAGCACCGAGATAACGACCAGTCCCGCGAAGATGTTCGAGGTGTTCAAGTAGTAGCGGGCGTTGTTGATGTACCAGCCGAGGCCGCCGGCGGATCCCGCGACGCCGAAGATCAGTTCGGCCGCGACCACGGTGCGCCAACCGAAAGCCCAAGCCGCTTTGACACCGGTGATGATCGACGGAAGCGCGGCGGGCAAGAGGACGCCGGTGACGAGGCGCCAGCCGCGCAGGCCCAAATTACGTGCCGCGAGCTGCGTCGTCTGGCTGATCGTGCGAAAGCCGTTGTCGGTATTCAGCGCCACCGGCCAAATCGTCGCGAGCGCGACGACGAAGACGATCGACTTCGGCTGCAGGCCGAACCAGATCATCGCGAGCGGCAAAATCGCGATCGACGGCAACGGATTGAAGATGGACGTCAGCACCGTCAGCAGATCTTGGCCGATGCGTGAGAAGACGGCGAACGACGCGAGTGCAAAACCGATGAGCGTCCCGACGATCATTCCGAGGATGAGATTGATCAGCGTGTTGTACGTCGCTTTTTCGAGCTGACCGTCCTTGAGATCCGCCCATGCCGCGCCGGCGACGTCGAGCGGCGACGCGACCAAGAGCGGCTGAACGTGTCCGAGCGTCACGTAGGCTTGCCAGATCGCCAGAATGGCGGCGACCAAGAGAGCGTAGCGCGCGACTGCGGGGAGACGCGCCCAGGTACTCATCAAAGGACCGCCTCTTCGGGCACGTCGAGTTCCTGGTCGCGATGGACGAGGAGTTCACGCAATTTTCCGGTCAGCTCGGCAAACCGCGGCGACTCAACGTCGGACTGATCGTGAGTGTCCACGATCTCGCGGATGCGGGCCGGGTGACGCGACATCACCATCACGCGATCGCCGAGGTAGATCGCCTCTTGGATCGAGTGCGTCACCAACACGATCGTCACGCCGGTCCGTCGATGGATGTTCTTCAATTCGATTTGGAGCTGATTGCGCGTGATCATGTCGAGTGCGCCGAACGGTTCGTCCATCAGCAGCATCGTCGGCTCGAGTGCGAGTGCCCGCGCGATTGCCGCGCGCTGCTTCATCCCGCCCGAGAGTTCGTGGGGATATTTGTCTGCGGCTCGCGTGATATCGACGAGGGCAAGCATCGCGTCGGCTTTTTCGCGCGCCGCCCGCACAGGCGTGTTGCGCGCCACACGCAACGCATAGACAACGTTGTCGCGTACGGTACGCCAAGCGAAGAGTTGATCGAAATCTTGAAAGACGACTGCCCGGTCGGGACCGGGTTCGCGCGCGGGGTGCCCTTCGACGAGCAATTTTCCACGCGTCGGTCGCATGAAGCCGGCGATCGTCTTGAGCAGCGTCGTCTTTCCGCAACCCGACGGGCCGATGATGACAAACGTCTCGCCGCGGCGCACGTCGAACGAGGCATCCTCGATCGCGGTTGTTCGGCCGTGATGCGCCGGATTGAGATAGTCGACGGCGACGTCTTCGGCGACGACCAACCGTTCGCGATTATCGATCGGCTCGAAACCTCTAGTCTCCGGCTCCTTTGAGCAGCGGCAACTCGATCTCGCGAATGTTGGCCGGAACCTTGTTGAGCATGCCGATCTCCTTCATGAAAGCGGCCGTTACCAAGAAGGCGTGCGGCGTCATATCCCACGACACGTCGCGGCTGGTGATCCAGCCTCGGAATCTTGCAGCCGGCGTCTTGCCGTCGCTGTCTTTCGAGAGTAAGTCTGCCGCCTGGTCGGGGTTATTCTTGAGCATGTTCGTCGCGTCGCGCAGCTGACCGTACAGATAACTGACGAAAACCGGATACTGTTTGGCAAAGTTGTCGGTCGTATAGACGCTGTTGAACGTGCTTCGGCCAAACGCCAAGAAACTGCGAAAGACGACGTGCCCGCCCGCTTCGACTTCCTGCTGTTGGAAGGGCGGGGAGCTCATGTGCAATTCGAGTTGCTTCGCCGCCATCGCTTGAACGCCGAGCGGATGTTGAATGGCGACGATGTTGTTGTCGAATTTGTGAGGATCGCCGAACATCTCTTGCGCCGCTTTGCGTAGCGAGATCGCCTGGACGGCGTCCGGCGACGGCATTCCGATCTTCGCGTTCGGCGGGATGTCCTTGAGCGTCTTGATGTTCGGCTCGTCGGCGCGCGCCACCATCCACAAGTTCATGACGTTCATCGGCGCGATCAGCTTATAGCCGACGCCGCGATCCCAGCCGATGAGAAACGGACCGTTTCCGCCGGCGCCGATTTGAATCTGGCCGGCGATGATGCCGTCGCGAATAGCGTCGCCGTTGGTCAGGACTTTCCAGTCGAATTTAGTTCCGGGGAAGCGCTTCTCCAGCGCCCCCAACTGCCGCACGACGATCAACGTGCTGTAGCCGATGCCGGGTTGGTACGCGATCGTCACGCTCGGCGGCGCCTCGGGTGCGGCCGGGGCGCGTTCGGGTGGGGCGACGAGTGCGAGCGCGACCGCGGCGAGAACGGCGGGCAGCGAGCGACGAAGCGACATGGGCGATCCCTCTCGTGAAAAGACGGGTGGACGGAAGAGAATTGTTTCGACGGTTGCGAACGCCTTTCCGATGGGCGCAATCTTGACGGAGCCGGTTGCGGGCTCGGTCGCCTGGAGTGGCGGGGAACTCAAGCCGGACGACTCGTGGGTCTACCAGCTGGGCGACGCGGATCTGCTCGAACTCGAAGCCGCGATCTCGGCATCGCGCGCGCGGCGGCCCGTAGTAGAGCTCGTGACGCGCGATGATTTTCCGCTACGGGCGCTCGGTTCGAAACTCACCGAAGTCGCCGCCCGACTCGAAGGCGGCCGCGGTCTCTTCTGGATTCGCGGTTTTCCGGTCGAGCGCTGGAGCGAAGACGACGCGGCGCGCGCGCTCTGGGGACTTGGCACGTATCTGGGACGCGCGATTCCGCAGAACGCGCGCGGCGATCTCGTCGGCCACGTGCGCTATGAGGGACTCGAACTGAGCGATCCGCGCGCGCGCGGCTACCAGACGCGCGCCGCGCAGAGTTTGCACGTCGATCGCTGCGACGTCGTCGGACTCTTGTGCATGAAGAAAGCGAGATCGGGCGGGCTCAGCCGGGTCGTGAGTTCGATTCGGGTCTACAATGAGATGCTGGCGCGCTGTCCGTGGCATCTCGGCATGCTCTACGCACCGTTCGCGATCGACATGCGCGGCGAGGAAGACCCCGGCGAGCCGCCGGTCTATTACCGGCCGGTGTTCAGTTATTACGGCGGAAAGTTGAGTTGCGGCGCCAACCGCACGTACATTCGCTCGGGACAGGAGCGTGTCGGGCGGCCGCTCAACGCGGCGCAGTCCGAAGCGCTCGATACGTTTTATGCAATCTGCGAAGAACACGCGCTGTCGATGGATCTCGAGCCGGGCGATCTGCAGTTGCTCAATAGTTACGTGACGTTACACGATCGCACCGAGTACGTCGACTATCCCGAATCCGAACGGATGCGCCACATGCTGCGATTGTGGCTCGCGATGCCGAACGCGCGTCCGCTCGCGCCTGATTTCGGCACGTACGACTTCGCGGCACGCCGCGTCGTCGGAATTCGGGCCTAGCCAGACATTGCGCGTCGTTTACACCGATCCACGCTGGGCCGTGAACACCAGCGGTACGTTCGATTCCGGGCTGGCGGACATCGAGTGCGGCATCTATCGCGACGACGTCAAACTCGACTTCGGCATCTTCGAAAACGGAACTTTTCTGGTCGACGGACCGCGTTTACACGAACGCGTTCGCGACGCGAACGGATTGATGGTGCTGCGAACGCAGGTCGGCGCCTCGCTGCTGGATGCGATCGGTCCGACCCTGCGCGTCGTCTGCCGTCAGGGGGTCGGCTTCGACAACCTCGACCTTCCCGAGCTCAAGCGGCGCGGCATTTTCGCGTTCAACGTCCCCGACTATTGTACGCCCGAGGTGAGCGATCACGCGCTCGCGCTCACGTTGGCGCTCGAGCGCCGCATCGTCAAACAGAACGCGCACGTCAAAGGGAAGAGCTGGCGTACGGAGAGCGGCGGCGAGCCGCGCCGCTTGGGCCGGCACACGTTCGGGATCGTCGGACTCGGACGCATCGGCCGGGCGGTCGCGCGCAAGGCGGCGGTCTTTTACGGGAAGGTTCAGGCCTACGACCCGTTCGTCTCGACCGATGCGATGGCGGGGCTGGGCGTCGAGCGGCGTGCGACGCTCGAGGAGTTATTGGCGACGAGCGATGTCGTGAGCATTCATACGCCGCTCGATGATTCGACGCGACATCTGATCGACCGAAAAACATTGCCTGCGATCAAGGCCGGCGCGCTCTTGATCAACACGGCGCGCGGCGGGATCGTCGAACCGGAGGCCGTGTTCGAAGCGCTCGAAAGCGGGCGACTCGGCGGCTACGGCGCCGACGTCTTCAATCCCGAAGATCCGAACGCGCACCCGACCAACAAGAAACTCCTCGACTTCGAGAACGTGGTCGTCACGGCGCACTCGGCCTTCTGGTCGGGAGACTCGATTCGCAGTATTCGCACGCGCATCGCCGAGGAATTCCGTCACGTCCTCTTAACCGGCGATCCTCCGCGCTTCGGCCGGCTCTGCTAGGCGACACCGGCGAGGGCGTCGGCGAGGCGTTTGCGCAGAGCCGCAAGTGACGCGTCCAGGTCGCCGGCGGCCGCCAACGCGTCGAGCGTCGCAAGCGTGGCTGCCGCCTCGCTGCGTTCGATTGCGAGGACGATCTTATTGGAGAGTTCTTGATCCAGGCGTTCGATGGCGCGTTTGGCCATGTTGGCTTGGCCGAACGAGTACGCGTGATGGCTCGCGTTGCCCAAGAGCTTGAGTTCGGATTCGAGCCAGTTGCGATAGTTCGTCAGCATCGTTGTTCCTCGGCGGCGGGGAAGGTGTGCCTTCGCCGTGGCGAAGCGCACAGGCTGCCATGCCCTTCATACCGGTCGCGACGAGCGACGAGATGCCGCCCGGGAGCCGGAAAACGGTCTTCGTCGGCGATCGAGAAGTCGCGCTGTTCAACGTCGCCGGGACGCTCTACGCGATCGAAAATACCTGCCCACATCAAGGCGGGCCGCTCGGCGAAGGCTGGCTGGAAGGGACCGTCGTCACCTGTCCGTGGCATGCCTGGTGCTTCGATCTGCGAACGGGGCACATGACGCTCGGCGAATACTCGTGCGTCGATACGTTCGAGGTTCAGGTCGACGGTTCGGTCGTTTCGATCGCGTCCGAACCGCGGTAGAGTGCAGCCGGTAGGTCACTCGTACCACGGCAGCCGCTCGCGAACATCGCGATGCGCAAGCCGGCGACGATCTGGCCCAGCGCTTCGGCGACGGCTTCGCTCGAGCGCGTCGCCGGCTCGAGTAACGGAAGGCCGATGCCGGCGATGTCCGCACCGAGCGCGAGCGCCTTGGCGACGTCGACGCCGGTACGCACGCCGCCGCTCGCCACGAGCGGAATCGACGGAAATGCCGCGCGCAGCGCGCGCGTTGCCTCGGCCGTCGGATAGCCCCAACCCGCGAAGGTTTCGGCGAGCGCTTCGTGCCGTGGATCGCCGGAGCGGCGACCCTCGACGCGCGCCCACGACGTTCCACCGGCGCCGGCGACGTCGATCGCGCTGACACCGGCTTCGAGCAGGCGCGCGGCTGTCCGTACCGCGATCCCCGAGCCGACGCTCTTGGCAATCACCGGAACGTCGATCGAGCGACACAGTGCCGCGATCTTAGGAAGCAAAGCGCGGAAGTCCGTGTCGCCGTTCGGCTGCAGCGCCTCCTGCAACGGGTTGAGGTGAAGGTAGAGTCCGTTCGCGCCGATCGCGTCGATCGCGCGCCGCGCGTCGTCGACGGAGACGCCGTAGTTCAACGAGACGGCGCCGAGATTGGCGAACAGCATCAGGGTCGGCGCGACGTCGCGCACGAGATACGTCGCGAGCAGCGCAGGGTTTTCGATCGCGGCTTTTTGGCTGCCGAGGGCGAGCGCAACGCCGAAACGTTCGGCCGCAGCCGCGAGATTGCGGTTGATGTCGCGCGCCCGTTCCGTCCCGCCGGTCATCGACGAGATCACGAGCGGCGCGGAGAGCCGGCGTCCGAGAAAGGTTGTCGCGCCCTCGACGTCCTCGAGCGCACATTCCGGCAGCGCTTCGTGCCGTAACCGCACGCGGCCGAACCCGGCGTCGAGCTGCGAGGCGACGTCGTCTTCGAGACAGATGTCGAGATGGCGCGATTTACGCGCTTCGGTTGCGCGCGGCGGCGGCGTCGGCTCGGCCATGTCGAAGCGGCGGCTCCCTTTAAGGAGTCTCGCTAGACCGGTTGACTCAGCGCCGCAGAAGATAGCTTCTCGAGCATCGCGCGGTTGAAAAGCATCATGTCGCCGGCGCCGCGCGCCGTGATCCAATGGCTGTCTTGCACCGTCGGTTGATCGCGGTAGAGGCCGCCGGCGTTGCGGATGTCGTCGGCGATGGAAGCCGACCCCGTCATCGTGCGCCCGCGGGCAACCTGCGCCGAGATGAGCACGTGCGCGCCGTGACCGAGCGCAAAAACGGGTTTCTTCGCGACGTCGAATTCTCTGACGAAACGCTGCACTTCGCGATTGGCGCGGATGCGATCGGGTGACGCTCCGCCTGGAATCAGCAATGCGTCGAAATCCTCGGCGGTGCAATCGGCGACGACTTCTTCGGCCTTGGCCGGCTGCCCATCGTCGAGACCCTTCTTCGAGCGGATCCGCTGGCGCGCTTTGTCGTCGACGCCGACGATCGTCACGATCGCACCGGCCTCTTCCAGCGCGCGCCGCGGCTCGCTCAGTTCGGCTTCTTCGAAGCCGTCGCCGATGAGCGCGGCGATCCGTTTTCCTTCAACCCCTTGTTGCATGCGCGTCTCGTTCCGCTCCGGCGCGCCTGCGGCCTTTCACGGTTTCACTCGAGCGGGTCGTAGCGAGCGAGCGTCTCGCCGAAGGCGCGAAGCGCAAGAAAGCCGAGCAGTGCCGCGAACGCGAGCCAAGCGTAGACCGGGACGCCGGCCTGCGCCAGCGTCATGATCAAAGCGCCGGCGGCGACGGCGAGGAGGGCGTAGGTCATAGCCGCGCCGCCCCGGCGCAACGTCCCGGAGAGCGCCACCAGCGCGGCGACGATCGAGCCGGCCAGTGTCGCGACGGCATGCGGCCAGGGCCAGGTCGCGTGCCGGATCGTGGCGATCGTCACGATCGTCAGCGGCGCGGCGAGCGCGACGCAAATCGCCGTGAGCGCGTGGGCACGTGCGAGCTGCCGGCCGTAAAGCGGAGCGGTAAAATAGGTCAGATCGCGGACCCGTAACTCGAGCCCGGCGCTCGTCGCTGCGATGACGCAGTACGCGTAAACGATGATCGGCGCGACGGTCTCCATGTCGAACGACGCCGACAGCGCGCCGAGCAGAACGCGCGCCGCGATGCCGAGCACCGACGACGGCCGCAAGTCTCGGCGAGCGATTGCGAGCGTCGCGCGCGTTCCGTTCATCGCGACGTCGACATGAGCGCCGCATTGGGCCTCAGCCGCGCGAGTGCGTCCTCCACGCCGGCAGGGGGCAACTCCAAGACGACGACGGCTACGTCGGGAGCGAGCGCGAGTGCGACCGCGTGTGCGTAGTCGAGCGGCACGACGCGTTCGAGCGCCGCATAGATCGTTTCCGCGTTTCGCCGCATCGTTTGCGCGTCAAGATCCCAAACGTCGGCGCGAAACCGCACCTCGCGTTCAAGGCTGCGCGTACCTCCCGCAAAGCCGCAGGCCGCAACGAAGCCGACGAGCCGCTTCGCCTGTGCGGGTTGNNGCCGCCGCGATCCGCGCCGCGATCTTGGCGGCGAGCTCGTTGGGTTGCAGGACCGTGCCGCGTTCGCCGGCCGCAAGACCGATCGAAAACGGCGCGACGAGCTCGCACCCGCCGCGAACGAATCGGGCGTCGGAGACGCGCAGCAGCATGGGATGTTCGTACGAACGGGCCGAACCGTCGTCCTTTATCTTCTCATGACGAACGCCCGATGACCAACGCCGAAATCGCCAGGAAACTCAAAGAAATCCGCACGCTGATGGAGTTTGCGGGCGAGCCGTTCTACAAGTTCATGGCGTACGAACGGGCCGCCGAGACGCTCGAAAACGCACCGCCGGTCGCGCAACTCTTGGCCAGCGACGAGCTCACCAAACTTCCGGGGATCGGCAAGACCATCGCCGGTCGCATCCAAGAGATCGTCGACACCGGGACGAGTGCATATCTCGAAGAACTGTCGCAAAAGTACCCGCCGACGCTGTTCGAGGTACTCGGCGTCTCGGGCATCGGAATGAAGACGGCGCAAGCGCTGTTCCACCAGCAAGGGATCGCGTCGCTAGCCGACCTCGAAGCAGCCGTCGAAGCCGGTAGCCTCGTCGGCGTCGCTCGGCTCGGACCGAAATCGCTCGAGAACGTCAAGCGCGGCATTCTGGCGTACAAAGGGAGGCAGCGGCGCACGCCGCTTGGCCGCGCTTTGCCGCTCGCGCGCGAGATCATCGCGTACATTCAGGGCGGCTCGCCCGCCCAAAGCGTGACGTACGCGGGAAGCTTGCGCCGTCAAGAACCGAGCGTCGGCGACATCGACATCGTGTGCACGTCGCACCAAGCGGATCGCGTGATCGCGCATTTCGTCGCGTCCGAACGAGCCGAAGCCGTTCTGGCCGAAGGTTCGACGAAAGCATCGATTTGGGTCGCCGGCGGCTTGCAGATCGATCTGCGCGTTCTTCCGGAGGACGTCTACGGCAATCTCTTGCAGCACTTCACCGGCAGCCGGGAACACAACATTCAATTGCGCGAGCTAGCGGTGCGCCGAGATTTACGCGTCAGCGAAAACGGAATATTGAACCTCGCCACCGGCGAGAACGCGACGTGCCGCACCGAAGAAGAAGTCTATGCCGCGCTCGATCTCTCGTACATCCCGCCCGAGATGCGGCTAGGCGTCGGCGAGATCGAAGCTGCGGCCAACGGGACGTTGCCCGTCCCGGTCGCGCTGTCCGAGCTGCGCGGAGATTTCCACATGCACACGACAGCGAGCGACGGCGTGGATACGCTCGAAGCGATGATCGCGGCGGCGGCGGCGCGTGGTTACGAGTACCATGCGATCAGCGATCATTCGCAAGGTCGGGGGAGCTTTGGGCTCACGCCTGTGCGGCTGCGCGAACAACACGCCGAGATTCGCGCGCTCAGCGGACGACAGGGCATCAAGACGTTGTGCTCGAGCGAAGTCGACATCAGGCCCGACGGATCCCTCGATTTTGACGAGAGCGTGTTAGCTGAGTTGGATGTTGTCGTCGCGAGCGTACATTCGGCGACCCGTCAGTCACGCGACGAAATGACCGCGCGACTGATTCGCGCTTGCGAGAATCCGTACGTCAACGTGATCGGCCACCCGACTGGGCGCAGCGAGAGTTTTCATGGGTACGAATTCGATTTCGACGCGGTTTTCTCGGCAGCGGCGAGAACCGGGACGGCGCTCGAGATCGACGGCCATCCGTCGCACTTGGATCTGCTAGGCAGCCTGGCACGGCGCGCAAAACAACTCGGCTGCACCTTCAGCCTCGATAGCGACGCGCACGCGGCCGGCCAACTCGAGCACGTAAGCTATGCGGTCGGGCAGGCGCGCCGCGCCTGGATCGAAGCCGCCGACGTCCTCAATGCGAGATCGCTCGAGGGCGTGCGCGCCTTCGTCGCCGCGAAGAGGCGCGGCCCGCCGGGCGCGCAAAACTAGTGGGGTTGGACACGATCGACATCATCAATGGGGTCCCGCTCGGGACGGCGGCGCGCCCGTCGTCGACCGGCGACGGCGCGAGAAAAAAGAAGAAGCGTCGTGAAGGCCGCGGGCGCCCGGTCGATCCGGTCGCGCTCGAAGACGTGCGCGTGCTGCTCGGCGCCGAGCCGCGCCGGCGCGACCTGCTCATCGAGCACCTGCACAAGATCCAGGATCGCTACGGGTACATCTCGGCGGCCCACGCGGTCGCGCTCGCCGAAGAGATGCGGCTCGCGCCGGCCGAAGTCTTCGAGGTCGCGACCTTCTACCATCATTTCGACGTCGTCAAAGAAGACGAGGCGCGTCCGCCCGCGATTACGGTACGCGTCTGCGACGGGCTGCCCTGCGAGTTGAACGGCGCGCGACAGCTTCTCAGGCTGCTCCAAAGCGGCGGCTACGGCGACAAGGTGCGTGTGGTGAGTGCCCCGTGCATCGGCCGTTGCGAGGTTGCGCCGGCGGTCCTCGTCGGACAGAATGCGCTCGGCAACGCGACGGTCGCTGACGTCGACGCGGCGCTCGACGGAAAAGCGTTGACCCATGCGCTCCCCGACTCCATCGGATTCGAGCAATACGTCGCCGGCGGTGGCTACGCGACGCTCAAAGCATGCGTCGCGGGCCAGCGCCCCGTCGAGGACGCGCTCGCGACGATGGAAAACTCCGGCTTGCGTGGTCTGGGCGGCGCCGGTTTTCCGGCGGGGCGCAAGTGGCGCATCGTGCGCGGCGAGCCTGCGCCACGCATCATGGCCGTCAACATCGACGAAGGCGAGCCGGGGACGTTCAAGGATCGCTGGTATCTCGAGCGCGATCCGCATCGCTTCCTCGAAGGAATGTTGATCGCGGCGTGGGCCGTCGGCATCGACGAGATCTTCATGTATTTGCGAGACGAATACGCGCACATCCGCAACATGCTCGTCGCCGAACTTGCGGCGTTGCAGGCGAATCCGCCGGTGCCGCTGGTGCCGATTCACTTGCGGCGCGGCGCCGGCGCCTACATCTGTGGCGAGGAGTCGGCGATGATCGAATCGATCGAAGGGAAACGCGGGCTGCCGCGCTTGCGCCCGCCGTACGTCGCGCAGGTCGGCGTCTTCGGGCGGCCGACGCTCGAGCACAACATGGAGACGCTTTATTGGGTGCGCGAGATTTTGGAGCGGGGCGCCGAGTGGTTCGCATCACAAGGACGCAACGAACGCAAAGGATTACGCTCGTTCTCGGTGAGCGGCCGCGTGCAAAAACCGGGCGTCCATCTCGCACCGGCGGGGATCACGGTGCGCGAGTTGATCGACGAGTTCGCCGGCGGGATGCTGCCGGGCCATGAGTTCTACGGCTACTTCCCCGGCGGCGCGTCCGGAGGAATCCTGCCGGCGTCGATGGGCGATATTCCGCTGGACTTCGACACGCTCAACAAGTACGGGTGCTTCATCGGCTCGGCGGCGATCATCGTGCTTTCGAACAAAGACAGCGCGAAGGACGCGGCGCTTAACATGCTGCGCTTCTTCCGCGACGAGTCGTGCGGCCAGTGCACGCCGTGCCGCGTCGGCACCGCGAAGGCCGTCGCGTTAATGGAGTCGGGAAATTGGGACGGGCCGCTGCTCGAGGACCTCTCGAAGGTGATGGTCGACGCGTCGATCTGCGGTCTCGGACAAGCCGCGCCGAATCCGTACCTCTGCGCGATGAAATACTTTCCCCAGGAGTTCGCGTGACGTTCGAGTTGAACGGTCGCAAGATCGAGACGCGCGGAACCGAGACGATCCTGCAAGCCGCCGACCGCAACGGCGTGACGATTCCGCGCCTCTGCTATAAAGAAGGTTACCGGCCCGACGGCAACTGCCGGGTCTGCATGGTCGAGATCGAAGGCGAGCGCATTTTGGCGCCGTCGTGTTGCCGCCGTCCGAGCGAGGGGATGAAGGTTTCGAGCGCGAGCGAGCGCGCAAAAAAATCTCAGGCGCTGGTTACCGAGTTACTGCTCGCCGACATGCCCGGTCAGGGAAAGTCGCCGTACCGGAGCGAGTCGGAGTTGGATCGCTGGGCGGCATGGCTCGGCGTCGCGAAAGCTCGCTTCCCGCAGCGCAAGCAGTGGGCGCCTGATCTTTCGCATCCGGCGATGGCGGTCAATCTCGACGCGTGCATCCAATGCGGGCGCTGCGTTCGCGCCTGCCGCGAGGAACAAGTCAATGACGTCATCGGTTGGGGCGGTCGCGGCGAGCACGCGAAGATCGTCTTCGATCTCGACGATCCGATGGGCGTCAGTTCGTGCGTCGCGTGCGGCGAATGCGTCCAAGCCTGTCCGACCGGCGCCCTCATGCCCTCCAACGGCGTCGGCTTGATGACGCCGGACAAGAAGGTCGATTCGGCCTGCCCCTATTGCGGTGTCGGTTGCCTGCTGACGTACCACGTCAAGGACAACAAGATTCTGCACGTCGAGGGTCGGAACGGCCCGTCGAATCGCAGCCGGCTCTGCGTCAAGGGCCGCTTCGGCTACGACTACGTTCACAGTCCGAATCGACTCCTTACGCCGATGATTCGCAAGGCCGGCGTCGCCAAGACGACCGAGTTGATCGATCACGCCGCGATGTGGGACGCCTTCCGCGAAGTGTCCTGGGAGGAAGCGCTCGAGTTCGCCGCAGACGGGCTGCGCAAAATCCGCGACGCTCGCGGTCCGCAGGCGCTGGCCGGTTTCGGTTCGGCGAAGGGCAGTAACGAGGAAGCGTACCTGTTCCAGAAACTCGTGCGCACCGGTTTCCGAACCAATAACGTCGATCACTGTACGCGTCTGTGCCATGCCTCGTCGGTTGCGGCGTTGCTCGAAGACATCGGCTCCGGCGCGGTTTCCAATCAGGTCGCCGACGTCGCGCTGGCCGACGTCGCGATCGTGATCGGCGCGAACCCGACGGGGAACCATCCGGTTGCCGCGACGTTCATGAAGAATGCCGCGAAGGCGGGGATGAAGCTGATTGTAATAGATCCAAAACGTTCGGATCTCTCGCGTCACGCGACGTATTATCTGCAATTCAACGGCGACACCGACGTCGCGCTGCTCAACGGCTTGATGAACGTCATCGTCTCCGAGGGTTTGACCGACGAAGCGTTCATCCGCGAGCGGACCGAGAATTTCGAAGCGCTCAAAGCCTCGGTCGCCGAATATACGCCGGAGCGCGTCGCCCCAATCACCGGTGTTTCGGCGGAGACGATACGTGCGGTCGCGCGGCTCTACGCGAAGGCGAAGGCGGCGATGATCTTCTGGGGGATGGGAATATCGCAGCACATCCACGGCACCGACAACGCGCGCTGTCTGATTTCGCTCGCGCTCATGACCGGACAGATTGGCCGCCCCGGCACGGGGCTCCACCCGCTGCGGGGCCAGAACAACGTGCAGGGCGCTTCAGACGTCGGCTTGGTCCCGATGCTCTATCCGGATTACCGGCGCGTCGACAATCCCGAAGTGCGCGCGAAGTTTGAAGCGTTCTGGAATACGAAGCTCGACCCCAAGGCGGGGCTCACGGTTACGGAGATCACCAACGCCGCCCACGACGGGATCATCAGCGGAATGTACATCATGGGCGAGAATCCCGCGATGTCCGATCCCAACGTGACGCACGCGCGCGAAGCGCTGGCAAAACTCGAACACCTCGTCGTGCAAGAGATCTTTTTCACCGAGACCGCGTCGTACGCCGACGTGCTCTTGCCGGCGACGGCGTTTCCGGAGAAGACCGGGACGTACACCAACACCGATCGTCGCGTCCAACTCGGACGCCAGGCGCTCGACCCGCCGTTCGACGCGCGTCAGGATTGGTGGATCATCCAAGAGATCGCGCGTCGCATGGGGCTCACTTGGAAATACCGCGGGCCGGCCGACATCTTCGAAGAGGTGCGGCTTGCGACGCCGAGCATGGGCGGGATCACCTGGGAGCGGCTCGAGCGCGAATCGTCGGCGACGTATCCCCTCGAGCACGAAGGCGATCCGGGCAAGCCGATCGTGTTCATCGAAGATTTCCCGCGGCCCGGCGGCCGCGGCTTATTCGCGCCGGCGAAATACACGCACGCCGACGAGATGCCCGACAACGAATATCCGTACATCTTCACGACCGGGCGTCAACTAGAGCACTGGCACACCGGCGCGATGACGCGGCGCGCGAGCGTCCTCGACGCGCTCGAACCCGAAGCGGTCGTGAGCGCGCATCCCGATGACCTCGCGGCGCTCGGCATCGAAGCGGGCGGCGTCATCACGCTCGAGTCGCGTCGCGGCAAAATCTCAGCGTACGCGCGCGCCGATCGCGGCGTGCAGCGCGGGACGTTCTTCATGCCGTTCGTCTACAATGAGGCGGCAGCCAACCTGTTGACCAACGACGCGATCGATCCGTTTGGCAAGATCCCCGAATTCAAGTTCTGTGCGGTGAAGCCGAGCAAGGGCGAGAAGGTCGCCGCAGCGGTTCTCTAGCAATACCCAGCGTCGCGCCGAACGGCGACGATGGGCGGTGGAGTCCGCCTCGCACTGCGGAACAGTCCGATCGCGGACCGATGACTCCTCTTCGCAACGCTTTCGAGGAGTTTCATCGTGACATTTGGATCGGAGAATCCATGGGCTATCGCAGCGCTCTGGCTGCTGTTAGCCGCAGCCGGCGCGTTCATCGCGGCGCGTCTGAGTCTCGCCGCGGCACTGGTCGAGATCTTGCTCGGCGTCGTCGCCGGTAACCTGATCGGGCTGCAGTCGAATACGTGGATCGATTTTCTGGCGGGTTTCGGAAGCTTGATGCTGACGTTTCTGGCCGGCGCCGAAATCGATCCCACCGTCTTGCGCGCGCAATTGCGGCCGGCGGCGATCATTGGCTTCCTCTCGTTCTTCGCGCCGTTTGCTTGCGCGTTCGTGTTCGCGTTGTACGCCATGCATTGGTCGCTCGACGCCGCGAAGATTGCGGGCGTCGCGATGTCGACGACCTCGGTCGCGGTCGTTTACGCGGTCATGGTCGAATCGCGCCTCGCCGGCAGTAATTTTGGCCAGTTGATTCTGGCCGCGTGCTTCCTGACCGACCTCGGCACCGTGGTGGCGCTCGGCCTTTTGTTCGCGACCTATAACTGGTGGCTCGTCCTAATGGTCATCGCGATCGCGGCCTCACTCGCTTTCGTTCCGAAGCTCCTTGCCGCTGTTCTCGACGCGACCTCGAAACGCGTGAGCGAGCCGGGACTGCGCGCGCTCTTCCTTGTGATTCTGGTGCTTGCTGCGACCGCAACTGCCGCGCACAGCGAGGGCGTCCTGCCGGCGTACTTCCTGGGACTCGCGTGCGCGGGACTGCTGCTGAGCCGGCCGGAGATCTCGCGGCGCATTCGTTCGATGACGATGGGATTTTTCACGCCGTTCTATTTCATCAAGGCCGGGACGCTCGTCTCGTTCGCCGCCGCCTGGAGCGGCCTCGCGCTGATCGCTGCCCTCTTCGTAGTGAAGGTCGCAGCAAAAATTGCCGCAGTCTGGCCCGCGGCCCGGGCCCTGGGCCATCCGCCGAAGAACGCAAGCTACCTGACCTTGATGATGGCGACCGGCTTGACGTTCGGGACGATTTCGAGCCTCTACGGCCTGACGCACCACTACATCGATCGCTGGCAGTACACCGCGCTCGTCACCGTCGTCATCTTAACCGCAATCGTCCCGACGATAATCGCGCAGGTGCTGTTCCATCCGGCCGAACATGTCGAACCGGAACTCACCGGCGTGCCCTAGCGGGAGGTTGCCCATGCCGAAGCGGCGTCTCACCTTCGTTCTGGCGGTCGCGTGTCTCGTGGCGAGGCTCGGCGGGTCATCTGCCCTCGCGCCCGCCCGCGCGGCGGATGCGACGCTCACCATCTCGCAGGGCGTCGATCCGGTGACGATGGATCCGCTCAAGCGGACGATCACGCCGACGGACAATGTCGTCAATAACCTCTTCGACACGCTCTTGCGCCGCGACCACGACGGCAAGCTGATCCCGTGGCTGGCAACGTCGTGGAAACGCATCGCGCCGACTGTCTGGGAATTCAAACTCCATCACGACGCCAAGTTTTGGAACGGCGATCCGCTGACGAGCGCCGACGTCAAATTCTCGATCGAGAAGATCATGGACTCGGCCGAGGCCTCGGAACAGACTCCGTTCGTCAGCACGGTCGACCATGTCGACGCGCCCGACCCGTACACGGTGCGGTATGTCACGGCGAAACCGGCCGCGTTGATTCCGGCCAATCCGTGGTACGTCCGGATCGTCGACGCCAAGTACTGGAAAGAGCACGGCGACGACATCGGCCATTCGAGCGGTTATCAAGCCGAGCACCCGATGGGCAGCGGCGCATACATCTTCAAGTCGTGGCGGAAGGACGAGCAAGTCTCACTCGATGCCAACCCGAACTGGTGGCACGGGCGGCCTGCAGTCGAGCACGTCATCTTCAAACCCATCCCCGAAGCGGCGGCGCGCGTCGCCGCGGTTCGCACGGGGGAAACCGATCTCATCACCAACGTCCCGGCACAATATCAGCTGCAACTCGCGGCCGGTAGCAAGACGCGGCTCGAGAGCGCGCGCAGCGTCCGCGTCCTCTTCATCGCGTTCAACACGCTCAAGCCCGGCCCGCAACAAAACAAGCTCGTGCGCCAAGCCTTCAATTACGCGATCGACGTTCCAGCGATTGTCGGGACCGTGCTCGGAGGACGCGGGTATCCCGATCCGACGCCGCTCCCGCCGAATTTCTTCGGATTCGATCCGAACGTCCCGTTCTACCATCACGATCTCGCCAAAGCGAAGGCCCTCTTGGCGCAGGCCGGCTATCCCGACGGCAAGGGGCTCGAGATGGTGCTCAACGCCCCGATCGGCCGCTACAACAAAGATAAAGAGGTCGCCGAAGCAATCGCCGGACAGTTGAGTCAGACGGGCGCACACGTCACGACGAGGATCCAAGAGTGGACGACCTACGTGAACATGACCAGTCAACGCGCCTTGACGCCGATGTACGAGCTGGGCTGGGGCAGTTCGAGCTACGACGCCGACAATACGCTCGTTCCGCTCTTTCGCACCGGCGAGCGGCTCTCGACCTACTCGAACCCGCAACTCGACAAGCTGCTCAACGACGCGCGTTTCGAGCTCGATCCGAAGAAGCGGCAGGCCATCTACTCCAAAGCGCTCTCGCTCGTCCACGACGAAGCCCCCTGGCTCTTCCTGTTCCAATACGAGGACCTGTACGCGACCTCGAAGCGCTTGGTCTGGCAAGCCCGAGGCGACGAACTCATCTACTGCGACGAGATGAAGCTCAACGGCTAAGGCCAGTGCCGGAATCCGGCCGACCCTCAACCCACCGAACGCTGAGTTCGGGCGACGCGCTATGTCGCCCGGACTCAGCGAATAAAAAAGGCGAGGGCCCGCGCCTGCCAAACCTTCTGAGCCTTCCCGATTTCCAGCATGTCCGGAGGTCACTCATGCCGTACGGTCGCCGCGCCTTACTATCGTTTGCCGCGCTGCTCGCGTTGTCGCTCGGTGGTTCCGCCGCGCTCGCGCCGGCCGGCGCCGCCGATTCGACGGTTACGATCTCGCAAGGCGTCGATCCGGTGACGATGGATCCGCTCAAGCGCACGATCACTCCGACGACCAACGTGCACTACAATATCTTCGATACGCTCGTGCGGCAAGATCGCGAAGGAAAGTTGTTCCCGTGGGTTGCGACATCGTGGAAACGCGTCACGCCGACGGTCTGGGAGTTCAAGCTTCGTCACGATGTCAAGTTTTGGAACGGCGATCCGCTGACCAGCGCCGACGTCAAGTTCTCGGTTGAGAAGATCAAAGATCCGGCCGAAGGCTCCGAACAAGGACCGCGCGTCGCGACGGTCGAGCGAATCGAGACGCCGGACTCCTATACGGTGCGTTACATCACCGCGAAGCCGACCGCGATGATCGCCGGCTATCCTTGGCAAGTCTTCATCGTCGATTCCAAGTACTGGAAGGAACACGGCGACGACGTCGGCCACTCGAGCGGTTATCAGGCCGAGCATCCGATGGGCAGCGGCCCGTACATCTTCAAATCGTGGCGCAAAGACGAGCAGTTGGTGACGGAGGCCAATGCCAACTACTGGCACGGCCGCCCCTCGGTCGATAGCGTGATCTGGAAACCGATTCCGGAGGCGGCCGCGCGCGTCGCGGCGCTGCGGACGGGCGAGACCGATCTGATCACCAACGTCCCGGCACAGTATCAGCTCCAGCTCGCAGGGGGCCGCAACACGCGACTCACGAGCGCGCGCAGTATTCGCGTCTTGTTCTTCGCGTTCAACACGCTCAAGCCAGGGCCGCAACAAAACAAGTTGGTGCGCCAGGCGCTCAACTACGCGATCGACGTTCCGGCGATCATCCAAACCGTTTTGGGCGGTCGAGCCTATGCGGTCAACACGCCGCTGCCACCCAACTTCGTCGGCTACGATCCGAAGATTCCGTTTTACCATCACGATCTCGCGAAGGCGAAAGAGCTGCTCGCGAAGGCGGGCTATCCCGACGGCAAGGGGATCGACATGCTGATCAACGCGCCGATCGGTCGTTACAACAAGGACAAGGAGATCGCGGAGGCGATCGCCGGCCAGTTGAGTCAAACCGGCGGTCATTTCACTACGAAAATCCAAGAGTGGACGACGTACGTCAACTTCACGAGCTCGCGCGGGCTGACGCCGGTCTACGAACTCGCCTGGGGCAACAACAGCTACGACGCCGACAACACGCTGACGAGCCTCTTTACCAGCGACGCTCGGCTTTCGACCTATGCGAACCCGGCACTCGACAAGTTGATCGTCGATGCGCGCTACGAGACCGATCCCAAGAAACGGCAAGCGGTCTACGATAAGTCGCTCGAGATCATCCACGACGAAGCGCCGTGGCTGTTCATGTTCCAGTACGAAGATCTCTACGCGACGACGAAGCGCCTCGCATGGGAAGCGCGCGGAGACGAAGATATTTTCTGCGACGAAATGAAGCTGAAGTAGTCGGCCCTCGTTTCCTCGCCCTCGAACGAAATAGCTCGCAGATGAAGACGTGACTGCATTCTTAGTCCGGCGGGCGATCGGCGCTGTATGGGTGGTCGTCGGCGTCGCGGTTGCGGTCTTCTTGATCCTGCACTTAACCGGCGATCCGGCGGCGGTGATGATGCCGCCGGAAGCGACGACGCAGCAGATCGCTGAATTCCGCCACAATCAGGGTTTCGACCGCCCGCTCTGGGTCCAGTTCGGCAGTTTTGCGTGGGCGGCGCTGCATGGCGATTTCGGAAACTCGCTGCGCCACGGCGAGCCGGCGCTCGGGCTTGCCCTCGAGCGCGTCCCGGCGTCCGTCGAACTCGCTTTTTCGGCGCTCGCCCTTTCGGTCGTGGTCGCCGTCCCGATCGGCGTCCTCGCTGCCGTCCGCCGGAACTCGCTGCTCGACTTGGCGGCTCGGATCTTCGCGCTGATCGGGCAGAGCGCGCCGGTCTACTGGATGGGGATCATGCTGATCCTCCTGTTCGGCGTCCAACTCGGGTGGTTTCCCGTCAGCGGGATCGGCGGGATCAAGCACCTCGTGTTGCCGACGGTAACGCTCGGTTTGTTCACGATGGCCCAACTCATGCGCTTGACGCGCGCGTCGATGCTCGACGTCCTCAAGGCCGATTTTTTGCGAACCGCGCGGGCCAAGGGCGTTCAACCGCTGCGCCTGCTCTGGCATCACGCGCTGCGCAATGCCTGGCTGCCGATCGTCACCGTGATCGCAACCGAACTCGTGACGCTATTTTCGCAAGCGATCATCACGGAGACGATCTACGCCTGGCCTGGCATCGCGCGCTTGGCGGTGCAAGCGATCGTCGATCGCGATTACCCGATCGTCGAAGTGGTGGTCATTCTCGCGGCGCTGGCGTTTGTGGCGATAAATCTCTTGACCGACGTCTTCTACGCGGCGCTCGATCCGCGGATCAGGTACGAGTGATGGCGACCGTCGCGCTCGCGGGACTATCGCTCGAGGAGCCGCTCCGCAGGAAGCCGTTTGCGGCAGTCTTGTTCTCCGGAGCGCCGACGATTGTCGGCGCCGCGATCGTCTGCGCCGTGGCCGTTCTCGCCCTCTTGGCGCCGTGGATCGCGCCGCACGATCCAAGCATGCAAAATCTCGCGCTCGCGTTTAAGCCACCCTCTTGGCTAGCGGGAGGATCGGCGACGTATCTGCTGGGGACCGACGATCTTGGCCGAGACATTTTTTCGCGCATCGTCTGGGGCGCGCGCATCGCCGGAATCGTCGGCCTCTGCGCGGTCGCAATCGGCGGCTGCATCGGCATCGGTCTCGGCGTCGTCGCCGGCTACTTCGGCGGGATCGTCGACGACGTCATCGCGCGGATCGCCGACATCCAGTTCGCTTTTCCGGCGGTGTTGTTGGCGATCGCCGTCGTCGGCGTCGTCGGTCCGAGCTTGCTCACCGTGATCCTGACGATCGGCATTACGGGCTGGGTGCAATACGTGCGCGTCGTGCGCGCCGAAGCGCTCTCGTTGCGTGAGCGCGACTTCGTGCAGGCCGCGGTTGCGACCGGTTCGTCGGTGACGCGGATCTTGCTCCGCCACGTGCTGCCGAACATCAGCTCGTCGATCACGGTGCTCACGACCTTCGGGATCGCGCGCGCCATCATTCTGGAAAGCGCGCTATCGTTTCTCGCGCTCGGCGTTCCGGCCGACATCCCCTCCTGGGGCGCGATGCTCGCCGACGGCCGGCAATTCTTGGATACGGCGTGGTGGCTGGGTCTCTTCCCCGGTCTCGCGATCTTCTTTACCGTGCTCGGCGTGAATCTGTTCGGCGACGGGCTGCGCGACGCTCTCGATCCACAGTCACGCTAGCTGCGGCTCTTTTTCGCCGCAACTTTGTCGCTCGTTGCTTATGTGCGTTCCGAGCACAAGGAGCAAACGGTGCACGCCGTAATATGACTTCCGATGAGTCTGCCTGAAGGTTTGACGCGCGCCGTGGCGCGCTCGGCGCGAGCGATGGTGGCGTCGCCGCATGCACTGGCGACTGCGGCCGGCGTCGACGTGCTGCGCCATGGCGGCAACGCGGTCGATGCAGCCATCGCCGCCAACGCCGTGTTGACGGTCGTCTATCCCGCGAGTTGCGGGATCGGCGGCGACGCGTTTTGGGTCATCTACGAACCAAAGACGCGCGAAGTCGTCTGCTATAACGGGAGCGGGCGCGCGGCGGCGGCGCTGACGGCGGCGCAGTTGCGCGAGCAAGGCATGAGCGTGATGCCGCAGCGCGGCGCGCTCAGCGTGACCGTCCCCGGCGCGGTGCGCTCGTGGGAAGACGTCGCGCGCGCGCACGGGACCCGCGCACTCGAAGAACTCCTGGCCCCGGCGGAAACCTACGCTCGCGACGGCTTCGTCGCGACCGACGTGGTCGCAAACTACTTCGCGATCAACGAGGCGATGTTGCGTCAAGATCGCGATGCCGACGCATTGTTTTTGCAACGAGGCGTTCCCCAAGCGGGCAACATCCTGCAAAACGTTCCGCTTGCAGAGACGCTTCATGCCATCCGCCGGCGCGGTGCCTCGGCGTTATATACGGGCCCCGTCGCCGATGCGATCGTTGCGACGCTGCGCCGTGGGGGGAACCCGATGACCCTCGACGATTTAGCGGCCCATGACACCGAACGGACGGAACCGATCAAGATCGCTTGGCACGGCGCCGAAATCTACGCGCACCCGCCAAATTCGGCGGCTTCGGTGGCACTGATGGTGCTCGGCGCGCTGGCCGGCGACGGAGCCGCCGACGATCTCGATTGGACGCACCTTGCGATCGAGGCCATCAAGTTGGCTCTCGACGTGCGCGACGAACGCTTCGGCGAACCGGCGACGATGGGTTCGGTCGACGATTACTTCAGGCCCGAGTCGCTCGCCGCGATGCGCGCGAGCATCGACCCGCTGCGCGCGCGCCAGCGTCATTCGCTCGCCGATCGCGGCGGTACGATCGCGATCGTCGCCGTTGACGAGGACGGGCGGGCGGTTTCGTTGATCGAGAGCCTGTACCAGAACTTCGGCTCGGGAATCATCGCGACCGGAACGGGGATCTTCTTGCAAAACCGTGGCTCCTATTTTCGGCTCGAGCCGGGCCATCCCAACGAGCTCGGCGGAAAGAAGCGGCCCTTGCATACGCTGTCGCCGGGCATGCTGCTGCGCGACGGGCAGCCTGAGTTCGTGTACGCGACGATGGGTGGCGACGGTCAGCCGCAGACGCACGTGCAGGTGATTCACAACCTGTACGAACGCGGAATGTCGGTGCAACGCGCGATCGACGCGCCGCGCTTCGTCTACGGACGCGATTCCGAGGCGGCGTTCGCCGACGCGGTCACCGTCGAGTCGCGGACGCCGCCCCAACTCGTGGCCGGCTTGCGCGAGCGCGGCCACGTCGTGCAGACGACCGAGGCGTACTCGAATATGCTCGGCCATTGCCACGCGATCTTTGTCGACCGCAAACGCGGTTCGCTCGCGGGCGGATCCGATCCGCGCGCCGACTCGCTCGCGCTCGGACTCTAGCGCGCGAACGCGCCATAGGGCGGCGGCGTCGCCGTCGCACCCTTGACCGCGTGCCAGAGGATGTCGTTGCCGAGCGCGGCGGGTACCTCGTCGGCGTCGCGCAGATCGAGCTTTGCACTGTCGCGCGCGCGGTACGACGTCGCGCCATTGCGCGCTTCGAGATCGACCCTAGCCGGCAGCACCGCAAAGGGCCGAACGTCGGGCTTGGCTCCGAACGCGGCGTACATCGGCCGAGCCGACGCGTCGTAGGCCGTCATCGGCGGCAAGCCGAGGATCAACTCGATCGTCCGCAACACGCCGGCGCTTGAATAGTGCCCGTGCTGCAGGCCGCCGCTCGCGTACGGCGAGGCCAGATAGAACGTCGTGCGCTGCGCGCTGACGTGATCGGGGCCATTCTGAGCGTCGTCCTCGATCGCCAGGATCGCGGTGCTTTTCCAGAACTGCGAATGCGAGACCGCGTCGACGATCCTTCCGAAGGCGAGATCGTTTTGAGCGACCATCGCCGCCGGAGTCAACTTCCCTTTTGAAGTGTACGCCGTATGGTCGTTCGGCAGGCGGATGATCTCGAACGTCGGGAGATTGTCGTTCTTGACGTACTGCGCGAACTCGCGCGCCCACTCCGTTTCGCGAACGAAATCGCTGACGTTGGTATCGTATCCCGGGTACTTGTCATCGGTGATCCCCAGGAGGCTCGTCTCCCGCCAATGGCTCGTGAACGTTGCCGAGGGCGATTCGTAAACGAACTCACCGTAATTGCGGATGCTGACGTGGTGCTGTAACGCGTTGTCCCAGATGTAACCCGAATGGGGATGGGCCGCTGACACCGGATCTTCGAAGTCGTACGGAGAGCGACGGTGGCCGGTGTTCGCCGGGACGAGCCTCTCGACGTAGTCGTTGGCGAAGGCCGCCGTCGACCAATTATGACCGTCGGGACTGACGAACGCGTCGGCGAAGACGTTATCGAAGAGGCCGAAGCGCTCGGCGAGCGCGTGCTCGTTGGGCGAGACCTGCGCGCCGAACATCGTTATCGATGGATCGCCGTCGCCGGCTTTCTCGTCGCCGAGCACTTGGTCGTACGTGCGGTTTTCCTTGATGATGTAGATGACGTGTTTGATCGGTCCGCCTTTGGTGAGGATCTGCCTCCCCGGTTCGTCGCTCGGCGGTCCGTCGATGCGCGCTCGCTCGTCGGCGATCGACTTCCCGAGAAACGGTCCGCCATGCGCCCGGACGTCATGCATGCCGCGCGCCAGCGTCGCGTCGTCCGGCAGCGGGATGCGCCGAACGGAACCGACCGTAATCGTCGAAACGTAGCGCGGGTCGCTGTTAGCATACGGGTCGAAGCCTGGATTCGGCGGGCTGCCTTCGCCCTTCGCGTTGGAGACCAAGAGCGCGCGCCCCGTCGGATCGAGTGCCGCTGCCGTCGGATACCAGCCGGTTGGGATCGCACCGGCGACGCGAGCGCTTGCACCGTCGGCGGCGAGATCGAGCGCGACGACCGCGTTGGCGGCGGAGCACGCGACGTACAGCCGCTTTCCGTCGGGACTGAGAACGAGAGCCGTCGGCGACGCGCCATAGAGTTTACCGTCGTAGAGCCCGACGTTGACGTCGGCGATGCGCTTCGCCGACTTGAGGTCGACGATGCCGATCGCGTCGTCGTCGGTTTCGCTCACGTACAGTTTCGTGCCGTCGCGCGAAAGCAGAAGCTTCTCCGGGTGGTCTCCGACCGCGATCGGATCGCGCG
>PLCB01000014.1:35108-50410 GCA_003134695.1 Candidatus Zemynaea palustris | reverse complement strand
CCGGCCAAAAGCCCTTTGGGAGCGCGATCGTACGGTCCGTCGCGCCGCTTTGGGCGTCGACGTGAAGCAGCGTGCTGTCGGAGCCGGTTCCGACCCAAAAACCGGCTCCTTGAGCGTCCGGCAGCGGTTCGCCGTAGAGATTTTTCGAATCGACGTGCCGTAGGGTCCCCAGCGTCGCCGGGTCGAGGATTTCGATCGCCGGCTGAGCCGCGCCGGCCTCGACGACGATGAGATGCGCGCCATCGGCCGTCAAGCGCACACTCTCCGGCAGCGTTCCGGTTGCCACCACGAGGTCGGGCGGCGGCGCGATCGACCATTCCGTCGGCAGCATCTTCCAGCCCGCAGCCGTCGCCAGCCCCGCGAGCAGCACGAGTAACGCGACCGCGAACACCAGCGAACGTTTGAACGCATGAAACATGCCGAGGCTCTTGCGCTGTCCATTCGGCCGAGCCTGCGCGCCGTCCGAAAAATGCCTGCCGGGCTCGCCTCACGAATGGTCCGGCATGACGCTCTACGAGTCCACGGTGTACGCTCAGGGTCGCTTTCTCAAGTATGATGAAGCCCGTGTCGGCTTATTGACACACGGTCTCAATTACGGAACGGGCTGCTTCGAAGGCATTCGAGGTTATTGGAACGCCGACGAGCGCGAACTAAACCTCGTCCTGCTGCGCGAGCACTTCGAACGCTTGCACACCTCGGCGCGGATTCTGCTGATGCACCTCCCGCATAGCGTCGACGAACTTGTCGAAATCACGGTGGAACTCTGCGCGCGCAATCGCTACGAGGAGAACGTCTACGTCCGGCCGCTCGTCTACAAGAATGCGGAAGACGTCGGCGTTCGCTTGGCGGGCGTCGATGATGCGTTCGCGATCGCGACGATTCCGTTCAAGCATTACTACGACGCAACGGCGGGCCTCAAAGCGTGCGTCTCGTCGTGGCGGCGAATCGACGACACGATGGCGCCAGCGCGGGCGAAGATCACCGGCGGCTACATCAATGCGGCGCTCGCCAAGAGCGAGGCGCAGATGAACGGCTTCGATGAGGCGGTCATGCTGTCGAGCGACGGCCACGTCGCCGAGGGCTCGGCGGCCAACCTGTTCTTGGTGAAGCGTGGACGGCTGTTCACGCCCGATCCGACGCAGAACGTCCTGGAAGGGATCACGCGGCGCGCGGTGCTTACGCTCGCGCACGACGAACTGGGCATCGAGGGCGTCGAACGCGCGCTCGACCGCAGCGAACTCTACGCCGCCGACGAGTTGTTTTTCACCGGTACAGCCGCAGGCATCGTGTTCGTGAACTCGGTCGACCATCGCCCGATCGGCGACGGCCGGCTCGGACCGGTAACGCGGGCGCTACGCGACCTCTACGAGCGTATCGTGCTGGGACGCGAAGCCAAGTACCGCAGCTGGCTCACGCCGACCTACGCCGGTCGCCGCGTCACCGCCGCCTAATTTCGCAGATATCTTCGTTGCCGAAGGGCTTATTTGCCCTAGCAAACTGCGCCCTTCGGCGCCTCGATCTCTACGAAATTACGACTTTTCCGGTGATGCGGTAGGTGTCGCTGGTTCCCACAACATCGTGCCGCCGTCGATCGCTTGGGGCAGCGGGCCCGTGACGTTCCACATCTCGAGATCGGGCGCGAGCGGCTGCGCCGCGTCGCGGCGCGGGGTCACGCTCAGTTTGAAGCCGGGCAGACCCGCTTCTTCGCGCCAGCGCGCAAGGCGTCCGAAGTCTTCGTAGGCCATCTTCGAGACATTACGGATGAAGTGGCGTCCGACCGAAAGATTTTGAAGCCGCGTCGTCATCACCGCGATGATATACGGCTCGTCGGAAAGATAGACGATTCCGACGTCGTTGAGCGTGTCGTGCAGCGAACCCGTCTTGTGCGCGATCTTCGTCTCGCGCGGCAGAGGTTGCGGCAACAGCGTGTTATGCGTCTGGCCCGTCAAGATCGCCAGCATCTCGCGCGATGACCACTCGTCGACAAGGTGGTTGCGCGCCATCAGGTCGAGCAGCTTGACCATATCGCGTGGGCTCGAGCGCAGCGCGTATCGAATCTGGTTTCCTTCAGACCGGATGTAGTCGCCGAGCCAAGTCGTTCGCAGGCCTAGCTCGTTCATCGTCGTGTTCACGTGTTGCCGGCCGACGCGGCGAATGAGCATGTTGGTCGCGGTGTTGTCGCTGTCGTTGATCATCAACCACAGCAACTGCTCGACGGTCTTGGTCTCGCCGACGCGGCCGCCCGCGAGATCGCCCGAGCCCCAATCGCGATCTCGCGCCAAGAGATGCATCTTGCTGTTGAGCTCGATCGTCCCGTCGGACATCTGGCGGAATACTTCGACCATCACCGGGATCTTGATCGTCGACGCGGCCGGGAGGCTCGCGGACTCGTTGACGCCGGACGTGTACCCCGTGGCAAGATCTTCGACGGCGATTCCGACCGTGCCGGGCGCATGAAAGACGGCCCGATCGAGTTGATTCTGAAGGTCGACGAGCGGCCCGGGAGCGGACGCGCATGCAGTGGCCCGGATGAGCAGCACGAACACGGCCGCAAACAAAAAAGCAAACTGACGACGGGCGAGCGTCATACGATTGTCGCTTCCGTTTGCCGGCGGCGGGGTTCATGCCCTCTCGTCCCCGCGTAAAGCTTTCGTCCGAAGTGTGATCTGTGACAAGCGTTACACGGACCTTCGACCAACCGCTCTCATTCGGTATATGGGACGCCGTCGGCTTGCGGTGCGCGCGCCCGCCCGGCGATACCCGTCAGCGCTGCGAGCGCGGCCAGGTACGGCAAGGCTTGCATCAATTCGCTCGGGACGCCCGAGCGCTGCAAGACGAATTGCAGCGCGGCGAGGGCGCCAAATCCGAGGGCGGCGCCGGTCGCCCCGAAGGGCGTCCAACGGCCGAAGATCACGGCTGCGAGTGCGATGAACCCGCGCCCAGCCGTCATGCCGTCTGAATAGAGATCGAGTTCGCCGAGGGAAAGATAGACGCCACCCAATCCCGCCAGCGCCCCGCCCAGCATCGTGGCGATCAAGCGCACGTTGCGCGGGTCGATCCCGGCCGAGCGCACGGCGCGCGGGTTCTCGCCGGACGCGCGCGTGCGCAGGCCCCAAGGCGTGCGATAGAGTGCGAGATGCAAGAGCAGCGCAGCGACGAAGGCGCCGACGATCAGGCCGCGTTCTCCGGGAACACCGAGTGCGCTCACTTCCGCCGACGCGCCCGGCTGACCGAAGACGACGGTCAACCCGAACGCGGCTCCGCCGAGCGCAAGCAAATTGATCCCCGTGCCGGCCACGATTTGGTCGACGCCGAAGCGCGTCGCCGCGACGCCCAAGAGAAGTCCGACGAGCGCTCCCGCGACGACGCCGGCGAGCAAACCGATCACCGGATTTCCGGTCGCAAACGAAACGGCGACCGCGGTGAATGCGCCGATCGTGAGTTGTCCCTCGAGCGCGATGTTCAAGATTCCCGCGCGTTCGCAGACGACGCCCGCCAGCGCCGCATAGATGAGCGGTGCCGCTTTGACGAGCGTGAGAACGACGAAATCTTGGATGCCGCTCACTCTGGCGCCAGCGCCGTCATCTGCTTGCGGCCCGCGACGAAACGTCGCGCCGCGAGCGCGACGATCGCCAATCCCTCGACGAAGGAAACGACATCCTTGGGAACGTGCGCCAGCGCTTGCATCGACAGCGCTCCGCTCTGTAGGATGCCGAAAGCGAACGAGGCGATGATGATCCGCAACGGATCGAGATCGCCGACGAGCGCGACCGCGATCGCAATGAAGCCGTAACCCGGCGAGAGCGAGACGTTGAAGCGGTGAAGCACGCCCGTCACGATCGTCGCGCCGCCGAGTCCCGCCATCGCACCCGAAAGCGCCATCGTGACAAACGCGGTTTTGGCCAGATTAATTCCGGCGCGGCGGGCCGCTTCGGGTGCGTCACCGACCGCGCGCAGCTCGTAGCCGAACACCGTTCGGGCAAAGACCCAGCGCAACACGAAGGCGAGCGCGAGCGCGATCAAGAGCGCGACGGTCAGGCGCGTGCCGGGCAACAATGCCGGCAACCACGACGAGTGCGGCAGTTCCGCCGTCTCGGGGCCTGCCACGCCGGGCGAGTGCAGCGGTCCGACGACTAAATAGTTGGCAAGCAGAGCGGCGACGATGTTGAGCATCAAGGTCGCGATGACTTCGCTGCCGCCGAAACGCGCGCGCAAGACGCCGGCGATCGCACCCCAAGCCGCCCCGCCGGCCGAACCGGCGATCAGCAAGAGCGGAATGGCGATGAGCCCCGACGTTTCCAAGCGCGCGCCGATCACACCGGCGACGAGTCCGCCGATGACGAGTTGTCCCTCGGCGCCGATGTTGAACAGCCCCGCGCGAAAGGCGAAGGCAACCGCGAGCGAGGGAAAGAGGAGCGCGGTCGTCTGAACGAGCGTCTCCGAAATTTGGGGCACGCCGCCGAGTGCGCCGCGGAACAGCGCCCAGAACCCGAGCAACGGATTCGCGCCGGCGAGCAGCATCGCTGCGGCCGCGAAAAGCGCGAGGGCCAAACCGATCGCCAATCCGCGAATCATGCGGCCCCCGCCATCAACGAGCCGATGCGCGCGCGATCGAGCGCGCCGCGCTCGAACGTTCCGACGACCGCGCCGCGATACATCACGATCACGCGGTCCGAGAGCGCGAGCACTTCGTCCAATTCGAAGGAGATCAGGAACACCGCGACGCCCGCGTTGCGGGCTTCGATCAAACGCGACTGGACGAGCGCCGCCGCCCCGACATCGATGCCGCGCGTCGGCTGATAGACCAACAGAAACTTTGGATCGTGCGCGAGCGCGCGGCCGACGACGACCTTCTGCTGGTTACCGCCGGAGAGCTCCGAGACGCTCGTGTCGACGGAAGGTGTCCGAACGTCGAAGCGCTCGACGATGCGCTTCGCCAGCTCGCGGGCGGCGCCGCGATCGACGGTCACGCCTTTGCGGAGCGAGGGACGGCGCTGGTCGCCGAGCGCGACGTTGTCGACGATCGACCACGAGAGGACGAGCGCTTCGCGGCGCCGGTCCTGTGGAATCGTGCGAATGCCCTGTGCGATGCGGCGGGCCGGATCACCCACCGGAAGCGCCACGCCGTCGAGTTCGATCGAACCAAGATAAGGGATGACGCCGGCGATTGCGTCGGCCAACGCCGATTGCCCGTTCCCCTCGACGCCGGCGACACCGACGATCTCGCCGCCGTGGACCTCGAACGAAGCGTTGCGGACGGCGAGCGAGCTTTCGCCGGCGCTCACGCCGCGCACGGCGAGCGCGGGCTTCGGCGCCGTCTCGAGGCGCGCCGCCAGCTCCGGCAACTCGCCGCCGACCATCGCGCGCGCGATGTCGTCGACGTTGGTTTGCGCGGTCTCGAGTCGCGCGACGACTTTGCCGGCGCGCATCACCGTGATGCGCGAGGTGTGCGCGACGACTTCCTGCAGTTTGTGCGTGATAATCAGGACGGCCGTCCCGCGTGCCGCGAGCGCGCGCACCGTTGCGAACAGCGCGTCGATCTCGGCCGGCGCGAGAACCGCGGTGGGTTCGTCCAAGATCAGAACCGCCGGATCGCGCGCGAGCTCGCGCAGCAGTTCGACCCGCTGCGCGATTCCGACCGGAAGGCTCTCGATGACCGCGTCGGGGTCGACCGCTAAGCCGTATTCGCGCGAGAGTTTCTCGACCTCGGCGCGCGCAGCGGCGCGGTCGAGTTCCGCGCCGCGATGCGGTTCGCGCCCGAGCACCACATTTTCCCAAACGCGCAGCCGGTCGACCAATTCGAAGTGTTGGTGCACCAGACCGACGTTGCCGTGAGCGACCACGGTCCCGCCGGTCGCTTTGAGTTTTCCGGCGGCGATCGATGCAAGGGTCGTCTTTCCGGCGCCGTTCTCGCCGCAGAGCGCGTGGATCTCGCCGGGAAAAACGTCGAGATCGACTCCCGCGACGGCGTGGACGCCGCCGGGGTACACTTTGTCGATACCTCGCAACTCGAGCGCCGCTCCGCGCCCAGAGGCGACAGGCGCGCCTCCGGCTCGCTCAGAGTTTGACGGGCTTGAAATTCGCGAGTTCCTCCCGCGTTTGCGGGGGCGTGATCTTTCCGGCGATGATCGCGTCGCGGAGCTTTCGGACCTCGGCGATCGTTTTTGGGCCGATGATCTGCTTGGTGTATTGGAAGTCGGTCAAGCCGACGCCGTTGTCCTTGAGGCCGAACTCGAGATGGCCTTTCGGCGGTTTCTTGTCGAGGATATCCTTCGCGACGGTGAAGACAGCGACGTCAACGCGCTTGAGGACGCTCGTCAGGATCTTGCCGGGCGCGAGGCCGTCTTGGTCGCCGTCGACGCCGATAAGATAGACGCTCGGCCGGCTGCGAATTTCGTCGATTGCGCCGATCCCGGATTTTCCGGCGGCGGCGTAGATGATGTCGGCGCCCTGGCTGAACAGAACCTGCGCCAACTCCTTGCCCGAAGCAACGTCTTCGAACGAGCCGACGTACTTGACGAGCACTTTGACGTTCGGGTCGACTTCGTGCGCGCCCGCGGAGAAACCGGCTTCAAACTTGCGCAAGAGCGGGATGTCCAATCCGCCGAGGAACGCGATCGTCTTGGTCTTGCTGACGCGCGCCGCGAGCGCTCCCGCCAAGAACGAACCGTCCTGCTCGCGGAACGTCACCGAGGTAATGTTCGGCTGATCGACGACCGCGTCGATGATCGCGAAATGACCCTTGGGATGGTTGCTCGCGACCTGCGCGAGGTCTTTGTTCATCAAGAAACCGATCGCGAAGATCTCGTCGAAGTTTTCGTCGGCGAGCGCGCTCAGATTGGGTTGATAGTCGGCGGCTGATTTCGATTCGAGAACTTGGATGTCAGCGCCGAGTTCGGTCTTGGCACGCTTGAGCCCGGCATACGCCGAGTCGTTGAACGACTTGTCGCCAAGCCCGCCGACGTCTGTCACCATCGCGAGACGAATCGTCGCTTTACTTTTGGAGACGCCCCCACCGCCACAGCCGGTCAGCCCGAAGGCGACGAGGATTGCAAAGGCCGCAGGTCCGTAGCAGCCGCGCGTGGTCATGGCCAGCGAAGTACGAGCCCGAGCGGGCGAAGCCTCTCCGCTCCGCCCCGGCCTCGGAGGCTTCGGCGGGTCCGGCGGAACTTCGGGTGAAATCGAGCGGGGCCATGAAACCGAGCGGGGCGATGAAACAGAACGCGAAACCCGTGCGCCGCATCTCGCTCGTGGAGCGACGCGTAACCTTCGCGCTCAAGATCATCTTGCTCATCGCCGTCTCCGCAATCGTCCTTTCGGCGATCGGCGACTTCATCGCGCGGATCAGATCGGTGGCGATCATCCTGGTCGGCGCGGTATTTTTTACCTATCTCATCTATCCGATCGTGCGCCGCCTGCATCGGCGGCTGCCGCTCATCTGGTCGATTCTGCTCGTCTACCTCGGCATCGCCCTCATCGTGGGTTTCGGCATCGCCTTCGTCGCGCCCGTGATTGCCGGCGAGGTTCAGGCGCTCGTCAAGCAATATCCGCGTATCATTCACGACGCGTCCGCACAGATCAACGATCCAAACAATCCGCTCTTGGTGCGACTCCCGCAAGGGATGCGCGATTATCTCGCGACCATTCCGTCCGAGCTCGGGACGCTCGGCCAAAACTATGCGGGCCAGGCGGCCTCGCAAGCGCTCGGCCTCGTCCTCTCGGCCGTGGGCATCCTCGCCACGATCGTGGTGATTCCGGTGATCTCCATCTATTTGATGGTCGAGGTCCCAGATCTGAAGGAGTCGCTGGTCGAGTTCATCCCGCCGGGCGGCCGCCCGAAAGCGCTGGCGATCCTCAAGGATCTCGACACCGTCCTCGGCGGCTTCATGCGCGGGCAGCTTTTGGTGGGCGCGGTGATCGGAACCGCGATCACCGTCATGTTGCTGGTCACGCACGTGAAGTACGCCGTCTTGATCGGCGTCGCGGCCGGCATTCTCGACATCATCCCGTACGTCGGCGCCATCGTCGCCTTCATCCCGGCGACGACGATCGCCTATTTCAGCGATGGATGGGTACACGCGCTGGTCGTCGCAGTACTCTTCGTCCTCATCTTTCAAATTGAAGGCCATTTCGTCTCGCCGCGGATCGTGGGTGAGAGCGTCGGGTTGACGCCGCTCTTGGTGATCATCGCCATCCTGATCGGCGCCGAGTTGGGAGGGATCGGCGGAATGTTCATCGCCGTCCCGATCGCTGCGATTCTCCGCGTTCTGATTCTCCATGCAAAACCGAACTACGCGGCGAACGCTGCGGAGGCAACCAGTGCCCGAGGATAAGCGGCGCATCCCCGAACGTGTCGACGTCATCGGCGTTCCGATGGACCTAGGCGCCGACCGCCGCGGCGTCGACATGGGACCGTCGGCGATTCGCTACGCTCGTCTGCGCGAGAATCTCGAAGCACTCGGGATCGCGCGCTATATCGATCACGGAAACATTCCAGTCCCAGTCGCCGAATCGCACGTCGCGGAGTCGGCGAAGAACGCGAAGTATCTGCCGATCATTTTAGCGGTATGCGCCGAGTTGGGACGGCTGGTTGAAGACGTCGTGCGCCAAGGCGGCTTTCCGCTCGTCCTCGGCGGCGATCATTCGATCGCGATCGGCACGCTCGCCGGCGTCCGCCGCGCGCGCGGCCGCGAGTCCGGCCTGATTTGGGTCGACGCGCACGGCGACATCAACACGCCGCTGACGTCGCCCTCGGGGAACGTTCATGGGATGCCGGTCTCGATCGCGCTCGAGGAGCGTTCGATCGTTCCGGAGCGAACGGTGCTCATCGGCTTGCGCGACGTCGATTCCGGCGAGCGAACGCGCATCCGCGAACTCGGCGTCCGCGCGTTTTCGATGAGCGACGTCGACCGGATCGGGATGGAGCGCGTGATGGAAGAGGCGCTAGCGATCGCGGCCGCCGACGGATCTCTTCACGTCTCGTTCGACATGGACGGGATCGACCCGACGGAAGCTCCGGGCGTCGGGACGCCCGTTCGCGGTGGGCTCAGCTACCGCGAAGCGCATCTGGCGATGGAGATGGTCGCCGACACGGGTAAACTCGGATCGATGGAAGTGACGGAGATAAATCCGATCTTCGATCAGCGCAACAAGACCGCCGAACTAGCCGTCGAGTTGATCCTCTCGGCGCTCGGGAAGACGATTCTTTAAGGAGCCCGCCCGATGAACCGCCGCCATGTGGCGGCGGTTCACCGCTGCGTCGCTAAGGAAGCGTTGCGGCCTAGTACGGACAGTAGTATGGCGTGTAAGGCGGGTTGTACCACGGCACCCACTCATAGCCGTTCCAATACCAACAATCGCCCGGCGAGTATTCGTACACGAACACGTTGAGGCCGTCGAGCGCTAGCCAGAAACCGTAATGGCCACCCCAGGACACCCAGTTCTGGTTGGCCCAGTAGTCGTGCCAATAGCCGTGGTACCAGCCGTTGTTCCAGTAGCCGTGATCGGAACCCCGATGCGCGGCGAAGGCGACGTTGATCGTCGTGTGATATCGGTTGATGTGATAGTTGGTAATGTCGCGTATGACTTGCGTATTCCGAATGGTTACATTGCGTGTGACCTGCGGCTGATATACCCGCACCGAACGAGTCGCCGGATGGAATTGATCGGGCGCTTGGTGCAGAGGAACCGGGTTGTAACGGACTTGCGTTTGCTGGGGCGCCGAGGGATGCTGGTAATGGACCGGGGCCCGCACCGTGCCCGCGCCCGGATGCCCGGGCTGAGCGCCCC
The DNA here is from genome assembly GCA_003134695.1 of Candidatus Zemynaea palustris. Classification (GTDB taxonomy): domain Bacteria; phylum Vulcanimicrobiota; class Vulcanimicrobiia; order Vulcanimicrobiales; family Vulcanimicrobiaceae; genus Zemelea; species Zemelea palustris. Next base: position 40,621 of record PLCB01000014.1, on the reverse strand, counting down.
CTTGCGGTGGGTGTCCCCCGCCACTCGGAGGGTGTTGGTTGCCATGGCCAGGTTGAGGCTGCGCGGTCACGGGGCTCGCGACGAGCAGTAAGGTTGCGCAGCTCAGAAAGAGGAGGAATCGCATGATTACAAGGGCGTCCTTTCTTATTTAATTCAGACAGATGCGTTGGGCGGGCGCATCTAGTACTCTCTCTACCCAATTTGCGCGACAAATCTTTGCCGGCTCCCGCCCGGCGAAATGCTCGGCGTCGACGGCCTCTGGCGTCCCTAGCGGTTGGCTAGATAACGATCGAGAGGGATGCGGGACAGCGTAAGCCGTTGCACTCGGCAGGGACGTAGTGCAGTGCCGTCAGGCGCTTCTCGATTTCGGAGCGCGCTTCGGCCGGAACCGAATTGGGAAAAATAATCTTTGTGGCGTGTCCGGCTTCGTCGACGCTCACCGTGATCGTCGCGGAGAAACGATACTTCGAACGGAGATCGTTGAGCGCAGCCTCGTCGGCGACGAGCGGACGTTCGAAGTATTGTCCCCAGCCGCCGTTGGGCGAATCGTAGCCGCGACCGGAAGCGGCTTGAACCGACGATGTCAGCGCCACCGCCGCCGCGGTCGGCTGACTCGCCGGTGCGGGTGCGGCACCGGGTTCCGCAGGCGGCGTCTCACTCTTCGGTGCGAGCGTCGCAGCTTCGACCGGCTCCGTGGCGATCGGATTGCGTACCACGCTCAGCACGGCGCTCCCCTCGGCCTGCCAAACGCGTTCGCGCGGCGACGCCGCGCGCGCCGATCCTTGCGCGGGCGTGTCCACCGAGGTCGCGCGGCGAACGACCGGCCGGACGCGCTTGGGAGCAGTCCGTTCGGCGTGGGCCGGACGGGGGGTTTCGGTGCGGACGGCATGCTGGGCCCGATGCTCGATCGTCATGGTCGTGATCGCCGCCATGTCTCCGCTCCGAAAGCCGAGCGGTTCGGCGGACTGGCCCGCGCCCACGAAGGCGACGCTCGAAACGACGAACAGCGGCGCAATCAAAGCGTGCAGCACGGTCGACAGACCGAGCGCATGTCTGATGGAAAATTTCTCCGAACGCGACTGGGACATGGGACCGTTACTCCCGCGCCGATTGGGCTCTCAACGTTAGGCGCTCCCTGGGGACGGCCCTCTGGCTGCAACCTTCGTCCCGCTCACAGCGCTTTAGGGAGCGTGAATTCCCGTATCCGGACAGTGCGGCCGAGCTGATGGGCCGCCCCTCCGACATCGTACTCTACCAGGCCGAATGGTGTCCGTACTGTGCGCGCGTCCGCGCCAAGTTGACCGACCTTCTGCTCGACTACAAGAACGTCAACGTCCCGCGTTCACACGCCGAGCGCGACGAAGTCAAGGCGGCTTCGGGTCAGACCAGCATTCCGGTGCTGGTCGACGGCGACGTCGTCCTGGACGACGACGACGACATCATTCCGTATCTCGACAAGAAGTACGGAAGAGCGCCCGCCTCGACGCGCTAACGCGCGAGGGCAAACGCGATTGCGGCGCCGGCGAGCGTCGCTGCGAAATTGACGCCGTCGTTGTCGAGCCAGCCGATGCCGCGCAACAGCGTCGTCGTCGCGCCGCACGAATGTGGATTGCGCTCGCAGGGCCGCGTGCATTGCGGACACCAGCGTAACGCTTGCAGCGACGCGCCGAGAATCGAATCGAGGAGCGCGCCGCCGATTCCGCCGGCGAGGATCGCCAGGAACGCGTGGACGCCGAACGCGTACCCGATCGCCGCGAGGAAGAGTGCGCCGGCGAGTTCGGCCAGCGTGCCGATGAGCGTGACGCCGCCGGAGATTCCAACCCCGACCGGGCGAAACGTCAGGATCGAGCGTGGCGCACCGCCGAACAAGGTTCCGATCTCGGTTCCCCACGTGTCGGCGATCGCCGCCGCGAACGCTCCGGCGAAAGCGACTTCGTAGCGCAGGCCCCAGCCGAGCGCGAGGCCGAGTGCGCAAAGCGTCGCGACTCCGCCGTTCGCGACCACCTGGGCGGCGTCGCGCGCGCCGGTTTTTCCGATGTCGGTCAAGCGTTCGCGTTTCGTTTCCTTGCCGAGGCGCGAGAGCGCGACCGAACTGACGAAGAACCCGAGCAGGATCGTCACGCCGGTTGCCTGCAGGGCACCGAACGTCAACGTCCCGATGAGAAATGCGACGAAGGCGCCCGAAGCGTCGAGTGCACCGAGCCGATACGACGCAAACGCGGCGATCGCCGCCAGCATCGCACCGATGTCGTAACTTCCAAGCGGCGCAAGCGTCAGGCGCATGAGGGGGCGTCGCTCATCCGGCGGTGCTGCCGGTTGCCTCTAACGCTTCCAGCAAGCCGTCGACGGTGTAGTCGTCGGCGACGACGTGCACGGGGAGGCCCTCGGCGCGCGCGGCTTCGGCGGTGATCGGGCCGATGCAGGCGACGGTTTTCTTGCGCGCGAGGTCGGCGGCGTTTGGCAGGTTCTCGATCAGACCGCGCACGGTGCTTGGGCTCGTGAACGTCCAGATGTCCGCGTCGCGGGCGCGTTCGGCGATCGCCGGATCGTGCACCGCAACCGTCTTATACGCCGCGACGACGTCGACGCGCCGGTCTTCGGCGCGCAGCGCTTCGGGTAAGACATCGCGCGCTTCTTGAGCGCGGAAGATCAAAATGCGCTGTCCCGTCTCGGTTCGCTCGAGCAACCCGGCAGCGACTTCCTCGCCGACGTAGCGTGCCGGGACGAAGTCGGCGCGCACGCCGTACGCCATCAGCCGCTCGGCAGTCTTCGGACCGATCGCCGCGACCATCACGTCGCCGAGCGCGCGCGCGTCGGAGCCGCCGGCGCTCAGCCGATCGAAGAAGGCTTCGACACCGTTTTGGCTCGTGAAGACGATCCAATGATAGACGCGCGCTTCGCGCACGGCGATGTCGGCGCGTTCGGTGTCGTCGGGCGACTCGATCGCAATCGTCGGCGCGACCAGCGGCTCGGCGCCGAGTTCCCAAAGCTTCGCGGCGAGCGCGTCGGCCTCGGCGCGCGGCCGCGTGATCAGCACCTTCTTGCCGAAGAGCGGATGGGTGTCGAACCAGCGGATCCGTTCGCGTTCGCGGACGACCTCGCCGATCACGACGATCGCGGGGGCCGAGAAACCGGTTCGTTCGACTTCGGCGACGATCGTCGCAAGCGTCGCAACCAGCGTTTCCTGCTGCGGCTTTGTCCCTTCGCGGATGATCGCGACCGGCATCTCGTCCGCCAATCCGTTGGCACGCAATTGCTCGACGATCCCTTTCAAGTTTCCCATCGCCATCAAGAGCACAAGAGTCTGCGCGGGGTTCGCCAGCTTCGCGAAGTCAAGCGACGAGCCGTCCTTCGACGGGTCCTCGTGGCCCGTCGCGACCGTGAACGCGGTGTTGTGGGCGCGATGCGTGAGTGGGATTCCGGCATACGCCGGCGCGGCCAGCGCCGACGAAATCCCAGGAATGATCTCGAATGCAATGCCTGCGTCGGCAAGTGCTTGCGCTTCTTCGCCGCCGCGTGCGAAGACGAAGACGTCTCCGCCCTTGAGGCGCACGACGCGCCGGTCCTCGCTGCCGAGCCGGACGAGCAACGCCGTGATCTCCTCCTGCGACAATGTGTGCGCGCCGGCTTTTTTGCCGACGTAGATCTTCTCGCAATCGGGCGGCGCGAGCGCGACAATCGGCGTCGCCGCGAGGTAGTCGTATACGAGCACGTCGCAGGACGCGATGGCGCGCGCCGCCTTGAGCGTCAACAGGCCCGGATCGCCCGGGCCCGCACCGACCAAAAAGACTTTTCCTCGCCCGCGCGGGCTCATTCGTTGAGCGGCGCGGAGTGCCCGGTCAATTCTTCAGCGCGAATCCGCAGATCGAAGAGTTCTTCGAGCGTTCGAGCCAGCGTCAAAGCCTCGACGCGATTGCTGGTCGCCTGCTGGCGCAATCTCGTGACGACGCTGTGCAGCAATTTCGAAATGATCGTCAGCGACGCGCCGGTGATGAGCATTCGCTCGCGTTCGGTGAGATCCGGGCAGCGCGCGTACAGCCGCTCGATTTCGCCTTCGCGGATCGCCTCGGCTTTCTGGACCAGCGAGGCGACGACCGGGACGGCGACGCGCGACTGATACCAGTCGCCGTACCGTTTCGTGTGCTCGGCGATGATCTCTTCGACCAGCGGAATCTCTTCGCGTCGTTGCTCGAGCGTGATCTCGACGACCCCTTTGAGCGCGTCGATGTCGACGAGCGTCACGTTGGGGATCTTGGCGACGTCGGGATCGACGTCGCGTGGTACCGCGATATCGACGACGAAGAGCGGCCGCTCGGAGCGGGCAGCCATCGCTTTTCCGACATTTTCGCAGCCGAGAATGAAGTGCGTGGCGCCGGTGGAGGTGACGACGATGTCGGCTTCTCCGAGTGCATCGACGAGACCGGGAAACTCGACGGCTTCGCCGGCTTTGAGATCGTCGACGATCCGCCGCGCCTTGTCCTGCGAACGGTTGGCGATGAGCAAACGGCTGCAGCCCTCACTGCGCAAGCGTTTCGCTGCGAGCGAGCCCATCTTGCCGGCGCCGACGATCAGGATCGTCTTTTCCACGAGTGTTCCGAATTGGCGCTTCGCGAGTTCGATCGCCGCGGTCGCGACGCTGGTCGACTGTCCGGTGATGCGCGTCTGCGTGCGTGCCGCTTTGCCGGCGGCGAGCGCTTCGCGGAACAGCGCATGCAGCGTCTTTCCGAGCGAGCGCGCGCGTTGCGCTTGAACGTACGCGTCCTTGACTTGACCGAGAATCTCCGGCTCGCCGATCAGCATCGAATCGAGCCCGGTGGCGACGCGGAAGAGGTGCTCGATCGCCTCGGCGCCGAGCAGCGTGTACATGTACGACGACATGTCGACGTCGACGTTCCCGTGCCGGAAATTGCGCAGGAACGCCTTGATCTGTTCGCTGCCCGCTTCGTACTCCTCGAGTTCGGCGTAGATCTCGAGCCGGCCGCAGGTCGACAGCATGACCGCTTCGCGAACCGCTTCGTAGTCGCGCAGAGCGATCAGCGCCTCGGCCATCCGAGACGCCGGAAACGCATGCCGTTCGCGGACGTCGACGGGGGCGGTGTGGTGCGAGAGCCCGAGGCAGACTAGCGGCATGGCCCAACTGAGGCGGTCATCGTTCCCCCTAATACCATCCCCGCCCGACGGCGTCCCCTACGCGCTCGTCGGTGAGAGGGTCCGCCCGGCGGTCGCCGCCGTCTTCGGGACCGGAGGGAAGGCGACGCCGCCGTCGGCCATCACCTTGTCCAGCAATTTCACGCAGGCATAGACCGCGTCGATGCACGGCGTCGGGGTCTCGGTGAGCCGCCCGAACTCGACGACCGCCCCGACGAGCGCCTCGATCTCGAGGCCGCGCCCCGCTTCGACGTCCTGCAGCATCGAGGTCTTATGCTCGCCGACGCCCTCGGCGCCGGCGATGCGTTTTTCGATCGTGTACCGGAACGTGATCCCTAATTTCCCTGCAATCGCTTGCGCTTCGC